>NZ_JAUUTW010000021.1 GCF_030676415.1 Peribacillus frigoritolerans | reverse complement strand
AGGCGAAAGCCGAGGAGGCTCCCCGACCGCCCGCGGAAAGCGAGTGCCTGGAGTGGAAATCAACGTCCAAATTGTACAAGCCATAAAAATAGACAAACTCGATTTTCATCGAGTTTGTCTACAGTCTTACACCCTCAAATTGAGGGTGTTTTTTTATACTTAAGCAAAAATACAACGAAGGAGCTTAGCTTCAAAAGTAATGATAATATCATAACGGGAACCAATACTGGTACTCTTAGCACAAGAAATCAAAGTCCTGTCGCAAGCACAACGATCTTTCATAGCTTTAAAGTTTCTGTAGCAATAATCGTGTGTCCGGCAGCAAGTATCAAGAGCATTAACTGGAGTACCTGAACCACAGCCAGAACCACACCATTTATATTGAACAGCTGGACTACCTAATTTACAACAGCCACCATCAAAGCAAGATAGAATGCTGCTGTTAGGTTGGTAATCTCCCTGTGTTTCCATGACTGGCAATTCTAATTCTAAACCATCATCTGGATTGTTAGCTTCAACTTCTTTTTTCCATCTGCAAATCCTACGATATGTTTTCTTGATACGCCATTTTCATCATTTTGTAAAAATACGATATCGACTGTTGTGCGTCCTTGGCCATCAACAGATTTAGTATCAACAATTGTTGCATATGCAGAAATGCTTAATTTTACAAAAGTAACATTTTGCGTAATCGTATGCCCTACTTCTTTTTTATTATCTTCTTGCTCTGCAAAATATTTACGAGTATAGTTTTTAGTTTGTAATTTGAAATGATCATTAATTTTAACGTTGTCACCAACATATTCAAATGCGGCTTTAATATTTTCTTGTTTTAATAAGTTTTCTAACGCACTCATATTAGCATCTGTAAAGTCATTTTGTTTAGTTGAATAATACATTACAAATCCATCTCCCTTTTATAAGTTTCATTAACAACACTTTCCGGTATATTTAATCGATCCGTCAGGCATAACAATTACTTCTTTTGAACACTTTGAATTTAACCCCGAACAACACCAAGTTTCTTTCCCTTGACATCCTTGCTGGCCCGTTGGTTTAATTTCATTTTCGTTATCTACAGCCATATTTTGTCACTCCCTTCACTTATTTTCGGTAAGGGCTTTTTGTTTCGCTAATGCCCTTTCACACAAAGAAGTGGGTTAGATCGTTAACAAGTAAATCAAAACAAAAATAAAAAAAAAGAGTTTATAAAAATCTTATTTCCTTCGCTTTAAAGAGTAATAAAAAAGAAAAGAGGTGATTCATTTGAATCCGAAAGATAAACTAACTGTTATTCAAAGATCCCCTTCAATTGAAAAAGGGAAAATACTATTTAACCAAGCATACACAGAAGAAAAAGCCTTATCATCAGAAATCATAAGTAAGTTTTTACTTGGCAAAAAAGTTATTTGATTTCGGAACTCAATCTTTTTGTAGGATTTTTAAAGAAAAAAATGACCTAACCAGATAATTTGCGACGAACTTGAACTCTTAAGTAGAGGGGCTGTCCTAAAAGTCAGGAAAATGACTTTTAGAAGCAATCCCCCTTTTATAAAATTTATGCACAAAAATATCGCCCTTAAAATGAAGTTACCAAACACCATTTACGAAAGGACGATTTTTATGAGCAATCCAAAGATTTCTTCAGAAAATTATATATTCCTGTCGTGAAATCACCAGGTGCATTTTAATCTAATTACGAAGAACTAAAAGCGAAAGCAAAAGTGAACCTTTGGTCTGAATCAAATGCATAAATTTACGCTCGACGAAAAATCGAGGTAGAGAGTGTTTTTTGGCCATACCAAGGGCAATCGGTCGTTCCGTCGCTTTTCGCTTCGGGGTTTAACGAAAGTTCAAACGTAGCCATGGCCCATATTCTAGCCGGCTTTTGCTAACTACCTTCAGGAAAATTATAAAAATAGAAAAACAGGTGAAGAAAAACGAATTGTTTTTCTTCACCTGTTTTATTTTAGGAACTTATAAGACAGCTTCATTTTTATTGTTGCAATCCAAAGGCGGCAAATGTCTTTTCGTCTTCAATTAATCCGCAAGCAGCACATTGGACCCGAACTTCAGGACCATTATATGCTAGATGGAACGGCTGAAGGGAATCGTTCGAATATTGTTCAACAATCTCACCGGATTGCGGATCCTTTTTAACGGGAGTTGCTACTTGCTGAATGAGATTGAAGCGAGATTTATTTGTCCGGCAATTCGGACAGCGGTATACTTGAGAAATTGTACTCACTCCTTTTTTGAATTTTTAAAAGCGTAATCGTATTATTAAGGTAGTCTTTACAAACTTGATTATTAATATGTAAAAATTAGTAATGGATGGAAGGGATAATATGAAAGAAAATGTCAGGCAAGAAGAATTATTGGAGGCTTATTTAAGTATATGGAATAATCGTAAGGTGACGGATGGAGGTGGAAGGGAAGTGTTATCGGAACTCATCCGCCGTGAGCTATTGGATGAAAATTCACATCCCCGTGCCCGGAAACCAGTACTGGAGAAGTTTTATCTCTGTATTAAACGCGTGATGGAATCTTCGCTTTCGGAAGAAATGAAAAATGCGATCGTCATGGCCTATATCACTGAATTGGAAAGATTATGATTTCCGGTTGTGATATGGATGCTTGTTAGCAAATATTCTTTTCTGCTTCATACTTTTTTCACAAATCATTGTTAAAATCTTATAAAATTAGATATTTAATGAATAAGGAGCTTAAAATATGAGGTGGGGCATTGGGCTTTTTCTTGCCATCGTACTGCTTACCGGGTGTAATAGCGGTAATGCATTTACTAAAATCAATAAAAGTGAATCTTTCCTGGCGACTATCAATATCAAGGATACCTCACTGACTTTCATAGATGAAAACTATCATCCATTTGCAAAATGGGATATTTCAGAACCATTTACCGGAGCCCTGCTCCTGGCAGACAAAGATACTATCCTGCTTTATGGAAAAGAGATGGAGAAAGTCCAAGTGTACTCTTTATCAGCAGGAAAACTGATAAACAGTTGGAAAATTGGGAAAGGGATCGTCAATATGCAGTTGTTGCGTGATGGAAAAAGCATCGTGGCGGTCAATCAATCGAATCACTCCATTCATTTTTTTAATGCTGAGGGGGAGGAACAAGATATTGTAAAGGTTGGTAAAAGCCCCTTGACCGTCCTTCAAGGAGAGGAAGCCAATCGTTTGTATGTTATTAATTTTGGTGATACCAAATGTTCAGTGATAAATCTTGAAACGAAAAAGGTCGATTTCGAATTTCCCGTACATAGTTCGAGCACAGGCTCATTATTAAGGGAAGAAAAGGATGAAATATGGATCGGAGGACACGGGGATGGGGACCAAGTCGAAGAAGATCTATATATTTATTCGGCAAAAACGGGAGAGTTGAAGAAAAAGCTGAAGGCCCCCACCATGCCGATAAAGTTCCTGGAGAATGCTGAAGGCATATTTGTCCTTAGTCACGGTACAAGCTCCTTATATAAATTGAATGATCGATATGAGGTAGTGAAAAACAAAGTGGTCGGCGTCAACCCCTTTGAAATGGCGAACTTTAACGAAGATGTGGTCGTGGCGGGATATGATAGTGATGAAGTGTATGTAATGGATGCTGAAACAGTCGATGTTAAAAAAACGATCAAAGTCGGCGAAGGTCCGTTCCAATTGATGTTGAGGGAGTAGATGACATGCATGTTTACACCATTTTAGTCGTGGATGATGAAGAAGATATGCGAAATCTAGTTGAAATGTATTTGCTGAACTCAGGTTATCGATGCCTTCAAGCTGCGAATGGAAAAGAAGCTATTAGTATGGTTGAAACAGAGGAAGTGGATTTAATCTTATTGGATATCATGATGCCAGGTATGGACGGTTTCTCCGTTTGTGAAGAAATTCGTGAAAATTGGGAGATCCCTGTGATATTTGTCAGTGCGAAAGGTGAAGAATGGGATAAGGTGAAAGGGCTGAAGCTTGGCGGCGACGATTATATCGTCAAACCGTTCAATCCAGGAGAATTGGTCGCAAGGGTCGAAGCGGTATTGCGAAGGACCGGGAAATCATCATTGAATGAAGAGAATCAAAACCATGTCCGGTTCGGTAAAATTAGCTTGAACTTACAATCCAGAACGGTTTCGGTGGAAGGGAAGCCAATCAATTTAACCTTGAAAGAATTCGAATTGCTCTTATTCCTCATGCGTCATAAAAGCCAGGCACTCAGCCGTGAACAACTGCTTGAACATGTATGGAGCGGGGAGTATGGAGGATCTTTACGTACCGTGGATACCCATATCAAAACGTTGCGAATGAAATTAAGAGCGGCCGATTACATTCAAACCGTCTGGGGAATCGGTTATAAGATAGAGGAAAAGAAATGATCAATAAATGGCGAACCCTCTCTTTTAAATTATGGCTTACCATCATCACCGCCATCATCCTATCCGTGGTGTTCGCTTACTCCCTTTCTCAATATTATTATAAAAATCTATATGTGGAGAAGCTTAAAACAGATTTAGTCAATGAAGCGTCATTGCTAGGGGCGGATTATTCCGGCGGTGAAATCAGCGAAGACTTCAAGGAAAAAGTTGAATGGTTTAACAGTAAGAATGACAGCGAGGTTTTTGTCGTCAACAATCCCAGGGAATTGAGTGCCTGTCTGCCTTTTGAAATCAATTATGACACCCTTATTTCTGAAGAAGAACGGCAAATGCTTTTAGATGGGAAAGCTGTTGAAAAAGAGGGATATGAGAAAAGGTTTGAAAAGAACATCGTAGCGGCGATCATACCCCTGATTGACGAAGATCGCCTCGAAGGTATCATCTATACATATATTCCTGTAGATTCCATTACGGTCTTATTTAAGGAATTTGCCGCAAAATGGATGGCGGCGGTTCTATTATTTTTGATTGTCGCGATTTTGTTTACTACGAAATGGTTGAAGAAGCTAGTCAGTCCAATTAAGGAAATTGAGACTGCAGCCCATCGTGTCTCAGAGGGGAATTATGACATACAGGTCGAGGTAAGGAGTCATGATGAAATAGGTAAACTGGCAATAGCCTTTAATGATATGGCCAATTCCATCCATTTGGAGGAAGAAAGAAAAAAAGAATTTCTAGAAAATGTTGCACATGAGCTCAGAACCCCGCTTAGTTACGTAAAGGGCTACACGCAGGCTATATTGGATGGTGTCGTGAAAAATGATGAAGAGCAACGGAAATACCTACTACTCATTTCAAGGGAGGCTCTTAGGCTGCAGCGGCTTGTGGGAGATCTGATGGACTTATCAAAAATGGATAGTGATCCATTCATGTTAAATAAAACCCCGATTGCCTATGCGCAGTTCATTGAAGACGTACTTGTGAAATATGAACCGATAATAAAGGAAAAGCAATTGGGCTTGCAGCTAGATCTGGATCCAGACCCGATTATTTTTGGGGATGAAGGAAGGATGGAACAGATCCTACATAACATTTTTGATAATGCCATTCAGTACACGGATACTGGAGGGTCCATCCATATTACCCTAATTCAGCATAAAGATGATTGCGAACTGCTGGTTACTGACACGGGTAACGGGATTCCGGAAGCGGATCTGCCATATATCATGAATCGTTTTTACCGAGTGAACAAAGCACGCAGCCGTTTTGATGGCGGGTCAGGGCTTGGACTGTCCATTGTCAAAAAATTGGTGGAATTACAAAATGGTAAAATCGAAATAGAAAGCAAGGAAAAAAGGGGAACGAAAGTCAGGGTCATCCTACCGATTATAAAAGAAGAATGGAATTCATAAAAAGGGGATACGTTCAAAAATGAAAAAAATCATGTTATTTTGCATGGCGTTAATTTTCTTGGCTGGATGCGGCAAGGAAGAGGAAATTCCGAAAATGTTAAATGTCGATTTAGCTGTCGATCCAATTCAGGGTAAAGTGAATGAGCCTGTGAAATTTCAGGCAAAAGTGACCTATGGGGATGAAGTCGTGAAAGATGCGGATGATGTCAGTTTTGAAATTTGGCTTGCGAATAGCGATGACCATGACAAGATCGCGGTAAAACATAAAGGGAACGGCATATATGAATTGGAAAAGACTTTTGATGAAGAAGGAACCTATTATGTATATGCACATGTAACGGCAAGGGATATGCACAACATGCCTAAGAAAGAATTCGTCATAGGCAAACCAAGCACTCCCGAACAAAATGGCGGAAAAACGGAAATGGACGAGATAAATGATGAAGTAATGAAATGATGAAGGTACCATCCAAATCAAAACAATCCGGGTTTAAATCCGGATTGTTTTTTTATTTGGAAAAATGTTCAAGACAATAGGGGAGAAATGATAAAAATGACGAAATGTCGAAGTTAAACCGAAAAATTTGTAACATAACAGTAAAGAAAGTCATAATAAGTTGGTTGAAAACGATATGTCAATTAAAATTTATTAGTATTCCATGGAAATAGTACTATGTAACTACCATTGACAAGGAATATCTGGAAAAATATAAGTATTTATACTACTGGCAGAAACATAGATAGGTAAAGCATTTTTGCACGATTTCTCTGAAACTTGGATCATAAATATATATTCATTCGCATCCTGTGAATTTGATGGAAATTGATGGAGCCTTTATTACAAAAAATGCATGTTATGATAATTCCAGAAGCAAAGCACAACAAAAAATGAACATCACAGGAGGAAATACGAATGAAAAAGAAAATGATTATGTCGGCAGCAGCGGCTGCAGCTATTATATTCACAGGAGTAGGAGCTAACCAAGCTGAAGCAGCCAACTGTGATACTACAGTGAAACAAGTAACTTATAAATCTACGAATAAAGAGGATATGCAAAAAGTCCTTAACCAATATCTAGCTAAATACAATATCACTTTACCTGCAGCGCAGGCACAACAAAAACCAGTTCAAAAACCGGTTCAAAAACCAGTTCAAAAACCAGTTCAAAAAACAGTTCAGCAAGAAACTGGAACAAATAACCAAGCAAAACCTGCAGCAAAACCTGCAGCAAAGCCTGCTGCACCAGAAGTAACACCTGATAAATCAACTGATAAAAAACCAGAGACAAGCTCTGAATTAAGTGCTTTTGAACAAGAAGTTGTTCAATTAACTAATGCAGAACGTGAAAAACAAGGTTTGGCAGCTCTTAAAATCGACACTGAGTTGAGCAAAGTTGCACGTATCAAGTCTCAAGACATGAAAGATAAAAACTACTTTGACCACAATAGCCCAACATACGGCTCACCTTTCGATATGATGAAACAATTCGGAATCAGCTATAAAACAGCTGGCGAAAACATCGCACAAGGGCAACAAACACCTGAAGAAGTTGTACAAGCTTGGATGGATAGCCCAGGACACCGTGAAAACATCATGAATTCTAGCTTTACTCATATTGGAGTAGGTTACGTAGAATCTGGTAACTACTGGACTCAACAATTCATCGGAAAATAATAGATTAATAGAAAAGTGCATCCCGTTAACATGGGGTGCGCTTTTTTTTGCGAGAATGGATCATTCCATGGAATAAAAGGTTTACTATAATATACCCAAATCTAAAAAAGATTGGACCAAGAAATAACTGGAACCGCACCTTATCATCAGTGAGGTCCCAGATAAGCAACTTAAATCTCGGATACGTCGATTTCTGAATACTGGGTATTGAAACTTTTCTGAAGACGTATTTCCAATGTTGATTCTTTATATTGGGCTGATGCCCCTTTTTTCTTAACAAGTGCGGGGAGTGTTATGACATGCCGATCTGACTCTTCAGGAATCCCCTCGATGATGGATTGGTTAGAAGTATGGTAAAGTTTCATTTTCTTTAACCAAGATTCATCTTCTATGGGAATTCTTACAAAGACATATAAGTGGGTTTCAAATACATCGGCATGTAAAGGATGTTCAGATCTGGCATTTTCTTTTTGAAAGCCGCCATCATTTTGGTTCATCATACCTTGCATATTGTCAGGGATGACTTGTGAAAATACTTTTTCAATGAATGATTGTACATCACTTTGCTGCATATTTTTCATGAAGTCCTTTTGGTTCGGGTTATTCTTAAAAGAAAAAAGTGAATTCCAGGGAAACATTTTGAATTCCTCTCTCCTGCTTATGGTCTGACAGGTTTATTTGTTATATTTTATGCAGCTAAAGCCCATAGGTTCTTTTATATAATTACTAAATTATAGAAAATGGAATAAACTTATGTATAATTAAGTAAAATCCATTTGATAAAGAGGGTAAGCCTGTGGATGAAAAAGTAGCTTTTATTACTGGCGGGGCAACGGGAATCGGCAAAAGGATGGCACTTTCACTCGCGGATAATGGAATGTCCATTATCATTACTTATCGAAATAGTAAAAAGGCAGCTTTAGCATTAGTGGATGAATTACAGGAAAAGTACCATGTTAAGGCAATTGCGATTCAAGGTGACTCGTCAAATGAGGAAGATTGCCGGAATATTTTGCAAAAGATTTCGGAGGCATTTGGCCATGTTGATATCTTTATTCATAACGCAGGGCCGTATATGCATGATCGTAAACCCATGACTGAATATGGCAGTGATGAATGGACGTACATCTTGGACGGAAATTTAAATGGTTTTTTCTATTTTGCGAAGGAACTTATTCCACAAATGCGCAGTAGAAATTGGGGTAGAGTCATTACATTAGGGTTTGAACGGTGTGAAACTGCACCAGGTTGGATCTATCGTTCTGCTTTTGCCGCTGCAAAGAGCGGCTTGACCTCCTTGACAAGAACTTTAGCTGCCGAAGAAGCTACACATGGCATCACCGTGAATATGGTCTGTCCTGGTGATATCGTAGGTGATTGGAAAGAGGAGGAAATTAGGGTCGCCAGAGCAGAAAGGGATGATACGGTTCCAGTCGGGAGACCGGGTACAGGAGAAGATATAGCGAGGGTCATCACGTTCCTTTGTGATGAAAAATCAGATTTCATTACCGGCAGCATCATACCGGTAACTGGCGGTAAGGATGTTCTAGGGAAAATATATAAAGCCTAGTGGTTTAGGGTTTGAATTCAGAATGAAAAAGGGTGAGGCCGGTGTAATCCAGCCCCACTCTTTTTTTACGCCATTTTTTTATATTTTACTTGCTGTATGAACCGTAAGCGAGCCGCCAAGCCTATAGCTCCGAGAGCCAAGCCGGAAATTAAGCCGATCCAATACCCAAAGGCTCCCATATCCGTATACTTTGCAAAGAAATAGCCAATGGGAAGCCCGAGAATCCAGTAGGAGACCAGTGACATCGCAAATGTGACATTAACATCTTTATATCCACGCAAAATACCCTGAATAGGTGCCTGCAGGGCATCCGATATCTGAAAGAAGATGGCATATATTAAAAAATGTGATGTCAGCATCATTACCTCATGATCCTTAGTGTATAAAGAGGCCACAGGTTCGCGGAAGAGGAATAAGATGGTCGATAAAACAAGCGACATCGTCAATGCCATCGAAATGCCAATCCAGCTATACTCTTTGGCATCTTTATAACGGGCTGCCCCAATTTCAAATCCAATGACGATCGTCAATGCCATGGATATACTTAGGGGTATCATATAAAGCAGTGAGGCAAAATTCATGGCAATCTGATGCGATGCAATTGTCACGGTATCATACTTACTCATCAAAAGGGTGACGGCCGAGAAAATGCTTGTTTCAAAAAAGATGGCAAGCCCGATGGGTACCCCAATCAATAATAAGGCCCTCCATTCTTTCCAGGAAACCCGGAAAAATTCATTGAAAACCTTATATGTCGAAAATGGGTTGATTTTTATCACAACAAGGATGGCCACCAGGGCAATTAACCAATACGTAATGGCAGTGGCGTACCCGGAACCGACACCGCCAAGTTCAGGGAATCCGAACTTCCCATATATTAACAGGTAATTAAAAAGGACGTTTACCGGGAGTGCACATAAGGTGATGATCATGGAAATCCTAGTCTGCCCCAGAGCATCGATGAATGCCCTCAACGCATTATAAATGAATAAAGGAATGATACCGAGTGAAAGGGCGATCAAATAATCATGAGCCACCATGTGAACACTATCTTCAAGGTCCATGGCATTCAATACGGGGTTCAAAGAAAACGCTCCAATGATTAAAATGAACAAGGCTAAAGCTACAGCTAAATAAATGGCCTGCATCACGGAATAGGAAACGGATTTAGACTGTCTGGAACCTACCAACTGTGAAACCACCGGCGTTAAGGCAATCAATATCCCGCTCAGCCCTGTGTACACGGGTGTCCATAGCGAACTGCCGATGGAGACGCCAGCAACGTCCTGAGTGCTGTATTGGCCCGACATCATCACATCGAAAAAAGTCATGGCATACATACTGATTTGGGTGATCAGGATAGGTATCAAAATATAGAATAACAGGCGGATCTTTTGTGATTTAGTATAAGTCTGATTCATCAAAGTACCTCAATATCAATATTTGGAATTTTCAACACAATGAAAGAATTATATCACACAAGCATGTGATGTTTTAAGAGTTTTTATTTGAAGCTAAAAAAGACTTGCCGTTATAGGCAAGTCTCAGTTTGTAGACAAAAGGGGTTCGGAATTAAAAAATTCCAAACCCCTTTTGAAGTTCCCTTTGAATTTTCGCTTATTTAAGTTAATAAGGCAGAGCAAGTATACGTGGATTCCACACATGTGAAAGCCAGTGCGATATGGTTTCCATGATAAAGTGCCTCATATCTCAATGTTCGGGGAAAATTAAACGACGCTTTAAAGATACAGACTTGTTTGAACAGATTTCTATCGTATCTTAATGACAGCTGCTGAGCAAAAGAACCAACTGTAAGTCATATTTGTTTCAACCTTCTTTCAATTGTTTTACGCATGAACGAATACTGAAGGTATATTGAATGAAGGTCAGTTTAACATATTTAGCTGGATCAATACTTGGGCGTCCTACCTCTGAATACATATCTTCACTAAATCTAAATGAAAGAGAAGTCAATGGCAGCTTCCATTTTACAAACCAAATGGTTTGCTGGACCAGTTGATCTAAAGTAATCATTTCAAGTTGATCTCGCTGAATAGAATCATGTTTATAAAGCATCCTCATCACCTCAAGTTTTAATTAGTCTATTTTAAAACAATAAAGACTTTAGGCAAAAGGGTTCTATCTAAAAGTTAAAACAAAGTTGATTGGAATGGAAGGTGCGAGACTCCTGCGGGAAAAGCGCGTCCAGGGGAGACCCCACAGGCGCAAGGGCGCCGAGGAGGCTCCCGGACCGCCCGCGGAAAGCGAGTGCCTGGAGTGGAAATCAACGTCAAAATTTGTACAAGCCATAAAAAAATGTAGACAACCTCGATTTTCATCGAGGTTGTCTACAGTCTGAGACTTGCCGTTTTAGGCAAGTCTTTTTGTCAGTCGCGCATGGATTCAAAATCATTCATGGCTTCCATATTTGATTCTTTTTGAAGAATGAAAGCCTGGGAAGGGATGGCGATTTGTACATCTTCCTGTTCCAATATCTCCATTATTTTAAAGTTCACATCTTCTTTGATTGATAGATATCCTCCAAAGTCCGTCGCTTTCGTAAAGAAATAAAGGTAAAGGTTGAAACCGGAATGACTGAACTCATCAAATTTAACCAAAATCGTTTCCGGATGTACTTCTGGATGATCAATGAGCATTTTTTCTATGTCTTTAATGACATTTTCCAATTTTTCTTTTGGTGTCGTGACATTCACACCCAAATGGAAGGCAATCTGTCTTTTGCCCATCTTGGACCAGTTGATGATCGGTTCATTCGAAAGGGTCGCATTTGGGACTGTAACTAAAGCTTGGGCAAAAGTCCGAACTTTGGTGCTTCGGAATGTGATGTCTTCAATGGTTCCCTCCACACTTGGAGTTTTGACCCAATCTCCTATGGTAAAAGGTTTTTCGGTAACGATGACGATACCCCCAAAGAAATTGCTGACCGTATCTTTAGCGGCAAGAGCGAAAGCCAAACCACCCAAACCAAGCCCTGCAACAAATCCATCGACATTAAATCCCCATTCTTCCGCAATGATGGAGGCACCAAAAGCAATGATGATTAATTTTATGATTTTCGTAAAGAACGGCATGACGATTTGATCTACTTCAAGTCCGAATTTACTTACCAATTTCGGAAATAGAATGGTTAAGATCGAACTGATATTGAAAATCGTCCAAATTATTAAGAAGACAAAAAATGATCTGTATATTTTTGATCTTAATTCAAGCGAAGGTGAGTCAATCGGAAAATAGTGCAGTGATATAACAACACCAATCAAAACGATAAGCCATCTTACCGGCTGTTCTAAAGCGAGCATTAAGTTGGCGGCAAATTCTACTTTGCGTTTTTCTGCAATTCGTAGAAAGAACTTGAATATATATGTAGTAAATACTTTTCGAAGCAAAAGGAATATTAGAAAAATGCCTATTGAAATTCCTAATTTGGTCCAGGCTTCGATTCCATCAAATTGATCGAGTGATTCAGAAACTTCTTGCAATGTATTACTCCTCCAATGTATCTTGTAGTATTGTAGAATACTAAGATTATAATATATTCATGCTGAAAAAGGAAAAATAATCGATGATTACATTCATCATGATGATTTTACGGTTCACTGAATACTTTTTCAAGTTATTAATGGCATGGATATATGGTAATATGGATGCAAAGTGATTTTTTAAGTTTGGAAGGTGGAAATATTGACTAAGAAAATAGTATTTACCGGAGGCGGTTCAGCCGGTCATGTATCAGTTAATGCAGCAATCATCCCGGAATTTTTAAAGCATGATTGGGATGTTACTTATATTGGTTCAAAAAAAGGCATTGAAAAAAATATCATCGAAACGGAATTTCCCGAGGTCCGTTATGAAACGATTTCCGTTGGGAAATTCCGACGTTATCTATCTGTTGAAAATATGAAAGACCCTTTCAGGGTCATTAAAGGGATTTTTGATGCACGAAAAATTTTAAAAAAGACCAAGCCGGATTTCATTTTTTCTAAAGGTGGATTCGTTTCGGTTCCAGTCGTTTTGGCAGGCAGGATGCTGAGAATACCGATTGCGATACATGAATCGGATTATACGCCTGGTCTGGCTAATAAAATTGCCATGCCACTTGCATCGAAAATTTTCACTACCTTCCAGGAAACGGAAAAAGATCTTCCGAAAGAGAAGGCCATGTATCTTGGCGCTGTATTGCGCGATGGTATTTTTACGGGAAATGCTTCTGCTGGAAAGGCATTTTGTGGATTTACGAATAACAAACCGGTGTTGCTCGTTATGGGCGGCAGCCTTGGGGCCGTTAAAATCAATAATTTGATTACAGATAACCTTGATGCCTTATTAAAGGATTACCAGATTATTCACATTTGCGGGAAGGGAAATGTAAAAACGGAATTGAAGCAAAGGGGATATGCTCCCTTTGAATTCGTACATGAAGAATTATTCGATCTATTGGCGGCTACCGATGTCGTGGTGTCAAGGGCAGGTTCAAATTCAATCTTTGAATTCCTTGGTTTGCAAAAGCCGATGTTGCTTATCCCTCTAAGTGCCAATGCATCCCGTGGAGATCAAATCCTGAATGCGTCAAGCTTTGAAAAACAGGGTTTTTGCAAAGTCATTCAAGAAGAAGAGCTAAATGACCGGATTTTTAATGCTACATTAGCGGATTTAGTGAAACAATCGGATGAATATCAGGAGAAAATGCGTCAAAAACGCCCATTCAAAACGGCAGTTGAAATGTATGAATTACTACTTAAAGTAATGGCTGCAAAAAAATAAGTATCATTCCCCTCTATGTAGCATATCTTTTTCGAACAGAGGAGGGGCTAGAATGGCTTATGAATATTCAAAAGGATGGTTCATTCAGCAGCTAAAAGCCGCAGGGATTAGCTATCATCCAATTGAGAAAAAAAAGTTGGAGCTGTATAAAACTTATATTCTAAGGCGTTTATACGACGATCTGCAAAAAAAATAAATCATAAAAAGAACCGCAACGTTGACGTTGCGGTTCTTTTTATAGGAAATTACTTATAAAAGGAAAGAAACAGGAAATAAGGATACCTGCGATGGCCATTGCCGCACCTGCGACAGCTCCGGTAAACTCACTTTCCTGGGCAGCTTGAGCCGTTCCGAGACCATGAGCGATCGTACCATAAGCGATACCACGTGCGAAGGGCATCGTAATGTTTAGTTTATCCATCATTTTTGGAGCGATCATCGTACCCAGCACCCCAGTCAAAATGACGAAGGCTGCTGATATGTTGGAATTTCCGCTATAAAGTTCCGTGATTTCAACTGCGATGGGCACTGTAATGGATTTAACCGCCAATCCTTGGAGTATGAATTGCGGAAGTGAAAATGCTTTAGCGATGGTGATGGCAATGATCAATGTGACCAGAAGACCAAAAATCATGCCGCTAATTGCCGGCATTGCATATTTAACGATTATTTTTCTATTTTTATAAAGTGGTACGGCCAAAGCAACGGTAGCTGGTCCCAGGAAATAGGTGATGATGTCTTTTCCCGGTGAATAATCTTCGAAGTCCAACCCGCTTATCAACAGAACGAGAATGATTGTAACCGTACTGAAAAATACGGGCGTCGTAAACGGTGATGGATGTTTAGCATATATTTTCCTTCCAATGAAATAGGCAAGGATGGTTATCAAGATGCTATAAGTTGTGATGAACGCTGTCATGCTGCTTAACCTCTCCTCTATGGGATAGCTTCTGAACGGTCCAAGCTGAAACGATGAATCCTAAAATCAGGCTGACTCCCAATGTAAGTGCCAATGGCAAACCGAATTCAATGAAAAGCCATCCCATGGTCATTAAACTGATTGAAATGGGAATGAAGAAAAAGGCTAGGTGCTTTACCAAAAATCCTGAAGTAAGTTCAATCCATTCGACTTTTATAACCTTCGTCTGTAATAAACCGAATAACAGAATCATGCCGATGACATTGCCTGGTATTGGTAAATGAAGTAAATTGGCTAAGTAATAGCCGAGCTTGCAAATGATGAGAAGAAAGATAAGCTGCACGATAAAAGCAAATGTTTTTTTCATGATTAAGTCCTTTCAATGACGCTTTGAATAGATTGTTGAATGGGTCAATTGTATTCATTATAAAAAAATATCCCTAAAAAGAATAGGGATTTGCAGCAATCTATCCTAAACATCCTGTGAAAATGGAAAAAGGAGCTTTCCAGGTTTGGAAGCTCCGGCCATTACATTATATGAAAAGATAAACAAAGCCATTTGAAATGTTCTTCGCTTTATGCTTCAAGTAACTGCTGTTCGTCATCGTCATGCTGTCTAAGGATATGAAAGTTGTATAAATCTTTAGGGATTTCATACAAATCGTAGATATCTCCTTCATGATTGATCTGATCATAAAGGGATTTTCTTGTTTCGTTGGCATTGACGGCATAGGGAAGCTTTTCTGCAGCTTTTATAGAGCGGATATTTTTTTTGCGAATGCGCATGAAGACCGTTTCCAAACCGAGCTCGAAAAAAAGCTCTTTAAAGAAAGCGTCTTTTGCAATGGCATTATACCCTTTTCCATGATAAGACTTGCCAAGCCATGTGCCTAAGAAACCTGCACCATTTTCAATATCGTATAAAGAAATACAACCGATGGGATTTTCCCATTCATCCAAGATTGTTCGTGAAATGAGTTGCCCAGCATCTTCGGCTTCGATCGTTTGCTTAGTAATGAAAACATATTCTTCATATGAATCTACTTTATGGCGCACGAAAGGGAAGACATCTGGATGCGTCATTTGTTCATAAAGAGAAAAGCAATCTGTAAAATCTCTCTTTTTTAACATTTCCGTCCCTCCGTTTGAGGGCAGTTCATATGCGTAGTCGCTGCCCACCCTCGAAATTTTTTAAGTCGTTCATCAAAAAATTTCGGGGTGGGAATCGAACCCACTAGAACCGGAAACCGGTGGCGCACCATTTGCCTTCCCTATTTTTATTGTCAGAAATTATGCAAATCTAAAGAACCTTACGAAGGTATAATACTAAAAAAAAAACGGTTTGGGAATAGGTTTTTTGCCTTTTTTTTTCGTCAAATTTCAACTTTTTCATGAAGGGTGAAATTGGTAGGCAAACGTCTGCATTTTCTAATGAAAAACTGACTTTTTCGACCGTTTTTTTCTTTAAAATTTGCCTGTGAATTGCATGAATAAAACGATTGCGCCGAGGGTCCATACATAAATGGAGAATATTTTCAGTGAACGCTTTTTTAAGAAATCGATCATCCATACTACGGCTATATAACCAAAGATTGCTGCTGCCAGGGTTCCGACGAAAAGCGCAGTGAGTGGAAGCCGTTCAACTTCTCCTGTAAAAATCGGTTTCATCTGAAATACAATGCCCCCGGTAATGGCAGGAATTGAAAGCAAAAAGGAAAAATAGGCTGCAGTGGCCCTATCCAGCCTGCAGAATAGGCCAGCGGCTATCGTTAGGCCTGAACGCGAAAGAGCAGGCATGATGGCAGCAGCTTGGAAGGTACCGATGATCAGTGCATCTTTAATCGAAATTTCATTAAGGGATTTGCCGCCTTTTCTTACTCCGTCCGCTACCCATAAAATCAGTCCGGTCGCTAAAAATTCCCAGCCTATGGTCACACCTGTTTTTGAAAGGCCATCAAACCAATCCCCGAGTAAAATGCCGGCAATCACTGCAGGGATTGTCCCAGCAATGAGAAGCAGAGTCATTTTGGAGAAAGGGTTTTTCAAAATGGAAAGAATGTCATTCTTATAGACGACCAATAACGCCAGCAAGGTTCCGATATGGAGCATGGTATCCAGAAAAATGCCGGCCTCGTCAAGATGGAAAATATGCCGTCCTAAATATAAATGTCCAGTGCTTGAAATAGGTAAAAACTCAGTCAAGCCTTGAATGATGCCAAGGATGAAGGCTTGAAATTCGTTCAGCAAAAAAACATCACTCCATTCTAGAAGGTATAGGACAATCCATTATTTAAACTGTATGCACAAGACGGATGAACATATTCGGATTTTTTGCCTTATGTATTGCCAATTGGGTTTTATGAAGAAAAGGCAGTCCAATTTTACCTTTTTCGAATATTATGAGAGGGAAAATGAAACTATTTTCAATTTGATTCGTAATTATTCATATGAGAAAGGAGGAGAAGACACTATGCCTACTAAAGATGAGAGAGTGTTTGCTGCCCTTATTTATGTGATCAGCTTTTTTACAGCATTTATCGGTCCTTTGGTGATTTGGTTATTGAAGAAGGACTCGTCACAATTTGTGGACTATCACGGAAGGGAATACCTGAATTTTTTCATTTCCTACACCGTATATTCAATAGTTGCAGGGATACTCACTATAGTATTGGTTGGATTCTTCCTATTGCCAGTTATCGGAATAGCTTTAATCGTATTCACCATCATTGCTGCCGTTAGGGCTTATGAAGGAACGGATTACAGGTTCCCGTTGATTTTCAGGATATTATAGAATGATGTAAAAGGATTCCGTTCAATTCGGAGTCCTTTTTTTAAAATAAACCATGTCGGGAATTGCCCTTCATTAAAAAAGGGAATAGATCACATTAAAGCGAATAAAGTATTATGATATTTAGTTCAATGCACATTTAGGAAGTGGATGCCGGGCGGCTTGTGGTACTGCTAATCAATGGCCGCCATTAAGGCGGCAATCTTTCTTGTAAGGAGTGAGGAGCAGAGCAGGATATGAATATACGTGAATATTATCAGAAAACGAGCAATTCAAATTTGCATGCATCTTGGATATCACTTCTATTGGCCGTTGCATTTTTCGTTTGCCATATTTTTGCGATGATACCTGGCAATATTTTATTGATAACGTCTCCCTTTATTTTCTTTAGCATTGCCCAATTTGTCAGTCATCGTATATATGAAAATAGAATGAAGGAATTGCCTGATGAACACATCGTGACAAATGCTGGGTTATTTAAAAATGAACATGTTTTATTGACTTTTATGCCAGCACCGACATTGCGCCTGCTACTTTTTGCACCTGATGGGTCACTAATGGGCGAGATACGGGATTTGAATATGAAGTGGTTCATGTGGATGATACCCAATTTCTTGTCGATGCTCATGGCCAAGCGATATGAACTGGTGGACCATGAGGGGCGTTTGCTGGCCAAGTACCATATCAAAAGGGGGCTTTTCAATGAAATGACGATCATGGATGATCAGGGCGGCATTATAGGATCGTATCAAGAAAATCGGTCTTTCGTGAAAATCAATGGAATGATCTATAAGGAAGACGGTACGGAATGGATGCCCATTGAAACACCGGGGAGCGTGAATTCTTTCGAGATTGTCACAAAAGACGGGAAAAAGATCGTTTCATACCAAGAAGGCTGGATGCCTTTGGAGTGGGGGAAACGATTCAAGACAAATACACCCATACTTTCTTTTTCATCAAATGTTGCTGAAATTCCTAAAATCATCGTCTTTGGGTTCTGTGCAGCCACTCTGAATCATCGTTCAAATTGACTGGGGTTACCCTTTAGCAAATCTTTTTAATATTTGATATAATGATAGTGGAATACATAGATTAAATACATTAAAAAAGGTGGTAAATATGAGTTTACTTAATGATATTCTTGATTTTAATGAACAGTTTGTAGAAAAAGGTGAATATGTTAAGTATAGAACGGATAAATTTCCTGAGAAACGTATGGTCATCATAAGTTGTATGGACACTCGACTCGTTGAACTATTGCCAAAATCCTTGAATGTCAAAAATGGCGATGTCAAAATCCTGAAGACTGCCGGGGCAATCGTCTCCCATCCATTCGGAAGTGTCATGCGGAGTATCCTTGTCGCCGTTTATGAGCTAAAGGCAGATGAAGTATTGGTCATACCTCACCATGACTGCGGGATGGCATCAGTCGATGCCGATTCTGTAGTGGACAAGATGATCGAACGTGATATACCAAAGAGCACCATCGATACACTGGGAGCTGCAGGAATCGATATCCGCAGTTGGCTTCGCGGATTTGATGATGTATATGAAAGTGTTAAGAAAAGTGTGGAAGTGATTAAAGGACACCCTTTGATCCCTAAAAATATTCCTGTACATGGTCTTATCATTTCGCCCGATACAGGGAAGCTTGAATTGGTAGTCGACGGGTATGCGGAAGAACAAAAATAATAAATTGATCGAGGCTGCCGGGATCATTTCCGGCAGTTTTTTTCAAATTTTGATCTTTTCTCTTTATTTTTATCCATTTTTTTGTTAAAATCGCCAAGTGTAGTTTGTCACTAATACAAACGGGTGGGCGAGGGACAAATTTAATAAGGATACAACATGAAGAAATTAAACTTGGAAACGTTTTTTCATTTTTCCGACTATGGAACGAATGGAAAACGTGAAATCCTTGCTGGAGTGGTCGGCTATTTTACAATAGTCTATATTCTCATCGTGAATTCCCTGATTTTATCGGAAGCGGGCATTCCGATTAATGGTGCAGTGATTGCGACGATTCTTTTATCTGCTTTAAGCTGTGTCATGATAGGACTTTGGGCGAATGTCCCAATCCTCCTCGTTCCAGGCATGGGCGTAAATGCCCTATTTTCTTATACCATGGTTCAAGGAATGGGTCTATCTTGGCAATCCGCTCTTGGTGCTGTGTTTATCTCAGGGGTTATTTTTGTAGTCATCGCTTTTACAAAATACTCTAAGTTAATCAGTGATTCGATACCAAGTTCAATAAAAGAAGCTATATCTGTCGGTCTTGGCTTATTCTTGATGCTAATCGGTCTCGAAAAGGGCGGGATAATCACGGGAGGTTCATCATCTATCGTCGCACTGGGAGATTTAAGTGATCCTGCTGTGTGTGCAACGGTGTTGACCTTTTTACTGGCAATCACGCTGTTCATCAAGAATGTCCCCGGTAATTTCATGATTACCATCCTGGCAGGCAGCCTCATTGCTTATTGGTTCGGGACGGTTCAATTGTCAAAAATCCATTTTTCAGGCATAGACACAGCTTCCTACGGCGATCTCTTCTTTTCATTATCGTTCTTGGAAGCTAACCGGATTGAATTCTGGATAAGTGTATTTGCGATGACGATGGTTCTTGTTTTTGAAAATATCGGTCTTGTACACGGGCATGTAGACAGCATAAACCGCCAGGATGCCTATAAAAAGTCGCTGCAGGCGACAAGTGTGTCCGTTCTGTTTTCAGGCATATTCGGTTCGAGTCCTACCGTTGCTACAGTCGAAACGGCAGCTGGAATCGCATCAGGAGGCAGAACTGGTTTAACTTCAGTGGTTACGGGCGTGCTGTTCATTCTATCACTGCTATTCATACCGGTAATTAAAGTGATCCCTGATAGCGCCATTGCCCCCATCTTGATTATCATTGGCATTTTGATGCTCGGAAATATAAAAAAGCTGGATTTCAGCGATTTAACCGAGAGCATACCTGCAATCATGATCATCACGATCATTCCTTTCACTTACAGTATTGCCGATGGAATGGCATTCGGTTTCATCCTGTACCCGTTCTTGAAGCTTGTAACCGGAAAAGCGAGAGAAGTGTCAGCCCCGATGTATGTGAGTGCCGGAATGTTTATCGTCTATTTCATCATTGGTATGATCGGTTAATCATCCAAAAGAGCGGTTGGAATGAGTTAATTCTTATTCCAACCGCTCTTTTTTTGGTTTTTTCGTCGGGAAAAATGGATTTATTGTGATTTACGCGATGACACATCCATCTTGAAAATGCTATGATATAGAATATTAAAAAAATGATAAATGACAAGCAATTAGAGGATGTGACAGGATGATTATTGAAGGTTTGAAAAGTCATGGTTCAGGGAATGATTTTTTAATCATTGATGAATTGACTACGACCCTGACGTTTACTGAAGAAGAGCGGAAAAATTTCGCGAAGGCACTATGCAATAGGGAGAGGCTTGGAGCGGATGGTATATTGTTCGTAATGAAAAGTGAACATGCTGATTGCCGGATGCGTGTCTTTAATGCGGATGGATCGGAAGCCTCGATGTGCGGCAATGGACTTCGCTGTGTTGCACGTTACGCGAATGACGTTCTTGGGCTCGATAAAATGATCGTGGAAACCATGAAGGCAAATCTACTAGTTGAAAAAACGGAAGATATTTATGAGGGCATTCCGACTTTCAAGGTGGAAATTTCCCCCGTAAGTTTCAATGTGAAGGATCTACCTCTTGTAATGGCTAAAGAACAGCTGCAAAACGAATCATTGCCGGAACTGCATGATACCCTATTATTTTCGGCATTGGCGGTTCCTAATCCACATTTGATCACGCTCGTCGATCGTGATGTATTACAAAGTGATTTGCAGGAAGAACTTTCAACAAAGGTCAATCAACCGAATGAGCTTTTCCCTGATGGTGTCAATGTCAGCTTTGTGAAAGAGCTGGAACCAGGGAGCATTTATGTGCGGACATTCGAACGGGGGGTAGGCTTCACGAATGCATGTGGAACGGCGATGTCGGCTTCAAGCCTAGTAACATGCTCTGTTGGTTTAAACGCATTGGAAAGTGAAATATCTGTCTACAATAACGGCGGAAAAGTTAAATGCGTGGTCCACCATGATGAAGAAAGCCAAAAGTATTCAATTGATTTAATCGGGAATGCAACCTATGAATTCAAGGTATTGATTGAAATAGACTTAGATCAGCCTGAAAAATTTGAAAGGCTTGAAAAAGTGGATTTTGAATTGGAAACAAGCTTATATGCCAAGCTGCAGGATGAAGTGCAAAGTTATTTGAAAACAAAATTATAAAGAAATTTCCAGACTGCAGGCGAACTCTAAAGAAAACGAGTTTGCCTGCAGTTTTCTTATTAAAAAAAGCCTTTCCGCCGACAATCTGCCAAGCCTCCTCACCGCAAGCATCTAGCAGGGTCTCGGCTAGCCGGTTATTCGGCAAGACTTTCGCAAATTTCTTCAATCCAGTGAGTTTTCATAAAACATTAAAAACCATAAGTATATCCTAGTATTGTAATCAATGTTCGGGATGAGACCAGCCTGCAGTTTTTCTTGAAAAAACATTCCATTTGATGGAACGGAAGGTACAGGACTCTTGCGGGCAAAGCGCGTCCAAGGGAGATCCACAGGCGCAAAGAGCGCCGAGGGCGGACCACCCGCGGAAAGCGAGTGCCTGGAGGCAACGTTCCATTTTACACTTCCTCTCTGAGACAAATTAGTTGTTGGTCTTTTTTTGTTTTAGGAACGACAATACTTCCAAAAAGGCTGGTCCATTATCGACGAGTCTGTAATCCATAAATGCACACCCTTCCCTTTTTATTCTTTTTGGTATGGTTTCAATCGTAAAGTCCTTTAACTCGAGACTTTCGTCCACTTCCTCCCAAAACAAAGGTGTAGCCACACCAGCGAAAGAATTTCCCCGTGGGGAATAAGGCAGAATGATGGTTTTTCCTTCACTATGCTGCACAAAGTCCAAGTAAAGTCGATTATGCCGATTTATTTTCATTCTTTCCGTTGTAAAATCATTAGGATTGGAACTTGTTAAGTAGTCACCGAGAAAGTCGGTGAATATGCGTGTCTCCAGATAAGTAAATCTGTCTTCAGGCAGAGGGATGTGAATTTGCAGTCCTTTGTTACCTGAAGTTTTTACAAAAGCTTTTATCCTTAATGAATCCATCACCTTTTTTATTTCCTGTGCGGCCTTTACCGCTAAGGAGAAAAATTCGATGGAAGGAGGATCTAAGTCCAAGACGATTTCGTCGGGTCTTGTTTTGCCTGCTTTCTGAAATGGGGCATGGAATTCCAATGCAAGTTGATTGCCGAACCAAAGAAGAGTTTCAATATCGTTACACAGCATATATTCGATATCCTCATCCATGAACGTTTTAATAAAGGCCGGAGCATAATCAGGTTTGTTTTTCTGGAAAAATCTTTCTTTATCCAAAGTGCCATGAGGATAGCGGACCGTCGTAAGAAGCTTATCCTTCAAGAAGGGTAAGAAGAAAGCAGAAACCTCCCGTAAATAATGAAGGTATTCAACTTTTACCACCTGTTTACCACCTGTTATCCAAAGCGGTTTATCCCTGGAAGTTATTTGTACAGTATCTGGAAATGTGTATTGGCCTAGCACGAATTTCTCCCAGGTACATTCGTCGGGAGATGTTTGTAAAAGCCATTGCGAAAACTGAGGTTCGCGCAATTCATTTTCCTCATATACGTGTAAGAATTGAACTTCGATGCAAATGGATGGATGGATATAAAAAAATTGTGCGTCTTCGTCTGATGCATTTTGCTTGATCAGTTCATGCAATATCTTTTTATCTTGAGCACTCAGTCCATTTTTAACACTTCCGATTTTCGTTACGGCACCTTCTTTGAAAACTGCGAGGGAAACGTAACCATTTTCTTTGTGCAATGCTGTAATGAAACAAGAAACGGTCTTCCAATTTTTTACCTTAATCCAAGATGTAGAACGTTTTCCTTCTTGCCAAGTACCCCGAATTTCCTTGGCAACAACCCCTTCGCCATCTAATAGGGTGACCTTATTCAGGGCTTTATCCAAAACGGCAAAACTCTCTATTAATTGTATCAAAGCCTTATCATTGGGATCAGGAGGCATGGGAAAGCCAAGTTTTGCCCCCATATTCAACATCAATTCCCTTCGTTCTTTCATAGGTTTAGCTGTTACGTCTTTTCCGCTGATGCTAAGCAGGTCAAACGCAATAAACCGGCATGGGGAAAACCGGGCTTTTTCTGAAATTAAGGATTGTTTCCCAAGGCGTCCTCGCCACTGAATTTGAAAAAAGTCCGCTTTCGCCTGATTGGTAAGCCAGACCAATTCCCCATCTAACTGAAGCGGGAGATAATCTTCCAGGTCCAGATCTTTGATGTAAGCCATGATTTCTGGGAATTGTGGTGATAATTCCTTCTCGTTCCGACTCGAAATGCTTATGGTATCGGAGTCTATCGTTAAAATAGCCCTAAAGCCGTCATATTTGACTTCATAACGCCATTCCTTGGAGTTGGGGGCTTCGGGGTAATAGGTTGGCAGCATCGGTTTCATTTTTGTATTTACCTCCGCAAATAATTGTTTAACATTATTTTGCCAAAAAAACGAAGTGTTAGAGTTGGCAATTGTTTTTTCGTTTTTTTTTTAACAAAGGGGAATAATAAAATTGTTCTTCTCTTTAAAAATAAGTTATGAGGTGACGAATATGCATACGATGTGGAAGGGGAGCATATCATTCGGTTTGGTGAACATTCCGATCAAACTTCATGCTGCAACGGAGGATAAGGATATTTCTTTGAGGACGTTGCATAAGGAATGCCATTCACCGATTAAATACGAAAAGGTTTGTCCGGTATGCCAGAAAGAAGTGGGGAAGGATGATATAGTCCGCGCTTTTGAGTATACAAAGGGAAAGTTTGTTGTATTGGAAGACAATGAACTAGAACAACTGAAAAAACAAAACGAAGAAAAAGCCGTGGAAATCGTGGATTTCGTTAAAATTGAAGAAATAGACCCCATTTATTTTAACCGGAGTTATTACATGTCCCCTAATGACGGAGGGATAAAAGCGTATTCCCTTTTAAGGCAGGCCCTCAAGGAATCGAATAAGGTAGGGCTAGCGAAAATCATCATTCGGTCTAAAGAACAAATGGCGGTAATCAGAGTCGTTGATAATACCTTGGTGATGGAAACGATTCATTATCCGGATGAAGTCCGCTCCACAGCGGATGTGCCGAATATCCCTGCCAATGATACCATTGTAAAAAAAGAAATCGATACTGCCGTATTATTGATAGATCAATTAACGACTACTTTCGATCCGACAAAATACACCGATGACTATCGAACCGCGTTACTTGAATTGATTGAATCAAAGAAAACGGGACAGACGACGATTACAGCCAAAACAAAAGAACCAATTTCCAACAATGTAACCGATTTAATGGAGGCATTACAGGCATCCATTGACCGTACGAAACATGATGAACCGGAAAAGAAAAAGACGACCCGAAAGAAAGCGGCACCGAAAAAAAAGAAACAAGCTTAAACAGGAAGCTGAGCGGAAGACGCATGATGTCGCTCGGCTTTCTGCTTGTTTTAGCAAGCGGACTTGCCTTCTTATAAGGTAATGAAGTGACTTAACGGGGAAAGGATTACATAGGTAAGGAAAGTACAAAAAGGTAAGTGGGTCACGAATTAAGGAACTTAATGGAATTAAAAGAAAATGATGGATGGAAATGAGGGCGAAAAAAATTCGCTCCCTAAAGAGCGACAATGAGGAATTCAATCGTGAAAATCAACATATAGGCGAACGGTTGTAGTTTTCGACTATATATTGTGTTCATATTCTACCATATTTAATTCTGAAATAGCAACAAAATTACTAAAACTAACCTATGAATTTTTCTGGAAATCAATAATATTTCGCCCACTTAACCGCTCATGTGGCTTTTGCATTTTCATATTCGTATAAAAACTACTGAATAAAATGGGTTTTTAGTATAATTTATACATATAGGATGATATAAATTAAATAGGAATGGAAGATGCAAAATGGAAAATGGAAAAATCAAATCACTTCATGCCGGGAAGCCGAAATATGAAATTTTTTCGAATATCGATATCTTTTCAGCCATGGATAAACAAGCTCAGGATAATGTGACAGTAACCAAATCAGGCATAATTGGTGATGGGGTAGGAAATGTAAAGTTCCATGGAGGTCCTGATCGGGCTTTGTGCTTTTACCCCTTTGAGCATTATTCATTATGGAATGAAAAATTCTCTAAAAAGCTGGATATCCCTGCATTCGGTGAAAATTTAACCATAGCTGGGATGAGGGAAGAAACAACGTATATCGGCGATATCTATCAAATAGGCGAAGTGATAGTTCAAATTAACCAGGGGAGGATACCCTGTTCGACCATTTCCCACTTCAATCAAGAACTTAAGTTTTTGGAACTCGTGCTGAAGACGAGTTTCACTGGTTATTTTGCAAGAGTACTGCAAGAAGGAACGATAAATAAACACAACGAGATCGTGCTAATAGATCGTTTGCAAGAAAAAATTTCCGTTCATTATGCAGCAGAGGTAATCCTTCATAAACGAGATGGACTTGAAGGAGCAAAGGCTTTACTTACACTAGACTCGTTAGCGGAAGACTGGAAACAAAGGATCTTGAAGAGGGTTCAAGCTGCAAAAGATTGATTGATTTTTGCAAAAGTGAAAAAAATGTCGATCAGGTATTGAAATTGACAGATTATTAATGTAAATTAAGAATAATCAAATTTTGAAATCTTGTGAAAATTATATAAATGGATCTTATCGAGAGAGGTGGAGGGACTGGCCCGAAGAAACCTCAGCAACCAGCTTAGGCAAAGGTGCTAAATCCAGCAAGCAGAGCTTGATAGATGAGGAGAATGTTTCAAGAAACCTTCTTCTTTGAGAAGGTTTTTTTCCTTTTCTCTCATACTCTTAGAATACGACAAAAACAGGATTGTTTTTGAGAGAGGGTGTAATGATGAATTTTCGTAAAGAAGTGAAAGAAAGAATGCTGGTTGGGGAAGGGGCAATGGGGACCTTACTGTACTCTAATGGCATCGATCAATGTTATGAGGAATTAAACTGCACGAACCCAGATCAAATAGAGTCCATCCACCGTGCCTATCTGGAAGCTGGTGCAGATATCCTTCAATCGAATACATACGGAGCCAATTTCAACAAATTGAAACGGTATGGACTTGAAGATGAAGTGAGCAGAATCAATCGCCAGGGAGTCATTCTTGCTAAAAAAGCGGCAAAAGGAAAGGCATATGTCTTCGGTACCATAGGGGCACAGCGGAGTATCAGGAAATCGGATTTAAGCTTGGAAGAGATAAAACGGGGTTTTCGTGAACAGCTATACAGTCTGTTGATGGAAAACCCTGATGGGATTCTCCTGGAAACATTTTATGACCTGGAAGAACTGGAAACTGTCCTGCAAATCGCTAAAAATGAAACTGGACTGCCGATCATCGCCAATGTATCGATGCATGAACTGGGTAATCTTCAAAATGGAATCCACTTAAATGAAGCCTTTCAAAAACTCGAGCAATTGGGTGCCGATGTTGTTGGGGTGAATTGCCGTCTCGGTCCACATCATATGATTCGGGCCTTGGAAGAAGTGAGTTTGCCAAAGCAAGCATCGATTGCCATATACCCTAATGCCAGCCTCCCGGATTATGTGGATGGAAGGCTCGTCTATAAAGCTGTGCCTGAATATTTCGGTTCAAGTGCCCTAGAACTTCGTGAGCAAGGTGCCGCGATCATAGGAGGGTGCTGTGGAACGACTCCACTGCATATTCAAGCTGTAAAGAATGCGATTGGAAGTTTGCCTCCCGTAAAAGAGAAATTCACGAAATCCCGCGAAATAGAAATAATTGAAGTGAACGATAGAGAATTGGAACTTCCCCTGTACGAAAAGGTCAAAACAGAAAGGACGATTCTTGTTGAACTTGATCCACCGAAAAAGTTAGGAATAGAGAGCTTCATGACCGGTGCTGAGGTTTTGAAAAAAGCAGGGGTCGATTCCATTACATTAGCGGATAATTCACTTGCCTCACCAAGGATATCGAATGATGCACTGGCTAATTTACTGAAGAACCAATTGAATATAAAGCCGATGGTGCATATAACATGCCGTGATCGAAATTTGATTGGCCTGCAGTCACATTTAATGGGTCTGCAGACGGTGGGGCTGAACGAAATATTGATCATCACCGGAGACCCTTCAAAAATTGGGGACTTCCCGGGTGCCACTTCGGTTTATGATTTATCTTCCTTTGACCTAATAAGCATGGTCAAACAATTTAATGAAGGTCTTTCCTATTCAGGTCAAAGTTTGGGCCAAAGGGCAAATTTTAAAATTGCGGCAGCTTTTAATCCCAATGTGAAATATCTGGATAAAGCCGTACTGAGAATGGAAAAGAAGATTGCCTGTGGTGCTCAATCCTTTTTGACACAGCCAATTTATTCGGTGGAGCAGATCGAAGAAGTATATGAGGCTACAAAACATTTGGAGACCCCGATTTTCATCGGTATCATGCCTTTGACAAGCACAAGGAATGCCGAATTCATCCATAATGAGATCCCAGGAATCAAATTGCCTGATAATGTTAGAAGGGCCATGGCTTTAGCGGGGGATGACCCTGTAAAGTCAAGGATTGAAGGGGTGAATATCGCACGAGAGCTAGTGGACGCGGCAAGGGAAAAATTCAAGGGCATATATTTAATCACTCCGTTCCTACGCTATGAAATGACGGCGGAACTTACGAAATATATTAGAAAAGTCGATAGTAAACATACATCAGAGGTGGCAGTTCATGAATAAAAAAGCGATTCAAGATCAGTTAAATTCTAAGATTCTCCTTCTTGACGGAGCGATGGGAACCATGCTCCAAGCTGAGAATTTGACAGCAGAGGATTTTGGAGGGGAACAATTCGAGGGCTGCAATGAATATTTATCACTGACGCAACCGGAAATCATCCAATCCATCCATGAAAAATATTTAGCAGCGGGTGCGGATATCATTGAAACAAATACCTTCGGAGCGACCAGCATCGTTCTTGAGGAATACCAAATAAGCACGATCGCCTACAAGCTTAATAAAATTTCAGCTGAGCTTGCCGTTAAAGCTTGTGAAAAGTATTCCAATGATGAATGGCCAAGGTATGTAGCTGGCTCGATGGGTCCCACTACAAAAACGCTTTCCGTAACAGGGGGAACGACTTTTGATATTTTAACCGATTCTTATGAAGAACAGGCCCTGGGTCTCTTGGATGGCGGGGTAGACTTGCTATTGGTGGAAACCTGTCAGGATATGCTTAATGTCAAAGCAGCCTTTTCTGGAATCAAAGCAGCCTTCGCTAAAACAGGAAAAGATGTGCCTGTCATCATATCAGGTACGATCGAACCGATGGGCACGACACTTGCTGGCCAATCCATAGAAGCTTTTTATTTATCGGTTGAACATATGAAGCCCGTTGCCGTCGGCCTGAATTGTGCAACAGGGCCGGAATTCATGATTGACCATATCAGGACACTTGCGGATATATCAAATAGCGCCATCAGTTGTTATCCGAATGCCGGGCTCCCTGATGAAGAAGGCCACTATCATGAGTCACCTACTTCCCTGGCAGAGAAAATGAAGCAATTTGCCGAAAAGGGATGGGTCAATATCATTGGCGGATGTTGTGGTACGACACCAGAGCATATTAAAGAACTTACCAGGGTCCTCGAAGGCATGAAGCCCCGTACAATTACGGAAACAGCCCATGGTCATGCCGTATCAGGCATAGAGCCGCTAATTTATGATGATTCAATGCGTCCTTTATTCGTAGGTGAAAGAACGAATGTTATCGGTTCCCGAAAATTCAAGGAGCTGATACGTGGAAAGCATTACGAGCCAGCTGCCGAAATTGCTCGTAACCAGGTAAAAAAGGGCGCCCATGTCATTGATATCTGTCTTGCTGATCCTGATGGGGATGAGCTTGGCGATATGAAGGAATTTGTAGAAGAGGTCGTCAAAAAAGTGAAAGTCCCATTGGTCATCGATACTACGGATGAAGTCGTACTAGAACAAGCATTAAAACATTCACAAGGAAAATCGATCATTAATTCCATAAACCTTGAAGATGGGGAAGAGCGCTTTGAAAAAATAGTACCCTTAGTCCATCAATATGGTGCTGCCGTCGTCGTAGGAACCATTGATGAAATTGGGATGGCAGTCGATGCTGAACGGAAATTGGAAGTTGCTACACGGTCTGTGGATTTGCTCGTTAATAAGTACGGTCTAAACAAAAGTGACATCATTTTTGATCCGCTTGTATTTCCTGTAGGCACAGGGGATGAACAATATATAGGATCTGCATTGGAAACGGTGAATGGAATAAAGGCGATTAAAGAAAAGTTTCCGGAATGCCTAACGATACTTGGCATTTCTAACGTTTCTTTCGGTCTGCCAGCGAGGGGAAGGGAAATATTAAATGCGGTTTTCCTTTACCATTGTACAAAAGCGGGTCTCGATTATGCTATCGTGAATACAGAAAAACTTGAACGTTTCGCCCTGATACCGGAAGATGAAGTGAAATTGGCTGAGGCACTCCTGTTTGAGACTTCAACTGAAACTTTAGCGATTTTTACCGAATTTTATCGTGGAAAAAAAGCGGAGAAGAAGGATAATGGTGTGATTTTGCCATTGGATGAACGTTTAGGTAACTATATTATCGAAGGAACGAAAGAAGGATTGGTTGATGATTTAAATAAAGCAATTGAGCGCGGTGATAGCCCATTGGAAATCATCAATGGACCATTGATGGATGGCATGAGTGAGGTGGGTCGGTTATTTAATGACAACCAACTTATTGTCGCAGAGGTGCTTCAGAGTGCTGAAGCGATGAAGGCGGCTGTATCTCACCTTGAACCACTAATGGAAAACTCTGAAGATAGCGCTAAGAAAGGGAAAATCCTTTTGGCGACTGTCAAGGGAGATGTACATGATATCGGGAAAAACCTAGTGGATATCATCCTATCCAATAATGGCTATGAAGTCATTGATTTGGGAATAAAGGTCGCACCGCAACAAATCATTGAAGAAGTTCGAAAACATGAGCCTACCATCATTGGCCTATCTGGGTTACTTGTCAAATCTGCACAGCAAATGGTTTTAACCGCACAGGATTTAAGGCAAGCGGGAATAGATACCCCAATTTTAGTGGGAGGGGCAGCATTATCCCGTAAATTCACCGATTTTAAAATATCACCTGAATATGAAGGACCGGTTTTATATTCCAAAGATGCGATGGATGGTTTGGCTGTAACGAATATTTTACATGACTCTGACAAAAAAGTGGTGTACTTGGAAGAGTTAGTCGAGAAACGAGAAAGATCGAAAGCGAATGCCGCCATTGCTGCCACGATGGAAAAACCTGTTCGTAAGCAGTCCACAGCTGCCCCTTTAAGCGATGTTCCTGTTCAAAAACCGCGTGACATCAAGCGTCACGTCCTGAAAAACTACCCATTGGATGTCATCCAGCCATATATAAATAGGCAAATGCTGATTGGTCATCATTTGGGGTTAAAAGGTAAGGTTTCCGAATTGCTTAAGCAAGGGAATGAAAAAGCAGTGCAGCTCAATGATCTCGTTGATGAATTGATTGAATTCCTAAAGACGGAACCGGATTATGGCTTGAACGCAGTTTATCAATTTTTCCCTGCTCAAAGCGAAGGAGATAAGCTATTGGTATACAACCCGGACAATCATCATGAGGTTTTGGAAACTTTCGACTTCCCCCGGCAAGATACGAATCCGCATCTTTGTTTAGCGGACTTCGCGAAACCGATCTCCTCCGGGCAAATGGATTATGTTGGTTTCTTCCTGGTCACTGCCGGAAAAGGTATCAGAAAATGGGCAGAAAAACTAAAGCTTGAAGGTGATTTCTTGAAAAATCACGCGCTTCAATCACTTGCTCTCGAAACAGCTGAAGGGTTCGCGGAAAGAATTCATCAATTAATGAGGGATGATTTAGGTATAAGCGATCCGATTGAAATGTCCATGAAAGAGCGATTTGCAGCTAAGTACACTGGGCAAAGGTTTTCATTTGGTTATCCTGCTTGTCCTAATCTGGAAGACCAGGAGAAGCTATTCCGTCTGTTACAACCGCAAGATATTGGCGTGGAATTGACTGAAGGATGCATGATGGAACCAGAGGCTTCCGTTTCAGCCATTGTTTTTGCGCATCCTGAAGCTCGATACTTTAATGTCGATCGATAAATCATTTAATAAAGGCAGCGGTATTTTTTACCGCTGCCTTATTGCGCATGAAACCCCTTAATTGGTACATCTTAATGGTCAAAAGGAAGGGGATGCAACACCTATGAAGAATATGCTGAAATTATTTCTTTCCGTGGCGGGTTCTTTCATTATTATTTTGTTTGGTGTGGATGTGCAGAACGTTCAAGTGCATGCAATGGTTCCTGAAGAGATGACACCGCTCCTAAAAAGTAAGGAAAATCAGAAAATCGCTTATTTGACTTTCGATGACGGACCATCTTTGAATACCATGGAGATATTGGATATATTGGACCGCTATCATGTTAAGGCCACATTTTTCGTTAAAGGTAACGAAGAACCATACGCAAAGGAATGTTATCAGGAAATGATTTCCCGGGGTCATGCGATTGCCCTTCATTCTTATACACATGATTATTCCATCGTTTATCGATCGACTGAGAGTTTCTTTCAAGATTTGAATAGGCTTGAAACCATGCTGCAAAAGGAGTATGGGATAAAAAGCCGTATTGTGCGCCTTCCTGGCGGCTCGAATAATCGTCTGCGGCATCAGGCTGCAACGAAACCCATCATCAATGGTATCCTTCAACAACTAAAGGAAAAAGGGTATATTTACATTGATTGGTCCATTGACTCGACAGATGGCTTCAGTCCGTCAATAAGGGAACAACAAATCATTACTGCTGTACAAAAAGGGACGAAAAATCAAAAGCATGTTAATATCTTATTGCATGATATCAATAGTATGAAAAATACAGTGGAAGCATTGCCTGATATCATTGAATTCCTTAAAAAAGAAGGGTATACCTTTGATACTATTGATGAGACAACCCCAAAAATGCAATTTAATTGATGAACACATTGTTTATCTATAGTAAATTAAGGTAAAGGGATAAGAGATTACAATGCGAAAGGATTTATCGTTTCTATGATGCCATCATTGTTTTTATCACATGGAACACCGCTATTAGCTTTGGAAAAGAATAGCTACACTTCTTTTTTGAAGGATTATATGCAAACTATCAAGAAACCTGCTGCTATCGTTATTTTGTCAGCACATTGGGAAAGTGAAGATCAAATGATTTCTGCAGTAGGGAAACATGAAGTCATTTATGATTTTGCAGGGTATCCTGAAGAAATATTTCAGATAACTTATCCTGCTGCGGGATGCCTTGAGCTGTCAGATCGAATTTTAACCTTATTGTCCAAGATAGGTGTATTGGGGGAACTTGATGAAAGGCGACCCCTGGATCATGGAGCATGGGGGCTTTTGCATCTCATGTATCCCGAAGCTGACATCCCGACCGTATCTATGTCCATTAGTCCTGCGCTGTCACTGGATAAGCAGTATGAAATCGGGAAAACATTGAGGGAATTAAAGGAAAGTAATGTTCTGGTCATCGGAAGCGGTGGAATTGTCCATAATTTCACCCAAATTCAGGAGGATATGCATGTTGCAGAAGGATGGGCAATCGAGTTTGAGAACTGGGTCGAAGAGAAAATCATGAAATGGGATTTGCAATCTTTGTTTAATTTTGAAAAAATCGCCCCTTATAGTACAGAGGCTGTGCCTTCCAAAGAGCATTTCATTCCATTGGTCATCGCAATGGGGTCAGGGGATGACAAAAAAAAAGCAGCTCTCCTGCACAGGAGCTTTCAATATGGCAATCTGAGTTTAACAGCTTGGAAGTTTGATTGAGCTGAAAGGGTTTTCAAACTAGTTAAATTTACCTGAAAAATAATCATTATACAAAAATACAAAAATCTTTTTTTAGCGAAAAAAAGGCTTAAATGAGCAAAAAAGTCAATTAAAAGCGTATTTTGACGAATTAAACAGAAATATAGTTTAAAAAAGGTTGCATAAAGTGTTTTAACCTTTGGATATTTCGACAAAAACATGTTAATATAACATCTGAAAACGTTTTATCCTTTAAAAATTTATTATTCAATGACCAAAGTTATTTATTATATATCTTATATATATCATATAATTGGGGAAAATTAGAAGAAAGAAATTTGGGGATGGATAAAACGAAATGAAAAAAATTATGAGAAAAATTTGGGGGTTTACAAAATGACCATCAATGATACTAAGGCATACGACCAATGGAAAGCTTTTTCAGGTCCAAACCTTGGGTATGTCATGGAGCAATACGATTTATTTCTAACCAATCCGGAAGAAGTAGATCCGGAACTGAAAAACTTTTTTGAAGTCTCAGGTCCTCCTTCATTCGATGTATCGGCAGAAACAACGATTGGAAGTGCACCAACTGTACAAGCTGGAGAAGTTCTTCCAATGAAGAAAATTATGTCTGCAGTAAAGTTAGCTGAAAATATCCGTGCATACGGACATCTTGCTGCAAATATTTATCCTTTAAAAGAAGAAGCTCTAGACACTGAACAAATTCACTTTGAAAAATATGGCTTGACTGCAGATGATTTAAGGAAAATACCGGCTGACTTTATTTGTCCGGAATCACCTGAAGACGTGAAAGACGGATACGAAGCCGTACAATACCTAAAACAACTCTATACAAAAACGATAGCCTTTGAATTTCACCATGTTAATGACTTGGATGAAAAGCAATGGCTTACTGATATGGTCGAATCCGGAAACATGTTCCCGGAAGTGGCAAAAGAGAAAAAAGAACTATTACTTAAACGATTGAATGAAGTAGAAGGTTTCGAGAAATTCCTTCATCGCACATATGTAGGGCAAAAACGTTTCTCTATTGAAGGACTGGATGCTTTGGTTCCGATTTTAGATGAAATGATTTCACAAACTGTTCAAAACGGAACGGGGAATGTGAATATTGCCATGGCTCACCGAGGACGTTTGAATGTGCTTGCACATGTATTAGGAAAGCCTTATGAGGTCATTTTCTCTGAATTCCAACATTCACCGAATAAAGATTTGGTTCCTTCCGAGGGTTCAACAGGCATTAACAATGGATGGACTGGTGACGTTAAATACCATTTAGGTCTGGATAAACAGATTACTAAAGCTAATATACAGAAAGCAAGAATAACACTTGCCAATAACCCAAGTCACTTGGAAGTAGTCGGTCCAATCGTGGAAGGGTATTCTCGTGCGGCTCAAGAAGACCGTTCAGAAAAAGGATTCCCGGTTCAAGACATTTCCAAATCTCTTGCAATCCTGATTCATGGTGATGCAGCATTCCCAGGTGAAGGAATTGTACCTGAAACGTTTAACTTAAGCCGTTTACGCGGTTATCTAGTTGGCGGCGCTATCCATATCATCGCCAATAACATGATAGGTTTTACAACGGAAAGTGAAGATTCACGTTCAACCTTATATGCTAGTGATTTGGCAAAAGGCTTTGAAGTGCCGATCGTGCATGTGAATGCAGATGATCCAGAAGCATGTATGGCTGCTGTGAACCTTGCTAACCTATATCGTGAAAAATACAACAAGGATTTCTTGATCGACCTGATCGGTTACAGACGTTTCGGCCATAACGAAATGGATGAGCCATTGGTGACTCAACCTGAAATGTATGCATTAATTCATAAGCACCCAACTGTTAAAGAGCTTTATGGAAAAAAACTTATTCAATCTGGAGAGTTCACTGAAGCTGAAGTTAAAGCGATTGCTGAGCAAGTGGATACAAGGCTTGCAGATGCATATGCGAAAATTTCCGGAAATAAACCGGAAGCTTCTAAAGAGTGTAATCCTCCTGGGATTATTGAAAAAGGACTTCCAGCCATTGAAACGGCAGTACCGAAACAAGAACTTGTTACAATTAACGAAGAACTTGTTAAGTGGCCGGAAGGGTTCACTCCTAATAAAAAATTAGGAAAGATTTTATCACGTCGCTTGGATTCCTTTGGTGCTGACGGAAAAATTGATTGGGCTCATGCCGAGACATTGGCATTTGCATCTATTTTGAGTGACGGCACTCCAATCCGTTTGACAGGACAAGATTCAGAGCGTGGAACATTTGCACAACGTAATATCATGTTACATGATAGTGTTAATGGAAAAACATATTCACCACTTCACACACTTGAAACTGCCAAAGCATCATTCGCTGTTCATAACAGCCCGCTTACTGAAACGGCAGTTCTGGCTTATGAATATGGTTATAATGTATTTGCACCTGAGACACTTGTATTATGGGAAGGCCAATTCGGTGACTTCGCTAATACAGCACAAGTGATCTTTGACCAATTCATCGCGGCAGGCCGTGCAAAATGGGGTCAAAAATCAGGTCTTGTCATGCTGCTTCCACACGGTTATGAAGGACAAGGACCAGAGCACTCAAGTGCACGCCTGGAACGCTTCCTTCAATTAGCGGCTGAAAACAACTGGACAGTTGCCAACTTAAGTTCGGCAGCTCAATACTTCCATATCCTTAGAAGACAAGCTAAGATTTTGGATCAAGAGCAGGTACGTCCGCTTGTCATCATGACACCGAAGAGTATGCTTCGTAATCAAGTGATGGCTTCTACAGCAGAAGAGTTCAGTGAAGGCTCTTTTGAATCATTCGTAGAAACCAAAGCTTTGGGCAAAAAACCTAAATCAGTTGAACGCATTGTTTTTGCATCAGGTAAATTGGCGGTTGAACTTCGTGAAAAAGCGGCAACTGAAAAAAATACGGATTGGTTGCAAATCATCAGTATTGAAGAAATTTATCCATTCCCATTCACTGGAGTTCAAGAAGCTCTGAAAAAATATACAAATCTTAAAGAAATCTTCTGGGCTCAAGAAGAACCTAAAAACATGGGTGCTTGGACATTTGTTGAACCTCGCCTAAATGCAGCGGCTCCTGGCAAACTTTCAGTAACATATATAGGAAGGAAGCGCAGATCAAGCCCGGCTGAGGGAGATCCACTTGTCCATAAAAATGAACAACAACGGATTATGACTCAAGCAATTACACGCAATAATGAGGGGGAGAAATAAAATGGCTGAAGTAAAAGTACCTGAATTAGCAGAATCAATTTCTGAAGGATCTATTGCGCAATGGTTAAAACAACCCGGTGATCACGTTGAAAAAGGAGAATATGTCCTTGAACTTGAAACGGATAAAGTGAACGTAGAAATCATTTCAGATTATACTGGTACACTTTCGGAACATTTAGCAGAAGAAGGCGATACTGTCCAAGTTGGACAGACTATCGCCATCGTTGATGAAAATGGATCAGCTGCAGCAGCTCCAAAAGCGGAAGCTCCTAAGGTTGAAGAAGCTAAAGCAGAACCAGCTAAGGCTGAACAAGCGGCTCCTGCTAAAGAGGCTCCTAAAGCAGAAGCGAAAGAAGCATCATCCACTCAACAAGTTATTGCATCACCAGCTGCAAGGAAATTGGCTCGTGAAAAAGGAATTGACTTGACTCAAGTGCCTGTAGCAGATCCACTAGGTCGTGTACGAGTACAAGACGTAGAAGCAGCAAGTAATGCACCTGCTGCAACACCTGCAGCACCAGCGGCAGCTCCAAAACAAGCACCTGCTGCTAAACAAGCAGCCGCTCCTGTTGAAGTGAATGATGACCGCATTGAAGTGGTTAAGATGACACGCCGTCGTCAAACCATTGCCAAACGTCTAGTTCAGGTACAATCCGAAGCAGCCATGCTTACTACTTTTAACGAAGTCGATCTTTCTGCAGTCATGGAATTGCGTAGCCGCCATAAGGATTCTTTCGTGAAAACAAATGATGTTAAACTTGGTTTCATGTCATTCTTCACTAAAGCGGTCATTGGCGCATTGAAAAAATATCCGTTATTGAATGCTGAAATCCAAGGCGACCATATCCTGAAAAAGAACTTTTATGATATCGGTGTAGCTGTATCCACTGATGAAGGTCTTGTCGTTCCGGTAGTAAGGGATGCTGACCGCAAAAGCTTTGCTGAAATCGAGAAGAACATTTCTGATTTAGCTGTTAAAGCGCGTAACAACAAACTGGGACTTTCAGATTTATCAGGTGGTACTTTTACCATCACAAACGGAGGGACATTCGGTTCCCTATTATCTACACCAATCTTGAATGCCCCTCAAGTTGGTATCTTGGGTATGCATACAATCAAGACTCGTCCAATCGCTGTTGGCGATCAAATCGAAAACAGACCAATGATGTACCTTGCATTATCTTATGATCACCGTATCGTAGACGGAAAAGAAGCAGTTGGTTTCTTAGTGGCTATCAAAGATATGCTGGAAGATCCAGAACAACTTTTACTTCAAGGCTAATAAAATAATCCGAACCCCCCTGTCATCATGACATGGGGGTTTTTTTGTATGGAGACTGAAAGTATATTTTCATAGAATCTAATCAAGATGAATGTTTTTGAAGGTATTTTTGAATGGATATGAGTATTTTTAAACGTTTTTGATTGATTATTTCTTTGTTTTCATATATGATGATGATATTAAAGTGAGGTGGGCGAATTGTTGACAACTGAAAGGCACCAGTTCATCTTATCGATCCTTAAAGAACAAGGAACGGTAAAGCTGCAGGAGCTTGTAGATCAGTTACAAGCCTCGGAGTCGACCATTCGGAGAGATTTAGTGCAACTCGAAGAAATGAAGCTCTTGAAACGCGTGCATGGCGGGGCGTCTTTACTTCAAAGAAAAGGCCTTGAACCCACAACTATGGAAAAGCAAAACAAAGCAAGAGCTGAAAAACAACTTATAGCAAAGCTTGCGGCTTCATTCATAGAGAAAAATGATTGTATATATCTTGATGCAGGCACGACAACTGCGGAAATGATTCCTTATTTAAAGGATAAAAATATAACGGTGCTGACAAATGGTCTTATGCATATTCCAAAACTCATCGAATTGGAAATCAAAACAGTGTTAGTGGGCGGAACGATAAAATTCTCGACAAATGCGGTTATAGGAAGTAATGCTGTACAGTTTTTGAATGAATACCGTTTTGATAAATGTTTCTTGGGAATGAACGGCATTCATCAAGATCTGGGTTTCACAACACCCGACCCGGAAGAAGCTCTACTGAAGAAGATGGCATTACGCCTCTCTAACGAATCCTACGTGCTTGCAGACAGTTCCAAACTTAATGAAGCTACTTTCGCTAAGGTGGCAGATGTAAGCGATGCCATTATCCTTACTGACAGCAATGATGAAGAGGCTGTTGCTCAACTCCATAAAAATCCAAAGATAAAGGTCGTGACCATTTAATGATTTATACAGTGACACTCAATCCATCCATCGATTATCTGGTCGAGGTGGAGAGCTTTCAAATGGGCAAGGTGAATCGAACCAGTTATGATGCCAAATTCCCTGGAGGAAAAGGAATCAATGTTTCCCGAGTGCTTAAAAGGCTGGGAAATAGTACGACAGCGTTAGGATTCATCGGTGGACAAACAGGTGAATTTGTAAAAAGGTTTTTAAGACAGGAAGAGATTATTACGGACTTTACAGAGATAGCTGGAGATACAAGAATAAACATTAAATTGAAAACAGGGCTGGAGACCGAAATAAATAGCCAAGGGCCAGTCATTTCAAAAGGGAATTATCAACAATTATTTAGTCAGATTGAACAGCTGAATAATAATGATATCCTCATTTTGTCAGGAAGCATCCCTCCAAGCGTTCCTTCGGATGTATACGAAGCCATGGCAAGGACTTGTTCCGATAACGGCATTAAAGTGGTGGTGGATACGAGTGGCAAAGGATTACTGAATGTCCTTCCACACCGGCCATTTTTAATAAAGCCTAATCACCATGAACTGGGTGAGCTTTTTTCCACCGAAATAAAAACGGTTGATGATGCTAGAGAATATGGCGCTAAATTGGTTGAAGCAGGAGCACAAAACGTTATTGTTTCAATGGCGGGACAGGGGGCGGTGCTATGCTCCGGCGGGGAGTCATATTCCGCAAATGTTCCAAAAGGGAACGTCATCAACTCAGTGGGTGCCGGTGATTCCATGGTCGCAGGTTTCATCGGGACATATGAAAGGACAGGGGATATTCTATCTGCTTTCCGCTTCAGTCTTGCAGCAGGAAGTGCTACAGCCTTTTCATCTGATCTCGGTACATTGGATAAAATTGAAGAGTTATTACCGCAAATTGCTATCAATCATCTAACAGGAGGCTGACTCTATGAAAATTACAGACTTGTTAAAATTGGATACAATCATAATCAATCTGCAAAGTTCTACAAAGCAAGCAGTCATTGATGAACTATCAGGGAAGTTAGCCGAGGCTGACAGGTTAAACGATTTGGAGGGGTTCAAAGCTGCCATCTCAAAACGTGAAGAGCAAAGCACAACAGGGATTGGTGAAGGAATCGCCATTCCCCACGCAAAAACAAATGCAGTAAGGATACCTTCCATCTGTTTCGGCAAATCGGTAAGTGGTGTGGATTATGAATCGCTTGACGGGCAGCCAGCTCATTTGTTCTTTATGATTGCAGCAAGTGAAGGAGCGAATGCAGATCACTTGGAAACCCTTTCCCGGCTTTCTTCATTACTGATGGATGATAAATTCAGAGCCCGATTGATTTCTGCTTCTTCTGGTGAGGAAGTGTTAGAGATAATCAATCAAAAAGAAATGGAAGCCGATGAAGAAGTAAGAGAAGAGGAGCAAACAAGTAATGCTGCCAGTGGTAACAGTAAAGGTAAAATCCTTGCCGTTACAGCTTGTCCAACAGGAATCGCCCATACTTATATGGCTGCCGATGCGTTAAAGGCCAAGGCGAAGGAAATGGGTATCGATTTCAAAGTGGAAACAAATGGTTCCACAGGAATCAAAAATGGTTTAACCGCTGCAGAAATTGATGAGGCGGATGCGATTATCGTTGCAGCTGATAAGCAGGTGGAAATGGATCGTTTTAATGGAAAACATGTCATTATTGTCCCTGTTGCCCATGGGATCCGGAAGACCGAGGAACTGTTAACAAGAGCCTTGAATCAGGATGCCCCTGTTTACAAAGGAACAGGAAATGATAAAAGTGATGAAGGTGATTCAGCAAAAGGAGGATTGGGGATTTACAAGCACTTAATGAATGGCGTAAGTAATATGCTTCCATTTGTCGTCGGGGGCGGTATCTTGATTGCGCTTTCTTTCTTTTTTGGAATTGAGGCAGCCGATCCGGCGAATCCTAATTATAATCCCATTGCCAAAGCATTAAGTGATATTGGCGGGGGAAATGGTGCCTTCTTCTTGCTTATCCCTGTACTCGCTGGATTCATTGCTTCAAGTATAGCCGACCGTCCAGGTTTTGCCCCTGGTATGGTAGGGGGATTATTGGCAGCACAGGCTAATGCCGGTTTTCTTGGCGGACTGATCGCCGGTTTCCTTGCAGGTTATGTCGTCTTACTATTAAGAAAATTGTTTTCCAAGTTACCACAAACACTCGATGGCATTAAACCGGTTTTACTCTATCCTGTATTTGGGATGTTAATTACAGGGTTTATCATGATATTTCTCATAAATGAACCAGTAACCGCAATTAACACGGGCCTGACAGATTGGCTGCAAGGCTTATCCGGCACGAACGCAATATTCCTTGGCTTGATTCTTGGGGGTATGATGGCTGTGGATATGGGCGGCCCTTTAAATAAAGCCGCATTCACTTTTGGGATTGCAGCCATTGAGGCATCAAGTTTCGGACCACATGCTGCAGTAATGGCTGGTGGAATGGTTCCTCCACTAGGTATCGCATTTGCAACTACATTCTTTAAAAGTAAATTCAGTGAAATGGAAAGGAAATCCGGATTCACTAATTACTTCATGGGTGCTTCGTTCATTACAGAGGGAGCCATTCCTTTTGCGGCCGCGGATCCATTGCGCGTTATCGTCAGCAGTGTTGTTGGGGCAGCGACGGCAGGAGCCCTGTCAATGGCTTTTAGTGTAACTTTGCCAGCGCCGCATGGGGGAATATTTGTCATCCCCCTAGTCAACCATCCTTTCCGCTATTTGCTGGCGATTTTAATAGGAGCCCTCATTACCGCTTTAATATTGGGATTCTGGAAAAAGAAACAAAAATAATATACACCTACAAAAGCGGGTCCGATAAATGGACCCGCTTTTTATTATAACCATTCCAACATTTCGATCCGGTTGCCGAAGGGATCGGATAAATATATGCGCTTAGCCCCGGGCAACCTCTCGTCTTCTGTAAAAGAAATATGCTTAGTAATTAGATGTTGTTTAAAGTCATTAAGATTTTCAACTTCAAGTGCGGGATGGGCTTTTCTCGCGGGAATGAAAGGATCCTCCGTTCCGACATGAATTTTGATTGGTCCCGATTCGAACCATAACCCGCCATTGGAACTTAATGATGGAGGCTTATTCACTTCCCGGAACATTAATATCTCAGTGAAAAACTTCCTTGATTGGTCCTCGGTATTTTTAGGAGATGCTAATTGGTAATGGTCGATTGATTTAAAAATGAAATTCATCTTGCCACCCCTTCCAATTCCTTATATATCCAATTTTAAATTAAAATAATCAATAAGAATAGGTTCTTTTTTTAATTGTTATCGATAAGATTTTCTTATATTTTAATCTTGAATGGTTTATGAAAGCATGAATGTAATGTTTATGGGTAAAGGAGTATTAAAATGAACAAAGGGAGTGAACGTACATGCTGAAGAAAAACACCTTAAAAACGACGAAAAGGGATGATATGATTGATGTTACGACAGAAGTACAGGCATTCATCAAGGAAAATGGGATTCAAGAAGGGATAGCTCTTATATATTGTCCACATACGACAGCAGGGATCACGATTAATGAAAATGCTGATCCCGATGTCAAAAAGGATATGCTAAGAAGACTGGATGAGCAATACCCATGGAATCATACATTGGATTTACATATGGAAGGAAACACGGCTGCCCATTTGAAATCAAGTACGGTTGGTTCTTCACAACAGGTGATCATCCATAAAGGGAGCTTAATCCTTGGTACTTGGCAGGGTGTATATTTTTGTGAATTCGATGGTCCCAGAGAAAGGCAATATTTTATTAAATTATGTGTCGACCGGTAAAATGGAAGGATACAGCAAGGATGAAGTGGGGGAAGCGGATTGGACGATGTTTGGATTGAAGGAAGCAAAGTAATATTGAGGAATGTTAAACAAGCCGATTTAAAACGTTTATGGAGCCTGAAATATGGAGAAGCCGATCCAGAATGGAAAAAGTGGGATGCACCTTATCATCCTCTTGAACTCATTGATTTCCATACGTATATCGATAAAGAAACGAAGCATAGAACCTATGATGAGAAAATGGGGGTTTACTCTGAGCTATTAATGGAAAAAAACGATCAAATAATAGGCTCTGTTGTATATTACTGGGAACATGAACCTTCACGTTGGCTTGAAATCGGAATTACGATTTTTGAGCCCACGTATTGGAATGGCGGTTATGGAACAGAAGCGTTAATGTTGTTCATAGGCTATTTATTCGAAAAAATGGAGATTGAGCGGGTTGGGCTGACGACATGGTCAGGTAATGAACGTATGATCGCAGTTGGAGAAAAGGTAGGTATGCAAGTAGAGGGAAGGATGAGAAAATGCCGTTATCATGATGGTTATTATTATGATTCAATCAGAATGGGAATGCTGCGGGAAGAATGGGAATCATTAAAATTTCGAAGTTAATAGATCCGTGAAAATTTTTCCTCCATTTCCTTGGAAAAAATTTAGCACTGTTTTCTCCCATATGGTCTGTTATCCTTGGAAGATGCTTAATGGGGAGGTTACAGGATGAAATTATCAGTATTAATAACCGTGATAATGACTCTAAGTGTCATCATACTTGGGATAGCTTTTCCTAAGGGAACGACCAGTAAAGCTTCTGATGGAGCAACCAAACATGTCATTAAACAAGGTGAATCGATATGGGATATTGCGAAGCAGCACGGTGTTCCAATCAGAAAGTTGAAAGAAGTCAATAATAATGTAAATAATGTTGCCGAGCCTGGTAAGACATTGATTATTCCACATGTAATGAATGAAAAAGATAAAGAATTATTAGCAAGGCTTGTGCATGCAGAAGCCAAAGGGGAGCCATACCGAGGTAAGGTAGAGGTGGCAGGAGTTGTTTTAAATCGCCTGGATAGTAATGAATTTCCTGATACGGTACGGGAAGTGATCTATCAAAAAAACCAATTCTCGCCTGTTGGTGATGGCAGTATAAACAAAGCAGCAGGTGCTGATGCCAAGAGAGCCGTCAATGAAGCATTGGCGATTCATGGCTACACAAATGATGCCTTGTATTTTTGGAATCCTAGTATTTCGGACAGTGAATGGATGAAACAATTAGAAGTAATAAAAATTATCGGCGGCCACCATTTTGCCATATAAACTACATCTCAAGAACCGGCTTTCCAAATGGAAGGCCGGTTTTTTCTTTTTTCAAACCTTCCGTTAAACGATATCAGCCCACATCTCGCGGGGATTCAATTCATAAATGCTGTTTTCACGGTACATGATGCTTCCGATAATGAGTTCGCGCCTTATCGTTGCATAATCTTCATGGAAAGACTGGATGAATTCATTCAGTTCTTTTTCTGGATATTTACGTCCCTTTTCCAAAAGGCTCGCTATATGATGAAGAACGATCATTTTCTTTTTTCTCTGTGCTGGTATGGTTTTTAGTCGACCATCTGGAGTAAAAAAGTTTTCAAGGATCTTTTTGTGTTCTAAATTCAGCTTTTGATTATCCATTTTATTGAAGTCCCCCCTATTTGAAACCATTTTAGGTAATGCTGACGAATAATGCTTCAGGACATCTTCATTCAAAAAATAATATACCGTATTTTTTTCCCTCTGATCCTTCACTAAATTAATGTCCTTCAATTTCGTTAAATGGTGTGAAATGGTCGGGGCCGTCAATTTTAATATTCCCGCAAGTGCCTGTCCGTGTTTTGGACCATTTGCCAGGATGGATATAATTCTAATCCTAGTTACATCACCAATCGTTTTATGGAAAGCGACCAATTTTTCTAATTGCACTTTTATCCCCCACTTCTAATTAGATTATCATCTAATTAGATAATAATCTATTAAGGGATAATAATCTAATTAAGGGATAATAATCAAGTTAATATTCACTTTTCTATATTGCTTGGAAGATCTGATGTATACTTTAGGTGAATGCAAAAAAAATTAATCCGGAATTAAGGAGCTGTAACATGGCTAATACTCATATTTATACAAAAAAAGAAGAAGTGGTCAATGCGATAACCCACGGTGTCGGCGTTTTGTTGAGTATTGCCGCACTTGTGTTTTTAATCATATTCTCAGCCCAAACAGGATCGCCTTGGCATATAGTCATTTCAGTCATTTATGGTGTTTCCATGCTTCTTTTATACGTATCATCCACTTTAGTGCATAGTTTTCCAGAGGGCAAAACAAAGGATATATTTGAAATCTTTGATCATTCAGCCATATATATATTCATTGCAGGAACATACACGCCCATCATGCTTCTTGTGATCAAAGGGTCACTGGGCTGGACACTGCTAGGTATAATTTGGGGAATTGCAATCATTGGTGTCGTCTTCAAAGCTTTCTATGTGAAAAAATTCCTCTTCCTTTCGACGATTCTCTATATTGCAATGGGGTGGATGATCGTTATCGTTTGGGGACCACTTACAGCAACGATGCCTTCAGCTGGTATCCAGTTACTGATTGCAGGGGGATTGCTTTATACGTTTGGAGCCATCTTTTATGTTTGGCGCGGTTTTCCATTCCATCACGCGGTTTGGCATGTTTTCGTGCTTGGGGGATCTGTCACACACTTTTTTGCGGTATTGTTTTATATCCTTCCACTATGATCACTTGGTCGATTTGATGTATCTAAGAGATTCTTGGGGTTTTAAATGACCCTATTAGGAAATAAATAAGGTATACAGACTAAAGGAGGAGGAAACTAATGAGAAGATCAATCAAAATAATATCAGTGCCGTTTGCCGCTATGCTTGTTTTGGCTGGATGCGGCGAAGAAAACGATGAAGTGAAAAACCCGCCGGTTCAGGAAAATGAAAATCAAGCGGAAAATAATCCTGAAACAGGAACGGATAATAATGAAAAACTGCCTTTCACTTATAAGGATTTTCAATTAGAAGTGGATTATATAGGCAATGATAACGAATACGAAGCTGAATATGATACCATGGGAGCTCAAACAGAAGCTTCGATCGAGGACAAACTTAACAAACATGAAGTTCACGGTGATGAAGCAATGAAAGAATTGACCCCGATTCTGGAAAAATTGACATTCACCAAAGATTCATCAGAGGAGGAAGTCATTCAAGAAGTGACAAAAGCTTTTAATTTGAAAGATGACTATCAAGAATTCGATTTAGAGGTAGTTTTCGATGATGGCACGAAAAAAGAATATAAGGTGAATAATAAGTAACTAAATTCGTTACTATATTCTTCCTAAAGTAATAAAATGGTAGCATGTTCATGGGTGTCCTCAATAGTTGTCAAATTACTGTTCCTATAGTAAAATGATTACGGTTAGCAAAGGGGATAATATACATTTGCTATTCATATTCGGACTTATGGGGATAGGACCGCAGTAAATACTTGTAAAAAAGATTCTTTATTAAGAGTCTTTTTTTTATGTAGTGTTCTGGAATTTGTATATAGATGTAAAAGAGGGTACCACAAGCGGTACCCTCCCTCTTCTTCATTTACCCATCATTGTGAAAGTGGTGCATTTTTTTTTGGCAGCATATTAGCCGACGCTAACCTTGAACGGATTGTAATGCCAAGCCAAGATGCAAGGAATGCCTTTAAAACTCCTACGATGATAAATGGAGCAAAACCGCTGGCAAATGCCACTGGCCAAGATAATGAACTCATATATTTTAACCAAACCGTACCGATGACCAAAGTAAGTATCATCCCGATTGTATTTGCAAGGAAAGCCATTGCAACTGAGAAACGGGTTTTTTCCAATATAAGACCCGTTATATATACTGTCGGGATATAGGATAATAAATAACCGCCAGTCGGACCGAATATCTTAGCTAGTCCTCCAGACATTTCAGCGAATACTGGTACTCCCGCTGCCCCTATGAACAAGTATAATAAAACGGAAGAGGTTCCATAACGTGAACCCAGTATTGTCGCTGCCAGTCCAACAGCTAGAGTCTGCCCTGTAATCGGTACTAAGGGCAGAGGAATTGTAATTTGGGCAAGTATTCCTATAAGTGCTGCGAAAAAAGCTGTAACCATCATCATTCTTAACTTCTCATGACGTTCCTTCATCGTGTTTCCCCCTAATGTAAACCTAGTTGTATAACAAGTTAACATATAAAGAATTTTAATATGTTAAGTAAACACTGTCAATGATATTATGAATTTTATTTCAATAATGGACTTTTTAGATGACAAGGTTTGTAAGTAAAAGTAAAATTCAAAACTTGGAAAATTAATGAAACTTTTTGCAAGGCTAGTTATCGTTTCCGTATTGAAAATTTCATCATAAAAGATTGTGTCTTCAGGTAAGTCCCAGCCAAACAAAGAACCGAACCCTCGTTCTGCTCCTGTATTGGTAACTATAGTTTCAAGAAAACTTTCAATTTTTACCGCGTACACGTTGTTTGAAAATTTTAAACTCCTACATAAACGATAAAACTAGACAAATTGAACCCCCTTGAGAAACAAGGGGGGGTTGTTCTTGCTTTTTCTAAAAATTATTGATGGCTTTAATTGTTATTTCATTTACAATTAGAAACATGCCTCCATAAGTGACGTAACTTGTTCTGGTGCTTCTTTTTGAGGGAAATGATTTACATCATTCTTAGCTCTTTGTTTGGACTTTTCCGAGACCAAACAACTACAGGAATAAGCACTAGTGACAGAATGGCTCCAGAAAGTGATAATGCTGCAAAACTAGAATGAGCGACTACCATTCCTGATATCCCCCCACCAGCTGCTCCTGACAGTGCAAATAGGACATCGACTGATCCTTGTGTTTTTGCACGCACAGATGGGTGTGTTGAATCTATAATGAGAGCAGTCCCACTTATTAAACCAAAGTTCCAGCCCAAACCTAGTAGTACTAACGCCAGGGTAAGCAGAGGCATTGAACCTACCGGTGCAAAAGCTGCCACCAATCCAGAGGCTAGGAGTGTAGGACCAGAAGCAACAGCCATAGTAATACGGCCAAGCTTATCTACCAGTAAACCTGTCAATGGTGAAGGAAGGTACATAGCTGCTATATGGAAACCTATAACTAATCCTACTTCTCTCAAACCATGACCATGATGTCCCATATGAATTGGTGTCATTGTCATAATGGCTGCCATGACAAATTGAGTCAAAATCATAATGACAGCCCCTACAACAACACCCTTTTTGTTTATGGTAGCATTCTTTAAATTTGTCCCTGTCTGTGCGGTATCGTCTTTTTTCTTAGCATTCGCAATAGCTGTAGACACAACCAAAGGGTCTGGACGAAGAAAAATTAAGATAAATAATCCGGCGATGATAAAAGCAGCTGCCGACAAGATAAAGGGGCCAGCCAAGGTTGGAACACCAATTGAATCCGCAAATTCTCCCATTCTATTGACCAAGTTAGGACCAACTACAGCACCCAAGGTAGTGGAAACCATGGCCATGCTTGCAGCAGTTGCCCTTTGTTTATCTGTTGCAAGGTCTGTCCCTGCATATCGCGCTTGTAGATTAGACGCCGTACCAGCTCCATAAATAAAAAGAGAAATAAATAAAAGTGGGATGCTGTTGGTTAAAGCTGCAATGATAACACCAACAGCACCTAACCCACCTGCAAGGAAACCACCTGCAAGTCCTGCTCTACGGCCAAAACGTTGTGAAGACCGGCCTATAAGTAGGGCAGCTCCTGCAGAACCTAAAGTAAATAGGGCAGTTGGAATTCCTGCCGCATTTTCAGTCCCTAGCATGTCTTGTGCAAGAAGCGCTCCTACTGTTATACCGGCTCCAAGTCCTGCTCCCCCAAAGATTTGTGAAAGAATCAAAATTCTTAATGTTTTTTTATAAAGCTGTATTTGTCTTTCTGGTGAATCAATATATTCTTGCAACCATATAGGCTGCTGTGTTGATACATTTGTATCTTTTGCTGTGATTGTCATGAACTCTACCTCCTAACGAAATATCCTTGTAGCTTGTCATGTTTGTTTTGTCATACTTGGAACATTTCATTTATATCGTCATTAGAAGAAGCTCATAATTAAATTTTCGATAATTATGAGCTTCTTCTATTTCTTATTTTTAAAACACTGTTTGTCGGTGTTTCTATTAAAATGTGTAGGATTCACCATCTTCTGGTACTAAAATATTACTTGAGAATCCTTTTTCTTTACTAAAGTTTTTTAATTCTTCTCTAGATAGTGTCCAATGGTTAACAGCTTCCATATGAACAGAAATAACCTTAGCATTAGGAGCCGCCTTGTGTACTTCATAGATGTCTTCTTTTCCCATAATGAGAGAACCATATTCTATAAATTGATTATCTCCGCCATTGATGACAATAATATCTGGTTTATGGGTATCTAATTCTTCCTGTACACCTTCATACCAGACTGTATCACCAGCTACGTACAATGTTTTTTCACTTGGATGTTTAAAGACAACGCCACATACTTCCCCCATACGCTTTAATAGTTCTTCTCCTCTTCCATGCTCGCCTCTTGTTTTCACTAATTGGATGCCTTCAAAGACAGTGTCCTTTGTTAATACCTCTACATTTTGGAACCCGGTATTTTGGACTTCCTTTGCATCTTCTTCATTTTGAACGAACATTTTCATATCTTTTGATAATAGTCTTTGCGCTGCCTCGTCAAAATGGTCTAAATGTAAGTGAGTCACAATGACTGCATCAACTCCACTAATAATATCGTCAACAGAGGTTGGTAAACTCACTGAAGGATTGTTTTGACCTTGCCTAATCGTACCAGGGAAAGATGGGTACGTACCTTTCTCTGCTAACATAGGATCAATTAAAAACTTTTTATTTGCATATTCTACAACTATCGTTGCATTTCGAATTTGTGTAATCTTCATCTTTAAAACTCCCTTTCTTTACATGTGTGTTTCCTAACAGTGTTAAGTGTATAATATGAGCAGCATTCAAATACACAGATAAAATAAAGTGTTTTAGGCGTTTGACTTTATTTTTGAAAGGAGTTGACGTTCAGATGGATCAAACAGATAAGCGAATTATTGAGGAGTTATGTAGCAATAGCCGGATTACGATGAAAGAATTAGGGGAGAGAGTTCACTTAACAGGACCAGCAGCCGCAGCTAGAGTGGAGAAATTAGAGTACAATGGGGTTATTGAGGGGTATAGCATTAAAGTAAATCAAGCGAAATTAGGGTGCTTTACGTATGCCTTTATCAATATCTATATAGAAGGTACACACCATCAACCTTATCTCTCATTTATCCAAACAAAGGAGGGGTATGTCATCAATAATTATAAAATCAGTGGAGATAGCTGTTATCTTTTGGAGTGCAGGTTTCCAAGTAATGAAGCGTTAAATCAATTTTTATTAGAGTTAAACAAGTATGCAAACTATAAATTATCTATTGTTATTAATAAATAAAACATTAATAAAAATGGGGGATTTGTACTTAAACTATAGAGAGGTTTATTTGAACAATGGAGGTAGCTATGGCACCTCTTTTTCTTATTCCAAAGTTAGTTTTTGAAGGACTGTACTAAAACTAACAGGTGCTTTACTTCAATAAGGGAGTTGCTTTGGCACCTCTTTCTTTATGCATGCAACTATCGGGGCAGGTTTGTTGAAGAAGCAGGAAATAAATAATAAGAGTACAATATATTAAAGTATTAAAGGGAAGTAATTTTTTTGTTCTTGTGGGAAAATGTTTTTGACAATCCAAAGTTAAGGGGACCTTTTATGTATATTAATTGCTTTGGAGAAATAATTTATACTGATGATTTCATGTGGGGTGAAATGGGAATTACAGAGTTACCTGAACATCTTTATCATTACACTTCACTTGAAAGTCTAGCTTTAATTTTAAAGTATAATACATTAAGATTTTTGCAGATTGGATGGAGTAAATGATAAAAACGAAGCAAAGTCACTAGATTTCCCTTTAGCTAATACCGCAATATTCACTTCAAGTTGGACAAGTCATTCTGATGAATCAATTCCAATGTGGAGAATGTACACTAGAGATATGGATGGAGTAAGAATTAAATTATCTGTCAATATGTTTAAAGGAAGAGACACTCCTACAATATTGGAAAAGGGTGGTTCTCAAATAAGATATGCTGACTGTATTAACATACAAAGAAGGAATCAACATTAGTTTTCCATACAAGTAGAATTTAGGGACCAAATAAAGTGTACCTATACAAACGAAGAAAAACATCTACATTCCAAAATTTCACACAAATCACATGACTATTTTTATAAGAATTAACCTTCACGATTTAGGAATGTTTAAGGAGAAACGTTGGGAATTTAAACAGGAATGGAGATTTAGAATCCTTGCCTTTCCAGATGATGAAATAACAAAAGAAACTTTAGATTTAGAAACCTATCCAACAATAGACAAGTTTATTGATGTGAATCTAGGATCCGGGAATTTTTAATGAAGCAGAATTTATACTTGGACCAAAAGCATCAGTATCAGAAGCACACCATATTTTATTAACATCCTTAATTGAAAGATATGCACCTAAAGCAAGGATTTTTTATAGTATCCTGCAGATAAGATAACTAACGGGTGCAAGAGCTTAAGGTCGGGCTAGTCGAATAATGATTGGTTTAAAGGTTATCCAGTAATTATCTAAGAAAAATTTAAATACAATGGATAGTAGGTGTGATTCATTAGTGAATAATAATTGGCTTCGAATAAAAGATTTTAGCAAGTTAACTGGCTTATCACGGAAAGCTTTGTATATTTATGATAAACATAATATTTTGAACCCTATATTTATTCATCCAGATAATGATTATCGATATTATGATCAAAATCAGCTACTAGCTGCTAAACGAATAAATTTATTAAAACAAGCTGGTTTTACGTTGAATGAAATTCGTGAAATCATGAATGAAGAATTGTCAGATGAAGAGATAAATAATTTAATAGATGAAAAGCTTCACCAAGAAAAGAATAAAGTAAAAGCTGCCAATCAAGCAATAAATCAATTAGAAATCCTAAGTAATATGATTACTAAATCAAATATTGCGGTCAAAAAAGAGTATATAGAACCAGTGATTGTATATGAATACAACATAGAACCAAATAAAAATATATGTGTGGCGCTGAATAATTCAGATGAAATGATTAAAGGGCTGAAAGTGAGTGTGAAAGATAAGATTATTAAATATAAATTGATTGATAATCAAATATATCCTGTTAGCATCGCTCTACAAGTAGAAAATCAGAAATTAAATCACATCGTTAACACAAGCTATTTTGGTTTTGATACGACGCAGTTTTATTACGAAGTAAATCCTTATCAAGAAGAATCAGCGCTAAAGATAAAAGAAATAATGGAAAATAACGAATTTGAATTGTCTGAACCCTATATTTATGAACGAATATTAAACCCTGATGATTATCTATATTCATCAAAGCGCCTTTCGATATTTATTTTCCCTTCTATATAATTGACCTTACCCCTAGGTTAACCTTTACACTCTCTTTAAAAGGAGGGAGTACACATGAAGAAAAATAAATATGCATTGGTAACGGGAGCATCTAGAGGAATAGGTAAGTCAGTCGCAATACAACTTGCAACAGATGGATTTAATATATTGTTGCACTACAATCAAAACACCGAAAAAGCGAATGAGCTAAAAAAAGAAATTGAGTTAAGTGGCAGACAAGTGAAATTAATTCAAGGTGATTTTAATTCCAGTGAAGGAATTGAAGCATTTATAGAGAAAACTAGAAAAATGTTAATTGAAGAGAATGATGTATCATTGCATATAATCGTTCATAATGCAGGACATGCTACGTCAAATGGATTTGGTGAAGTGGACTATGATGAGTTCGATCGACTATTTAATGCGAATGTTAAAGCTCCATATTTTATTACGCAATCATTAATCGAATTTTTAGAGTTCAATGGTAGAATAATTAACCTATCATCCGGTGTGACACGTATTGCATTTCCGCATATGATGGTATACAGCATGACAAAAGGTGCCATTAATACAATGACATTTACACTTGCCAAAGAATTAGGGGCCAAAGGAATTACGGTTAATTCAGTGATGCCCGGAATCATTGACACGGATTCAACTGCTAACTGGTTACATACTGAAGAAGGCCAAGCAAATGCAAAGAATATGAGTGCTTTAAAAAGAGAGGGTCAACCCGAAGAAATTGCAAATGCTGTTTCGTTTCTAGCAAGTGAAAAAGGAAGTTTTATTACGGGGCATAATATGGACGTAACCGGAGGGAGTCATTTGTAATTGTGTAATGGGAATAAAAAGATACTTTTTATACTCATAATTTTTAATGCAATTATATTATGAGGAATCGGGAACGATTACTTAATAAGGTTCGCTTTTTTTTGAACGAACGGGTGCTTTACTTCATTACCAGGAGCTGATCAGCAGCTCCTTTTCTTATGGCACTAACGGGGCAGTTTAGCATTTCCTGTAGATCGTTAAATATCAGGTTTGAAAAAAATAGAGCCCCTCAGTAAGATACGAGTATAGAGTCCAATCTAACTCAAAATCTTAAGGAGGAAGCCTTACTATGAATTTTAAAATGCAAGACAAACAAAATCAACTAATAGAAAGAATTTCCGATACACATCTAATTGTAGGTGTGGATATAGCCCAACAATTACACGTTGCTCGAGCTGTTAACTTCCGTGGAATTGTACTTGGGGATCCTCTTACATTTGAAAATAATGAAGAGGGGTTCGTAAAACTATTAAGTTGGATTCAAAACTTACAAAAACTAAAAAACTTAGATTCCACAATAGTGGGTATGGAACCTACAGGACATTATTGGATTAACCTATCAAAATGGCTGGATAAACAAAATATTGAGGTAGTTACTGTGAATGCCCACTTAGTAAAAAGGAATAAAGAGAATCGTGACAATACTCAATCGAAAAGTGATAAAAAAGATGCCCTCGTTATTGCGGATATGGTTAAAAACGGCTATTATTCCTTTGTTCGTCCCACATCCGAATCATTTGAGAAACTTAGAGTTCTAATTTCTAACCGTGATGGAATTGTTAAACGTCTCGTGATGTCTATTAATCAAGTAAATCGATGGGTGGATGTGGTCTTTCCTGAACTCAGACAAGTGTTTAAAGGTGTAACGTGCAAAGGGGCGATCGCAACCCTTCGTTTATTTCCTACACCGGATGAAATATCTTCACTAGAAACACCAGATGTCATGAGGGGGTGGAAGTCTTTAATGAAACGACAACCAGGACCCAAGAAGGCTCCATTACTAATCAATCTAGCCAAATCCTCTATTGGGACCGGACAAGCTCTTGATGCTTATAAATTCCATTTAGAACAATTATTAGAGGAATATGACCTCGCTGTAAAACAACTCAAAAGAGTTGAACAGCAAGTTAAAGAAGTTCTCTACAAAATACCATTTGCAAAAAAACTTCTTATGATTAAAGGAATAAGTGAAATTTCATTAGCTGGGATACTGGGTGAATCAGGAGATCTAAGTGGTTTCTCTCACGGGAACTCTCTATTACGGCATACGGGATTACATCTAGCTGAAGCAAGTTCAGGCAAATGGAAAGGTCAGATTGTTATTTCAAAGCGTGGAAGGTCAAGACTACACGATTCCTCTACTTAGCAACTATGAGCCTTGTGATGAATAACCCTGAGTTTAAAGCCTTCCATTCCCATAATGTGAAGGTAAAGAAGATAAAAAAAATGAAATCAATCATGAAACTGATAGGTAAACTAGCAAGGATTTTTGTAGGAATAGCACGACGAAACGAGTCTTATTGTCCAAAAAAAGTCCAAGTATCAATCCCTTTAGCAGCATAGAAATAAAACATTAGTTATATAAAATGTATCATTTTAAAATAGTCAACTGTAATTTTGAATGTTGTCTTATTCGTAGGATTTCAAATATGTACGGAGTACCAGGTTTCTTGAACAAAAGGGGTGACCCATCAGGTTAGCATAACTGGCCTCCACCCCTTGGATAGGCATGACGAAGGAATGAGAGAGCAATTGACCCGTTGAGACATGGGAGGGAAAGACATAAATTCTTTTTGTATTACCCAACATACATTTTCATAAAATAGGTTTCATTTTTAACTATATAAGGTATTTATACCTGTAAGTGTTATATTGGTAATGAGGAGAAAGAATTGGAAAATAACAGGAAATTGTTAATCACATATTAAATAAAGATAGGGTTTATTTTTCGAAAATCTATTCAAATCATAAAGGTATGCTTGGGAATATTGCTTTTAAACTCACTGGGTCTGAAATTAATTCTGATAATTTAATCTATAGTACATTTAAAAAATTGTGGGATTCACCGCAGTCATTTCAAGATTCCAGTGATAAATTGGTTTGGTTTCCACCTATCTCATGAAAAGGTAATTTACAATTACTTATGTTCTCAACTCAGCATTAAAAGGTGAATTACTTTTAATTGTTTATACCCATGTTTTTTTATTACATAAATAAAAAGTCAAGATACAGATCAATATCAATAGAATTCAATAGCCTCATACCCAAAATCTTCAAATATTGGAATGGAGATTTTTCCCGAATTCCTTATTGGATTCGGGTTGTTGTGCTGAACAGTTCGATACAATTGTTTGGTATCATATAATAAGTCCCGGAGCTGATTTTTATAGATGATTTAAAAAAGATAGAGCTGCCCGTAGTAGTCAGTTATTGACTACTACGGGCAGCTCTATTTAATGTCTATGTATTGTTGACCTTAATATCTATTCGGAAGGTTTTTGAAATCTGAAATTAATATCGTCTTCAATAGCAGGGTTTAAATTACTTTTTATATGTTCATGGGTTTCTTTATTGATTTTCCCTTCATTGAGCTGTTTATCTAATTGAGCAGTCATCTGGTTTTTTAAGAAGTTAATTAGAGATTGCTTTGAAATGCCTTGAATTTTAGCAATCTCTGCCATGGTTTTTCCTGCCTTAATTGAATTTGTATATTCCTGTTCAGTTATATTCAAAAAGCTATATAGACTGTTGTAATTAGGTGTATATTCAAAAACAGTATTGTGATTTTGATTAGATAACGATTGAGCTCGTACACCATCAGTTGTCGAAATAGTCAAGGAAAACAATAAAATAAAAGCAGCTATTTTATTTAACACCAGTTCATCACTCCCTTTTATTATTATTTATATCCTAATAATTTTTTTATGTGAATTCAGAAAGGGTTTTATGGGTTGAGACTTCCTTATCGTTGTAAATCCGCATTTTCCTGAAGCTACCCTATACCGGAAGCAGTAAAAAACCTGAAAATCAGATAGACCTTCAGGTTCTTTAGAAATTAAAAATCCTACAGCGCGTATTAGTAAAAAAATTAAAAAGGACATTCCCTAGTAGAGATAACCATCTGAATTTAATCGTCTCTATTATTTTCATCTTGCATATCTTCTGGATCTTCTATTGGATCTTCTGGATCTGGATCGTTATCTTCTTCATCATCTTTATTCATGTTATCATTTTCATCAACGCCAGGTGTATCATTTTGATCAACGTCAGGTATATCGTTTTCATTATCTGCCGGAGCATCTACTTCAGGTGGAGCAGGATCCGGATCCGGATCAACGTTACATCCTGCTAACATAACAGATAAAAATGTCCCTATTAGCATGAGAAGCCATTTTTTATTCATGGTGTACCCCCCCTTCATAATTTGATTTGACCTTTAGGCCTTTCTTTATCATTCCTCATATGTAAGTAATTATGAGTGACTTTTCCAAAATCACTTATGAGAAACAAAAATAAAAATACCTCCCAATTAATATTAGAAGGTATCTTTAGATAAAGAAAGGAACACCAAGAGAGTTTCTCACGCTGTAATTAGTTTGTTCATTCTTTACTAAATATATTCGTACTCATACATACAAATACTTTTGATCTTCTTGGATTTACGCAGTAAATTGACTCACTCAATTGAAGTTTCAATTTTTAATCTTGAGCCCATAAATTTCCAATACTTTAAATCTATATCCTTCAAACTCCACACTATCTCCAACTTGTATTTCAAAGTTCTGTGTTAAAATATCCAAAACACCGAGTGTTTAATTCATCTTTTACTATGGTTCTCTATTTACGCGGGGGACCAGGACAGATAAATGATCCCTGCACCCACCCTTGGGGAATAGACAGGAACAGAGGTGATTCGCTTTTACAAACTTATTTGGGAAAAGATCATCTATATGTAAATTCCCCTAATAAATAATCTACAGAAATAAAACCCCATATCAAATTTTCAGGCTTGATACGGGGTGATGGAAGGTCAGTAAATAATATCTCTCCAACTCCGATTATTATTCAAACCATTTCATCTTCGGTCCAGAACAAACGCCCCCCAACCCAGGAAAGGGGCATTTGAGAAAAAAATTATGAATTTATTTGTCATTCACAAACAAAAATAGAAAGTTTGTGATTCGTGCAACATCTGTTAAAGCAGCAAGATTAATTTTGGAGAGATATACATTAAAAAGTATGAATATCCTAACGTGAATGAAGGAGAGATATTTTTAGTGGACTACAATAACAACAATCCTATAAATCCTCAACAAAATCAGGGGGTACCAGCCTGACGATATAAAAACCCTATGTAGGAAATATATGAACTACCCTGTTAGAGGACAATTGAGCGACTAAGGTTGATGGTATTATCGATGATATGGATGAAGAAAGTGTGACAATGCTAGTTCCTGAAGAATTTGTGGAGCTATGGAGATGAATACGATGATTACGGACGTCCTCGCAGTCGACGATATCGCCGATATCGTCGACTGAGCTTCCTATATGTTGTTTTTGTATTCCCATTTGTCAGACCATATTCGAATTATTACCCTTATGGATATATAGGATATTATTGAAATTCACTTTATCTAATTGAAAATAGAGAGAACTAGTGAAGGTTATAGATAAGTATTTTTTAGTTGGTACAAACCATCACTAAAAATGAATAGTTATGGTTTTAGATGAATGATAAGAATATGAAAAATATAGGGTTTTCTGGCGGTTCCTCCCTTTTTTATCAACCTTATTACCTTTTATAGTCTGATACAAAATTTCTGATTTCTTGTATCGGTGTTTCCAAGTTATTAACCATTTGAATAAGTTCAACCCATTCTTTATCATTGCTTTGATTAAAACAATTCTTATACAGTGGGGTGGTTTGTGATGTTAGAAGGTCATCGTACATGGGTCTTCGAACAAAAGCCCGTGATTATTTCTACAGGTACAGTTGGAGGGCCATTTGAAGCAGATGGAGCTATCGCGGAAGATTTTGATCTTCTCCATGCAGATTTATGGCTTGGACAGGATTCCTATGAAAAAGCTCATAAAATATTTTTTGAAGAAGCTTGTCAAATAGCCATGGAAAAAGGGGAGATTCAAAAGGAACAGGTTCAGTTTCTCCTTGCTGGAGATCTGATCAATCAGATCACTCCGACAAGTTTCGCAAGCCGAACAATTGGAGCCCCTTACTTTGGGTTGTTTGGTGCTTGTTCTACCTCGATGGAAGGATTAGCTTTAGGGGCCTATATTGTCAATACAAATGGAGCTCAATATTTGTTAACAGGGGCTTCCAGTCATGATACCGCCGTTGAAAAACAGTTCCGTTATCCAACGGAATACGGGGGACAAAAACCACCTACAGCACAATGGACCGTGACAGGTGCTGGTGCGGCTTTACTTAGTAATTCCGGGGATGGACCTCGTGTCACTTCTGCAACAATTGGCCGTGTCATCGATATGGGATTGACGGATCCATTTAATATGGGAGGAGCCATGGCTCCAGCTGCCGTTGATACCATTGAAGCTCATTTAAAGGAACGGAACATTGATCCATCTTATTACGATTTAATTGTTACCGGGGATCTTGGTCAGATTGGCCATGAAGTGTCCCTTGATTTATTTAAAAAGCATGGAACCTCTATTAGTGAAGATCAGTTTCAGGACTGCGGATTAATGATTTATCGGGAAGGACAACCGGTTTTGGCAGGTGGTAGTGGTGCAGGATGTTCAGCAACAGTAGTCTATGGTCATTTAGTAAACCGAATGAAAAAAGGTGAATTTAAAAGAATGTTAGTGGTGGCAACAGGTGCCTTATTATCCCCCTTATCCTTTCAGCAAAATGAAACGATTCCTTGTATCGCCCATGCGGTGTCAATTGAATACGGGGGTGAACAATAGACATGATCTATTTTTGGGCATTTGTCGTAGGTGGTTTGATTTGTGTCATTGGGCAAATTATGTTTGACGTGTTTAAACTTACGCCGGGACATACGTTAAGTACCCTTGTCGTGATTGGTGCGATATTAGATGGGGTTGGTTTATATGAACCGTTAATTGATTTTGCTGGTGCAGGAGCTACCGTTCCTATTACAAGCTTTGGGAACTCTCTTGTACATGGGGCCATGCAAGAAGCCGAAAAACACGGGTTAGTCGGTGTACTTACAGGAATGTTTGAAGTGACAAGTGCCGGCATTTCAGCTGCCATTATTTTTGGCATGTTAGGAGCCTTGATTTTTAAACCAAAGGGATAAGGGAGGATGTAAGATGACCATCGGATCGGAAGTAAAGCAATGTCTTGCAAGCCTAAAAGGCGTAGAAGCCAGTCTATCGAGTTTAGCATTAAGGACTCAAGAAAACGAATCCAAACAAATCTTGCATGAAACGATGATAGCTGTGAACGAAATAGTAACAGATTTGAAAAAAAGGGTAGGAGAATTGGAGAATGAGGAATTCCAGTATAAAGGGTTTTAAAATAACGTATAAAAAGGAGGGGTTATATAATGCCTGATTGGTTAGATGTATTTATCCGTGCTTTGTTGTTTCTCGTTATCCTTTTTTTAGTAACTAAATTGTTAGGTAAAAAGCAGCTATCTCAACTGTCTTACTTTGAGTATGTAGTTGGTATAACTATAGGTAGTATTGGGGCAGAAGTGATTACGGGACTTGAACGAAATATTTCAGTGGGAGTTATAGGAATTGTAACTACTGCGGCAATATCTTTTTTAATTGGAGTTATTTCTTTGAAAAGCAAGATAGTTCGGGACCTTGTAGAAGGGAAAGGAACGGTTTTTATCAAAGATGGAAAAATCATGGAAGATAACTTGAAGAAGGAAAGATATACAACGGATGAATTGTTAGAGTTACTTCGAAAGAAGGATGCTTTTCAGGTGTCTGATGTGGAATTTGCGGTATTAGAGGCAACCGGAGATTTATCCGTTATGTTAAAGAAAGAGAACCAGCCATTAACAGCAAAGGATTTAAACTTGGTGGTTGCTTCAGTCAAAGAGCCTCAAACCGTCATAATGGATGGGGAAATATTGGATGAACCACTTGCGACGATTGGACGAAGTCGAGGTTGGTTACATACTGAATTAGAAAAATTAGGGGTCACCATTGAAAATGTCTTTCTTGGACAAATAAATTCTTATGGAGAACTAACGGTGGATCTTTTTGATGATATATTGCAAGTACCATCTCCTCAAGAAAGGCCTTTACTTCTTTCGACTATGAAAAAATGCCAAGCAGACTTAGAACTATTTGCATTAGGAACAGAAAATAAAGAAGCCAAGCAGATATATGAAAAAAACAGTGAAAAACTACAAAAAGCGATTGATAACGTTACGCATATCTTAAAAAGTTGATTGTATGATCCATTGTTCATGGGTTATTTGATTCGATCTAAAAAACATAGGAGGCAGATACATGCCTCCTAAAATTCACCCAAAAATTTATCAAACGTAATGCGGTAAAAGGAGATTTTATATGTATATGTAGACTAAAGGGAAATTCAACTTGTCACGCCTCTTTTTAAAAAGGTTGCTTTCAACTAATTACAAATCTCAGCCTCATTCTGAAATCACCTGCTTGTACATATATAGGAAGAGAAAAAATTGCTTAAATAAAACCAACATTTTTTTTTGTTATTCCCGGTTATAAAAAGACTGACTAGGTAAAGATATAAAAGTAATTTAAATAATAACAAGGGGAGATCCTAGTGGCTCAAAATCAAATTGATGTAAACCAATTAAATCAAGCTAAAGCAAATGTGACCCTTACAGAAAGTTTACTTACTCAAGCAATTGAGAAATCATCTTCAGACCCAACTTTAGCTCAAGAGGCAATTAAACAAGCTACTAATGAGATTGCGCAAGCTCAAACAGCAGTAAGCCAAGTGCAAAGTGCATTTTTAGCCCAAAAATCTGAATAAAACACTTAATTTTTTCCCTGTAACTTATAAAAGTTGCAGGTTTTTTGATGGAACGAGAACCAGACAGTCATCGTAAAGAAAAAATGGCATGGTTCTATAACAAAACATTGCCAGCATCATCAAACCCTTAAAAACAAATATTAGATGATGGAAGGGAAAAATTTTGCTTTCCAAATTTATATAGAGGAAGTGTCTAAAAAATGAATAATTGGGTATCTATGCTTTTGAATACAGGGAGAAAGAAAAATCTGTTAAACAGGTTTGGTAGAAATAGTAATAATAGAAGAGGTATGATGTGGGCGTCTTTATTAGGTTTGGGAGTTAGTGCAGCTGCTTATGGATTAAGAAGAAACAGGAACAGAAATATGCTGCTTCCTGTTCAAAATGTAATGAATAATATTCGAACACGTACAGTTGGCCAAATGCCGAAAGTAGCTGCTATAACAGAGTTTTCAAAGGAATTAGTACCTGATAAAAATCCTTTGACAAACAAATAAATTGGAATCAGACCCGAACCAAAAATTCTGACTAATATAAACAAATAATAATCTCCATGGTTTCGACTTATATATAACTGAAGGAAGGAACTAAAAAGTGAAACGAACAAAAGGAAGCCTAAAGGCTTCCTTTTGTTCGTTTCAGACTGTAGACAAACTCGATGAAAATCGAGTTTGTCTATTTTTATGGCTTGTACAATTTGGACGTTGATTTCCACTCCAGGCACTCGCTTTCCGCGGGCGGTCGGGGAGCCTCCTCGGCTTTCGCCTGCGGGGTCTCCCCTAGACGCGCTTTTCCCGCAGGAGTCTCGTACCTTCCGTTCCAATCAACTTTGTCTTACCTTTTAGATAGAACACTTTTGCCTGGAGTCATTTTTGTTTTAAAATAGAAGGATTAAAACTTGAGGTGATGAGGATGCTTTCTAAACATGATTCTATTCAGCGAGATCAACTTGAAATGATTACTTTAGATCAACTGGTGCCACCGAACCATTTGGTTCGTAAAATGGAGGCTGCCATTGACTTCACTTTCATTTATGACTTGGTGAAAGATATGTATTCAGAGGTAGGACGCCCAAGTATTGATCCAGTTATTTTAGTTAAGTGCGTTAGTTGATTAAGGAACACAAAAATTATTAATCTTTTTTATAAAAGAATAATCCAGTTAAATAGTATTAGGGCATGTTTTGATTAATTCTTTTTCAAAACATGCCCTTTCTATTTATTCATTTATCAAGATTTCTTGTATTAGTTTGATCAATTAGTTTCAAATCTAAATAAGGCAAATTTTAATAGGTATTGGACGTAGAATAATGAACAGGGTTTTACAACGTGAATAGTAACAAAAAAAGAAATATTCAAAGCGTTGTGACATGTGTTCAGAAAAGTACGAGTTTTGGAACATAGATGGCAGATGTACAAATTAAAAAATGTAAGTTGTGAAAAGAAACAATAAAGTCATTGAGATTTACTATTAAAGAAGGCACTGCTTAAATTGTGGTATCTCCTTTTAAAGTTCTTTAAAAGGAGTCAGGTTCAACTTGAATTTTGTATGGTCAAACTATTTACCCAACTCACAATATAGGAAAATATATACTTGTATGTAAATAATATACAATTTAGACTGGAGGAGAATCATCCTTTGACACATTTCGTAAAAACGGCTGGGAGCGAAGAAGGAAGGAGGAAATATGTAATAAAAGTGGAATTCAGCCATTAGTGTACAAGTCGGTATCGGCTGTTCCGTCAAGAATTTACGCAGGGGCAGTCAACATTGATTCACTTTTTCCGGTCAAAGCATCTAAATTTCAATAATATGGGAGTGGAGAAATTGCGAGTAAAACTTTGTCTTTCCGTAATAATATGTTGTCTTTTCGTTGTCATGGGATTTACACCAGTATCGAAGGCCGCGACGAATGCAGAAAAGGATTATACGATTAAATCGTTCCACTATTTAAATGTGGATGGAAAAGATGTGGATTCCCAGGCCAAAGTGAGCAACATATCTAACAAAGAAATAAAAGTAACCATGGTTCTACCTAAACAGAATAAAGAGGGCGATTGGTTGGCGTATGGATTTACAAGCAGGGAAACTTTGCAGGCATTTATCGAAAAAGATAAACAGAGGCTTCAAAACAAAGTCACTACCATGGGTAGCGGTTCTTGTTGTACCGATTTCTATGAGTATAAATATAAAGGTGGGAATTATATTTATTGGAGAGACGGGTTTACAAACTTGTCTTCCAGCTGGAATGACAGAATTTCCTCCTTAAGTACGGCGTCACCTTCTTCAAGCTATTCGACGACGCTGTGGGAGCATACTTCATCTCAAGGGTATGGCAGAGGAGTCTCCTTTAGACACTCCGATTGGTATGGTAAAACTGCTAATATGGCTTCGGATTGGGACAACAAGGCTTCGGCGATCGAAATCAAATAACGGGAGATTGCCAATGACCAGGTGAAGGAGTTTCAAAATCACTCTCATCGATTTAGAAGGAATGGGAGAATAGTGGTTTTTTGTCGCAACTGCCACTCAAGCACAAGCTGTCGTAAGGCGGAAATTTTCCGGGCTTGGGCAGGTGCTGAGGAGCGTATACCTAGAACCTATTTCAAGTTGATGAAAAAGCCGAATTTCCTTAGAGGAGGGAAATCGGCTTTTTTTATGTCGAATTTCGCTTAGAGTATGTTTTCCGCTTTTTGTTGGTAGGACCTTGGCGGAACCCTTTATAGGTAAGTTTGATGGTTTATATTGGAAAAAGATAAGGGTGGTATTGTATCATAAAAAGAGATTGAGTGATTTATATATTATTGGAAAGGGGAATGAAAGTTGATGAATGTATTAATGATAAACTTTCCAGCTGAGGGCCATGTTAATCCGACTCTTGGTGTAGTAAAAGCTTTAATTGATCGTGGAGATTCTGTTCATTACGTAACCACTGAAGAATTTAAAGAGAGAATTGAAGGTTTGGGTGCGAATGTATATCTTCATCCAAATCATTTAAAGGGATTCACACCTCAAAAAGTCATTAGTATCCATGAATTTATGCAAGTCCATTTAAAACTTTCCTATGATATTTTGGCTATTGTTCAAGAATTAGCTGATTCCACCCCATTTGATTATGTGTATCATGATACGTTTGGTGCGGGCATGCTGGTCAAAGACTATTTAAACATTCCTTCTATCTCTTCATCATCTTCCTTCGCTATTCCTCAGGAGCAATTCCTGAAAATGCTAGAAAGTGGCAGTGGCCTTCCTCTAAATCCATTGCCGGAAATGGAGAAAGAAAATTCAACTATAACGGAACGGATCCAGGAACGTTTCGGTGTGAAGGTAAAGCAACCCCTCCAATTTATGATGAATACTTCTGATTTGAATATTGTCTACACAAGCAGAGAGTTTCAACCAGGTGGAGAATATATGGATGATTCATATGTATTTATCGGTCCTTCCATCACGAAACGGGTGCAAATACATGATTTTCCGTTAGAGGAACTGAAAGACCAGAAAGTACTGTATATTTCAATGGGTACCGTCTTGCAAGGCTTTGAATCTTTCTTTCAAACCTGCGTAGAGGCTTTTAGAGACTTTGAGGGGAAAGTCATATTTTCAGTGGGCATGGCTACTGATTTAGCCAAGCTGCAGCCTTTACCGGAAAACTTCATTGTACGTAGATATTTACCGCAGCTTGAAGTTTTAAAGCATACGGACGTCTTCATTACTCATGGAGGTATGAATAGTACGAGTGAGGCTCTCTATTATGAAGTGCCCCTTGTCGTCATCCCCCAGACCTCAGATCAGCCTATGATCGCTAATCGATTAGAGGAACTTCAAGCCGGGTTTAGAATTGATCCACATGAAGTAAGCATAGAAAAGCTACAAGAATCCGTTCGACAGGTATTGTCCAATCCTGCTTATCGGGAAAATGCTAAGAAGTTGAGCAATAGCTTTAAAAAAGCAGGTGGAGCAAAAGAAGCTCTAACGGCTATAGATGTTTACTTAAAAAAGGTAAGTTCGGGTATCTTCTAAGGCATATAAGGGGTACAGTCAGAAAAATGGTCGATTGACTCTGTATCACTCCTAGAAGAGATTATCGAAGTAACAGGTCTCTTCGATGAAGATCCTATTTCATTTCCTATAACGTTTCATTATGTTAACTAGATTTGTATAGGGAATTCATTTGATCCTTAGGTGTGGATTTGAAATAAAAGTCGTACCGTTTATTAAAAAGATGTACCGTTTAAAATAAAATTATACCGTTTGCTAAAAAATGCCACCGTTTTATTCCTTTGGATTGGTTAACTAAAGGGGTGTTTTTATAGTGAAAAGGAAAAAGAACATCTGAATTGAAAGATCGATTAAGGAACTGTTGAGTGACAATAAGTTTTTCCGTTAAAGGGCCATTTTCTTAAATAAAGAGAAGGGATTATTTGTAAGTGAGTCGAAGTTAATGTCATAAGATGTTATTTAGTTTAGCATTGGGACGCACTACTCAACATTAAGGAGAAAGAAAATTATAAAGAAAGCGGGAGATCTATTGGATACAAAAGAGGTATTGAAGCGATTCGAACAGGTGTCTACATACTATATTGAAGAGTTAAGTAAATATTCGCTGGATGAGTTTACGAGAAAGCCTTCTGAGGATGAATGGTCATTAGGACAAATGTACAATCATTTAATAAAGAGCACCCTTCATCTTCATTTGAAAGCCATTGAGCAATGTGTTGATGGCACTACTTCCGATGGCGGTAAAAAAACAGAAATAGGGGAAACGATTTTCAAAGAAGGGACGTTTCCTCCAATCAGGTTAAAAGGTCCGGATACACCGGATTTCACACCGCCAAATCCTACAGGCAAAGAAGAAGTAAAGGAAGGACTGCTTCAAATCATTGAGAAAATGCAAGAGATAGAAAGAAAGCTCTCTGACATTCCGGCCAGCCAGAAAGTTCAGCACAGGAGAATGGGATATTTAAATGCAGAGGAATATTTTCAGCTAATCGAAATGCATTTCCGGCACCACTTACGGCAAAAAGAACGTATCGATCAGTTTCTTTTAAAAGTAAGTAAGTAATTTATCTCTATTGTTGAAGCAGTTATTGACCGTCGGAATATCAGCAGGAGCCCAGTAAATTAGAGGAATTCAGCTATTAGACCTTTGGAATTTGTCCAGACAACAGGAAATCGTAACGAATATGTATGTGGAAGCTAAACTTCAGTTTCACACCATTTTAGATCAAGTGTTTCCTGAATACCGGAAGGTTTTTGGAGATCTATATTCGAAGGTTTCTTTATTGATGTTAAAGGAATATCCTCCTTCAGAGGCGGTATTAACAGCCGGAGAAAGAGAGTGTTATAGAGTTCTGTTCAAACCGATCGGGTGAATGGGCAAGGGAAAAAGCAAAAAAATAATGGATTCCGCATCTCGAAATCCATTTCAAAAAAGCGTGTATGAAAGTCACGTAATCAATCTTCGTATGTATATTGAGTTGCTTTTTCATTACCAGGGACACCTTTCTGATTTGGAAGATCGTATAGTGACCCTGGCAAATGAACTAGAAGAATATAAGATCATCCAATCGATTCCCGGTATCGGAGAAAAAATCGCAGCCACGATTATCTCTGAAATTGGTGAAATCGATCGGTTTAATCACCCGAAAAAACTGGTTGCCTTCGCTGGAGTAGATCCAAGTGTTCACTCATCGGGAAAGTTTACGGCAACCATTAATCGTATGACAAAAAGAGGTTCGAGCAGACTACGTCATTCTCTGTATCTTGCCGTACTTTGCGGCATAAGAAGTTCAAGGAACAAAAAGCTTAAAACATTCTATGATAAGAAAAAATCAGAAGGAAAACCTGCCAAAGTGTCAATCGTTGCCTGTATGAATAAGTTGCTTCATTGGATTTATGCTTTATTAAGCAGAAAAGAAACGTTCCTAGATTTAGCCTAATTAACGGTTTTGTGAAACAGAGAAAAATCCTTCCAAAAGGGTTTTGGAGGGTTATTTGAGATGGCCAAAAATAGTATATCATAAGGGAAATGAAAATATTAGAGAAAGATATTGACATCCTATTAGCTGGTTTAGTTCATTATGGGACACAAAATTGATCAATCTTTTTTATAAAAGAATAATTCAATTAAATAGTATAAGGGCATGTTTTGATCAATCTTTTTTTCAAAACATGCCCTTTCTATTTATTCATTTATCAAGGTTTCTAGTTTTAAAAAAATACCCTAAAAAGGGTGAGTTTGATTGAATTACTAGTAGGATAAAGAGGTGGGGTGATAGGCACGGGAAAATATGCTGGTTTAATCCATACTTTATAATATGATCTTTGGTTTCCGCCCCATTGTTGTAAGTGATTACAAATAAAATGAACATTCTTATCAAGAATCATCTGAAGTTTGTTCTGCCTCAATAGGCTTTTTCACATTGCCCCAAAAACAAAGAGCCGCACATCTGGCAATAATTCCACCTGAAATAAATGCTAACGTATAAGAACCGGTTGTGTCCACAATCATACCTGATACAACCGGGGTGAATGCACCGCCAAAGTAACCACGAAAACTCATAATTGCACTAGCAGATGCCTTAATCGAAGTAGGTGAAACGTCCCCAGCAAGGGCCCAAGCACCACCTGTAATTGATGAAATAAAGCAGATGGCAAGAGTCATTAAGGCAACAGTGAAAATGATACTATGAAAAAACGGAAGAATCCCGATAACAACAGCTGTCAATAAAGCATTTGTTGAAATTAAGATACTTTTCGAATTCATTGGAGATGCCATACCAAGATATATCACCTTGAAGATTTTCTAATTAAACCAGTCACGAAAAATAAACCTTTAGAAGAAAACTTTGATCAATCTTTTTTCAAAACAAGCTTTTTCTTTTTATTACAAGTTATTAGCAACATTTGTTGGTTTACATTAAAAACAAAATAATTGGAGAAAACTACGTGTAATTAGGATTGGGTATCACAGAACAGTTCATAGAAGAAGAAAGGGCATTTTCGTATTTTATTTCCTATAAGTTAGCTTATGTTAACTATGAACTATATCATATCTAAATGAGTTATTTCCCAATGTTTATTCTTAATAAGTTGCTCTAAATTCTCTTTATCTCTTTTTTTAAAATAATTGGTAATTTCTTTATGATCTTCATTCATTTGCTCTAATACGGCAAAAAGCTTTTCTTCATTATTACTTAAATAAATTTGTCTAACAAAACTATTTTGTAAAGAATCAAGAAGATCTATTAATGTAGGATTATTGCATTTATCAATATATACTTTATGGAATTGATTTTGGTATTTTTGATAATCTAAATAGTTTTTTGTTGAAATTGAAAATTCAATTTTCTTAACCAAATCTTCCATACGTTCAATATCACTTTCTGTGATATGCTCTAAAGATAATGAGGCTGCTAAAGAATCCAATACACTAACAATTCGAAAAACATCTAGCTTTTTTTTGGTATCAAGTTCTTTAACAATAAATCCTTTTCTAGGAAGATACTCGAGCAAATTGTCTGAAGCTAGTTGTATCAAAGCTTCTCTTACAGGCGTTCTACTTACTCCTAATTTTTCGCATAATACCGATTCATTTATCTTATGCTTAGGAAGTAAGGTTCCGTTCTGAATTCTTTCAGTTATATAATCATATACGAGATCTTTTAATGATTGATATCTATTTTTGATAGCGTTTCCTCCTAAGCTAAAAATTAATATTATATAGTATACAATATATAATTAGAAATTCTTGTCTTTAATATTAGCACCATCTTTTACAGACTTCAATATCTCTATTATTTATTATGATATTTAAGATATAAACCGACTCCTGCTTCCATTTTTATTTATGAATTGTTGTTTTAAGTCTTATGGTATTAGAAATAAGGCAGTTTAAAGAATTTTTAAGAATAAAATAATAAAGCATTGAAAAATAGATAAGTTAATTGTATAATTCGATATGTAAAATGTTTTCTGACTATTCTGTACTATATACAATATACAATATAAAGTATATTTTCTTCATTTGTTTTAAGTTTTTTAAACTATTTGTATTAGATACCTTAATGTTAAGAAATAAACCCAAGAAAACATTAGGTAAAAACTGTAATGTGGAAGGGGGATTTTTTTTGGAGTATAAAATATACAATATATTATATACAAAATAAAATTCAAGTTTCAACAAGACCATTTTTACAAATTTATAAAATTAGAGGTGAGAAAAATATGAGTGAGAATAACTTTAAAGATGTGCAAGATGGAACAAAAGCGGTATGGGCAGGAGAAAAAGAATCTCTTGCTTATAATGCAACCCAAGTTCCTGTAGTTCTTAGTGTAGCCTACAATTACGATGACGTAGACGAATGGCAAGAAGTTGCCCTTGGAAATAAACCTGGTTATACCTATAATCGAATGGCAAATCCAACTGTTCAAGCTCTGGAAGAAAAAGTAAGGATACTCGAGGGGGCAGAGAAAGCTGTAGGTTTTTCATCAGGAATGGCTGCTATTAGTAGTACATTATATACATTTCTAAGACCAGGAGATCGGGTTGTATCAGTCAAAGATACTTATGGAGGAACCAATAAAATTTTTACTGAATTCTTGTCCAATCTTGATGTCGATGTAACATTGTGTAATACCGGAAACCATAAAGAAATTGAAGCTGAAGTGGTCAAAGGGTGTAAAGTGCTATATTTAGAGTCTCCTACTAACCCTACTATGAAAGTTACTGATATTGAGAGGATAGCGAGAGTCGGAAAATCAGTGGGTGCATTAGTTATCATAGATAATACGTTTGCTACTCCAATTAATCAAAATCCTCTTCAATTAGGAGTTGATATTGTAGTCCATAGTGCAACTAAATTTTTAAGTGGACATGCAGATGCATTAGGTGGCATAGTATGTGGCTCTAAAAAATTAATGAAAAAAGTCTATCATTATCGTGAAATTAATGGAGCAACTATGGACCCATGGTCTGCCTACCTTATTCTAAGAGGGATGAAAACGTTAAAGCTTCGTGTACGGCAACAAGAAAAAAGTGCAATGGAAATTGCAAAGTATCTTCAAAAGAAAAAGCTTGTTGACGCAGTTTATTACCCGGGATTGGAAGCGCATCCACATCATGATATCGCAAAGAAACAAATGAAAGGGTTCGGTGGGATATTAAGTTTTGTATTAAAAGATGAAATGAAAGCTATCAAAATTTTATTATCAAAATTAAAATATGCAAACAAAGCTGGAAACCTTGGAGCCGTTGAAACTATATATGGGCCTGCAAGAACGACTAGCCATGTTGAATGTACTATTGAAGAGCGTAAAGCCCTTGGTATCCCAGAAGGTTTAGTTCGTATCTCTGTAGGTATCGAAGATACAGAAGATCTTATAGCAGATTTAGAGCAAGCTTTTTCTTACTTAGAATCCAATTACCCTGTTAGCTGTAGTTGAAAGTATAAAATATTACTAATGGAAGAGGTATTGAAATATGACACATAAGATAGCATTACTTGGATTTGGTGTAGTTGGTCAAGGGTTAGCTGAAATTTTACAAGATAAAAGTGAGTCACTACGTAGTGGGTTTAACTTTGATGCAAAAATCGTTGCTATTTCTGATGTTATGAAAGGTTCCCTTTATGATCCTAAGGGGTTGGATCTTTCTTTAGCGTTACAAGCTGTAAAGGAAACAGGAAAATTAGATAGTTACCCTGAGACCCCTAGCTTGGTAAGAGGGTGGGATAGTTTTCGAACAATACGTGAGAGTAATGCAGACACTGTTGTTGAAATTACCTTTACTGATGTAAAAACAGGACAACCTGCCATTGATCATTGTAAAGCAGCATTTGAAAGCAAAAAAAACGTAGTAATGAGTAATAAAGGTCCGGTTTCACTAGCTTATCAAGAGTTAGCTGAATTAGCAAAAAAAAATGATGTTCGTTGGGGCTTTGAAGGAACAGTTATGAGTGGAACCCCAGCATTAAGAATGCCACTGAGTTCATTGGCAGGGAATAGCATTTTTGAAATACGAGGGATTTTGAATGGAACAACTAATTATATCCTAACTAAAATGGAAGAAGGATTGAGTTATCAAGATGCATTGTCAGAGGCACAAGCTCTTGGTTATGCAGAGGCAGATCCTACTAGCGACGTTGAGGGATATGATGCTCAATATAAAGCTACCATTCTTGCTAACATTGTAATGGGTATTCCAATGAAACGAGAAGAAGTAGAATGTGAAGGGATTAGTCATCTTACGGAAAAGGACATTGAGTGGGCAAAATCAGAAGGTAAGAGATGGAAGTTAATTGCTAAATGTATAAAGGATGGCGATAAAGTCATTGCAAAGGTAGGACCTGAAGCTATACCTCTTACAGATCCTCTAGCTGGAGTTTTAGGTGCACAAAATGCTATTACTTATGATTGTGATTTAGCTGGTCCAATTACCTTAATTGGAGCGGGAGCTGGACGTAAAGAAACAGGATTCTCGATTCTCATTGATTTAATCAACATTAACCGTGATCAATTATAATTATTATTCGTTTCATTCTTAAAGTTATAAGTTAAAAATTACTTATCATGAGGTGATTTTGTATGATGTTTACTGACAATTTAATAAATAAAAATAAGATGTTTCTTGCTGGGGAATGGGTATCTCGTGATAAAAGCATTGAAGTCTTGGACCCACAGGATCATAGTTTAATCACAACAGTTCCTGCTGCTAATGAAAGAGACGTCATTTATACTATAGAAGAAGCAAAAAAAGGAGTAAAAATAGCAGCAGATATGTCAACACATGAAAGAATTGCTATTCTTCATCGTGCTGCGGACTGGATCTTTGAAAATAAGGAAAGATATGCAACTACTATTGCTCGTGAGGGAAGTAAAACAATTAAAGAAGCAAGAAAAGAAGTACTACGTTGTATTGAAACACTTCGTATAAGTGCTGAAGAAGCAAGGAGAATTAATGGAGAAACCATTTCGTTTGATCAAATGCCAGGAAGCGAAGATCGCATAGGTTACTATTATCGTTTTCCTATTGGAATTATTGTAGCTATAACACCTTTTAACGATCCATTAAATCTTGTTGCACATAAAGTGGGTCCTGCTATTGCTGCTGGGAACGCTATTATTGTAAAACCAGCAACCGTAACACCATTAAGTGCTCTCTTATTGGCAGAAGCTTTTGAAAAAGCCGGTTTGCCACCGAAAGTTTTATCCGTCATTACCGGTTATACAAGTGACATGGGAGATAGTCTAATTACTCATTCAGCTATACGAATGATTTCTTTTACAGGAGGACTTGCCACTGGTAAAGCAATTATTCAAAAAGCAGGCTTGAAAAAAATATGTATGGAGCTTGGATCAAACTCACCAGTTATTGTATTGAAAGATGCTGATTTAGAAGAAGCTGTGAAATCAACTGTTTCTGGAGCCTTTTGGGCAGCAGGACAAAATTGCTTAGGGGTACAGAGAATATATGTTCAAGAAGGTATTTATCATAACTTTATTGGTAAATTTATTGATCGTACTCAACAATATCGAGTAGGTGATAAATTATTAGAAGAAACAGATATGGGACCAATGATCTCCGAAATAGAAGCAAAACGTGTTGAAAGTTGGGTAAATGAAGCTGTTGAGAAAGGTGCAAAGTTGCTTTGTGGTGGAAAACGTGAAGGATCTTTTTATCAACCTACTGTTTTAGTTAATGTACCAGAAGATTGTAAATTGGCAACTGAAGAGGTTTTTGGCCCAGTTGTTACCATTTATAATGTTCCTGATCTTGATACAGCCATTTCCCAATCTAATCGTGTAGATTTCGGATTGCAAGCAGGTATATTCACTCGTGATTTAGATAAGGCATTGAGAGCCATACGTAAACTTGAAGTAGGTGGAGTTATGGTAAATGATAGCTCAGATTATCGCATTGATGCGATGCCTTTCGGAGGTGTAAAAGGTTCTGGTTTAGGTCGTGAAGGAATTAAGTTTGCGCTTCAAGAAATGACTGAACCAAAAGTTGTTTGTTTTAAAGTTAATAATAAATCAATATGATAACATAAGGGCTGACCTGTGCAGGTCAGTCTTTATGCTAAAGATTCTGATTTTTCTGCAAAATATAAACTTTGTATATTGTTGTCTATTAAAATAAGTACTTGCAGAGAGTAAATAACGAGGAGGAGACTAGATGCCAAACACAAATAATACCAATGAAAACCAGTTGAAACGTTCAATGAAAAGTAGGCATTTGTTCATGATTTCGCTAGGTGGTGTAATTGGAACGGGTCTTTTTCTGAGCAGTGGATATACAATTAGCCAAGCTGGACCAGGAGGTACGATTCTCGCTTACTTAGTAGGCGGATTAATCATGTACCTTGTCATGTTATGCCTGGGCGAACTAACTGTTGCTATGCCAGTAACAGGTTCATTTCAAACTTACGCTACCAAATATATCGGTCCTGCTACTGGATTTACTATCGGTTTAATGTACTGGCTTACTTGGGTGGTAACGGTAGGTTCCGAATTTACTGCCTCTGGACTATTAATGCAGAGATGGTTTCCTCACACTTCTGTTTGGATGTGGAGCGCCGTCTTTGCGATTCTAATTTTTTTACTAAATTCCATTTCAGTAAAAATATTTGCAGAAACCGAATTTTGGTTTTCAGGTATCAAAATAATTACTATTATCTTATTTATTGTGCTTGGAGGATCTGCAATGCTTGGATTTATTCCAATGGATGATAGAGCCTCTGCCCCCATGCTTTCTAATTTCACTGTAGATGGAGGTCTTTTCCCAAATGGCCTGCTTCCAGTTTTTATGGCTATGATTTCCGTTAATTTTGCCTTTTCAGGAACAGAACTTATTGGCATTGCTGCTGGAGAAAGTGAAAATCCAGAAAAAGACGTTCCTAGATCTATTAGAAATGTAATTTGGCGAACATTGTTTTTCTTTGTTGGTGCAATTTTTGTGTTATCTGGGTTAATCTCTTGGAAAGAAGCAGGAGTCATTGAAAGTCCATTTGTGATGGTTTTTGACAACATCGGAATTCCTTATGCAGCTGATATTATGAACTTTGTTATTATTACAGCCTTACTCTCAGTAGCAAACTCTGGTCTATATGCATCTACTCGTATGTTATGGTCTCTTTCAAATGAAAAAATGATAAGTTCATTTTTTGGAAAGGTAACGTCAAATGGAGTACCATTGAATGCTTTAGCTGTAAGTATGGCAGTAGCTTGTTTATCTCTATTATCTAGTGTATTTGCACCTGATACAGTTTATGTAGTACTTGTGGCTATATCAGGATTTGCAGTAGTTGTAGTTTGGATAGGGATTGTTTTATCACAATATATGTTCCGTAAACATTTTTTGAAAATGGGTGGAGATATTAAAAATTTAAAATTCCGTACACCACTTTATCCTTTTGTACCCATTGCTGCTTGTGTTTTGTGTCTTGCTTCTTGTATAGGTCTTGCTTTTGATGCGAGCCAAAGAATTGCTCTGTATTGTGGAGTACCTTTTATTGTTTTATGCTATCTCTTCTATTATATGAAAAACCGAGGAAATAAGAATCAGATAAATTCTTATAATGAAACGGATGATAATATTAGGAATATTAAGTAAAGAGATTTTTTGTGAAAAATGAGAAGGCTTACAAGATCTTCGGTTTATCGATTTTTAACGTACTAATTTAAATAATAACAAAGGATCACCACTGATTTTGGACAGACTTCTTCTGCTTATTTAGAAGAAGCTGTTCTTTTTCAGTGTGCCTAGCATGTGCATCAAATAAGGGTACCGATGGTTAATAGACATGGATTTGGATGAATTCTATGATAAAGTTAGTCACTCCTACCTACTCGATTCGTATACATAACTCCCATAACATTCAATATAAAAGTAGCTTCAACCTTAATTGGTGAAAGTACACTTTTGTAAAAAGAAAAGCCCATGAAATTGAAGTGAACCCAAAAAGATAAAAAAGGTATTAGATGGGGAATTGTTACAAAAACAGAAAATGAATCATCGGAACAATAGGATTATTATGCTTGTAGTCCGCAACATGAAACGTGAATAAATAGGCTACGGGATTCATCCGTATTATTGGAGAATAGGATATATGTGAATATTTTTTGGAGGTAGAAAAATGGCAAAAATTACTGTAGGAACCGAAAATGAAACACCGATTGAACTATATTATGAGGATCATGGTACAGGGAAGCCGGTAGTATTAATTCACGGTTGGTCCTTAAGTGGTAGATATTAGGAATATCAAGTTCCTGCTCTCGTTGAGGCTGGATACAGAGTCATAACTTATGACCGTCGAGGGTTCGGGAACTCTTCTCAGCCATGGAACGGTTACGATTATGACACATGCGCTACTGATTTACACCTGTTACTAGAGCATTTGGATCTCCAAAAAGGGACACTGGTCGGATTTTCAATGGGGGGTGGAGAAGTAGCACGCTATATCGGAACTTACGGAACAAATAGAGTAGAGAAGGCTGTATTTGCAGGAGCTGTACCACCATTTCTTTACAAGTCAGCAGAACATCCTGAGGGAGCATTTAATGATGCAGTAATTCAAGGATTAGAAAATGGAGTAAAAAATGATCGCCTAGCATTTCTTGATGAGTTTACGAGAGGATTTTTTGCTGCTGGAGATCGAACTGACTTAGTCAGTGAACCATTCCGACTTTACAATAGGGATATTGCAGCAGGTGCATCGCCTAAAGGGACACTAGATTGTATTTCTGCTTTCAGCAAAACGGATTTCAGAGGAGATTTAGCCAAGTTGAATATACCTACCCTTGTTCTTCATAGTGATTCAGATGCAATTGTTCCATTTGAAAATAGTGGGAAGCTGATACAGAAGCAATTCCTGATTCTAAGGTAACTTTAATAAAGGGTGGTCCACATGGGTTCAATGCAACACATGCCAAAGAATTTAATGAAGCACTGCTAACATTTTTAAAGGGCTGATTACAGATGACCGTAAATTGTTGCAAACTGATCGATAAAAATCGTTTTTTTTGATAAAATCAACAATGAATATAACAGAGCCACTTTAAAAACGGGTACGTTTGTTTATTAAGGAAGACAAAAAAGGTCAGCGTTTTTATAAAAGAACAATCCAATTTAATAGTAATATAAGGGCATGTTTTGATAATCTTTTTTCAAAACATGCCCTTTCTATTTATTCATTTATAGTTAATGGCTCTTTTCGTATGTAGCTCTGCACTTGTTTTTTAGTTTATGACTAACGGGCGTAGTATTTACAGAGAAGAGCAAGAAAGCGATAATTACATGAGAAATATGTCCTCAGCTATTTCGATTTCGACCGAAAAAAGAGATTTGGAAAAATCCCAAATCGCTTTTTTAATAGTATTACTTTTTAGGTTTCTTATTTAAAATAAAGCGTAGTTCATTGATATCATCATCAGATAGGGTGTCTTCCTGAATGAACTGGACAAGCATGGATTTCAGGGTACCTCCATAGATACGGTTGATAAATGATTCGGTCTCGGCACGCTGGCACTCTTCCTGTGAATAGAGCGGGTAAAAGGTGTAAACTCTTAGGTTTTTATTGACACCTACTACATCTTTTTGAACCAATCGGTCGAGAAGAGTGCGTATGGTTTTCGGCTTCCAATGGGTACTCTCCTGTAAGGAAACTATGATGTCATTTGCTGTTTGAGGGGCTTTATCCCAAAGCACGTTCATGATTTCCCATTCTGATTCTGATATGCTAGGAATGTTTTTCTCCATTTTTCTCCCCTCCATTTTCTTTATAGATTCCTAAATCTTTTAAAATTGATAAAGTAATTTCTCCCGCCTTGCTTCCAGATGAATCATCTTCATTTTGTATATTGGTAGCAAAGAAATAAGTATTGTTCTTCGTCTCTACATACCCGATAAACCAACCATTGATGTTTTTTCCATTCACTGTTCCTGTACCTGTTTTTCCTGATAGGCGAGCTTCCTCACCCTTTTCTAAGAGTAGTGCTTCCTTTACAACTTGGTTATGCATTTCATTATATCCCAATTGATTGTAATAAAAGGCTTGCAGCAGTTGGACTTGCTCGACTGGAGAAATTTTCAATGATGATTCGAGCCAGAATTCGCCCAATTCCCCAGATACATCGGAATTACCATAGTTTATCGCTTGTAGATTGGATTGTATTGTTTCAAATCCTGTTCTACGATCTAATTCTTGGAAATACCAGTTTACAGAATTTTGTAAAGCAGATGTAACATCCTGATTCATATTCCAAGCGTCATAGGGTTGCTCCGTCCCATCCCAGGAAAGGGTGGATTCTTCGGGTGATATCACATTTGATTCTAGTGCAAATAAGGCACTATAGATTTTATATGTGGAATCAGGTGATACCCGCAACGTACTTTTCTCTTCATTATAAATGCGATATTGCTGTGCGTCATGATCATATAAAACAAAGCTTCCTTCATACCCTTTAAAGAATTGATGTAAATCCTCAAAAACCACTCCATCATTTTTAAAATAGTATCGGTCGTTTTCCGTTGCAAATGCGGAAACGAAAGGTAATTGAATTGTCAAAATGATACTGGCCAACACATAAATAAAGACGCTTTTTCTTATTGATTTTTTTGTGGAATGTTTATAGGCAGAAATTTGTTCAATTCGTTTTTTGATTTGAAGCTTCGAACCGTTTAAATGTGTCACTATCTGAAGCTTACTTGACCGTTTTGAAAGATCCAAAAAATTAATGATTGTATTTCCATATTCACTAAATGAATTATCATCTATTAACTGTAAAACAGATGTATCACATGCGATTTCCCGATCCAATCTCATTTCTCTAAAAGCAAGCCAGACAAGGGGATTAAACCAATAAATGATTTGATAGAACAATATCACGTAATTTGTCAGCAAATCCTTGTTTTTATAGTGACTTAGTTCATGAAGAAAGATATACTCGTAATTTTTCAAGCTAAGCCAGTTTTCATGCTGGGAAGGTAAGACGATATATGTTTGAAAAAGTCCGAATATCATTGGAGATTGGACTCTTTTCGAAATTACAATCTTTATTGATTTTTTAATCTGTAGTCTTTTCTTGCATTCTTCGAAAAGCACGAGAACTTCTTGATTGGAAAACGGAGAAGAATAATTCTTTATCCTTCTAAGTGTGAGCAATCCACGAACCATAGTAAAGGTAAATAAAAGCATCCCTGACATCCATAAACCCATCACTCCAATATTAAGTAAGGACAGGTCCGGCCGATTGACCGATACAGAAAAGTCTTGTATTAGGTGGAGGCCTTGTATCATATCAGTTCCAGTTATGTTCATATTAGAGCTGGGGGCATTAGCCTGATATGTATCTCCACCGCTAAAGAGAGTACTAAAATTATATAAATCAGTAGGTATGAATGGAAGTGCTAAAGCCATAAAAAGAAACATCCACAAATGATAGTACCATTTTGCTGTTAATTGTCTTCCAAACCATTTTCGAATAAGTAGAATAACAGGAATGGAAAATGAAGACACCAATAGACCTATTATAAAATGAGTTAAAAACATGTCCTTCAATACCAACTCTCTTGACTTTTAAATTTTAAAAAACAGGTATATAGCATATTTATAGTGGTTTGAGGGTGAAAAAATAAAGAATTGACTTTATTTGATTACATATGTAATACTGTACTACAGATGCAATAAGACTACAAATGTAATCTGTTAAAACTCCTTGGTTTTTTCAATTCGTACATAAGAGTCTAATCAAATAATCAGGAGGTCTACACCATGAACAAAAGATAGGGTGCAACAGTTAAAGATCCGGCTGCTATCCCAGGAGAATATATAATAAATATTTTTTAGAAAGAGGTTGAATCTTATGAAATCATTGAACAATATTTTTAGTACTTCCGCATTCAGAAAAATTGTGCCTGTTCTATTTCTTTCATGTGCAACGCTTGTAGGTTGTTCAAACAATAACGTTAATGCTGAATTAACTAAACCTAAAAAACAAGAAACTGCCAATAATCATCATTTTGCTAAGCTTGAAGAAAAATTTGATGCTAAACTTGGTGTCTTTGCGTTGGATACTGGTACAAACCAAACAGTAACCTATCATCCAGATGAGCGTTTTGCTTATGCATCTACTCATAAGGCTCTAGCTGTAGGAGTACTTTTACAACAGAAATCAATAGAAGAACTTAATCAAAGAATTACCTATACACGTGAGGATCTTGTTAATTATAATCCGATTACAGAAAAGCATGTTGATACGGGGATGACTCTTAAGGAACTTTCAGATGCTTCTCTTCGATACAGTGACAATACTGCTGGAAACCTTATCCTTAAACAACTGGGGGGACCGGCTGGATTTAAAAAGGCACTGGAGGAAATCGGGGATAATGTTACCAACCCTGAGCGATTTGAGCCAGATTTAAATGAAGTTAATCCTGGTGAAACTCATGATACGAGTACACCAAGAGCACTTGCTACTAGTCTTCAGGCTTTTACATTGGGAGATGCACTTCCAACTGAGAAACGTGAACTTTTAATAGATTGGATGAAGAGAAATACTACTGGAGATGCGTTAATTCGTGCAGGAGTGCCGAAAGGTTGGGTAGTGGCTGATAAGACTGGAGCAGGATTATATGGTACGCGAAATGACATTTCGATCATTTGGCCATCAAAAGGAGCCCCTATTGTTCTTGCTGTACTTTCAAGTCGTGATAAAAAAGATGCTGATTATAACGACGACCTTATTGCTGAGACAACAGAAGTAGTAATTAAGGCCCTTAAAGTAAAAAATAAATAGTATATGATTGTACTAAAAAAGGTTACGTTAAGCAGCCTTTTTTAGTAGATTAATTCCTAAAACGATTGTTATGGTGACCCTTCAATAACGGACAAACAGGTCGGTTCCTGGCTTCAACATTCAATTTTAAAAGGTCAACCAGTAAAAAATCACTGGGTTGACCTTATTTTTATATTTATTTAACTACTAGTTGGGGGATTAAGACCGAATTTCCCTCGTAGTATGCTACTGCTAAACCCTATAAATCCTCCAACAATTGCTGGAATAATCCACCCTAGTCCGACATCGTACATAGGAAGAATTTCATAAAAAAAATTATTAATGGATGAAAAGTGTATACCAGCTCGATTTAATCCATCAAATAAACTAATGATAAATGTTAGAAGTAAGCTTCCTTGATACACTTCAGCTTTCCCTTTAAATAAAGAATGAAAAAATGTCAAGAAAATTAATACAATGGCTAATGGATAAATAGCTGTTAAGAGAGGAATAGAAACAGCAATTAACTGTGTTAGCCCAATATTGGCAACTATTGCACTAAAAATAGATAAACTAATAGCAATTGTTTTGTAAGGTACCTTTGGAAATAGTTTATGGAAGAATGAAGAACAAGATGTAACAAGTCCTACGCTTGTTGTTAAACAAGCTACTGTAATCATTAATCCTAATAATATCCCGCCATAAGCTCCAAAATAATAATCCGAGACTTTTGCTAAGATGGTACCTCCATTTTCCAGGTGCCCAAGTTTTTCTACACTTGAAGCACCCATATAAGAAAGAGCTGAATACATGGTTGCTAGGAAAAAGGCAGCAATTCCAGTTGCTTTTGCACAAACAACCATAATTTGTTTTTTTGTTTTTGCACCTTTTTCTTTAATGGCATTAATGATGATGATGCCAAAAACAAAAGATGCAAGCGTATCCATTGTTAAATAACCTTCTCTAAACCCATTAAAAAATGGTTGAACTGAATAATTCTTAATAGGTGCTTGAAAATCTCCGATTGGATGATTAAAAGCAACTACTACTAGGATTCCAATGAACGTTATCTTGATTGGTGTTAATATTTTCCCAACAATTCCGACAACTTTTGCGGGATTGATCGAAAAAAGGCACGTAATGCTAAAAAAGATGATTGTAAAAATAAGTAAAGGTGTAGAGCCTGAATTTTCGGACAAAAAAGGTTTTATACCGATTTCAAAAGAAACGTTTCCTGATCTAGGCAAAGCAAATAAAGGACCAATGGCTAAATAAAGAACGGTTGTGAATACAATACCAAATACAGGATGTACCCGACTTGCTAACGACTGTAGATCATCTTTCCCCGAAAAACCAAGTGCTAACACACCAAGTAACGGTAAGCCAACTCCTGTTATTAAAAACCCTGCATTTGCTGACCAAATATTCATTCCTGCTGATTGACCAAGCATTGGTGGAAAAATTAAATTTCCTGCCCCGAAAAATAGAGCAAATAACATTAAACCAATAACTAATATAAATGAAAATGGTACTCTAGTAGCCAAATTAAAACCTCCATGAAAGAACTAAATTTTATTTTTTCAAAAAGAAATAATTTTCAAAAAATTAATCACAAATTAAATACATAAGATTGTATTGTATTATGACCTGATAAAATTAATTTCAATATAAATTTTAAGTTTCTCCTTTTCGGCGGCCTTATTTAATATGCAATAAGGTCCTTTAAAATTTTAACGACAAGTAGATTGTTACTACCATGATTACGATTCAAATGATAATCGCTGTGAATTACAGAAAATTCCCCTACTTAGCCCCCTATTAGTGATATGTAATCATTAACTAAAATTCCATTTTATAACTATTGATATATTGTAATACATACTTCTTTATCTTTAAAGGATACAAAGGAGGAAAAAACAAGAAATAAAGTTGTCATTAAGGGGGATAAAAGTGGTAGCTGTGAAAAAACAATCCTGGTTGTTAGGTGGATTTAATGAAAGGTTTGTCTCTTCTGTTGAAGAGATTAAAAGACAAAATACCTCCACCATAATTTGAGTTGGTTTCAATTCCTTGACCACATCAGGCATCGAATGATGATGCAAAGGTAAGCAAGATGATTGTTGATAGTTGCCTGTTCTCAACAGAGGCAATCTATGATAAGTTTAAATTACTACAATTTACCAAATGATTCATATTAGTTTATTTCAGTAATGAGGCAGAATTGTTGGGTTGTTGATGAGCCATTATTAGGGAGTTGAATATGAAAAAGATTACATGTGGAAGTTTAATATTTCTAATCTTATCCATGCTAGTAGCGTGCACGAATGAAAAAGATGATTTCGCTCGAATTCATCCAAATCTTGTACCTAGTGGTGATCACAGGTATTCGCTACATGCTGTTGGAAAAGAAATTACAGTGGATTTACTAGAGGACAACAACATAAACAATGTGGGACCTGTTACAAATACATCATCTTATGAGTCATTGAATGAGCAATATCCTAAACTTGAATTAAAGAAAGAACCTGCATTCTTGACTAGCCTTGGTCTTTTATTCAACTAATTAAGGATGACATCACGAAAAATATTCAGGCAGATATAGTTGTGAGGGATATGCAAGTTAAAAAAACTTTTCTATTGCTTTTGTGGAAGAGTGTTATACGAGGGTGAATACTTAGATGAAGAATTTTTCTTTTCTATATTAAGTTCACGTGGCTTTGATATTGAAGATGCTCGTGGGATAAGCAGTAATGAATGGCAATAACCAAAAAACTCGTCAAATCTAGACGGTTTTTTTTATGATATTCTCGTTTTAAACTTACCACCCATTAAGCTTTAAAAGGCTATGTGCGTTTACTTCTTTGTTTTAATCAGAATGCTATATCCTCTTTCTATTTCGTGACTATGGGTGCGTTTGTTAAAGAAAACATTGAGTTGCTTTGGAAACTCTTTTTTTTGACTATAGGGGTTGGGCGATCAATGGGTACACCAATTATAACGACTGAATACTAAACTTAATATTCTCCCATGCTTATGATTAATTTTATGGCTTCTTAAAATAATACACTTAAGTACTACTTCAATAATATCTACTTTTTCACCCTAATTCCAAAATAATCTTATTCTCAGGTGAAGAGGGATGCCGATATAGCTACCGCCGATGCAGAGAAAGAAACGCGAATCAAGCGAGCCGAAGTTTCAAAGGAAGCCCAGCGTGCCGAACTTGAAAGGGCAACCGAAATAGCCGAAGCCGAAAAAATCAACAAGCTAAAGGTTGCGGAATTCCGTCGCGAGCAGGATATTGCCAAAGCACGAGCTGACCAAGCTTACGATCTTGAAACGGCCAGATCTAAACAGGAAGTAACAGAGCAGGAAATGCAAATCAGGATCATCGAGCGGCAGAAGCAAATTGAGCTGGAGGAAAAAGAAATCCTTCGCCGTGAAAAGCAATATGATTCAGAAGTGAAGAAAAAGGCGGATGCCGATAAGTATAAAATTGAAGCCATGGCGAAAGCGGAAGCGGAACGTGTTCGGATGGACGGTCTTGCTAAAGCGGACGCACAAAGGGCGCAAGGTACGACAGAAGCGGAAATTATCCGGTTAAAAAGGGTAGCAGAGGCAGAAGCCTAGCAGAAGATCGCTGAAGCTTTTGAACAGTTTGGACAAGCGGCCGTAATGGACATGATTTTGAAAATGCTGCTTATCAGCTTTTGTTTTTGGTGGGAATAATGAAAGCAATTAAAGTAAAAGGAAAAGTCGTCAAAAAAGGAAGGATTTTTATCATCGAAGCCATAAGAATCTAAAAGAAGAAAAGCTGAAGTTGAAACAACAAAGAATAGGAATTTGGGAAAAAACCAATCCGGTCACAATTAATGCGAAAGTAAATTATTTGTCAAACTCAAGAGAATATTTTATTTCCTATACTAAAGGGACAAAAGAACGTTTAATTCTTATTATGATAGGGCTTCTTATGAAGCTCCCATAGTTAGTGGAAAAGTGAGAGTTCACCCTTGTCAAAAGCCAGTAATTGTTCTCGAAAAAATCATTGCAACTCATACCAATAAAGGTGAAACTAAAATGGATTGTTTTATGGGTGGGGATCAACAGAACAGCTGCTATAAATCTAAATCGGAACTTTATTGGTTTCGAATTAGATAAAACCTAATTTAACGAAGCTTCGAATGCTTTACATAAAGATACCGCAAGTTAAAATGGTTTCGTTAAGCTGGATTACCCTCTTATGACAATTTCGAATTTGACTACTCAAGACTTTAATCACGAACTTAACGATCCGAGTTAAACACCGTTTCCCGCGGTGTTTTTATTTTGGATAGAAAACCGACATGTGGAATGTAGGTGAAAATTTCTATGTATGATTAGAAACGTTCATTCTATAATATTAGTTACCTTTTATAAATTCTCTAACCACTCTATAAAACAATCTTAGATAACTTTAATTTTGATCCTTTGGGGCAGTGTGACTGCTATCCACCTCAAAGGTTGGACGAAGGGATTTTGAGAGGGGAAGAATCTGTGAAACATGGAAGGGGTGACCTCCATATGTGGATCTTAGACCTCTCAAACATTCATAAAAGTTCCCCTCAAAATCAGTCGAAAGCAATAATAATTCCTCATAGAATGAAATGTTAACTATCTTTCTTATGATTCTAATATTTTTAACATGTTTAAGAAGTATCTTAAATATGCAGAAAATTTGAACATACAACTTGAAATGACAAATAGTCAGCATTATAATAACTACTATAACTAAAAAAATGGAAAGGTTATTCTTTTATGGATGAAATAATAAATGTAATGAAAAAAATAGGTTTTACGCAATATGAAAGTCAAGCTTATATTGGATTATTGAAACACTCACCTATTACTGGTTACGAGGTTAGCAAACGTTCTGGTGTCCCTAGATCTATGGTTTATCAGGTACTTGAAAAATTATTAGAAAAGCGTGCAATTTACAAAATACCTTCAGATCCTGTTACTTACGAGCCTTTACCAGTTGAGGATCTTATAAATAGATCTAAAATTGATTATGAAGCCTCTCTTAATTACCTGAAAAATGAGTTGAAATTCCTTAAGGTACAACAAGATATTCATACAATTAAACGGATACCAAATGCTGAAATAGCCTTATCTGAAATGAGGACTATGATACGTGAAGCAAAAGAGGAACTTTGGTTAAGCTTATGGGAAGCGCAGTGGGGAGATTTAGAGGAATCTATAAGAAGGAAAGAAAAAGAAAACCTTCCTATTTTTTCAATTTTATTCGGCTCGGAAGAAAAAAAAGCTGGTTTTACAACTTATCATAACTATATGGCTTCAAGTATTATTGAAGAAAGAACTCAGGGAAATTTAACAATCATTGTAAAAGATAAAAATGAAGTATTAATAGCTAATTTTTCAAGAGAGACCGAGGCTTGGGCTATAACCACTAAAGATCCAGCTCTTGTACTTTTAGCATTGGAATATATAGGTCATGACATCATGTTTTCTCAACTTATAAAAGAACTAGGACCAGAAAAAATGGAAGTGATATGGAAAAATAATCCGTTCCTCTATCACATTGTAACAGGAAAACGGTTCAACTAATGAACCGTTTTTTCATTAATCGTTTTATAGTAATTATTATAATAACTACTAATATTTACTGAAAGAAAAGATGTCTGAATTTAAATTTTGGATTCTAAAGTTAAACAACTAACCACAGTAGTGATTGGTAGAAGGGGTAATATTATGTCTTTAAAACAACTTTTTGTACTGTTAATACTTGCTAGCCTTTTCGGTTCCTCCTTTATTTTTATGAAAGTGGCAGCACCTTCATTAGGTCCTATTTTCCTTATCGAAAGTCGCGTATTTATTGCTGCTCTTTTTTTAATTGGTTATGCTTTCTTATTAAAACAAAAAATACATTTAAAGAATCACTGGAAGGAGTTTCTTATTTTAGGGGCTATCAACGCAGCAATTCCCTTTGTTTTAATTGCTTCAGCAGAATTATACATTTCTGCTTCACTTGCTGCCATTATTAATTCTACGACTCCTTTGTTTTCAGCAATAATCTCTATTTTATGGCTTAAGGAAGCTAAAAATATTCAAATGTTCTACGGGATTATTATAGGTTGCATAGGAGTTGTTATTTTGGTTGGATGGAGTCCTATTCATATGAATGTGGAGGTAATAGCATCTATAATAGCAATTTGTCTAGCAGCACTATTTTATGGACTTGGAGGAGTATATAGTAAGCTTACTTTTCATAAAACAAAATCACTAGAGTTAGCTATTGGACAACAGGTGGGAGCAAGCATTGTTTTAATGCCATTCGCACTTTTAAATTTACCTAATAAATTACCAAGTTTAACGGTAACCTTTTCAGTTTTAGGTTTAGCTGTTTTTTCCACTGGTATTGCTTATCTTCTTTATTTCTATCTTATAAAAAATGTGGGTCCAACCAGGACAGTAAGCGTTACTTTATTAGTTCCTGTATTTGGGATAATTTGGGGAGTCTTATTTTTAAATGAACATACTAATCTAAGCACTTATCTTGGGTTAGCAATAATAATGACAAGTATATTTTTTGTGTCAGATGTTAAAGGGAATTTATATGCACAATCTAAATAAACTATTAACCTAGACATTTAAAATATTAATTATGGTGTATGTTAAGTCAAGAAGAGACTACTGATAAGAGTCTGTCCTCGGTGTTCAAATCTTGGAGTTTTGGATGTTGTCCATCGTGTTATTGTGACAACACAAAATATGGAACAATGGTGCGTTAGAAGACAACTTCCCACAGCCATAAAGAAGCCTTTGTTGAAAATGGAATCGATATTTCATTTCCACATCTGGTATATCCTTGAGAAAAAATGAATAATTAGTAATTGTAAAAGGATCTTACCAACTTCCAGGTAAGATCCTTTTATATTATATCTCATTATACAGTAGAATTTAATTAAAAAACCGGCGCTGCACCCAGAGAATGAAAATGGGTTTCCGGGTCAATAATGGCTTGCAAAGAAGGCCTTTGACTATGGTGCCTTAGAGCCCATCTGTTAGTCTGACTCCAACGACAACGGTGTACCACCGACTGTCGCGCCCTATAGGGGTAGTTCACATGGGAGTTGAACAACGTTATAGTTTAGTTAAAGTTCACGTTAATTCCCCCATTGTTTCTTTGAATTGCTTCTACCAATTAAGATAATTCTAATTATATTTTCTTTAATTATTTGAATAGCTACAAAGTTCAATCAAAGTTCCATCAGTTGATACGGGATTAACATAAATGAGCCTTCTCCCGCGTGGGTTTGTACGTAGTGTGTCCTCTAGAAAACGAACTCCATTTTTACTTGCCTCGAGTATTGCTTTGTCCAAATCGTCAACTCGATATGCAATATGATGCACTCCTTTTCCTCGTTGCTTTATAAACCGAGCCATTGGAGAGTTCTTGTTGGTTGGTGCCAATAATTCAATTACTTTATCATTAGTTCTGACAACAGCAACGTGTACTTCAACTCCAGGTGTATCACTTGTATAACGGTCCTCTAATACTCCATTTAATACATTAAGATAAAAGGGAAGAGCATCATCAATACTTCTAACAGCAATTCCAACGTGATCTAAAACATATTCAAATTCAGTTCCTCCCAATTTAGTTCCTCCTTTCAGCATTATTATTTTTAATAAAGGTTAAGTCTATTTAAAATAATTTTATGGATTCTACATTATTGTTGATGTAATTAGTCAACAATATAACTTATCTTAACAGTAAATGGCCGAGTAACAGAACGAATTAATTTGTATGACCAGCTCCTTGTACCTATCAGTTGGTACAGGGAGGTTAGATATGTTCTCTCTTAATTTAACTATAAATGTTTCTAATTAGGAAGGTAAATTTCTCTTTAAAAGTTTATATTTTTTAGATAGAGACAAAGCGGTTATTTTTACTTGACTAATAAGAACATGAATACTATAATTCAATTAATCAATTGAATACTTAATGAGTTTAACTTAATCGTAAAGCAGTCCGAGACAGGAATGAAAGTAGATGCTATTGCCATTGGGTTGGATTTAACACTTAGAGATGTTCAAGCACAGGTAAAACAAAAACAGCATCCTTGGATTTTGGATAAAGGATTTTAAAATTCAGCTGTTGTAAATGATTTTATTCCGTTTCAAGGTGTGAAGCATTATATAACAAAAAAGAGGGGTAAAAAAGGAATGATAACATCACAAGTAGTCCGAAAAGATGATCTACAAGTGGCTAAAGAATTTGTAAGCCAAGTGTACGCACAAGTAAAAGAGCGTAATCCTCATGAAAGTGAATTCCATCAAGCAGTGAAGGAAATTTTCTCTTCATTAGTTCCAGTATTTGCAAAACATCCAGCCTATATGAAAAATGGGATATTAGAAAGACTTGTGGAACCGGAAAGAATGATTACCTTCCGTGTTCCTTGGGTTGATGACCTTGGGAATGTAAACGTGAACCGTGGTTTCCGCGTGCAGTTCAACAGCGCAATTGGACCATACAAAGGAGGTCTACGCTTCCACCCGACCGTTAATGCTAGCATCATCAAGTTCCTTGGTTTTGAGCAAATCTTTAAAAACTCTCTTACAGGACAACCTATCGGCGGCGGGAAAGGTGGATCTGACTTCGATCCAAAAGGAAAATCAGACGCTGAAATCATGCGTTTTTGCCAAAGCTTTATGTCAGAACTAGGTCGGTATATCGGACCGGACACGGACGTACCGGCAGGCGATATCGGAGTTGGAGCAAGAGAAATAGGATATCTATTCGGTCAGTATAAAAAGATGCAAGGAAGCTATCACGCAGGTGTTTTAACTGGTAAAGGCATAAGTTATGGCGGAAGCTTAGCCCGTACAGAGGCAACTGGATATGGAACGGTTTACTTCGTCGAAGAAATGCTGAAAGATAAAGGCTTACAGTTTCACGGAAGCACTGTCGTTGTTTCAGGATCTGGTAATGTAGCTATTTATGCAATCGAAAAAGCAACACAGCTGGGTGCTAAAGTAGTTGCTTGCAGTGACTCCAATGGTTACATTTACGATAAAAATGGCTTAAACCTGGATACAGTTAAACGCTTAAAAGAAGTAGAAAGAAAACGTCTGAGTGAGTATGTTGATGCTCATCCAGAAGCTGAATTCAATGAAGGAAGTTACGGTATCTGGTCTGTTTCTTGCGACATCGCCATTCCGTGTGCAACACAAAATGAGATTGATGAAGAAGCAGCAAAATTGCTGGTTAAAAACAACGTGAAGGCAGTAGGTGAAGGTGCCAACATGCCTTCTACCCTTGAGGCTATTGACATATTCCTTAATAATGGCATCTTATTCGGACCCGCTAAAGCTGCCAATGCGGGTGGCGTTGCCGTTTCTGCACTTGAAATGGCCCAAAACAGTGCTAGAATGCCTTGGACATTTGAGGATGTCGATGCCAAACTTCAAGGTATCATGAAAAACATTTATAAAAACAGTGTTGAAGCATCAGAAACATACGGCGAGCCTGGCAATTTAGTTGTAGGAGCAAACATTTCTGGCTTCCTTAAAGTAGCAGATGCTATGCTGATTCAAGGTATACTCTAAAAAGAGTATGTGTTGGAGATATACTAGCAAATGTTTCTGGTTATTTATTAACCATGCAAAAAGCTGGATTATTAGAATCTGAACGAGTAGGACAATGGACGTATTATCTACGAAACGAAAAGACCCTACGTCAATTTACTGAATATGTTCAAAAAAAATTAAAAAAGAAAGGAGGTTTTTTTAAATACAAATATCTATATTTCTGGATATTATATAAAATATTTGTTCTAGCAGATATACAGGGAATTTAGTTGCAAATTATATTACGGAGTGGAAAAAATGATTTCATTAAACATACTCGATTATTCTCCAATAGATGAAGGAAGTAATGCCCGTGAAGCATTACTTCAGACGACGGAACTGGCAAAAAGTGCTGACAAGCTAGGTTATAGTCGATTTTGGGTATCCGAGCATCACCAGACGTTTTCGCTTGCGGGTAGCAACCCTGAAATGCTAATGATGCATTTGGCTGCATCAACTGAGCGTATCCGAATTGGTTCAGGAGGAGTCATGCTCCCCCATTACAGTTCATATAAAGTAGCAGAAAACTTTCGCATTCTTGAAGCACTTTATCCAAATCGCATTGACTTAGGAATAGGAAGAGCACCAGGAGGAAACCGTTTGGTTACGTATGCTTTAAATGAGGAAAAGTCTCGACCACTTTCTTACGAGCAACAAATCGAAGATTAAAAGGATTCTTAACAGATAATGTTTCAGTAGACCATCGTTTCCATGAACTAATTGCTACACCTGTCATAGAAACAATCCCAGAAATGTGGCTTTTGGGAAGTAGTGGAGGAAGCGCGGAAATTGCCGCAGCGAATGGAACTGCGTTTACATTCGCTCACTTTATTAACCCATTTGGTGCTGGCCTTACTGCTGTTAATGAATACCGTAAAAACTTCAAGCCCTCTGCCTTGCTTGAAAATCCTAAAGTGATGATTGGAGTAAAAAGCGTAGGGATTATCACGGCTGTTAATCCTCATATTGGATACGAAGTGGCAGCGCGTATCACATGGAAAGCCATTTTAAAAGGAAAATCAGTGCGTGAACTATGCCTGCAGTATGATGTGTTAACAGAGGAAGAGCTTGATCTTATTTTAAATCCTTACGAGATGACAAACCCAGGAATTTCTGGGGCTGAGCTGTTTGATAGAGAGTAATTCCCCACATGATTTTGGTGGAAAAGCCCCCTTAAAAGTTCAAAAGAAGTCACAGTTGATAAAAACTAAAGTCTGATGTAAAAAAGGTAGGTTTTATATGTGTTAATTTATTGTCTCTCCTAATGGGGAATTAGAAACAGTAAAAGCATGTATAAACTAGTTAGAATCTATTTGACCACTTTCTAAAAGTCTTTGCCCGGTTAAGCAAAGACTTCTTTTTTACGAATTTATTCGTGATACTTGAATTAATGGATAAAGATGGATTTGCAAATATTAGACAGGTTATTGGTATAGATAGTAAGAGATAGTAGTCACCATAACATGATGGTGTTTTTTATATAAATTGATCTTCTATTCAACTATTCTGCCCCTTTAGTTTAAGTACATTTCATCACAATCTTCTATATGAAGTAAACACTTTGATGATTTTGTTTACTCACATAAATAAGGATCGTCGAAAGACAACATACTAAAGATATAAAAATAATGCAGATGCCAAAGAAAAAATGACTGCTAAAATTAAAATTTGTTGGGAGTGGCAATTGATGTACCAATTAATAAAAAAACTTCTGTTTAGACTAGACCCTGAAGTTGCTCATGAACATACCATATCTTCATTGAAAATGGCAAACAACAGATTCGGCAAGAATTATCTAAATATGTTGTATAAATTTAACGATGTTCGTTTACATAATACTGTATGGGGAATAGACTTTCCAAACCCTGTTGGACTAGGTGCTGGATTTGACAAAAATGCAGAAGTGTACAAGTCCTTGTCAGCAATTGGCTTTGGTTTTGTTGAAGTGGGTACTTTAACTCCTGTAGGACAACCAGGTAATGAAAAGCCACGTTTATTTCGTTTGGTCACTGACCAAGCAGTTATAAATAGAATGGGCTTCAATAATATAGGTGCAGAAGAAGCTGTAAAACACTTAGTAGACTACAAACAAGCAAGTATTCCCATTGGGATTAATATTGGAAAAAACAAACTAACGGTAAATGAAAATGCCTTTCATGATTATATAAAATGCTTAGATATACTTTATCCTTATGGAGATTATTTTGTTATCAATATCAGTTCTCCAAATACTCCTAATTTAAGGAATTTACAAGAGTCAGAAAACTTGCGTCAACTTTTGCAGGAAATTTATAAAAACACAAATGAACTCGAAATGAATGGGGCAATAAAAAAACCTATTCTTCTTAAAGTTGCTCCTGATATGGAAAAAGAACAAATGAATGAGATTTTGCAAGTTGCTATTTCCCAAGGTATTTCAGGTATTATCGCCACTAATACCACCCTGTCAAGAGAAGGTCTACGTTCCAAATCCTTTACAACAGAGGTGGGAGGATTAAGTGGTAAACCACTTGCAAATCGCTCAACTAAATGGATTAGGGAGATTTATCATCAAGTAGGTCAACAAGTACCCATTATTGCAGTAGGTGGAATTTTTACAGGAGAAGATGCCTACGAAAAAATTCGTGCTGGAGCTAGTCTTGTTCAAGTATACACAGGAATGATTTACCAAGGTCCTGGCATTGTTAAGTCCATTAACAAAAGACTACTTGAATTAATGGAGAAAGATGGATTTACGAATATTAGACAGGTTATTGGTATAGATAGTAAGGAATAGTAGCCACTCTAACATGAGTGGTCTTTTTTATATAAATGATCTTCTATTCAACTATTCTGCCCCTTTAGTCCATAAGAAAAAGAGCTGCCGAAGCAACTCTCTTATTGAAGTAAGGCACCATTATTTGTAGAGGGCGAGAACTACCAACAGGATTTTCACTAAAAGGATGTCCACATAAAATACAGAAATTATGATGAAGAAATCGGCAACTAAATTGATTCTGATTTTCTCTTTTTGAGTCATCCTTTTTTCGAATGGACGGCATTAAACTCAGGGTTATTCATCAAAAGGCTCAAGGTATCCTTTTTAGGGAAAAAAATCTTAATTGACGAGTCGGAATTCCGATGCTATAATTCAATTATTCAATTGAGTGATTGAATTGTGATCCACATAAGTTTTTTCAAGATGACCATTAATCCTGTCAAATCATGAATTGTAAATAAAATTTTTAAAAACAAATCTACCTATTAGTAGATAGGTTAATAGTTAATATATTTACCTGTTATAAATGATTTAGGATTAGGTAACTAACCACTTTAAATAATAAGTTTATAGGTGGAAATGAACTTAAAAGGAATTTCCAATAGTGATTGATGGAATAACTGAACTAAATAATAAAAATGGGAGATGAATGATAATGAGATTTGAAAAGAAAACCGTAATCGTAACTGGTGGAGGTACTGGGATTGGGAAAGCAACTGCAAAAAGATTTGTTGAAGAAGGAGCCAATGTAATTATTAATGGACGTAGAGAAAATGTGTTAAAGGAAACGGCTTTAGAAATTGACAACACTGGCAAAAAAGTTTTATATGTAGCCGGTGATATCAGTAAAAAAGAAACTTCAGAGAAATTGGTTAAAAAAGCAGTAGAAGTGTTTGGTGGTGTAGATATATTAGTAAATAATACAGGGAAATTCAATCCAACACCATTCCTTGACCATACAGAGGACGATTTACAATCCTATTTAGATACAATCGTTAAAGGAACATTCTACCCTTCTCAAGCAGTTATACCAGAAATGAAAAAACGTGGAGGAGGAGCAATAGTAAACACGGGTTCAATGTGGGCAATTCAAGCAGTAGAGTCAACTCCTTCGGCAGCTTATTCAGCTGCAATGGCAGGAAGACATGCTTTAACAAGAAATTTAGCCGTGGAATTCGCAGGTGATCACATTCGAGTAAATGCAGTAGCACCAGCAATTGTTGAAACACCAATTTACAATACTTTTATGTCAGAAGAAGAAGTAGCAGAAGTATTACCAACTTTTAATGAGTTTCACCCCATTGGACGCAATGGTACTCCAGATGATGGAGCAAATGCAATTTTATTCCTTGCGGATGATTCATCATCATGGATTACAGGCATTATTATGCCAATTGATGGTGGAGTTACAGCTCGATTAAGATAAAAATGAAAAAAGGAGCAATCATGAAAATGGTTGTTCTTTTTTAAATAATCAAGAATAGTGAAATAGATTAAATTAATCTTTTCTAAGGAGGAGAATAAGTTGAATCAATACTTATTAAAGGGGAGGTTTTTTAAATTATTTATTTGGTCACTTTATTATTAATACCTATATTACTTATACTATATAAGAGATATTACCCAGTGAAAGGAATTCATTGTATAAAAAAAAATAAATTAAAAGATTCTACTATCATTGTATTAGATATTCGGGATTATAATGAAACCTCAAAATATCCCGAGGACTATACCTTAAATATTCCTTTGGCATACCTAAAGCGCTTTTATATGGAAATCCCTCAGGGTAAAATACATGTTATAGCTGAAGATAATTTAGAATTGAACTTAGGATTACGTTTTTTGATAAAAAAAGGGTTTACGATTAATAGTTTTGAATTAACCAAATATCCATGCACTGTTAACCAAAAGAAAAGGATGTTGGATCATGGAGTATAATCGACATGTTAAAAATCGTTTAAAAAGAATTACAGGACAAGTGAAAGGTGTATTAAACATGATGGAGCAAGGGGGAAATTATAGAGAGATTGTAACTCAATTGTCAGCTGCCTACAGTGCTTTAAATCGAGAAATAGGTGTAATGGTTAGCACTAACCTTGAACAATGTGCCAGAGAAAGTGTTAAGCAGGATGGAAAACAGAGAATTTAGTAAAAGAAGCCATTGATTTATTAGTTAAGAGTAGATAAAAAACACCTATCCTTAAGAATATTAGAGGTAACTAATTTGATTATTTTTATACCACTACAGGTATAAGTATTTCGTTGGAATTAAAATAGTAAAAGTAAATCATGCAGTAGAAGTCTAAAAAATCAATAAAGGAGCAAGAAAATGAAAAAATTAGAAGAATTAACTTCGATGAATATGATAGAAGATTTCTTGAAAAATCATGAATTAAGTTTTTTATACGTGTCAAGAGAAGATTGTGGTGTGTGTCATGCTGTTTTACCAAAGCTAAGAGAATTACTGGACAAGTTTCCACTTATCCACTTAGGACATATAAACGCCTATGAGGTAGAAGAAATAGCAGCTAAATTCTCTATTTTTACTGTACCTGTACTACTTTTATTTATAGATGGAAAAGAAGTATTAAGAGATGCTCGGTTTGTTCACTTTGATGAATTAGAGAAACGAATAGAGAAAATTTATGAAATGTATAATCAGCAATAGAAATAACGTAGTTACTTCACGAGAAAATTGATTCCGAAAATTAAGCTCAAACTATATAATTGCTATTCTAGAAGGTGGAAAAGGATCTGAAAGGGTTTCTGAATGTTTTGATGTAATTCGTCAACAATATAACTTAAAATGCCGAGTAGCAGAACGAATTAATTTGTATGATCACCTCCCTGTCCTATCAGTTGGTACAAGGGGTTAAATATTATATTCTCTTAATTCAACTTTAAATGTTTCTAATTAGGAAGGTAAATTTCTCTTTAAAAGTATATATTCTTTGTACTTGACTTATAAGAACATGAGTACTATAATTCAATTAATCAATTGAATACTAAATGAATTGAACTTAAGGGGGAAATGAAATGAAGTGGAAAGAATTAATAAAATTAGAAGAGTGGGATGATATTTTAGAGAAGTCTACAATACGTGGACAGGTCATTCTAAAGCATAGTACTACCTGTCCCGTGAGCTCTAATGCACTTAAAGAATATGAGCATTATTTAGAAGGTTCACCAAATAATAATGTAGACTACATTATTGTTAAAGTAATCGAGTCACGCGCGGTTTCTAATAAAATTGCGGATGATTTGAGCGTCAAGCATGAATCTCCACAAGTTATTTTTGTGAAGGATAAATCTAAATATTGGACTGCATCACATTGGTCAGTTACGACTGAACATATGACAGCAGTATTGAACTAATTGAAAAGTAGAAATAAGTTTTCTACATTTAATAATTAACCTTGTATCTAACCATAATAATTTAGAAACAGTAACATCAATGGATCTATGCATAGTAAATGATAATATTGTTAGTTAAATTGTTAGAAGTTATTGCTAACCTGCAAAAGAAAAACAGCCTCTATAATCATCCCTTTAATTTACACATGTTTTCTCTTGCAGATTGAGTATGAGATAATGAAATCATTATCTTGTTATTCTTACTTTAACTATAGTATCATCAACAATGTAATTAATTGATTATAAAGGATGATTAGTATGGAAGAGCTCATTTCTTCTGCAAAAGATTATAAGGATGAATTGTATAAACAACTAGCAAGAGTTGGAAAGTGTTTATCGAGTGACAAACGACTTGAGATATTAAATTTACTATCTCATGGTCCAAAAACAGTTGAAAAGTTGGCGCAGGATACAGGTATGAATGTGGCAAATGTTTCTCGTCATCTTCAAGTTCTCAATGACTCAAGATTAGTTAAGTTTACTAAAAAAGGAACATATGCTATTTATTCATTGGCTGATCCATCTGTAGTTGAGTTTTTATTTTCCTTATGGCATCTTGGTGAAAATCATCTTTCAGATATCACTCGGATTAAAGAAGATTTCTTAGGTCACATGGAAGAATTATATACACTTACAATGGATGAAGTATACGAAAAGTTAAAAAAAGAAAATATAATCCTCATAGACTTGCGTCCGGCAGATGAATATGAAGCTGGGCATATAGAAGACGCGGTCTCTGTCCCTATGGAAAAGTTGGATTTATATCTTCAACAATTACCGAGAGATAAAGAAGTTGTAGCTTATTGTAGAGGGCAGTTCTGTGCTTTTTCAGCTATAGCGGCGCAAAAAATGAAAAAGCAAGGGTTTAGGGCTTACCGTATGGCAGAAAGCATTCATGAATGGCAGAAGTATCTGGAACTTAAACATTAAAATATAGTATATCACTATAGTTCATGAACTTTCGTATGCTTTTAATTTGTATTGTATAATTTTATAAGACCAAAGTGCAAATTAAATTCATATCTTAAGTAATGGCGAGACCCGATATAATTTTAAACCAAGGCGTTTTTTTATAGCGAAACAAATATTACTTTATAATGTCAGTAAGGATGGAAAAAGTGCTTAGACAATACTTTTCTTATTGTTCATATTCGAAAGACCAATTTTATAATTTGTTCTTTCATCGATGTGATTCATAAAATGCGCCACCTTTCTTACTGACATATATTTTTAATAATAAATTTTAGATGTTATATTAAAACTCCTCTATACCAACTGGTAGGTATTTGGTTTTACTCAGAAAGTAAAAAAAGCAGATGATAAATTATTTATATAGTTTATTTTATAAGGTATAAAGGGTAGCTTACAGCTACTTTTTTTGTGTAATAAATAAATTCGTCAACAATGAAACGATATGGGTTCTCCAGTAAATTTAGTGAAGTTAAACTTATTATCCTACGTATAAGCCGGACTGTGGAGAAATATCAGACTAGTTTAAGGCAGACACTTTAGCTGAAATAGTAATAAGAGTTGGCTGAATAGAGTTTACCAGGAATTAGAGACAGATTTCAGAAGAGTTCAAATTACGGGTGGCTGGCACCTTTCTCATAACTTAAGCCCAAAAGGTCATATAAAGAGAATGTTTTCCCATCAAATCTGTTTTTCATACAGGATAAAAACCAGAGAATGTAAGGTAAGAAAAAAGAAAAGGATACTTTCCCCTTGTCTACAGAAATATGCTATTAAATATTTCTATTACTCAATAAATTAATTGAGTAATTTTGTATAGGTATATTTTTTTACAAACAGCAATTTAACCTTGAAGTTTCTAACTCAACAATACCGTACTAAAAAATAGGGGGAATATTAATGAAGATTGAAATTTGGTCGAATATAGAAAGCCCATTTTGCTACATTGGGAAAGCTTATTTGGAAATGGCTAATACAAAAAGGAATAACTCTTTCATAAGTACATTTAGACAGCGTACACACGGTCGGAAAGAGGAAAGCATATGAACAATCCTGTAGTCATTGTTGGTGCTGGTTTAAGTGGCCTTCGTGCTGCGTCTCTGCTTACTGCACAGGGCATCGAATGTAGGGTTCTAGAAGCTAGAGATAGAATTGGCGGTAGGGTCTTGAGTACTGCCGATCCAAACAGACCTGACCTAGGCAAATTTGATCTCGGTCCGACATGGTTCTGGCCGCAGTACGAGAGCACTATTACCAATCTTATCAAAGAACAGAATTTAGGAACTTTCGTCCAGTACACCAAAGGGGAAATGCTTTCAGAACGATTTCCAAACGAACCACCAGAGCGTTATATACTGCCAGAAAACTCTGGTGCAAGGTCAATTCGGTTCATAGGAGGGGTGCAGTCCCTTATTGATGCTGTAGCAGGTACTCTGCCGCCAGGGATAGTCGAGTTAGAAACGCGAGTAACGGCAATTCGACTAGATAAAGCTGGTGCTATCACGCTTGAAGCAGACCTTGCTGATGGAAAGAGAAAAAAAGTTTCTGCAAGTGCTGTTATCCTAGCATTGCCGCCTCGAATTGTGGCACGTCATATTGAATTCTCTCCTGCTCTCCCTCCAAATCTTATGACTGACCTTGTCAACAAGCCTACGTGGATGGCAGGACAGGCTAAGGCAGTTGCAATCTATGATCGTCCCTTTTGGAGGGAATCAGGACTTTCTGGCTTCGTATCGAGTTGGGTGGGACCCTTGCAGGAAATCCATGATGCTTCCCCTCCTACAGGCTCTGGTGCATTATTTGGTTTCTTTGGAATGCCAGTGAAGATGCGCCGAGAACTCGGTGAGGATAAAGTTTTAAAATTGGTCATTGACCAATTGGTTAGACTCTTTGGACCCTCGGCCAAAAACGTAAGTTCTATCCTTTACAAAGATTGGTCCAGAGATTCCGAAACGGCTATTGAGGAAGACTTCAATCCGCTTAGAGATTACCCAAGCTATGGTCAACCACCAAAAGCAGAGGTATGGGAAAAGAAAATTATTTTTGCTGGAACAGAGACTAATTCACAATACGGTGGACATCTCGAAGGTGCACTTCAGGCAGCTGAGCAGGCAGTTTTTGAAATCAGTAATTTAACTAATAGGTCTTTATGACACACTCTTTTCAATACAATAATGTCCTAATTTTGTAACTTTAGGTGATAAAAAACAGTAGGTATTAGAGAAGTTGATAAAGGAATTGAACTTAAGATTGAGCCCAAAGACAAATTAAAATCGGTGTAAGAAGACGTAATAGGCTTCAATATTTATAATCCCGAAGATTAAAACGAGAGTGGTGTAGGGTTCGGTCATACTTTTTCATCTGTTCTTAAGTCTGACCAAAAGGGTAAGTATACTCTTAACTACGATTTAGAGTGTAAGCGAAGAAAATCCCTAAGTTCCACCACTTATACCTTCAAAAGGAAAATTAGATGAACTTAAAGAGTATGCATTTAATGCTTTTTTAGTTTTAACAATCGAAAACCAAGAAATAGCAAGATTTGACCTGAATAAACTTAAAAACTAACTTTCATTTTAAATTTATTTGTTGAACTAACTGTTGCTTTACTTCTATATGGGGCTGGAAACAGCTCCATTTCTTATGGAACTTACGGGGCAGGATTGTTGAACAAGGAGTAGAAAATAGATAAAAAATTTAATATATATAACTGAGCAATAAGTATCGGTGCAGACCTACCTCATTAATTTTGAATACAGTACATTTCTTCGATAAATTTTTCAAAAGTGAAATCAAACATCACGTTTGAATCTTTATCCCCTATAAAGAAAAAAAGCATATCCACTTTGGGCATGCTTTTCTTTACCAGTTATCCGTTTTATCTAAAAATTGATCAATGTCAAATGTATCGAGACAAAGCATACCATTCAGCTGTTGTAGCTATAGGGATTATGTATAGGTATCACAAATTAGGAAATGATAAAAAAGCTTAAAGAAGAGGAATATTTACTACTTGACGAAAAGGATATCTAACACTATAATTCTATTATTCAATTGATTAATAGTGAAACCAAACTCATCTTAAATACAAGGAGGAAACGATTGATCACTTTGTTCGCTAAGCAGAAACCGTTTTTAAGCGATATAAAGAGAAGGTCAAATACTGGATTTCATTTAATGAAATTAATATGATCACCCACAGCCCTTTCACAGGTGGCGGAATTTTATCAGATCGTGAAGAAAATCCTATACAGGTAAAATACCAGGGACGCACAATAGAAAGAGGATTATCATGATCTCAACTGACCATCATAATCCTCTTTGTTTATTTCTAAATGAAAAGTAGACATTATTAATTACGCTCTGGTGTTATGCGGTTTAACAAATAGGCCACTCCACCAATACAAAGAAGCAATGGTTGTATTTGAAGAATATTGTATTCAGTTAGCCACAAAAATTTACAGTATATACTATATCCAGAAATCATGGCGATTGGCGGGGGAATCAGTGCTCAGCCCGTCTTGCTTGAACAAATTAAATGGGCAAGTGCTAAAGTGAAAAAAGTCAATCCACTGCAGAGAGCAAACCCGAGTGAGGGATTCACTTCCCCGTCACTTATATCATTTATATATATTAATGTTATCAAGTAAGCACTTTTTCTCCAATGTCAAGTCAGTATCTTTGTAAAATTTCTTCATCATTTAAACAGGTATATTCAAAAAATCACCACCAAAGATCCTCTGTGGTCCTAAGTATACAGTTTCATTCTAAATCTGTTATTGACTATAGTGATGTATTTTGATTTAGAAAGGGAGCCAATGAAATGACAAATATAAATATACCGGTTTCTGTCTTAAACCTTTCCCCGATTCGTCAAGGACAGGAACCTAAAGATGCAATTGATGCGATGGTTGATTTAGCAAAAGCTACGGAGGAAATGGGATATAATCGCTATTGGATTGCAGAACATCATAATACTCCTACACTTGTAAGTTCAGCTACCTCCATTTTAATTAAGCATACATTGGAGCATACGAAAACCATCCGTGTTGGATCTGGCGGGGTTATGCTGCCTAATCATTCTCCATTAGTCGTTGCCGAACAATTTGGAACGATGGCAACCATCTATCCAAACCGTTTGGACTTAGGACTTGGAAGAGCACCTGGTACTGATATGATGACGGCAAGTGCGTTAAGACGTTCATAGAACGATTCAGTTTATACATTTCCTAATGACGTAAATTCCTTGCTTACATACTTTGGACCTGAAGAAAAACAGGGTTATGTCAAAGCGTATCCAGGTGTTGGTACTAAAATCCCATTATATATTTTGGGGTCATCGACAGATTCGGCGAATTTAGCTGCTCAATTAGGGTTGCCATATGTGTTTGCCTCACACTTTGCACCTAGGCATATGGAGGAAGCCATCTCGATTTATCGAAATCGATTCCAACCTTCTGACTATCTTGATTCTCCATACATGATGATTTGTTTAAATGTGATTGCAACTGAAACAGATGAGGAAGCGAAAAGAGAATCAACAACGATGCAACAATTTTTCCTAAATATAGTACAAGGTACACAATTTCCATTGCAGCCACCAGTAAATAGCATGGATAACCTATGGAGCGAACCTGAGAAAGAAATGGCTTCCTCGATGACCAGTGTAGCGTTAATGGGAAGTAAAGAGACAGTAAAAGCACAGTTAACAAATTTCCAAGAGAAGTATAAGGTAGATGAAATAATGGCTGTTTCCTTTATCTTTAATCCTGAGAAACAAAAGCGGTCATATCAAATCTTTAAGGAAATTGTTGAAGGTAAATAAATAGCAGGAAAACACCTCTGTTATGGAGTTAAGGGGGGATGGTATCGCGTTATCTTTTAAATTAAATTGTATTTTTTAATATAACAGACATTAAAGCCGTGGTTTAGTAAATGTGATCACGGCTTTTTTCTGTTTGCCTTAATTTACTTAGTATGTGACGAAATACGCTTGAACGATAACGTTCTTTAATCCATAAAGGATTAAGGCTAATATTGAAGAAGTCTTTATTGAACTATCGGGGCAGCATTCCTGTAATAACTGAAAATGAGGTTTGAACGAAAAAAGACCTCTTGATAAGATGAATGTGTCCTAAGCTGGCCAGCTAAAAAAGGACAAAACATCTATTTGGAGGTCTCACAATGAA
>NZ_JAUUTW010000020.1 GCF_030676415.1 Peribacillus frigoritolerans | reverse complement strand
TGGAGCAAATACTCGTGAGTTCGAATGTTACACAAGATTTTGAGCTGTTTCCGCATGGAATTGGAGCAAATACTAGAGAGATTCAGCGTTACTCGTGAATTTGTGCCATTTACTTGTGAAATTGGAGCAAATACCCGTGAGAATCGTACATTTACTCGTGAATTCGAATGTTACACAAGATTTTGAGCTGTTTCGGCATAAAATTGGAGCGAATATCCAAGAGATTAAGCATTTACACGTGAATAAACTGTTTTCGAGGATTTCATTGGATATAAAATCATAATAAAAACCCCCGAATAGCGGCTGCTACTCGGGGGTTTCGTTAAGGTATAAAATTTGAAATGCTTTTTAAGCTCTATGATAATGCCTTTGCATGAAGAGATCGCTTTTGCCAAGCCATGGTAATCATTAAAGTAATGAATAAGAGGATAAGGCCCAACATGAACGGATAGGTAATGTGGACATCATACATCATTCCGGCAAGTGTAGGTCCGAGCACATTTCCGATGCTCATATACGCATTATTCATACCCATCGCAAAGCCCTGCTCATTCCCTGCCATCTTGGAAATCAGCGTGTTAAGAACTGGACGTAAGATGGAAGTGGAAAGGAAGATGATAAGTGAAATTAAAAAGAAAATCAGGTAACTTGAAGCAAAAAGTGATAGAAGGAAACCGATGGCTGCAACACTGATAAAGATATTCAGCACATTGACTTCCCCGAAACGCTGTACAATCCGGTCGACGACAAACAGTTGTACTATTACACTGACGATACCGGTGGCTGTAACCATGACGGCGATGTCCTTAGGACTTGAATTGAATTGATTATCAAGATAAAGACCAATTACAGATTCATATGCCATTAAGCCAAAGCTCATTACAAGAGTAATGATGAGTGGGATGAAATAGGGCATTTTCACAGATAAGGCAATCTTCCGAACCATCGTTTCAGTTTTTGCATCCATGGATTGAGTAACCTGTGCCGTTTCGCTTTCTTTTAAAACAAAAATCGAAAATACCACTGCTGATAGGGATACCAGCGCAGAAATCAAAAAGGGAAACTTCAAGCCAAAGTCAGCTAAAAAACCTCCAATTCCTGGACCGACTACAATTCCCAGGGACATGGCGGCAGATACTAAACTATTGCCTTTAGCGCGTTGATCAAACGTGGTGATATCGGCTACATAAGCAAAAATTGCGGGTATAAGCAAAGCTGCCCCAATCCCGCCAATGATACGTGAAGCATATAATAACCAAATGGAATTGACTGCATAAAAAATAAACATGGATAATGTCAAACCGACCAATCCATAAATAATCATTTTTCTTCGCCCGAATTGGTCAGTCCATTTTCCGGCAATTGGCGAAAAAATAAGTTGTGCACCTGCGAAAATGGCAATCATTAGGCCGGCGGCGGTTCCGCCTTGGTTAATGGAGGCCAGGTATGCTGGTAAAATGGGAATGATGATACCGAAACTTCCTATTGCTATAAACATATTGATCATGAGGATAATGATCTTTTTGCGTTGTTCTGCTGACATGGACAGCCTCTCTCTCTCTTTAAAAATCAATAACCAATTTAATTCGCATGGTTAATTTTTTGATACGTTAATTATGTTATAGTTTTAGATAGATAGTGTCAATAAGAAAGGATTGTCAAACATGAATTCAAGTGAATTGTATAATTTACATCTAGAAATCAAGGAACTAAGCAGCCTCTCACAGGAATTGGTGGAACCGTTATTGGTTAATTATGATTTAACTTCTGTACAGTATCGCGCATTGCAATTAATAGTCTTGAATGAATCCATAGCTGTTAAAGATGTTTCGAATCATTTGAAGATCAAACCTGCAGCAGGAACTGCACTAATTGACCGGCTTGAACGGAAGAAAATGATTGAGAGGGTACACAGTGAGGATGATCGTCGGGTCGTTTTTATCCAATCCACCGAAAGTGGAAGGGAAGCCTACCATTCCATCAATAAGAGTTTTGCCAAAATCTTTAGTGACTATTATAGTGTCCTAAATGAAGAGGAAACGGAACGGCTTAAACAAATCGTTGGGAAACTGACCGAACATGTGTCGTCACGCATAGAGAATAAAATATAGTCTTCCTGACGTATATAATTTCCATTATAATAGAAAGAAGAAGTTCTATATATTTATTAAAGCAGTGAATTCCACTGTTTGAGGTTAATTATCGGAATAATTAAAAAGTATTTGGATGTACATTCCCCTGAGTATAAAGGTTAGGGGGCATTCAATGATTCTTTAAATGATGTAAGAAATATCCATTAAAGAAGATATGACGTTTGGAAAATGAATATGTATAAAAAGGGTTAAGAAATTTTTTCTCAATGACTCATCATGACGAACCAGGCAGGGTGCTGTAAGAAGAGTATCTCAAAAAAGGAGATGGTAAAAATGTTTTCCCCATTAACCCCAATGGATTGGAAGCGCAGGGCCGTAAAATATTATCCTCATAAAGTGGCAGTCATCGATGAAGAGAAAGAGTTTACATACAAGGAGTTCGGGCAGCGGGCCGATCAACTTTCCAAAGCACTGTATTCTTCGGGAATTGAAAAAGGTGACCATATTGCAGTAATGTTGCCAAATACGCATTATATGTTGGAGTGTTTTTATGGCATTTGTCAAATGGGAGCGGTAATGGTTCCTTTGAATTATAGGCTTGCTGCAGAGGATTTGGAATATATCATTAAACATAGCGATTCAAAAATGTTGATAGTCGATGAAGAATTTACCGCTCCGATCGAAAAGATCATTACTAGACTGTCATTGGAAAAAATCATTATCGTGTCTGTTGAAGGATATGAAACCACATTACCTGGAATAGACTATGAGAATTTCATTTTGAATGCAATTGATGATGATGGACTGCCAGAGGTTACAATCGATGAAAATCAACTTTTGACTATAAATTATACGAGTGGAACGACTTCAAAACCAAAAGGGGTAATGTTAACCCATCGCGGGAATTACATGAACGCCGCTAATTTCATTTATCACCTTGGAGTGAATCATGACGATGTATACTTACATACCCTACCAATGTTTCACGCTAATGGCTGGGGAGGTGTATGGTCGGTAACGGCTACGGGCGGGACTCATGTATGTTTAAGGAAAGTTGATCCCCCTCTTATCCTCAAATTATTCGCCCATCATAATATTACATTGTTATGTGGAGCACCAACTGTCGTCAATATGCTAGTGAATGATCCTAAAGCAAAAGAAACAAATATCAAAGTGCGTCCAAGAATGGCAACAGCAGGTGCTCCTCCAGCAGCAGCGCTTATACAAAAGGCCCAAGAAATCCTTGGTTTGAATATGATTCACGTATATGGATTAACAGAAACTTCCCCTTTCATCCTATATAACGAGTGGAAGGATGAGTTTGAAGCTAAATCAGCGGACGAACAAGCAATAATAAAGGCAAGACAAGGAATTGAATTGGTTTTCAATGGGGAGACGATGGTAGTCAATCAAGATGGGAAAGCAGTCGCTTGGGATGGAAAGGAACTGGGGGAAATCATTACTCGCGGCAATGTTGTAATGGAAGGATATTATAAGGATCCGGAAAAGACGTCCGAAGCAATTAAGGATGGCTGGTTTCATACCGGGGATCTGGCAGTGACCTATCCTGATGGATATATTGAAATACAGGACAGGGCTAAGGATTTAATCATTTCCGGGGGAGAAAATATCTCTTCAACAGAGGTGGAAGGGGTATTGTATAAACATCCAGATGTTTTGGAGGCGGCGGTCATTGCCATCCCAGACGATAAATGGGGAGAAACGCCCAAGGCAATCATTGTGCTGCACCCCAATGCGGTAGTTACAGAAAATGAGATCATTACCTTTTGCCGCTCAAAAATGGCACACTTTAAAGCACCGACAAAAGTTGAATTCGTAGAGTCTTTACCGAAAACGGCAACAGGTAAGCTACAAAAATACCGTTTGAGGGAAATCCATTGGAAAGGTTCGAAAAAGGTAAATTAAAGGCTTTCATTATAGGAACGGGACATATATTACGGGCTTGCTATAAAAAGTTAAAATTAAAGTGCGGCAAATAAAAAAACCAAGAATGCTTTTAACTAAGCATTCTTGGTTTTTATAATTTTAAAAAACACCATTTCCTCTATAATACCAGGAACCAGGTAGATTAATTAACGAGGGCTTCTAAAAGATAGATTTAACTTAGTGTAATTTTATATATGTTATTTTAGATTAACTTGGTTTTTTTACCACTAGTATAGAATGATACATGGTAAGCGTGTTTTCCGGAATGATATGCTGGAATTAAACTATTAGTACTGCCAGCGTGTGCTGATGCCAGTGTAGTAGCTACTCCTGCTGGAGCTGTTGGGCCACCTGCAAACACAAGAGTACTTATGATGCTTAACCATGTTGTTCCCTTTTGATGAGCCTTTACCATCTTTCCTAATTAGGTATTTGTTAGTTTAGCTTATGAGCAATTGGTTTGCTCATTTAATGATGCTTGCTGTTGGTTGTATTTGCATAATCATCACTAATTAAATTGACTTCCGCAATAGGGTTTACTGTTGTTGATGAAGGTGTGGTTTCAATTTTCTCTTTTGCCAATGCATTGGGGACATGCGAGACTACTAATGAACTTATATTAGTATTGAAAATGAGGACTTTTTCTTCATTTTCATAACACTCCCTAATGTTTTTTTTTGAATACTTGGTATAATCCCGTACTATATAAACCAGGATGTCTTCAGTAATATTAGCTGATCGAAATTATTTTCTATGTACAACATAGACCTATTATTTTTATTTATAGCAATAATTGGATTAATTATATGGTTAAGGATATAAATTTGAGTTAGTTTTTCTCTAAAACATTATTTCTGAATAAATAGAGTAGGGACTTCCAACAAGGGTTATTTTGTAACAATTCGTGAAAAAATAAAAGGCGGGAAGAAAAACAATCTGTTTTTCTTCCCGCCTTTTATTTTAAGAATAGCACGGTAACTTTTATAAAACCTAAATGAGATCATGATATATGGAAGAAACTAATGAGCACATAGAAAAAATAAGCGATGATCTATTAAAAATTCTGTAAATTTAATTTAAACATTATAACGTTATATTGATTAGTTCGACAAAATATGATAATCTATTTTTGTAAAGAGATGAAATGAATTCTCACACAATTCAGTGTAACCGTATACAAAGTACTTGCAATCGATAGGATGTACCGAAAAGGATGAGGGAAATGACAGATACGTTAGTTCTGAAGAATGTAAAGATGTTAGAGGGAAATGCAGCGGATATCATACTGGAAAATGGGATGATCAAAGAAATCGCACTTCCCGGAACTGCAACAGGGGATAAGATATTAGATTATGATCAAAAAGTTTTTGTTTCCAGCGGATGGATTGATATGCATGTTCATGCTTTCCCGGAATTCGATCCTTATGGTGATGAGGTTGATGAGATTGGATATAAAACTGGTGTAACTACGGTCATTGATGCGGGAAGCACTGGGGCAGATAGGATATCTGATCTGGTTAGCAGTTGTGAAAATTCCAAAACGAATGTTTTCGCCTTTCTGAATATTTCGAGGATTGGATTGAAAAGGATTGATGAGTTATCGGATATTACATGGCTGGACGAAGGGGAATTAAGGAAGGCAATTTCCAAGTACGGGGATTTTGTCGTTGGACTTAAAGCGAGAATAAGTAAAAGTGTGGTTGGTCCAAATGGTGTCGAGCCATTAAAAATCGCTAGGAAGTTCTCGGCTGAAACTGGTTTACCATTAATGGTTCATATCGGTTCAGGGCCGCCTGATATTAAGGAAGTCCTTGAATTACTTGAAGAAAAGGACATTATTACACATTTCTTAAATGGTAAAGCGAATAATTTATTTGATGGAAAAGAAGAACCACTGCCTGAGTTCAGTAAGGCCATTGAACGTGGTGTTCATTTGGATGTAGGTCATGGAACGGCAAGCTTTTCTTTTAAAACTGCAGAGATGGCGAAAAAGCGGGGAATCGGCTTCAATACGATCAGTACGGATATATATCGGAAAAACAGAGAGAATGGGCCAGTTTTTAATATGGCAAATGTGCTTACAAAATTTTTGTACTTGGGTTATCCATTAAAAGAAGTAATAGATGCTGTTACGGTCAATGCAGCAGCCTGGTTGCATAAACCAGAACTAGGGAGGATTTCAGTTGGGGATATTGCGAACTTAACCTTATTCTCGATCGAGAATGAGCCGACCCTTTTATTGGATTCCGAAGGCGAAAAAAGGATGGCAGAAAAAAGAGTTGTTGTAAAAGGAGTGGTTATAAATGGAGAATTCATTGAATGCTAAATACGGTTTGAAAAGAGTCATCAATGCAAGCGGAAGAATGAGCATATTGGGGGTTTCTGCCCCAACTGATACAGTGATGGACGCGATGAAAAAAGGTGGGCAAAATTATGTGGAAATTTCTGATTTAGTCGATAAGTCAGGACAGCATATAGCAAATTTGCTTCATTCTGAAGCAGCGGTCGTCGTAAACTCAGCATCAAGTGGAATTGCGCTTTCAGTAGCGGCGATCGTTACTGAAGGAAACAGAAGGAAAAGCGAAAGGCTTCATCAAGATCTCATTCAAAAGAATGAAATCATCATGCTGAAAGGCCATAACGTTCAGTATGGTGCACCGGTTGAAACCATGATTTACCTTGGTGGCGGAAAATTGGTTGAAGTTGGGTATGCAAACGAGGGGAAGGCGGAACATATTGCGGATGCCATAAATGAAAATACTTCTGCCATTTTATATGTGAAATCGCATCATGCTGTTCAGAAAAATATGATATCCGTCGAAGAAGCATGGGAAGTGGCCAAAATGAATAATATCCCTCTGATTGTCGATGCAGCAGCGGAAGAAGACTTGGGAAAATATATAAAATTTTCTGACCTAGCAATTTATAGTGGATCAAAAGCCATTGAAGGACCCACATCCGGTATCGTTGCTGGCAGAAAAAAATATATCGAATGGGTAAAGGTTCAATTGCACTGTATCGGAAGAAGCATGAAGGTCGGAAAGGAAACTACCTTTGGGCTGCTTCAGGCAATGGATGAGTATTTTGTCAAGTCGGATAATAGCGAAAAAGAAAATGCTAGTTTACAAGTTCTCACATCACTTAACTCTATTGATGGAGTAAAAGTAACGATAGTTCAGGATGAAGCCGGTCGTGCCATATATAGAGCACGCATTTCCATTGATCCTTTGATAATGAAAACAACGGCGAAAGAAGTGAACGAGCAGCTCAGAAATGGGGATATTGCCATTTATACACGTGATTATGGGATACGGCAAGGCTTTTTCGATATAGATCCGCGTCCATTGCAAGGTGATGATATAAATGTCATTGAAGCACAATTAAGAACCATATTAGGAGGAAAACAAGGATGACAAACATAAACAAACGGTTATTGAATGATCGTGTAGCCTTAAATGTACTTGCAAATAGTGTAGAAAATGCAGTGGAAGTCTTTGAAGCAGCGGAAGGCCATGTATTGGTTGGTGTACTCTCAAAGGATTATCCAACTGTGGAAGCTGGTGTTACAGCAATGAAAGAATACGGGAAAGCCATTGATGAGGCCGTTTCAATAGGGTTGGGCGCGGGCGATAATAGACAGGCAGCAGTTGTCGCAGAAATAGCAAAATACTATCCAGGCAGTCATATTAACCAGGTTTTTCCGGCTGTTGGTGCCACGAGGGCCAATTTAGGTGAGAAAGATAGCTGGATAAACTCACTTGTTTCTCCAACTGGGAAAGTCGGTTATGTGAATATCTCCACTGGTCCAGTAAGTGCAGGTGCAAGTGAAACGGCCATTGTGCCTATCAAAGCTGCCATTGCGCTGGTTCGCGATATGGGAGGTAATGCATTGAAATACTTTCCGATGAAAGGCCTGAAGCATGAAGATGAATATCGTGCTGTGGCAAAAGCTTGTGGTGAAGAGGGATTTGCTTTGGAACCAACAGGTGGAATCGATTTAAATAATTTCGAGACCATACTAGAAATCGCATTAGAAGCAAAAGTGCCTAAAGTCATTCCCCATGTATATTCTTCCATCATCGATGAAGAGACTGGAAAAACGATTGGGGAGGATGTACGGAAATTATTGGCCATTACAAAAAAATTGGTTGAAAAATATGCCTAAAAGGATTGTGGCATTCGGGGAAGTAATGATGCGTTTGCAGGTACCAGGGTATGAATTGCTATCACAGGCTAAAACTCTGCAATACTCCTTTTCAGGCACGGGGGTAAACGTTGCTTCTGCGATGACAAAGCTAGGACATGATGGGTATCTTGTGACAAAGTTACCGGATAACCCCCTTGGGGATTCAGCGATTTCATCTTTGCAGCGATTAGGAATTGGAAGGAACTTCATCTCTAGAGGCGGTAAATATATGGGGATGTACTTTTTGGAAAATGGTTTTGGACAGCGGGCGAGCCGTGTCACATATTCCAATCGACTGGAAAGCAGTTTTAATACAGCCTCCTTATCCGATTATGATATGGATAGGATTTCGGAAAGTACGGATATCATCCATTTTTGCGGAATCACGCTTGCAATGGCGGAAAATGTACGGGAAAGTATGAAAGTGCTGGCTAGAAAAGTCAAAGAAAAAGGCGGTACAGTCTGTTTCGATTGTAATTACCGCCCCTCTTTATGGGAGAGAGGTTACGCTGACGCAAAGCCTCATTATGAAGAAATGCTTTCTTTGGCTGATATCGTCATGATGAATGAGAAAGACGCCCTATATATTTTAGGAATGAAGTCAGAAGGCTCCACAAGGGAAGAGCAGCTTATTGAGTTGATCCCTGAAGTGGCCAAGAAATTCAATATTCAATCGATAGCAGGGACACATCGTTCAATCAAAAGTGATAATAGCCATACGTTGAAGGGGTATATGTACAAAGAAGAAACATTTTACTTTTCCGATATCCTATCATTTTCCGTATATGATAGAATAGGCTCAGGCGATGCTTATACCAGCGGAATCTTACATGGCGAATTGCGAGGATATTCCCCTGAAAAGACAGTTCGGTTTGCGGCTGTATCAGGAATGCTGGCATGTACTGTCGTTGGAGATACTCCTTTGGCAACCGAAAAGGAGATACTCTCGGCAATGGAAGGTAAAATGGAAGATATTAAGAGATAAAAGGCAGGAGATTAGGAATGAATGTGAACAGAAAAAATGGGCCGATGTATTTACAGATAAAAGAAATATTAAAGGATCGTATTTTACATGGGGTTTATGCCATCGACACAAACATTCCCTCTGAGCCTCTTTTGGAAGAAGAATTTAGCGTAAGTAAGGTCACTGTCCGTAATGCAATCAAAGAACTTGCGCAAGAGGGGTATGTTGAAAAGAAAAGCGGCAAAGGCACTAGAGTCATAGCTAATGGTTCGATAGTTAAACTTTCCAAAGGAAAGCGTTTCACAGAGCTGTTGGTGGAGGAAGGGCACTCCATTTTAAAAAAGGTGTTAAACATAAGTCGTGTTGACCTTTCTTCAGACCCTAAGCTGCATTCTTTATTTGGTGACCATTGCATAAGTATCGAACGGATATATTTATTGGACAATGAACCTTATATTTACTTTACACATTATGTTTCACTTGATTTAAACCAAGAAGAGATAAAAGAGGTCCAAATCAATTCTTTGTACCGCTTTTTAGAAGATCAAAACGTCAAACTTGAAACATTCAGAGATGAGTTTGCCGTTGCTATCGCTCCGGATCACATTTGCGAAACACTGAAAATCGAAAACAATAGTCCAGTACTAAAAAGGATTCGGATTTCCAGTGATGGGGACGGAAATGTTATGGAATACAGTGAAGGGTATTACAATACGGCTAAACAGAACTACATTGTGACATATAACGAGCCGGTACAATAATCCCATTTATTGTATTGGTTTGATTGTAAGCGATTTCTTAGGGATGGGGAGAACATATGGATCTATATTTATTAGGAATCACGCTGATAGCAATCGTAATTGTTATTTTGGGGGTATCATGGTGGAAATGGCATGCATTCTTTAGCTTGACTGTAGCCAGTTTATTTTTAGCGGTTTTTTCTGGACTGCCAATGGACAAGATTGTTGGGGCTTATGAAACGGGTGTCGGAGCGGTCCTTGGTCACCTTATTGGAATATTGGCCTTAGGGACCATCTTAGGAAAGATGATGTCCGACTCTGGAGCTGGTATGCAGGTTGCTGACTTTTTCATTCATAAATTCGGCGTGAAAAACCTGCCATGGGCCATGCTTTTATCTGGCTTCATCATCGGCATTCCGGTATTTTTCGAGGTTGGTTTAGTAATATTGCTGCCTTTGGTCATTTCCATTCGGAAATCAACCAAAGTGAACATCTTGTTAATTGGTATTCCAGTACTTGCTGGATTATCGATCGTACATGGGCTGGTACCTCCGCATCCGGGAGCCATGACAGCTATTGGAATCTATAACGCTAACATGGGGCAAGTACTTCTGTACTCATTGATCATCGCATTCCCGACTGCTGTAATTGCGGGACCTCTATTCGCAAAATGGATTCATAAACGGGTTATTCCTGTTGGAGAACCGGAATTGATCAGGGTGGAAACAAAGTCAAGTAAATTACCAGGCACTGGAGTTTCGTTCTTCATCATCCTTTTGCCTGTATTGTTGATGGTTTTAACTGTAGTGGCTCCTTATTTGCCGCTACCGGGTTCCATTGAAAAATTCTTATTGTTCATCGGAAGTCCAGTGATTGCCCTATTAATATCCTGTTTTGCAGCTTACTACTTCTTGGGCTACAGACAGGGAATGGACAAATCACTAATTAAAAAGTTGACGGAAGAATGCTTATTGCCATTAGCTTCCATAATCCTTATTATCGGTGCTGGCGGAGGGTTCAAGCAAATTTTAATTGATAGTGGCGTAGGGACTGCAATTGCTTCCATGTCTGAAGAAATTTCCTTATCCCCGATCGTTCTTTCATTCCTTGTGGCTGGATTAATCCGGATTGCCACAGGTTCTGCAACCGTCGCTTTGACCACGGCAGCTGGGATTGTTTCACCGGTCGTTGCCAATATGACGGGTGTTAATCTAGAATTGCTCGTTATTGCCACGGGCGCAGGGTCACTTATGTTTTCCCATGTTAATGACGCAGGTTTCTGGTTAGTAAAAGAATATATGGGATTAACCGTTAAAGAAACATTCAAAACATGGACAGTCATGGAAACCTTACTTTCCTTCGTGGCATTCGGTTTGGTTTTAATTTTGGATATATTCATTTAGTAAATAAAGGGTCTGAATAATGGCATTTACCTCCTTGATCTGTCTTAGGGTGACAGATCAAGGAGGCTTTTATTTAGTTATGAACATACTGGGGAGGGAGTAAATGACTGGCTTGGCTATTAAACCTAGGTCGATTGCGGAAATCAGAAACAAAAGTCATTCAGAATTGGAAGTAGTGACAAGGGTGCAGTTTCATCCAGAAGACGTTTGTTTTGCACCTCGAAGATATAAGTCCTGACAGAGACTTCTATATTGAAAGATTGACAGCTTCCCGTTTACATATTCATTCTGAATATAATCCAGTAATTCATTGGCATGGTTAGGCTTTTGACGTTTTTCCTGAATATAATGGAGGATTAAAACTTCTATATTCACACACTCACCTTACTTGACAAGTATTTTTTTCCATTAACAATATAACATGGGTATTCAAAGAAATATCATTTTTTGAATATTTTAACTATCGACATATTTATACAAATAAAGAAATGATTAGGGCTAGAGCTGGAAAATTGACAAAATATAATCGGAATATGCCAAAAAAAGAGCGATACCTACTGGTATGGGCTCTTTCTAACTTTTATTCTACCGTCTTGATTGTAAGTCGGCTCAAGAAAAAAACCCTTGAAATTCAAGGGTTGGATAGTTCATCAAAGTGATAAAAAAATGTTGGTCCTGAGTTTACAAGGGTCTTCAGCTTCATGCTTGTATCTTTTGTACAGGTATAGGATTAGGTGATAAGCGCAGCTCTGCGGCTTCTCTCTTAATGGAGAATAAATAAGCTCCCAAACCTAAGATGGCTGCAAAAATCAGCATGGCGATCGATGAACTGAAGTCCCCGCCAGACAAGTCACGAAGCCATCCCATGATATAGCTCGAAAAGCCGCCCATGATATTCGTGAATCCAATTAGACCAGCGGCTCTACCTGCCGTTTCAGGTGTTGAGTATTTTACCATGAGCATATTACTTAGATGGAACACACCGCCTTGACATCCCATTGCCAGGCCCATACATAGCCCGGCCAAAATAGGATTGGGGATGAAGATCGCTACAGCCAGAAAGACAGCCGTCAATGAAAATAGAATCGTGGCCATCAAACTTGGACGTCTGGTTTTGTCAGCCAGAAAACCGCATGCCAAGACAAATCCTAAAGCGAATAGCCAGGAAAGTGAAGTAATGCTCGACATTCCTTCCTTTTCGAATCCTTTTGCTTCAATGAGATAGGTAGGAAGCCAAATGCTGATTCCAAAAAATAAGAAGGAACATACGAGCATGCCGAACCAAACAATCCAGAAACGATAATCTTGGGCGAAACTCTTATTCTCGGAGGGGGCGGTTTCTTTCACTTCATCATCCCTTTGGCGAATGAAAGCCAATTCCTCCTTACTTATTCGGGGGTGCTCTTCTGGTGTATTTCTTGTCAAATAGATGAACATAGGGATATTTATGAATAAGTTGAAAGCTGCAAGCATAAAGAAAGCTGCTTGCCAGTGTAGTAAAGATATCACGAGCACCAAAACAACGGCTCCCATTGCTGGACCTAAATAATTTCCGGTAAGCCAAGATGCCTGGGCCCTTCCCAATTCACGTTTATTAAACCAGTTAGAAATGAATTTCCCAGAAACTGGAATCATCATCCCTTCACCAAAACCAAGAATTATCCTGCTTATTAAAAACATTTCATATGAATTTGCCAGGCCTGACATAATCATCGTGATAGTCCAAACGAATAAACCGGCGATGGCTGTTTTTCGGGCACCTAATTTATCAATGATGAAGCCCCAAAAAAGATTTGAAACTCCATAAGCAATGGTAAATACAAAAGATAGAAGACCGATCTTTGCATTTTTGTCGTCGCCTGTCATACCGAGTGCATGCAAGAATTCTGGATCTGTTTGAATGATGGAAATGCCAACCTTATCAATTTGTCCGAAAAACCAAAAGAAAAAAATTGGAACGGCAATATACAACCATCTTTTTTGCCCATTTAACATAATACCATCTCCTTGTCGCTTTTTAGCATTCCTTAAAACACTTACCATTGAGCATAAGTGTTATAAGGTTATCCCTTTAGAAAGGTACAAGTTTTGATTTTTCACTTAAGAGCTTTATCCCGCCTTTCTTTAAAATATTGATAGATAAAAAAGTAACGATAATGTTTTGTAAGGAAAACATAGTTTCACTTTCTTAACGATAAATTAAAATAATTTGATTGTCAATTTAATATTTTGATAATTTAATATATTTAGAATCAAAAAAATATAAGCGCTTTCAATTTAAAAATCGAACTCCGTTGCATCCTTTTGTACTTTTTTGAGAAACATTTAATCAAATGAGTGGATGGACCTCTATCACGGACATAAAAATGGAATTATTTAATCTTTTGTGTCAAAAAAACTAATTAACATCAAATTATTAAAAATTCTGACTTGTTGTTATTGAATTTAAAATCAGGAAAATCTATAATTCATTTATATTGTTTTGTATATGAAATACTTAATATGGAAAAAATCATGATTTGGCAGAAAATATCGATGTATTAAAATTCTTAATTTGTTTTTACTTGTAAAATTGGTTATGTTTGGTTATACCGAGCTTTTCTAACGATTCGTCAATTAAGCTAGGCCTTCCAAATAGTTTTATATATGTAAATATGCTTTAATTGACACATATACACTATTCTATTTAAACATGAAGAGTAAAGGGTAGAAGAGGATGCCAATTAGCCAATTAGAAGAATGCCCGATTCATTATCTGGAAAAGGGATAAGGAAAAGCGCTTGTTACCCTGCATGGTTTGGGAAACAAGGAGACACCAGCTCGAGTCAGATGAATGAAGAATTAGAATAATTGCTTAGGGATGCACCAGGGTAAGGTGAAAGTTCCGATTCATAAGAAGAATTTCAGGATTGTTCTCAGTTTGCAGATATAATGAAAAAATTCCGTGAAAGTTTCGTCTGCAGTCGGTATACCTGCCCGGTCATTCGATGGGCTCGGTTATCGCTCTCGATTTTACTAGCCGTTTTTCGGAAGTGGTGAAGGCCCCTTGATCATATCTGATGCGACTCGCGGAGCAGCGGTTGTTAGCATGGAAGAAAGTAAGCGGAAAATTCAGAATAGATTACAATTCATTGAAATGTGAATCGAATGAACTTGCAAAGAAGAGGGTAGTGCGCTACTGCGCCAATGTTTCTGTCTAGAAGTTTTGCCGCAAATGCTTCCGTCAGGATACCGGTCATTTTCCTTCTCTTTATCAAATTTAAACCAAATGGACATCCTATCTTCAATATCTGTTCCGACATTGGTCTTGGGTGGTGAAATGAATCAGGTCACACCGGATAGTGAGTCAAGAATATTTTAAAAATTGATTCCTGATTCCGAGTTTTCCATTGTAGGAGAAGACCGGTCATTTATGTTATCAGCAGGATCCAGGTGTGTTATGGATGCTAAAGACAACAGGTTTGCAACCATTGAAGTATGCATCAAAAACATTCACCAAATGAACTTCCAGAAAAAATGTACATATACAGCAATTCGTCTTTCTAGGTATGAAGAAAGCTTTACTGAATGGGTTATAGTCAGGAGAAAATGAGATTTATTCACAACGGGGGGAATACTCGAATGGCAAGCGAAGAAAAAGAGAAAGAGAAATATAGTGCTAATTCATTGGTTAGAGGGTTGGAAATCATTAAGCTCTTTAATGAAGTCCAGCCGAGTTTGTCTCTTTCAGAAATTGCAAAACAACTGGGAGTAAGCAGAACGGTACCATATCGTTTATTATTCACATTACAGAATATTGGTTATTTGTCTCAGGATGAACATACCAAACGTTATAGTTTAACGCCAAAGGTTCTTGAATTGGGATTCAGCTATTTGAATAGCTTGAAATTCCAGGAAATTGTCCAACCTTATATGGAAACCTTGCGTGATGAAATCGGAGCCTCCTGCCATCTGTCCATTTTGGATGGACAGGAAGTTGTTTATGTTGGAAGTGCCCCAATAAGAGGTGTATCCGCTGTCAATGTGAACATAGGTTTGCGGCTGCCGGCACATGCTTTGGCCAATGGAAAATTACTTTTGGCATATCAACCGAAAGAAATGCTAACGCAAATGTTCAAAATCTCAAACCTAACTCCTTATACAGACAAAACACTCACAGCGCCGGGTGAATTTCAAAAACAGCTGGAATCGATTCGGCAAAATGGTTATTCGATGACAAGCGGGGAATTCCACCCGGGCATCCGTTCTGTTGCCGCCCCGATTTTTGACAAGACTGGGAAAGTATTGGCTGCCTTGAATGTCGTGGCAACAGAGTCTGCTTACCAGGAAGATTTCATCGATAAAATTGCCTTGCCGAAACTGTTGGAAGTTTCTCGGCAGTTATCCGTTTATATGGGATATAGTGGGGTTAAGCCTTATCAACACGAAGAAGTCTGAACAATTTAAAATCTAATAATAAATGAATAACCTCTTTCGAAAGTGTGGATCTCCCAATAGGGAATCCACACTTTTTTGTGTTAAGAAAAGCAAATCGTTACAAGTTTATACCATAGTGATGAGCATTCGGATTATAAAAATGGTTTTAAATATTCTAAAAACTCGTTGACAATGAAGCGGTTTCATTTTAGACTTAATTCATAGACAAAACAATGTTTTGCTTATGAAACATATAGCGTTTTAGAAACAACAAATAAGGGAGGAATTTTAAAATGACAAAAGAAGCTTTTTCAGTGAAGGATTTTGAAAAAAAATATGTTGCTCGATTGAAAGACCGTTCGCTTGATTGGGATGTCTTGAAGTTCCAAGAAGAAATCGATCCCGCTTATAGACGTGCACAGATGAGATATATCGGACGTGGCGCCACTGCCAATAACGATACGAACGTAATTGCAGGTGAACATTTCACTTTAAGTACAATGGTGCTTCCTCCGGGATGTATCGGGCCTTTGCATCTTCACGACGATGTTGAAGAAGTGTTTTTCATTCTTGAGGGTGAAGTTACGGCGTTAATTCAAGAGGATAGCTACAGTGAAGTGCATGAAATTAAATTAAGTGCGAGAGACTGCATTAGCAGCCCACCAGGGGTTTATCGGGGAATTAGGAATGACGGGGATGTAGAGGCGCGCATGCTCGTGATGTTAGGGGCAGTGAAGCCTAACTTGCCGACATATCCTGAAGGCAGTGAACTGGAAGAACTGCGTAAACAACGCTCTAAAGAAAGAGAAGCCATCATTAAAGACTGATCATTTAGCCGAAAGGGCACCTGCATTATGAAAATTAATGAGGCGCCCTTTTCGATTAGATTGTAAAATATGGCCAATGCAAATTATCTAAAGGCCAATCTAAATTATGGGAGGTATAAAAAATGCTTGGGATTACTCATTTACGACATATAAGCATGATAACTCCGAATTTCAACGATCAAGCAGAGTTTTATGAAAAGGTTTGGGGACTGGATAGAGTGGATGTTCCTGAAGAGGAGAATACGGTTTATTTTCGCGGGGCTGGACCGGAACATCATATTTTAAGCCTTCACAAGGGAGAAAAACGTGGTTTGCATCATATAGCTTTTGGCATGGTCGATAAAAATGCAGTGGATCGTGCAGCAGGGATATTACGATCGAAGGGCGTTCGAATTATTGAACCACCTGGATATTTGGATGAAGCAGGTGCCGGTTATGGGCTGAGGTTTATTGATCCGGAAAACCGGGTGATTGAGCTCTCGGCTTGGGTGGAAGTACAAACGTCTATTTGGAGCAAGAAAAATGTTGATCCAGTGAAATTGAATCATGTTGTAATGAACACGAAGAACTTAGATATGATCGTCGAGTTTTATACGGATGTACTTGGTTTTAAAGTTACTGATTGGAGTGAGCACCAAATGTCATTCCTGCGATGCAACAGGAAGCATCACTCCATTGCCTTCAATCAAGATGAGCATGCGTCAGTCAATCATATCGCATACGAAGTCGATTCAGTGGATGAACTGATGCGAGGAATAAGCAATGTGAGAAAAGCGGGCTTGTCAGAACTTTGGGGACCAGGACGGCATGGGCCTGGAGACAATATTTTCTGTTATTTTCAAGACCCAGGCGGTTTTGTTATGGAGTATACATGTTATCTGGAAACGATCGAAGATGAATCGGAGTGGAGAGCGCGTGTATGGAAACGGGTACCGCATTTAATGGATCAGTGGGGGATTGCGGGGCCGCCGAAACCTGAAGCCCGCAAAGCAATGGGAGGAGATCCCGATCCGGGCTGGGTTGATTCTTATATAGATGATTCAGTCATGGAAAAATGAGGAGGATTTTGATTTCCTATCATTATTCTTCCGTGTAGTTAGCTTCTTGTATATAAAGGACAGCGTTTAAGGAAATGGCTTTGAAAAGGAGTGAAGAGAGTGGATTTAGGATTGCAAGGTAAAGTTGCTGTCATTATGGGCGGCACGTCGGGCGTGGGATTAAAAACAGCAGAAATGTTTTTAGCTGAAGGAGCGAAAGTGGCTATTTGCGGCAGAAGTACAGAGCGTATGGAAAGTGCACAAAGTCAATTGCTCTCATTTGGTGATAAGGCGGATGTTTTTGCATCAACATGTGATGTCACCTCAAAATCGGATGTGGATTCCTTCATTAATGGTACCGCTGAAAGGTTTGGCGGAATCGATATATTGGTGAATGCAGCCGGTCAAAGCGTGATGGGTCACTTTTTTGACATAACGGATGAGCAGTGGGAAGAACAGATTCAGTTAAAATTCTTTGCCATCATATATGCCGTCCGTGCTTCGCATCCTCATTTAGTGAAAAGGGGAGGAGGGCGGATTATTAATATTAATGCAACGCTGGCTAAAGAACCTGAACGCCATATGGTAGCGACTGCAGCAGCAAGGGCTGGTCTCCTTAATTTAAGCAAAACCTTGTCCCAGGAATTGGCCTTTGACAATATATTGGTTAATTCAGTGAGTCTTGGATTGATCCGGACGGATCAATGGGAGCGTAGAAGATTGAAAAATGCACCTGATATGGACCCAGAAGAGTATTATGGAGACCTTGCGAAAAAGCGGAATATCCCTCTCGGCCGCGTAGGGGAACCGGAAGAAGTGGCCAGTGTCATTGTTTTCCTTGCTTCAGACAAAGCAAGTTATGTAGCGGGTTCGACGATTGAGACGGCAGGAGCGATCGGAAAGGCACTATAAAATATATTACTAAAAAAGGTAGGATAACGCGATGAAAATACAAGAAGAAATAGAGTTTACGACCGCCGATTCCATCGTAAAGGAGCTGGTTCAAGCAGGAGTGGAAGCTGCTTTCGGGATTGTAAGTATTCACAATATGCCCATCTATGATGCAATTCTTAGAGAAGGGAGCATCAAACTCATTTGTTCACGCGGTGAGAGCGGTGCCGTAAATATGGCTGATGGTTATGCCCGCGCCACTGGGAAATTGGGTGTAGTTATTACCAGTACCGGAACAGGGGCAGGAAATGCTGCTGGTTCACTAGTGGAAGCATGGGCAGCTGGTGTCCCCCTTCTTCATCTTACCGGTGAGGTGGCTTCTTCTTATCTTGGTACAGGCAAAGGATACATACATGAGTGTAAAGACCAGCTCTCAATGATGAGCGGAGCTTGTAAAAATGCAGTGAGGCTTAGAAACCCTGACCAATCTGCAGCGGTAGTAAGGAAGGCGATCCAAGAAGCTTTAACTGCACCTACGGGTCCGGTTACATTGGAAATTCCCATTGACTTTCAATCGGCGATCATAGAAGATCTTTCACTCGAAGGGCTACGGGCTTCAACAACTGAAACCAATTCAATGCCATTTATTCCTGAACAAGCCGTGCAAAAAATGGTAGGTGCCCGCCGTCCTGTAATATGGGCTGGTGGTGGAGTCATCAGTGCCAACGCTTCGCAAGAGCTGCAAAAATTAGCGGAAATCCTTGGTGCAGCGGTTATAACCAGTCAGTCAGGAAAAGGTTCGATTCCAGAAAACCATGAACAATGCATAGGACATTTTGCGGCATATGAAATAACAAAAGAGTTTTTAAGAAATGCAGATTTATTGATTAGCGTAGGTGTAAGGTTTAGGGGGAATGAAACATCCAACTGGAAAGTGCCGGTGCCGGAAGAACATATTGCGATCGATGCGGATTGGCAGGCCATTAACCGGAACTATAAAGCTACGCTTGGTTTGGTTGGCGATGCAAAAGATATGTTAGCCGCAATCATTCAAAAGCTCGAAGAACATTCAGTTCATGCGGAACCTTCTTATTTACAAGAAGTTCTTTCACTTAGAAATGAAGTGCGCGCTCAACTCAGGGAAACACTTGGACCTTATGAGCAATTTGTAGATGGCATGAGGGAGATATTGCCGGACGATACCATTCTGGTTCGTGATGTAACCGTACAGGCAAACGTTTGGGGCAGCCGTTTATTTGAAATCTATGAACCAAGAACATCCATTCATGCATCAGGCGGCGGAATTGGTCAAGGTCTTCCAACAGCAATCGGTGCCCAAATGGGGTGTCAAGATAAAACCGTCGTTCTTATGGCTGGAGATGGTGGGTTTATGGTGAATGTCGGGGAAATGGTTACGGCAGCCGAAGAAAACTTACCTGTTATCATCGTATTGTTCGATGACTCAGGCTATGGGGTTCTTCGCAATATTCAAACAGCCGCTTATGGTCGGCAGGTAGCCGTGGATTTATTGAGTCCTGATTTTGTGAAACTGGCTGAGTCCATGCATTTTGATGCAGTGCGCATTGGTTCTGGAGATGAATTCATTTCCGAATTGAAAAAGGCAAAGGAAAGACGTAAACCTTCAATGATCGTTGTTGATATGGATGCTGTGGGGCCAATGGCCAAGCCATTTGGCGGACCACCAGGAGCTGCAGAAGCATTCAAGCCCAAAAAACTATAAGGAGGATTGAGAATGATTTCAACATACCCATTTGTTTCAGGAAAATATCTAGTTAATGGAGAATGGATAGAATTACCGGAAAAAGTCGATGTAGTAAATCCGGCAAATACATCGGAAGTAGTTGGCCAGGTGGCAAAATGCTCTGAAGAAATCGTGAATGACGCGATTGAAGCGGCAGAAAAAGCTTTTGAAACGTGGTCTCGCTCTGATATCGGGGAACGGGCTAACCGGATGAACACTGCGGCAGAAGAACTTTCAAAAGTAATCGAGGAAAATGTTACCGTGTTTGTACGTGAAAATGGCAAAACACTTGTTGAAGCTAAAAAGGATTTACTGCGCTGTGTTGAAGTCATGAAGGGCTGTGCAGCAGAGTTACTTGATTGGTGGAAGCCTGAAGTGCTCCCAGGAAATCAAAAAGTCCAAATCCGAAGAAGGGCAAGAGGTGTCACGGCAATCATCACACCGTGGAATTCTCCGATGATATTAACATTTAAAAGGGTCATACCCGCTGTTTTGGCAGGCAATGCCGTTGTCGTAAAACCTGCAACGAACTGTCCTTTAACGATAATGACCTGTTTAAAAGTAGTTGCTGAACATTTTCCTCCAGGAGTCATCAATATAGTCTCAGGATCGGGAAAAGCAATCGGTGACACACTATGTTCCGATTCTCGCGTACGGACATTGGCGTTTGTCGGAAGTACGGAAACCGGAAAAGATATCATGCAGAAATCAGCTGGAAATCTTCAAAAAGTATATATGGAACTTGGCGGCAATGATCCTGCCATCATTTTGGAAGATGCCAATATGGATGAAGCGGCTATCAAACGTTTGAGGATGGGGATTTTACGAGCAACGGGTCAAGTCTGTTCTGCTGTAAAAAGAGTGTACGTCCAAGAATCACGTTATGATGAGGTTGTGGAAAAGCTGACCAAGGAGTTTAGCCGGATGGTAATTGGTGATGGCATTCAGCCTGATGTAACTATGGGCCCGTTGAATAATAAAGCACAATATGACTTTGTGAATGGCTTGATCGAACGTACCGCTAAGTCTGGAGGAAATATAATCACAACCGGCATTCAGCTCAATCCGGAAACTTGGGATAAAGGTTATTATATGCTTCCTTCCATTATTACTGGCGTCGATCAGAAGAGCGAATTGGTTCGGGTAGAACAATTCGGACCCATCATTCCAATTTTACCTTTCAATGATATGGATGAAGCTGTAAAATTAGCGAATGATAGTGAGTTTGCCCTGCGTGCATCTGTTTGGACAGAGAATGAAGATATCGCTGTCGAAATGGCAGATCGCCTTGAAGCTGGTGCGGTTTTCCATAATAATCATACCGTTTTCAGCGACTTGGCTCTGGACTTCCCTGGTTTAAAAGAAAGTGGTGTTTCCCGGGAAACAAGGCATTGTGGGTTGGAATTCTTTGCGGACTCATACGGGTTTGCTGATTGAGGAAGGATGAAACTACATGAAGTTAGGTTTAATCGGGTGCGGTAATATCGGGAAATTTCTGCTTCAGGCAATAAATAACGACGGGCTTCTTCCTGGTGGGAAAATCGTTGCGATTTATGCCCGCCGTGAAGAAATCGCGGCACAACTAGCTGAAGAATTCAGGGCACAGCCATATAGTGATGTCGACGAACTCCTTAAATCCGATGTAGATTTAGTCATAGAGGCTGCAACGATTGAAGCAGCTGAAGAGTATGCATTGAAAGTGCTTAAAAGCGGGAAGGATCTCTTACTAAGCAGCATAGGCGTGATGGCGAATTCTGCATTTGAAGAACAATCGAACCAAATTTGCAAAATGAATAACGTGAATATTCTCCTTCCGTCCGGTGCGATTGGAGGTCTCGATGTACTTAAATCGGCAAAAGCGGTGAATGGCCTTGAATCTGTTTGCATCACCACAAGAAAACCGCCAAACGCATTGCCTGCAGGTTCTTCAGTGACAGAAGAAACGGTATTATTTGAAGGATCTGCTGCAGAAGCGATCAAACAGTTTCCGAGAAACATTAATGTTGCGATTGTGCTGTCCATGGCTGGTCTTGGATCTGAAAAGACGAAAGTGAAAATCATTGCCGATCCAAATGTGTTAAAAAACATTCACCTGATAGAAGCGTCAGGTTCGTTCGGGAAACTAAAACTGGAAGTGGAAAATGATCCGATGCCAAATAATCCGAAAACGAGTTATCTAGCGGCATTAAGTGTTTTGGCTACTCTGCAAAATAAGGAAAAGTGCGTTCAAATCGGGTAAAGAATTATGATGTAAAGCTTGGAAGGGAGAGAAAAAGTATGCTTAAAACTGATAAATCCTTAGAAGAAATGTCGAAACAGCAAGTTGTTAACTATTTGAACGAAACGGTTAAACCAGAGGAAGGCGTTATACCTGCATACCTCCTTGGTGACCCAAAGGTTTATGATATAGAACATGAAAAAGTGTTTTTGAAAACATGGGTTTTTATCGGTCATGATTCTGAAGTACCCAACAAAGGAGACTTCATGACCCGTGAACTAGCTGGTTACTCGCTCATCATTACTCGGGATGCTGAAGGGGAAATCAGGGCGTTTTATAATATGTGCACCCATCGCGGAATGAAACTATGCCGTGCAGATAAAGGGAACAAGTCATTATTTACGTGTCCCTACCATGGATTTAATTTTAAAAACACTGGTGAACTCGTAGGGGTGCCATTACAAAAGGACATATACGGGGGCAACCTTGACCGGTCGGAAATGGGCCTTCACAAAGTGAAGCTTGAATCCTATAAAGGTCTTTTATTTGGAACTTGGAATGAAGATGCTGAGCCACTTGAAGAGTTTCTTGGAGACATTAAATGGTATTTGGATATACTCGTTGGACGGGCAGAAATGGAAGTTATCGGGGTCCCGCAAAGGTTCGTTGTTAATTCCAACTGGAAAGTTGGTTCCGATAACTTTGTTGGTGATTCCTATCACACGATGGTCACACACGGTTCCATTGCAAAACTGGGCATGGTGCCCAATGCTACCTATTCAAAGCGTGGTTTTCAAATCCATATGGCTAACGGGCATGGACTAAACTTAGGGACACCTAACCCTGACTTCGCTTTCCCGGAAGAATTGATAGATGAATTTAAAAATAATTTGTCTGAAGAACAATATGGAGTGTTATCAAACTTAAAGAATATGATTGGGAACGTTTTCCCCAACTTATCATTTTTAATATCCCATACAAAAATCAAAGACCAATTCATCTCCAACACTTCAATTAGAATGTGGCGGCCAATCGGTCACAATAAAATGGAAGTGATCGCTTGGATGCTTGTGGAAAAGAACGCCTCCCAAGATTGGAAAGATAGATCAAGAGATTCATTTATCTTGACCTTTAGCCCATCTGGTATTTTCGAACAGGATGATACGGAAGTGTTTACGGATATTACTGAAGCAGCCCAAGGCCCAATGCCTTTCCTAAAGAATCTAACCTACAATTATACAATGGGTCTCCATCGTGAACCAGTTGATTTTATAGGACCGGGTGTTGCTTACGATGATAAATTCACTGAAGCGAGCCAGCGGAATTTTTACAAGTACTGGCTGGAATTAATGACGAAATGATAAGCGGGAGGGGGAACGGAAATGAATGTGGAGAAAATGTTGCTCAAATGTGAATTTGAACAGTGGTTGTATGATGAAGCTCAATTACTGGATGATATTGAATTTGATGATTGGTTCGATCTAATGCATTCGAGCTTGCGTTACCAAATGCCTGTACGTGTTAATAAAGAAGGGGTGGAACGTCCGGATTATTCAACGGAAATGTTTACATTTAATGATGATATTGAGCTGTTGAGACTGCGCGTGGATCGTTTGAAAACGGATTATGCTTGGGCGGAAATACCGCCATCAAGAACACGGCGTTTTGTCTCTAATGTACGTGTTAAAGACTATGTTGAAGGTGAAAAGGCAGTCGTTAAGAGCTATCTGCTTATCTATCGAAGCCGCAGCACGGATATTCAGCATGATTTGATTTCGGGGGAACGAAATGATGAATTCATTTTCGAAGAAGGTAAATGGAAACTTTCCAAACGGATATTCATTGTTGATCAATCAACGATAAATACCAGAAATCTTGCTATCTTCGTATAATATTGACTTGGATAAAAAGAGATGACAAGGAGGCTGGTTACAATGGCAATGGCGTTAAAGGATAAAGTAGTGTTGATTACCGGAGGCAATTCAGGTATCGGAGAGGCTGTAACAAGACGTTTTATACAAGAAGGGGCAAAAGTCAGCATCATCGGCCGCTCGATAGAAACGCTAAAGAAAATGAAAGAGGAATTTGGTGAAGAGATTCTCATTAACCAAGGCGATGTAAGCAAATATGAAGACAATGAGAGGGCTGTCCAGTCCACTGTCAAGCAATTTGGAAAGCTGGATGTTTTCGTTGCTAATGCAGGAGTCTTTGATGGTTTTGCTAAATTTGCCGACGTAACTCCCGATGCACTTTCCGAAGCATATGATTTTCTGTTCGATATTAACGTTAAAGGATCTTTCTTCGGTGCTAAAGCCGCTCTTAAAGAACTGCAAAAATCGAATGGCAATATTATTTTCACGGTATCCGGTGCTAGTTTTTATCCGGATGGCGGCGGGGTGTGGTACACAGCAAGCAAGCATGCCCAAATAGGGTTGATGCGCCAACTTGCCTTTGAACTTGCTCCTAACATAAGGGTGAATGCTGTAGCGCCTGGCGGCACTCTGACAGCATTATCGGTCATTCCTCCCCTACGTCCATTCGTTAAAATCGTGGATAATGAAACGAAGGCTAATAGCATAAAAAAAAGAAACCCTCTTCAGCTTGCACAGATGCCCGAAGATCATGTAGCTGCATTTGTCCTGTTAGCATCGGACGCAGCGCGTGCAATCACCGGCGAAGTCATCTCCAGTGATGGAGGATTGTCGGTTCGCGGACTGGGTTGAGTCCATTACAAAATAAACTATGGGAAGAAGGTTTATAAGTATGGCTGAATCACTATTGGGCAATAGGAATATTAATCAACTCGCATTTGTTGTAAAAGATATTGAAGCTGCTAATCTAGCTTTCACTAGACTGCTAGGCATTAAGAAGGCAGAACCGTTTCTGACTGGTGACAGTTCTGTTTCGAAAGTCACTTTTAGAGGTGTACCAACGGAATCACAATCCAAACTGGCTTTTCTGAATACACCAACCGTCCAATTTGAACTAATAGAACCCGATAAAAATCCAGGAACGATGCGTGAGTTCCTGGATGAAGTAGGTGAAGGGATCCACCATATTGCTTTTGATGTAGACTCTATCCAAAAGAGGCTGCCAATCATGGAGAAAAGTGGGTACCCAGCTTTGCAAACGGGTGAATTCACTTCAAGTGACGGCAGATATGTATATGTGGATACACTAGATGATCACAAAACGTTAATTGAACTGCTTGAAAGTGAAGAGCCGAGAAAAACGGCATGGGAAAGACAAGAAGATGCTAGCGTTCAGCCGCTATTAGGAACGAACAAAGTGGAACAGCTTGCGTTAGTTGTAAAAGACCTTGATGCGGCTGCAGATGCATATTGTAAGTTGTTGGGTATTGAAAAACCTCCCATCATTCATTCTGGTTCAACCGATATTACAAACGTGATTTACAAAGGGAAGCCAACTGAAGGAAAATCAAAATATATGTTCATCAATACTCCGTTAATTCAAATTGAATTGATCGAGCCGGGCGAATCACCCAGTACGTGGAAAGATCATCTTGAAACATATGGCGAGGGTGTTCACCATATCTCTTTTGTCATTAAAGACATGGAGGATAAAATCAAGATGTTAGAAGATATGGGCTATCCCGTCATACAGGCAGGTAACTTTTTTAACGGAAAAGGCCGATATGCCTATATGGATACAACATCAACCTATAAAGTGATTATTGAATTGTTAGAACGTTTTGATGAGTAAACATGTACCAATTGATCATCAAAAGGTGTTCTGGATGCAATTGTCTGAGCACTTGGAACTTACATAATTAGGAATAATAACTTCAGCGGTCATTAAAAGCTTGTCTGCCTCTGCTGCTGCATTGGTAACAATTCCAGTGGCTATAAAGCAAAAAATAAATAATGAGATTATTAGTTTTTTCAATATTGCTGCCTCCTATTGTAATAAATCAATTTTTGATTAGTTTTCCTAAAAAGATGAAAAAAACATATATATATTTATTTCACAGTACGACTAAACCGCACGAATACTCGCTTATTCGCAGGATTTCAAACCACATGGTATTGGTTGCTTTAGATGAATGAAAGAGATAGGACCGTTTTGATAAGATGAGGGCAGATTGAAATAGGGGATCTGTTGAAAATCCCATATTATCACATATGCTGCCCCTGGAGGCTTTCCCTCCCATGTCTCAACGGGTCATTGCCCTTTTGTTCATTACATCCAGTACTTCGTGCTTTCTTTGAAATCCTACGAACAAGCCAACTTTCGTTAAATAACAATGTGAATGTAAATTTACGCTGCTAGTTGTTCAAGTGGGAAGAGCATTTCCGGTTTATAGGCAGAGCCATTACGAGCTATCCCTACTAGGACACGGGCGAGTTTACCACAAAGTTTCATGATGGATTTCATTTTCTTAAACTTCTTCACTTTAACATTATTCGAGTGTAGGGCTTTAAACTCAGGGTTATTCATCACTAGACTCATGATCTTCCACGTTTGGAAAGAACAATTTTGCCAGATTATTGGATAAGAGCAGGAACTTTTGGGAAGGAAGCCGAAGTTAATATCATGCTTGTGTTATTCAATAAACTTGCAGGTTAGTGTGTCCTTCTTGTGTAACCAAACCCCTAAATCTAATTATAAAGGAGCCCAAAGTTATGGAAATTTCTAAGGGAGTAGAGATGCTCCTTCTTGAATTTTATGGGAATATTATTCATCCAACGCTTTTATGGGATCAAGAAATGGCTGTTTTAATAGACACTGGATTCCCTGGACAAATTAAAGATTTACGCGTGGCAATGGATAAGGTAGGAGTGTCGTTCGACAAACTAAAAGTTGTGATTTTGACGCATCAGGATATAGATCATATAGGTAGTCTTCCTGAGATATTACAGGAGTGTGAAAGTAATATTAAAGTATATGCTCACGATCTGGATAAGCCTTATATTCAAGGGGATTTACCTTCTTTGAGAGACGGTCAGGATTTACCTCTTTTGAAAGACGGGCACCTAGAGAACCCCCCGAAGGGTAAAGTAGACGATACCTTGAAAGACGGTCAAGAATTGCCGTATTGCGGCGGCATTCGTGTCATCCATACTCCAGGGCATACTCCTGGCCATATCAGTCTATATTTAAAACAAAGTAAAACACTCGTTGCCGGGGATTCGATGTACTGTGTAAACGGAATAATTGGGGGAATTCATGCCCCAACCGCACTGGATATAAAGGCGGCTCAACTCTCTTTGAAGAAATACATAGACCTCGACATTGAATCAGTGGTTTGTTACCACGGAGGATTAAGTAAAGGAAATATTAATGATCAGATTCAAAAAGTAATTTCATATTAAATTTCTAGAAACTTCTTCAACTATCGGGCGCTATCCTGGAACAAGGATAAGCGCTCATTTTCCTTTTTAGGGCTATTTTGTAGAAGAAGGTATATTTCCTATTTTTAACGAATACAGAATTAAAATAAACTTATCAAAAGTGGTGAGATAGATAGAAAAAAAAGTTAATTTTTTTTTGGACTGTAAAACGGAAAAACATATTATTAACAGACTTCGAAGCGCCGGTTGTGTTTTCGCAGAAGATGAGACCCGGTTAATTATCTCAGAGGCACGGACTCTAGAGGACCTCAATAAAATGGTAGAAATGCGAGCCAGCGGTTTACCTCTTGAATACGTTGTTGGATGCACAGCTTTCTGTGGTCTGCGGATAGAAGTGGATCAGGGCGTTTTCGTTCCACGCAAACGTACGGAGTTTCTTGTTAGCCAGGCAGAAGCCCTGTCATGTTCTGGTGATATCGTCGTTGACCTATGTTGTGGGTCGGGTGCTGTGGGTGTAGCACTGGCCGCAGCTTTGGGACGGGTTGTGTTGTACTCTGTTGACATTGACCCTGCCGCAGTACGATGTGCTGAACGCAACGTAACGATTTTCGATGGTCACGTTTTTGAAGGTGACCTGTATAAGGCCTTACCCGACTCACTTAAAGGTCATGTGAACATCCTAGTTGCAAATGTACCTTACGTTCCCACCAAGGCAATCAAGCTACTTCCCCAGGAGGCTCGCCTATATGAACCGAAGGTGGCGCTTGACGGAGGAGAGGATGGACTTGACATTCAGCGAAGAGTAGCTGAAGAAGCATTACTTTGGCTAGCACCGGGAGGACATCTTTTGATAGAAACAAGCGAAATGCAGACACCCCAAACCTTTGAAATCTTTGATAGTGTTGGGCTGACAACGAAAGTGATCAGAGACGAGGAACTGGATGCTACTGTCGTTATCGGATCAAATTTTAGCTTTCAGGGTAAATAAGTAGTTAGTTCTAATCACAAATAAAATGATAATTTCTTGGCACTGTACTAATAACCAAAATTTCCTTATTCAAGAATAGGGCGCGATTCTGGAAGAAGTTTCGCTTTTCTTATAGAACAAACGGGTGCTTTACTTCAATAAGGGAGGTTGCTGAAGCAACCTTATTGTTATGCAACTAAAGGGGCATTATAGTTGAAGAAATAAAAAACGGTTAATGATTCCAAACAAAATGCTATTATGGATTTTTAGAGGTTGGTTTTTAATAGTAGGAGGAAGTGTAAAATATGATTGAATATAAAGGTGGTAAAGAATATTGGAACGGACGTAAGTGTGATAGTAATTTTGTATTTCGTACATTAGCAGATATGTTCCCTCAAGATTATGAGTTATATATAAAAGAATCAAAAGAATACAAAAAAAAGAATATAGTTCTACACTGTTCTAATTGTAATTATGATTGGGTGAATTATGAAACCGATATTTCTACGGCCCAATGTCCTACCTGCAAATCAATGAACCTGCAAATCAATGAAGTTTCTAAAATTATAAGCCCTTATTTAGACTTTGTGATTGTGAATAAATGTACTTAAACTAACGGGTGCGTTAGTTCTATAAGGATCACTAAAAATAAGCAAACTATTTTATGAAAACAGTATACTGAATCACAAGAAAAGAATCCATTTCGATCAATCTTTTTTCAAAATGGATTCTTTTTATTTACGCTAATATGGGGGTTCAGGAGGAAATTTTGATCAATCTTGATTCCAAAAATACACATTGATCTTAATTAGTTCTATATGTTGATAAATCGCCTTACTGATCATTTATCAGTTCCTATATATCAACTTTTAGGGAATTTTCCACCTGATAATTTCCTCATGATTCATTGCATCTTTCAAAGCTTGGCCTTTACCCATTCCTAGTTTCTTCAGAAAAGAGAGTATGAGCTACAATACCATACTCTCATATTTTCTTCATCAGTATAATATTTTTTTTGTGATACACACTTAAAACCAGACCAAACAAGCAGGCGTTAATCATCGCTGATAAAGCACCATAACTCATAAATGGCAGGGAAAGACTTATTAGTGGTAATAAGCCGAGAGACATTCCGATGCTGACAGTTACCTGTGCAGTGAATATGGCAAAACTGCCGGAAACAAGCATTTTCCCAAATGGGTCTTTCACAGTTTGGAATATACGGGAAATTCGCCAGATCATCCATAAAAACAGCAGACCAATGAGCAATGCCCCGGCCCAGCCAAGCGTATAGGTAATTGTTACAAAGATAAAATCCGTCATCATTTCATTAGAAAAATCAATCGTTCCGAGGGAACCAAAATGGCCAATCCATCCGGCATCCTCAATTAGCTTTTCTAGTTTCAAAGGCATATACCCCAAGGTCTCACTGAATTTTTCAGGCGTAACGAACGCATAAAGTCTTTCTAATTGATAGGCCCTTATATCTTTCAAGGATATAAGCAGAAGTGAAACACATGTAGTAAGCAGGACCGCTGCAGTGATAAGGATTTTTCTTTTATTTAGGCTGCTCCTCCAGACCATTACAGCAACCATCAATGAATAAATCGCTACCGCCTGCTCGTTGGCTGTAAACATAAACAAAAAGGCAGAACAAACGTATAAAATGGCAGCCAAATAAACATTCATCTTTTTTGATTGCAGCATTCCGGCCCAGGCAAGCAGAAAAATTGGCAGAACCACAATCGAATCGACCGACAATAAACCCATAATATTAATTCGAGGATTGCCGTTCACTAATACATTGGAAAATTGGAACTGATAAAGAATCAGACATCCCATCGTAAAGAAAACCCAGCCCCATCTCTGAAATTTCCGATAATCGAAAAAAAGAATGACACAGGCCAAAATTACACTTCCTGTGACAGAATATACCTGCTTCAGCACTGATAATGAATTACCATCCTTAAATAAGAACCAAAACAAAAACAGGCCCGTAGCTGACATGAACAGAAACATGCTCATTAGCTTCCAATCAATCTTCGGCCTGTGCAGCTTGTCCATCTTCTGCCCAATGTCAGAGGGGCTTCCCATATTCCGGACAGCCAGTTCCTCTGCTTCATCCTCTTTATATCCTTTTTTGACCAGTTCAGTTTTAGCTTGATGCAGATGGGCTTTTAATTCAGCTTCTATATATTTTTTTGCTTCTTTTGATCGGATATACGACGAAACCTCATCTAAAAAATGATTGCTTCTCAATCGGTTCTTCCTCCTTCAAACGCTGTCCGCCAACTAGCAGAGGCGGAACCACTTTTAGATTCCTTTTTCTTTAGCCACTTTTTCGCACGTTCATCCAAGGAATAGAGCTTCCTTTCTTCCGTTTCCCAAAAAGACTGGAGCCAGCCTTCCTTCTCAAGCTCATGCAACGTAGCATACAAGGAGCCTTCGTTATTTTCAAATTTCCGGATGCCTTTCTGGTAAAGAGATTCATTAATTTGATAACCACTTTTTTCCTTATCCAAAGATCTGAAAATACCAATCAAGATGTCTTCCTTACTTACATCCTGCTTTTCGATGGCAGTATGGATGGAGTTTCTATGGTTTTCTGTGAATTTCAAATCAAGAAATGTATGCTTTTTCATTGCCGATTTCAAACGTGTTAATTTATCTTCCATCGGTGGATTCCTCCCAATAGGTTTTTAACCTTCTTTTCGCCTGGCGCATCCGGGTCTTCACCGTTCCAAGTTTGACCCCGGTAATTTCAGAAATCTCCTTGAGCTTCATTTCCTGAAAATAATGGAGATAAATGAGCTCGCGATACTGGATTGGCAGCTCCATGACTGCACCAGCAAGTTGCATGTCTTCATCATGCTGAATGACCTCTTCTTCCACATTATCGGTAGAAGTCCATTCCTGCGCCTCTTCCGCAGTCGAAACATTTCGGAAGTACCAGCTTTTCCTATAATCCTTACAATGGTTAATAGCAATTCTCCAAAGCCACGTCCTTATATTTGATTGTTGGTTATACGTGGGTAGCGCCTTATAGCATTTGATGAAAATCTCCTGTGTCAGGTCCTCTGCCACAACTGCATCTTTTACATAGGAATAGACCAATTGTAGAATATCCTGGCCATAAAGGGACATGATTTCATCAAGTAAGGATTTGTCATCTTTCATTTGAGACCATTTCAACACAAACTCTTCCAAAACAGTTCACACTTCCTTCCCTAGTTATAGACGATTGTACTTATAAGAAGGTTTTCTGTTTTTTAAAATTATCCCTTTGTTACTATGAAGTACAGCTAAAAATATAGAAAACATTTAAGAATCAGTACAGCAATAGTAGAATATCCTTGCCTGACAACGCCCAATCAGAAAAGTTAAACGTTTATAAACATGATAAACCGAAATCATTACTGATTTTGGTTTTTCTTATAGAACTAAAGGGGCAGGTTAGTGGATTTGCATACTAAAAGTGTAACTATTTAAACAAGAATTTGTTCTAAACCATATTGACACGTTTTGTGTATTATGGGTATAGTACATCTATGAGGTGTATGAACCACTTAGTACATACACCGGATGTCAGAGGAACAATAGGAGTTGTTTGGATGAATAGGGAGGTGCTTTTTTGAAGGAGAACCAAGAATATAGAGTGTATTGGAAGTTTGTTACCTTTACATTAATCGTTGGTTTAATTGTTGCGATTTTTTCAGTTATTTCTGATAATTTAACATTTTTAGGTGACGGTATAACAGTTCTTGAATTCGTCATTTCTTATTTAGCGGTAATGATTAATTCTTTACCAATGTGGTTTATTGTAGCAATGCTTGTTGGCTTTATATTTGCGAGGAACATTAAGAAGGCTGCGTTACTTGGGGCCATTTATACCATCACTGCAATTACGTTTTATTTCGTGATTAGATATTTTTATATAGATGTACCAGTAACAGTAACGATATCATTTAAAGAACTGGCGATCTCATATGTGAACTGGTATGGGGCGTCAACCATTGGTGGTATCTCTGGTGGAATTGTAGGGTTTTTAATAAAAAAAACACCTTATGCACTACTGATTTTACTTGGAGGGTTAATCTTGCAGTTGTTTGTATATGGTACAAGTAGCTGGAGTGACATCGTTGGTATTGCACAAAATGTTACCTTTTGTCTAATGATTGTAAGCATTTTTATTTATTTAGTGATTGTAAAGAGAAATGATAGAAGTCATTATTTTGGAATGTGAAGAGATGTAATTCAACTAACGGATGCGTTAGTTGAATTAAGGGTCCGATGGTACGGTGATGTTTCTACAATTTTTTTACAAATCAGGGTAACCAATAATTAACAATTATGGTAAGCTTAATTTTGTTATAAACATCATTTTTCAAGGGATGGTGCAAGGGATGCTTAAACGAATAATAACTAAGTACGAACACGAGGGTCTGACCCCGGAGGAAATTGAGCATTTAAATACTATAAAAGGACAAAATCCTTAGGGATGCTAACTCTATTATTAGGTTTAGTATCCTTTATTTTTGGGCCACAGTATATAATTATTCCTATCGTATCTTTGTTATTGGGTTTTATTACGTACCGGACCTTTGATTCTGAAAAAGAGGATAATCCTTGGACTTTTTACATTGGACTATTATTTGCTTTGACAGGATTAATATTGAACTTTTTACATTATGTACACGTATTGAACTGATGTTATGGTTCATTTCAGCAAAAAAAGAAGAAAAGGAATAAGAAGGCAAAAATAACGAAAGAATTTCTATTGGTCGTAAGATGCGTTAAATTAAAATTGAAGTGAGTTTCTTCGGTAACTCCTTTTTTTCTTGTTGAACTTACTAACGGGTGCTTTAGCTTAGGATCGGAGCTGTCTTTAAAAGGCAGCTTTTTCTTTATGCAACTAAAGGGGCAGGTGTTACTTTAGATGATAATTCGCACTCATTTTAAGTGCTATTTTGCACGTATTTTATTAATAGATTATTCAGCAATAAATAGTTCATTAGGGAAAAGTACCTGTTCTGCAATTTCAATCAAAGTAATTCAATTAAAAGGTTGTATATTGAATTAATGGGAATTAGTGGTAAAGTTAATTAGTCAAAGTCAGGTTACTAAGGGGAGGAAGACCATGAAAAAAATATTGCAGCTTTTACTGCTTATCCCAGTTGCTGCTATCTCAATTTTTATTATTATTCTAATTGCCGGACAATTTGGTTTCTATAATTTTATAGGTGAAGATTATGATACAAGCCCTCCCACAGGCGAGTTACACGTTAATGGTTCCGGAATAATTATGGAACAAGGAAATGTAAACTGGGAAGTGAAAGATGGTGAATTTGTAAAAAAACGGGTGGATGATATAAAGACTTTTGCACAAAAAGAAAAAAAAATCGACCTACCATCTGGAGAGGATATAGGATTTTCATATATTGCAAATGGTACAGTTTTAGAAAGTGATATTACAGCACAGCTTTGGAATAACAATAAGAAAGAATTGATTACAATTGAAAATAGCACCATACATCTGCCAAATAGGAAGGGAACATTTATTTTAGAGATAAATTTAGTAGCTGAACAAGGAACTGTTCAATATATTTCTACTGTCAATTTAAATTAAGCATAATTTTGTAAATGGCCAGTAACAGAGCGTATTTCTGTTACTGGCCATTTTTGGGGTACGTCACATTGCCATCAAGGTAATGTTTTGTAGTACCTCCAGAACGAAATTTTGGACTTTCTTGTAACTGATAAGCTCAATTTATCGTTTTGGGGGATGACCTATTTTTGAAGTTGGATGTGCAAATAGCACTCAAAATTAGTGCAAAATAACGCCGAAGTTACAGGCAGGTTAGCAAGATTGTGAAGGTTTGTACTTAAACTAACGGGTGCGTTAGCTGAAGATTGGAGCTGTATTAAGGCAGTTTTTCTTCTTTAACTAACAGATGTTATTGTTTAATGAAAAATCTACTAATCTAGTATAATAGTCAATTAATATGGTATAGATTGGAGAGAAACAGGTATGATCTTAACTGATGTATGGGATTTATAGCAGATAAACAAATCCAATTTATCGAGAATAACGGGATAGTATATCCATTAGTTCTTGCTTGGCTGTTTCTACACTTTCTTTTTGGAAATGTTTGTATTGCACTCGGATCTTGGATTCATCCATTCCTGCTGCACTTTCCAAAAACCCAGAAAGTCCTCTTGCTTTTCTATCCACTTCGATGAATAAATCTACGGATTGAGCGTCCGCGACGAATCCGATTTCAACCTCATCAAGGCTTCTTTGGAATGGACCGCCCTTTGGCTTGTATTCGAATTCCTGAAAGACACCCGTTTTGCTACGTTTGAAGGGTACATTTTTCACTTTGTTCAAGTAAAACCCTAATGATTCGATTGCTTTTAGGAAGCTACTGACTGTTTCATTTCCAAATACGTTTATATAATCGTTATCTTTAGGGTCCAATGCGAACGTCACATCCATTTCCGTCTTCATCCACACAGACACGTCCCCTATCGTGATTGGCGTTTCGTACGGAAGTTGCAAGGAAAACGGAATCACCTTTTCTTCGCCTTTTTCAATGACGAATGCATTCGAAACCTTTATTTTGTAAAGGGTAACATCATCTAAATACGTACGGTCATCCTGTTCCCTCAAAACCTGTGTCATCACATGGATGTACAGCCCATTGATTTCTTGTTGGGTGTTTCCTCCAAGGACAAACACGTTCCCTTTTACCGTTTCTCCTTGTTTATATGAAACTTTCTCTAATTTTGTATCCACTTTCGCTGCACCGATTCCGATGCTTGCTTTCATTTTATCAAAAAACGACATGTACATAATTCCCCCTTTGTAAGTCTATGGTTAGCATAGCATAATGGATTCATCATATGCGATTTTTTCGTATCGCTTATGTTTACTTCAACTAACGGGTGCGTTAGTTGATTAAGGAACACAAAAATGACCAATCTTTTTTATAAAAGAATAATCCAATTAAATAGTATAAGGGCATGTTTTGATTCATCTTTTTTCAAAACATGCCCTTTCTATTTATTCATTCACCTTATTAATATACATTTTTTTCTAAATGAACACTTGAATATTTAATTCACATCTATTAAACTTGTTGTTAGTTGCTAGAAAATACCAAGTTAGGGAAAATTTAGTTGTTTTCTATTTTTCGAACTGAAAAAATACTGAATTTGATCCTTTTTTGGCGAGAGAATTACATATTTAATAAATGGATATTGGAGGGTTTTGTTCTTACCAAATTATTATCATGAAAACAAAAAAGCTGAGGGAGATTAGAGAATGAGAATACCAAAAAAGATAATAGGTATATGCGGAGCTGTAGGATTATTATGTGGGGGGACAACAACATTTGCTGCCACTTCTACGAATACGCCTCAAGTTGTTAAACAGGAGAAAAAGGTAGAAGGAAACATACAAGAGGAGATTATAAAAGTAGATAGTAGTGAAGTTAAAAAAAGGAAAATCCTTACTTATTTTAATAATAACAAACCAAAGAAGTATAAAGAAAATGAGGTTATCGTAAAATTTAAAAAGAATTACTCCATAAAAAGTCTAGGATCCCTGAGCACTACTTTAGGTTTAACAAATGCAAAAGAATTGAATAAAGAAGGAATACATGTAATTAAATTTTCCAAAAATAAAAAGATGGCAAATGTGTTAAAAGAACTTAACGCTTCTTCTAATGTTGAGTATGTAGAGCCAAACTATGTATATCAACCGACAGCAGTTACAGATCCCCTATATAACGAACTATGGGGACTTAAAAATACTGGACAGGAAATATTAGGGCAAGTTGGTAAAAAAGGTATTGATATAAGTGCGGAAGCAGCATGGGCTAATACAAAGGGCAGTTCCTCACTTGTTATTGGAGTGATTGATACAGGAATCGAAATTAATCACCCAGAATTAAAAGATAAAATTTGGGTAAACACTGGAGAAATTCCTAACGATGGAATGGATAATGATAAAAATGGATATATAGACGATGTAAACGGCTGGAATTTTTATGATAAAAATAATAGATTGTTCATTCGAGGAGAGGAAGACTTCCACGGAACTCATGTTGCAGGAACAATAGCTGCAAAAGCAAATAAAATTGGAGTTACCGGTATTGCTCCAAATGTGAAAATTATGCCTCTCAAGTTTCTCGGACCATATGGAGGGTACGAATCTGATGCGATTGTTGCCATTGAATATGCTAAGGCAAAAGGTGTAAAGATTTTGAATAACTCATGGGGTGGAGGAGAACATTCACAAGCATTAAAGGATGCTATTAAAAACTCAGGTACCTTATTTATAGCTGCGGCAGGTAACTCTGCAGAGAACTCGGATACAAGTCCAGCGTATCCTGCTGCTTATGATTTGCCTAACATTCTTTCTGTAGCCTCTATTAACAATACAGGAAATCTTTCAGGTTTTTCTAACTACGGTGCAAAAAGCGTAGATGTTGCTGCTCCTGGTGAAAGTATTTTAAGTACAACCCCAAGTATGGAAGGCGACTATTCTACGGCTTATGAATATCTTGATGGAACATCCATGGCTACCCCGCATGTTACAGGAGTAGCAGCGTTAGTAAAAAGCGCACGTTCATCATATACTCCCGTTCAAATCAAGGATGCTATCTTGAGAACCACTACAAAGCTGTCTTCATTAACAGGAAAAGTTGTTACGGGAGGACTTGTGAATGCAGGGAGAGCAGTTAATTTCGATGTAGATTCTGATATTCCAGGTATTACTTGGAAAGGAGGAAGTATCAGTACTTCACTTGATGCAAGTAAAGATAAAAATGATGTTTATTCTATTAAACTATTAAAAGGGGAAAAGGTGAAGGCTACACTAACTGGTGATTCCGGGACGGACTTTGATTTATATTTGTATAACGACACTACAAAGACTGTAAATTCGAGCAACGGCATTGTAGCACATTCAGAAATTGCAAATTCATCCAAGGAATCCTTTACTTTTACAGCTCCTGAAACAGGCACATATTATTTGAATGCCTACGCTTTTAGTGGAGCTGGAAAATACATTCTTTCTGTAACAGAAGGCATTGGAGAAGGAACATATGAAAATACGAGTAAATATTTTGGATATGAAGGAACATGGAATAAAATATCCGATGGAAGTGCGTCGGCAAGCTCATACACAAGTACGAACCAAACCGATTCAACTGTGAAAATTGTGTTTAATGGTACAGGAATATCCTATAAAGCTTTAAAAAATGACAAACAAGGAATTGCAAAAGTGACATTGGACGGAAAATCAGAAAATTATAGCTTATATGCTGCTACTCCTAAGTATAAAGAAGAAATCTTCAGTAAAACAGGACTAACTGCAGGGAAGCACGTATTATCTATTGAATGGACTGGTCAGGCAGATCCTGTTGCCCGTAAAAATTCTACAGAGGTGAATATTGATTCCATCTCAGTTTTAAAATAGTTGTTATATATATGTATGCCCTTAGCTTCATCCATAAAGAGGATAAAGCTAAGGGTTTTTGTGGTCGGGAAAGTGGGGGAAAGGTTCCCATAATCTAAAATTACGTTCTTCCATTTCTCTCGATTCCTTTAAAAAAGGAAAATGAATTCTTTTCTAGAACATTTGAATGACATAGGAGAGAATCCAAGAAATCCTAAGGAGAGAAACTAGCATGCCACATAAAATGACGGTAACTGGAAAACCTCTAGGCCCCTTATGTCAGAAAGGCTCTTTTTACACGTTTGACATGGAGAAAGTGGTTCCGCCTCTTCTCCAAAAGGGCTAAAGGGCGTACCATTCAATTGGAATCCAAAAATCAGCAAAAACTTCTCTGAAAATGACGACTTTCTTCTATTATATTTATTCCCCAAACACCTCTGATTTCCATAAATGAATCGCATGTCGTTCTTTTTCAAAAACCTTCTCCAAATAAATTTCTGTAGTGGAGAGCTGCTCATGGCTCAGACTCTTCATTATCTGATAGACATCCACTCCATTTAAGTGAGAAATGATGGCAAAAGCATGCCTAAATGTATGAGGACCAATGGAAGAAAAACGAAACTTCAAAAAAGGCAATCCACTCTCTTTAATGGCTTTTGTTATGTATTGGGACAAATAAGAAGGAGAGTAGGCACGGCCGGTATTGGCCGTAAAGAGCGGGTCGTCTCCTTCTGCTGCATCTATATCGTCGATTCCTCTAGCTGAACGGAACATTCGAATACTTTTCATTCCTTTTTCTTTCAATGGTATTTGCCTTTTTTTATTTCCTTTTCCTAGGACCTCTAAAAAATACGTGCTGGTAATGGAATCATATTGAAGATCCTTGACTCGGAGTCTTGTAAACTCTTCATTACGCATGCCAGTCATGGTTAGGATATGAATAATCGAAAAAACGATGGGGTGTTTGATTTTCCTGAAATAATCAAGTAGCTGAATGACTTCCTTTGGTCCCAAATCACGGTTCGGCCGATCATCTTTACGAATATTGATCTTAAAGAAACCTTCATGAATTGGTGCAGTGATATAGCCTGATTCGAACAGGAATTTCAAAAAGTTCTTAATGATGGTTGTCTTTCTGGATAATGTGGCAACGGAATAAGCTCCTTTTGTCAAGGCATAGGGGCTTTTTTCTGATAACCATTCCTGATATCTTCGAATGTGCCGGGTAGATAGAGATTTAAAGAGGGAACCGTCCACAACTTTTTCCAAGTCTAAATTGATTTCCACCGAATAAGTGAGTAATTGTTCAATAAATTGAATAAGCTCTCGCTCATAGGCTTGAACGGTGCGGGTGGCCTTTTCACAGTTGGATTAAGTGGGACGAGATGCAGAAATCACTACATAACTATTAGTTCTGGTGTGAAATTAATGCAATAGAAACATAGAATAGTAATATCCTGTTAACTTTGAGATTAAGCAGCTAGTCCGTACAACTTATGAGTGTATTCATTCAACAAGCCATTGCCCAAATATTGACCAAGATATATGACTCAACCTTTTCGGAGAATAGCTATGGATTTCGCCCTAACAAACAAGGGCTCCAGGCGGTTCGTAAGGCAAAGTCCTATATAACCGAAGGTTATACATGGGTAGTGGATATGGACTTGGAGAAGTTCTTCGATAAAGTGAATCATGACAAGCTCATGGGAATGTTAGAGCGGAAAATTGAAGATAAACGAGTTCTCAAACTGATTCGTAAATTCCTTCAAGCAGGCATTATGATAGGCGGACTTTTTCATAAAAGTGAGGAGGGAACTCCGCAAGGAGGTCCGTTAAGTCCTTTATTATCTAATATCATGTTAGACGATTTAGATAAAGAACTAGAGAAACGCAATCTTCGATTCGTAAGGTATGCGGATGACAGTACTATCTTTGTGAAGACACGAAAAGCCGCCAAACGTGCAATGGGGAATATCTCAAGCTTCATTGAAAATAAACTGAAGCTAAAGGTCAACTACGAAAAGTCGAAGTATGATCGCCCTTGGAACAGAACGTTTCTCGGTTTTAGTTTCACGAAGTCAAAGAAGAACCCGAAGGTTCTACTGGCTAAACAAACGGTGAAGAGGGTAAAGAAACGAATCAGGGAAATGACCTCGAGAAAATTACCGATACCCATGAAACTCCGAATAAATAAGTTAAAGCAATACCTTAGAGGTTGGATGGGGTATTTCGCCCTCATTGATACTCCGAACGTATTGAAGAATTTAGATTCATGGATTCGAAGAAGACTCAGGATGTGCCTATGGAAGCAATGGAAATTGCCAAGAACGAGGGTGAAGAAACTCAAAGGATTAGGCGTCCCATTTGGAAAAGCATATGAATGGGGAAATAGCAGAAAGGGTTATTGGCGCATAGCGCATAGTCCTATTCTAGACAAAACCCTTAATAATGTTTATTGGCTCCATCATGGGTTAGTAAATCTATATGAACGATATACAAAACTACGTCAGACTTAAACTGAACCGCCGTATACCGAACGGTATGTACGGTGGTGTGAGAGGTCGGAGGCTAGGCGCCTCCTCCTACTCGATTTTATTCAACTACCATGAAAATAAGTTTTTTAAGAATGGAAAAATGACAATACTTAAGAAGACCCTGCTCAATCGTTTTAAAAAAAGGGAGAGCGTTAAAGATAGAAACTGAGGAGCTTTACAGAAAAATTTATGAAGTTTAGTAGCCTTTGTAAAAACATATTTTTTTTGAAAGTGGATTGTAAATTGGGAAAAAGTGATGTATTATTAATTTGTGAAATGTTTCACAAACAATATTTTCCTTTTAAAAACTTAATGAGATGAAAGGATGAAAAACTTATGACAAAAGAAAAAGTAAGCCGTGTCGCATTAATTGGAACAGGGTTTGTAGGCTCAAGCTACGCCTTTGCTCTTATGAACCAAGGAATTGTAGATGAGTTGATTATGATTGATTTAAATAAAGAAAAAGCAATTGGTGATGTGATGGATTTAAATCATGGGAAAGTTTTCGCTCCAGATCCAACAAATATTCGCTTTGGAGAGTATGAAGATTGTGCAGATGTAGATTTAGTTGTAATGTGTGCAGGAGCGAACCAAAAACCAGGAGAAACACGCCTTGACCTTGTGGATAAAAATCTGAAGATTTTTAAAACAATAGTCGAGAATGTCATGGCTAGTGGATTTGATGGCATCTTTCTTGTCGCAACCAATCCCGTTGACATCTTAACATACGCAACATCGCATTATAGTGGGTTACCTAAAGAACGAGTCATTGGATCTGGTACCATTCTTGATACAGCTCGTTTCCGTTTCCTACTAGGTGATTACTTTAAAGTCGCACCGAAAAATGTGCATGCGTATATCATCGGAGAACACGGTGACAGCGAGCTACCTGTTTATAGTTCTGCAGACGTGGGGGGTATTCCCGTTTTGAAAATGATTGAACGCCAAGAACACTATAAAAAAGAAGACTTAGATGAGATTTTTATTAATGTACGTGATGCAGCCTACAAAATCATTGAAGGAAAAGGTGCTACTTACTATGGCATCGCTATGGGACTTGTACGAATTACAAAAGCCATTCTCCACAATGAAAATAGCGTGTTAACTGTCTCTGCTCATCTGGATGGCCAGTATGGTGAAAAGCATGTGTACATGGGTGTTCCAGCAATCATTAATCGTAGTGGAATCCGAGAAATTGTCGAATTAGAACTCAATGAAGAAGAACAACAGAAATTCCAACACAGTGCTTATGTCTTAAAAGACATTTTGGCGCCTCATTTTGAAGAATTAAAATTATAACATTAAATAGAAAGAAGGAAGCATCATGTGGATTCAAGATTATAATCCATTGAATAACACGTACTTATCAGCCTTGGTTGCTGCCTTTCCTGTCATATTCTTTCTATTGGGTCTGACTGTATTTAAAATGAAGGGCATTATCACAGCCCTTCTTACACTAATCATTAGCATAGGTGTATCGGCATTTTTATTCCAGATGCTTACTAGTTGGATCGTTGTTAGAAGGCCAATATGGTCAAAGTAATGTTCATGTTGATACTCCAACTGTAATTAATCGTACAGGTGCAAAAAATATTGTGGAGCTTTCCCTAAATGAGAGCGAAAAAGAAAAGTTTGCACATTCTGTTAAAACACTTAAAGATATTCAATCTCTATTTTGGGAGTATTTTAATTTCTTAAGTAAGAAATTCTTAAGTAAGAAATTCTTACGTAAGGGAGCTGTTATTATGTTAGTAGTAACTATCGATCCATTTAATAATCTTGCTATTTCAGCGTTAGTTGCAGCTATACCGATCCTTTTGTTTCTCTTATGTTTGACGATCTTTAAAATGAGAGGTATTTATGCAGCGCTTCTAAATTTATTTGTAACCCTTCTTATTGTACTTTTCCTCTTTAAGCTACCTTTGGGTGAAGCAATCGGGAGTGTTGTACAAGGTACGATACAAGGGATATGGCCGATTGGTTATATCATTGTGATGGCCGTCTGGTTATATAAAATCTCTGTTAAATCCGGGAAATTTGATGTTTTACGCGGAAGTATTGCGGGTATTTCACAAGACCAACGTCTTCAGCTCTTACTTATTGGGTTTTGCTTTAATGCCTTTCTTGAAGGGGCAGCAGGTTTTGGTGTACCGATTGCAATCTGTGCCGTTCTATTAGTTTCATTGGGATTCAAACCTTTACAGGCAGCCATGCTCTGTCTAGTAGCAAATGGTGCTTCAGGAGCATTCGGTGCAATTGGCATACCGGTTGGAATCATCGGTACATTTGGGTTGGAAAATGTGACTTCCATGAATGTGTCAATGATGACTGCCTTAACACTGCCGATCATTAACTTTACCATTCCGTTTTTATTAATATGGTTAATGGATGGATTTAAAGGGATTAGAGAAGTATTGCCGGCTATTTTGGTGACATCTATTACTTATACAGTGGCCCAAGCGACCATAACAATATTTGTAGGACCAGAGTTAGCTGACATTATTCCTTCACTATTAACAATGGGTTTGTTGGCATTATTTCTTAATAGGTGGCAGCCTAAACATATATTTTTACTCAACGGCAAAGAATATGAATTTGAAAATCATTCAATGGGTGATGTTGTAAAGGCATGGTCTCCATTTTATTTATTAACAATATTTGTATTGATTTGGAGCTTTCCTGCATTTAAAGGTTTGTTTTCTCAAGGAGGAATTCTTGAATCGGCTGTACTGAAATTTATAGTACCAGGATCTTCGATCAATATTGGCATTGATTTAATCGGTGCAACAGGAACAGCGATATTATTAGCTGCTTTAACGACGATTCTAACGACGAAAGCAATCAATTTCAGTGAAGGTCTGTCTCTCCTAAAAAAAACTGTTTCAGAATTTTGGATTCCAATCATTATGATCTGTGCAATTATTGGTATAGCTAAGTTAATGACATATGGTGGATTAACAATTTCTTTAGGTGAAGCAGTTGCTACAACAGGAAATATCTTCCCATTACTATCACCACTATTAGGATGGATTGGAGTGTTTATGACTGGGTCTGTAGTAAATAACAATACGTTATTTGCGCCTATACAAGCTACTGCAGGTAATATCATAGGCACAAACTCATCATTATTAGTTTCTGCTAACACTGCCGGGGGAGTTATGGCAAAGCTTGTTTCTCCACAGTCAATCGCAATAGCAGCTGCAGCCGTTGGTGAAACAGGAAAAGAATCTGATTTAACGAAAATGACATTAAAATACAGCTTTGGGTTATTAGCTTTTGTGTGCATTTGGACATTTTTATTATCGCTATTTTATTAGTAATACTTTTATATAACTAACTAGTAAAAAGGAATCAGAGAACTACTCTGATTCCTTTTTCAAAGACAAAGTTGCTTTTAAAAATTAATCTTACTGCTCACTTATTTGAAAATAAATTGAAATACAATCGTTTACGGTGAACCGTCATAAATAATTCCAACCTAAATTCATCATATTTTTGAACTTTATCCAGAAACAAAGAAAGAAACAACAACGCATGATTGTTGCAGCATGGAGAAGTTTAAATCATGAAGGAAAAAGTGTCGCAGTTAACCACTGTATTTTCGGATTTTTTTATGGCTGCATGCTGCCTGGGTTCACTGATTTTCATCCCTCTTGGATTAACTGGATTTGCAGGAGCATTATCCTTCTACTCATTGAAGTATCGGTTATTATTCACCATCGTTAACATCATTCATTCTTCTTGATTACTCCTTTTACATGGTTTACGGGAGAAATGGCCCAAAATCCGGACGGAGAGATTCACTGACAAATCAAGCCTTGTTAGTGTGAAAAGGAATATGAGGATGGAAAAATTATTCAATCATTTTGCAGTTAGACCTGGCTGCATTTTTCTTAGATGCATGCTGAAACCTTTGATAGTGCATATTAATTTTTAGAACCATTGGAAGGGGGGAATCACCATGAAAAAGCAAGTAAAGCAAAATGAAAAGGATACTGAAGAAAGACAAGAGGAGCTGCAAACAATTAATGATATTTCTAAAAGCGAAAACGGGCAGCCGGTCCATCAGCCTAAAGATTACGATGAAATAGAGTATTAAGATAAAAGTAAATCCTCGGGATAAATGCGTTTAAACCAATTCCTTCAGTAGCTAATTCAAGGGTACATTTATGAAAAAGCAGATTTACAACATTAAGATATTTTCATTATTAAAAGCCTGATATATCTCTATATTATTTAGAGAAATCTGGCTTTTTTAATTAATCACTAAAGTCTTTAAACGGAGACTTTAACTAATTAACACCCCTGAAATTTTCCACTTTTTCACCTCTGCAATATAATCTGATGAGCCCAGATAAATAAAACCAGATCATTAACACAATGATGCGACCAAGACTGCCGTATGTAGCAGACTTAAAGAAATATTCGCAAAGGATTTTGAAATCATGTGAATTTTCCGGAGAAGAATTTTTGTGGACAAGCTTAATGCAAATGAAATAGTTGTTGAACTCCCATGAAAATTAAAAAAGCACAAAATCTAGAAATAGACCCAGTAAAAACGCTTTTTAAAAAAAGGCTGAGCCTTATGAGTGATCTGATTGAGTTTGGTCAATCGTTAAACAAAAATCTCCAATTATAGCAAATTAAGTAGAGGCTAGCGCGACGACCAAAAAAGGATTAATCTCCCATGAGTGCTACCCATAAAGGGCGCGACAGTCGGTGGTACACCGTGGTCGTCGGAGTCAGACTAACGGATGGGCTCAAAGGCACCATAGTTCAACGACCTTCTTCGCCAGCCATTAAAACATTATCGACATAGAGACCAATTTTCATTCTCTGTGGTGAAGCGCTGATTTTTGCGCTTCATGAATGGCTAACGGGTGCGTTAGCTGAAGATCGGAGCTGTCTTTAAGGTAGCTCTTTTATTATGGAACTAAAGGGGCAGGTTAGTTTAACAAAAAGTGAAAAATAGAGTTGATAAAAAACAGAAATTCCTCAATCAACACTGTTTATGAATGGTACAATTGGGAAAAAGAGGTGTGAGTATGAGGAAATTATTATGGAGTTTCAGTTTGCTTGTTATCATTGTGGCGTTAGGGGGATGTTCAAGTTCCTCTAACGTTCTCCTGAGACAAAAGACGTTGGCTATCAAATAGTAGAGTACGGTGGATTAAGTGATAGACGAGCTGTATTGGATAAAGGTAATGTCAAAAAGATTGAAAACATTATAGCAGATGTCAAATGGGATAAAACAGTATCAGTTGATAAAAGTAGCAAAGAAGATGCTGTATTTTGGTTTATAGACCAAAATAACAAGGAAGGGCAGAAATATAAGGTGTGGTTCAACGAAACTGGCTCCGCAGACGTGCAGGATGAAAAGCAGGTATGGAGCGTTTTGGAAGGGAAAGACGGTGAAACATTATCCACTATTTTCAAACTTAATGAACAGAAATAAAGAATAGAGAAATATTAAGCTAACGGGTGCGTTAGCTGAAGATCGGAGCTGTCTTTAAGGCAGCTTTTTCTTTACGCAACTAAAGGGGCAGTTTAGTTGAATAAAAAATTTCTATAACAGTCCTAATTTATCTATTTTTCCTAATTTACTTTTTCAAGTCATTCACTTCATATGCAACCCGTACTCCAGATTCAATCGCCCCTTGCATCCAACCGTGGGTAAGTGAAGTATGTTCACCGGCAAAGTGCACTCTTCCTTCAGGTATAGGCATATAAGGATACAACTCGGTTTCCTGACTCGGTTCAAAAGCAGTGAAAGCTCCAGAGGAATATTCATTATCGACCCAACTAAAGGAAGTTCCTGACACAAACTCAGAATAGACTTGGTCTCCGTAAATTTCAGCTAAGTTCTTTAAAGCATATTGAATGCGTTTTTCGTTGGATAGACCGTTCCATGTTAAAGCCTCATCCGCCCATGTATAGCTTGCCAAAACCACAGCAGGTCCTTTTGTACCAATCCCCTGACTTGGGTAATAAGTGAATCGAATCGGAAGGTCAGTTATGGATTTACCACCATATTGATGGTGTCTTTCCCAAAACCTGCTTTTAAACTCGATTCCGATTTTTGTTGCGCTCATATAGTTCAGTTCACGAATAGCTCTCCGTTTATAATAGGAAAAAGAATGGTATGGTTCAACTTTCACAAATCGTAACACTGTAAAGGGGAGAGTTATGATGGCAAGATCACCAGTAATGGTGGAATCCTCTAAGGTGTGCTGATGGGTGGAATGGATGGTTACTCTGTTGTTATGTTGGACAATTTTCGTCATCCTTTGATTGAACATAATAACTTCTTTTAATTGCGGGAGAAATGCCTTTGGCAGCAGATCCATACCACCGGTTATCTCATAGAAACGATTTGCTCTGAAGGACGCCTCTTCTCGCAAAACTTCAATAAATGACATCCCCATATATGCTTCTAAGTCAAGGAGTACACCGATCATATCAACCGCGCCATCTGAAAAAGTCGTTCCATATTGATAATGGTAAGAGTTTAAGAAAGTACCTAGTGAGTAGTTTTTAAATTCTTTTTCTACGAGATGCCAATTTCTCGTGGGGTCTTGTTTAATAAAATCAAGAATTGGCTGTGTAGCTAATTTCACCAGATCCTCTGCGCTTTTACCTCTTTCATTTGGGGCAACGGGAAAGTTTAGAATACCAGGAGAACGTTCAAAAATGTTAAGACGTGTTTTGATTCCATTGAGATAAAGAATATCCATTGGAGTTCGGTTAATAAACAGGTTTAGGGTTAGCCCGAATTTTTTAATATACTCTAAGGTCAAAAAATGAACATCAGGAATACGCATTGGGCCTAGGTTAAAATAAAGCCCATTACTAAAGGGGGAGCGTATGGTATAGGCACGTCCGCCTACCCTGTTGTTTGCTTCAAGGATTGTGACGTTGTGCCCGGCCTCCTGTAAAAGAGAAGCCGCAACCAGTCCTGCTAGTCCTGCGCCAACAATAGTAATATGTTTGGGAACTTGCGACTTTTTAAGACCATTTCTAATAATGCTAATCATTTGTTGAGTCGTTAATTGATAATTTATGTTATTAGGCATCTCTTCTCCTCCAGTGAATAGATTTTTACATTGTATTCACTTGTATAGATGCATATGTGTTCCTACTATATACAGATAAATAAAGTAAAGATAAATTCTACTTTTTAGCTGGGGCACAAATGAAATTATTAAATAAAAAAGGGGGCCCCTCCATTCAGTGATAGGAAAAACCTTATAACACTTACACAGGTATACTTTCTACGAAGAAGTGCCTGGAGGATTTAGCGTTAAGTTCTATGTTAAAAACAAGTTACTTGGAGATAGATTTTAAACTAACAGGCGCTTTACTTTAATAAGGGAGGTTGCTGCGGTAACCTTTTTATTACGGAACTAACGGGTGCTTTACTTAAACAAGAGAGTTGCTTCGGCAGCTCTTTTCCTTATGGAACTATCGGGGCAGGTTAGCTCCATAATAAACAAGTGATTTATCTATTAATCATATATGGTAATATACAAAATAAACCAATAGAAAAATCAGGGGGATGAGTATGTTCTTACATAAGATTGATGGGGAGTTATCATTGAAACTGTTAGAATTAAAGGATGCAGAAAGAGTTTTCGAAATAACAGATCAATCCAGAGAATATCTACGAGAATGGCTTCCTTGGCTGGATAATACAACAAAACTTGAAGATACAAAAGGGTTCATTAATATTTGTTTAAAAGGTTTCGCTGAAAACAAGAGTTTCAATACAGTTATTATGTATAAGGGACAAATTGTTGGTGTAGCAGGTTATAACCAAATAAATTGGTCAAATAAAACTGCATATATTGGTTATTGGCTCGGAGAAGAATATCAAGGAAATGGAATTATGACAAGAGTAGCTAAGGCATTGACTGATTATGCATTTAATGAATTGAAACTAGATAAAGTTGAAATTAGGGTTGCTGAGGAGAATAATAAAAGTAGAGGAATTCCCGAAAGATTGGGTTTTGTTAGTGAAGGTTGTATAAGACAAGCAGAATGGTTGTATGACCATTATGTTGACCATATTGTTTTCGGTATGTTAGCTAAGGATTGGAATAAGTAGTAATACCTTATAGAACTACCATGAAAATAAGTTTATTTAAAAATGAAAAATGACAATACTTAAGAAGACCCTACTCAATCGTTTAAAAAAGAGGAGAGCGTTAATAAATTAGCCTATAGATAGATTAGGGTTGACTGGATTAAGGTCAATATCAGTATTGACACTTCCTAACCATTTTCATTCTTTGTGGTGAATCGCCGATTTTTGCGATTCATGGATGGCTAACGGGTGCATTACTTGAATATCCTACTGGATTGAAAGCAATTCTCAATAAGGAGAATTGCTTTATTTTGGTATTATTCTATCCAATATCCATTTCAATTTCTCTTCTTAAGATACTTATCTCAATTCATCCCAATATAAAAAGACATACTCTGGTTCATGCTCTTTTTTCAACTCATCAACACTTGCTATTATATCTAAAGTTTTCTGTTTATTCGTACGTAAAGTATTACTAGCGTTCTGTTTTAAACCCTTTTCATCCATGATATACACTCTCCTTCTTAGTATAGTTTGTGTCCTGCCCCTCTTCTTATTCTTGTTTTTGCAAGGAATGTAATCAGTTGAAATATTCAAAATAAAAGAAGAAAAATGGAATGTATTATGAAAATCAGCTTACCTAGTTCACTTTAATATGTATGTCTTATGCTGCTTTGTTCATTTCACACGTGCAAATAGAGGCTAAAGGAAACAAACATTAAAAAGATTCTTGTTTGTATAAGAGAACATATTGTGAAACATTTCACTTAAAGTAACGGGGCAGCATTCCTGTAATTACTGAAAATGAGGTTTGAACGAAAAAAGACCTCTTGATAAGATGAATGTGTCCTAAGCTGGCCAGCTAAAAAAGGACAAAACATCTATTTGGAGGTCTCACAATGAATTATAACCAAAATCATAAAATCACTCAAATTACTTCTGAAACCTTAATTGTCGGAGTAGTATAGCCAAGCACAATCATGTCGCGAGAGCACAGGATTTTAGAGGATTGGAACTGGGTAAAACGTGTTTCTTTGAAAATACGAATGCAGGATTTCATTCGTTTCTAGATTGGATTAAACAACTTGTTAAAGAGTGTAAGTTAAATCAAGTGATTGTAGGCATGGAGCCAACCGGTCACTACTGGTTAAATCTAGCTCATTTTCTAAAAGAGAATAATATTAAGTTCGTATCTGTCAATCCACTACATGTTAAACGAAGTAAAGAATTAGACGATAATTCACCTACAAAGAATGACGTGAAAGATGCAAAAGTCATCGCACAATTAGTCAAAGACGGAAGATACGCCGAACCGACAATTCCACAAGAATTTATGCAGAACTCCGAGTGGCCAAAAAACTTCGTGATCTTCTCAACGTTGACTTACAGGTCGTTCAGGGACAAGTTCATAACTGGCTTGATCGTTACTTTCCCGAATTTTTGACAGTGTTCAAAAGTTGGGAAGGCAAGGCAGCTATTCATTTTCTAAAGCTAGAAGCCTTGCCACATGAACTTGTAAATTATACGGAAGAAGAGCTCTTACTTTCCTTAAGACAAGTGGTAAAACGCAGTATAGGCTTAAAGAAGATACGAGCACTCAAAGAAGTAGCCAATCGTTCAATTGGTATTCGTCAAGGGGCAGCTATGGCGAAATTAGAGTTGAGAGCTTTACTAGAGAAGTATGATTTTATTCAAATGAAATTCGAAGAATTAGATCATCAATTAGATCAGTTATTAGACCATATCCCAGGTGTCACACAGATGTTAGAGGTGTCAGGAATCGGTCGAGATACAGTAGCAGGATTTTTCGCAGAGGTCGGCGACCTCAGAGACTATCAACATCCTCGCCAAATCGTAAAATTAGCAGGTTTAAGTTTAAAAGAAAACACATCCGGAAAGCACAAAGGTCAGACCAAGATTACTAAACGGGGACGAAAGAAATTGAGGGCTCTCTTATTCCGGGCAGCCATGATACTGGTGGCAAAGAACAAGGCTTTTAAAGCTCTTCATATATATTACACAACACGTTCCCACAATCCCTTAAAGAAAATGCAATCTCTGATAGCCTTGTGTAACAAGCTTATTCGAATTCTATTTTCAATCGGTAAAAAACAATTTACGTTTCAAGAAGACAAGATGTTAAAGGATATCCCTCATATGGCAACATTTGTAGTCCATCAAACAGTCGCATAGTTCATTGAATTTTAATGGTTACACGGTCATTTAATTAACATTTATTTAAAAGTGAAGCACGGATTAGTCGGCAAAGCAACTAACGTAAGGGCTTAGATCCTGTGGGGCAGCATGACCGACATCCACCTCATGGAAAGGTTGAACGAAGGAATGTAGGAGCATCGACTCTGTGAGACATGGGAGGGTTGACCTCCATGAGACATGTGGATATCCTAAAGTGCGATCATAACATTTCTTAAACCAATTTTTTCCTATAATTGGCTAGTTTAGCATACACTTTTTTCGATAAATCCCTATCCTAGAGGAGTAATGCCGAGCTTACATAGATAACGGTTAATGATATGACTATGAAATCCTAAGAATTCTAGAGCAATCGTGAGATTGTGTTTAGTTTATTGAGGGAGGTAAGTTTAAGAAGGAATTTCATATATAAAATAGTAAAAAAGGTTAGTTTTGAAAACGAGTAAAATACGGAAGGAGTAAGAAATTGATATGACAACCGGAAACAACAGGCAAAAAATCAATGTAATTGTGGCTCCTATTACTTTTTTTATTTATCTGTAAAATGTTTCTATTCTTATATCTTAATCAGTTTAAATACTTTATCGAATTTGGTTTACTGAAATTTAAGTCCATATCAAAACATTGCCAGCATCATCAACCCCCTAAAAGCAAATATTGGATGATGGAAGGGGAAAATTTCACTTTCCAAATTTTATATAGAGGAAGTGTCTGAAAATGAATAACTGGATACCAGCGCTTTTAAATACAGGGAGAAGGCAAAACATGTTAAAGATGTTTGGCAGAACAAGAAATAATAGAGGTATGATGTGGGCGTCTTTATTAGGTCTAGGAGTTAGTGCAGCTGCTTACGGATTAGGAAGAAATCGAAACAGAAATATGCTGCGTCCTGTTCAAAATGTAATGAATAATATTCGAACGCAAACAGCTGGCCGAATGCCAAACGCTGCTGCTATAACAGAGTTTTCAAAGGACCTGACAAAAATCCTTTAACAAACAAATGAATTTCTTCACATAAAAATGCCCACTTCAATGTGGGCATTTTATGTGAAGAAATTGGAATCAGTAAAATCTGAAATTTCTTTTGGTAAAAGACTGATTCCTGTATAAAAACAAATAATAATCCCACATGATTTCAACTAAAAAATAGCTGCTATTGACGGGCAAAATAATTTACGCAGCGAGCAATTTTATCTAATATGATACTGGTCATGGTGGCAATAAAGGCACTTCCGATAATATCAGATGGATAATGATGTCCTACCCAAATACGTGAGAAGCCCGTCAACACAGATAATACCCACATGATTGAACCAAGGACACGGTCATAAAGAAAAATAGAAGTAGATATAGCAAATACAATAAGAGTATGTTTACTTGGAAATGAAGAATCCATTTTTGAAGGAATGAGTAAGCCTAACCGACGTTTCACAAACGGACGTGGTTTAAAATAAAACAATTTAATCAAAGTGTTAATAAACAAAGTTACCCCCACAGCTATCACCGCGTTGCAAGACACTTTTTTGTAAGAATCATTTCTAAACCACATGAAAATCAAAACAAAAATAAACACATAACGAATTTTATTTGAGATCAATATCATCAGCAAATCAATTGGAGAACAATTTCTAGAAAGTTGATTGATTGACTTAAATACTTTGTAGTTCATAAAATTTATCTCCTTAAATTATAGATACAAATAAAATTCCCTCTTATAGCAAGAAATATGTGAAAATCGGGAAAAGAGAATTCTCTGGAATAAGGGAACGAGGTCTAGTCAGAATCCAGTTGTTTCTTTGTATAAGTTATCAAAAATTAGACATAACCAGGTATATGATGGTCATTACATAATGGTAGTCATATTCGTGAATTATGGAATCAGTAAAGAAGATTTGCTGTTAATGGCAAATGATTAGATTATGATTAAAATTATAGGGTTTTATGGTAAAGTAAACCAAAAATTAAGGATTGGATGTTAATTTTGATCAGACTTTATTTTAAGTCAACACTACAAACCAAAATGCAAAATTGAAGGCGGTTCCAGATATCACGATTTCTCCTCACTTTCAAGCTGTTGTTTCACAAACATCTCTTACATGTATTTTTCAATTTCGAATCGGGCATGCTGTTATCAGGAATTAAACTGATTAAATTTTGGAAAGGTGGACGGTCGAATTTTAAAACTAAACCGCTTTCTGCCCTATCTTATGATAAATCAAAATCTGTATAGAAAAGGAGGAGAAGTATATGTCTGACCATCCAATTCAAGGGCTAATGACAACTGCTATGGAAAATCTGAAAGAAATGATTGATGTTAACACTATTATAGGAGACCCTGTTGAAACCCCCGATGGCAGTGTGATATTAACTGTTTCTAAGGTTGGTTTCGGATTTGCAGCAGGTGGAAGCGAATTTATGCTTGATGGAGATTCAAGTAGCAGCGGTCAAGGACAATCAAAGGGACAACCTTTCGGTGGAGGAAGCGGAGGCGGTGTTTCCATTACCCCAATTGCCTTCTTAATTGTGAATTCCAATGAGGTGAAAATGGTTCATCTTGATGAAAGCACGCATTTATATGAAAAGATACTCGATCTTGCTCCTCAAGCAGTAGATAAGATTCAGCAGATGTTCAATAAGAACGGCAATGACAATAGCAGTCAGAACCAACAGAATCAAAGCTCCAATCTGCAAGATTATAATGGACCAAAGCAGGACTTAGATCTGTAAGCGAAAGACGTTAACTTTCACTCTGAGAAGGTTTAATATTTTTTATCCTATCAGAAATTATATCTTTGTAAATGTTAGACAGTTCTCTAACTCCTGTGCTAGGGGCTAGAGGTCATAAGCCAATCCGTAAGAAGGTTAAAGAACAACCTCCTGCTGGTTCGCCTTATTTAAACAGTAAGTTAAATAACTAAAGGTGCGATACTTCAATAATGAAGTGTCGCTTTTTTCTTATAGAGCTAAAGGGGCAGGAGAGTTCAATAAGAAAATAGAAATGATTCTTATTGAGGAAAAAGGAGGGTGAAAACTTGCATCTTTTGTGAGATTATCCATAAAAAAGCTGAAGCCTACATAATATATGAAAACGAGTTAGTTGCTTTATAGATAAATTCCCAATAAATAAAGGACACGTTTTAGTTGTTCCCAAAACACATTACCAAGAATTCAGTGAAGTTGATGGAAAGAGTTTGAATGAAGTAATTCTTTTTTCTCAAAAAGTAGCTATTTCAGTTGAAACCTATTTAGGGAAAATTTAGTATATAGATTTAGGAAAATGTTTTTTGAATAGGAGGAACAGGTTATGTTAGGGGATATTATATATCAAGTTATTGTTTTTGGAGGTATAGCGTTAGTTTTGGGTGTTTTAGGTTATTTATTTTTTAAGAGGACCAAGAAAAGCTAATTAAATTTCTAATTCAAGTAACGGGTGCGTTAGTTCATTATCAAAAATGATCAATCATTTTATAAAAGAATAATCCAATTAAATATTATAAGGGCATGTTTGATTAATCTTTTTTCAAGACATACTCCTTCTATTTATTTATCAAGGTTTCTTGTATTAATTTGACCAAACTTTGTTTCAAAGCTACATCTACTTTCTCTTAAGGAGCTGAGACCTATGATTCTAGGTTCTTCCCAAGTTGTTAAAGGAATATCCGAAACTAGCGATTATGTAACTCCATTCACAGCCTTTGGCCCATGGATTGCCATTCTAATTATGGCTTTTATTGTAGGGTGTCTGTATTTAGGATTTAGAAGAAGATCTAAAAAATAAGTTGTGTTTGAAAAAGGGGAGGGTATAGATAGTGCCTTCCCCTTCTTTGTCTAATTGGATCAATAATAAAGATAGTGTTGACTTGCAATAACTAGAAATAAGACCACGCGAGGGCTACGTCTCCATCCTTATCAATCTTTTTTATAAAAGAATAATCCAATTAAATATGATAAGGGCAGCATTCCTGTAATAACTGAAAATGAGGTTTGAACGAAAAAAGACCTCTTGATAAGATGAATGTGTCCTGAGCTGGCCAGCTAAAAAGGACAATACATCTATTTGGAGGTCTCACAATGAATTATAACCAATATCATAAAATCTCTCAAATTACTTCTGAAACCTTAATTGTCGGAGTAGATATAGCCAAGCACAATCATGTCGCGAGAGCACAAGATTTTAGAGGATTGGAACTAGGTAAAACGTGTTTCTTTGAAAATACGAAAGCAGGATTTCATTTGTTTCTAGATTGGATTACCCAACTTGTTAAAAGGTGTAAGTTAAATCAAGTGATTGTAGGGATGGAGCCAACCGGTCACTACTGGTTAAATCTAGCTCATCTTCTAAAAGAGAATAATATTAAGTTCGTATCAGTCAATCCACTACATGTTAAACGAAGTAAAGAATTAGACGATAATTCACCTACAAAGAATGACGTGAAAGATGCAAAAGTCATCGCACAGTTAGTCAAAGACGGAAGATACGCCGAACCAACAATTCCACGTGGAATTTATGCAGAACTCCGAGTGGCCAAAAAAATTCGCGATCTTCTCAACGTTGATTTACAGGTCGTTCAGGCACAAGTTCATAACTGGCTTGATCGTTACTTTCCCGAATTTTTGACGGTGTTCAAAAGTTGGGAAGGAAAGGCAGCTATTCATTTTCTAAAGCTAGAAGCTTTGCCACATGAACTTGTAAAGTATACGGATGAAGAGCTCTTACTTTCCCTAAGACAAGTGGTAAAACGCAGTATAGGCTTAAAGAAAATACGAGCACTTAAAGAAGCAGCCAATCCTTCGAGTGGTATTCGTCAAGGGGCAGCTATGGCGAAATTAGAGTTGAGAGCTTTACTAGAGAAGTATGATTTTATTCAAATGAAATTCGAAGAAATAGATCATCAATTAGATCAGTTATTAGACCATATCCCAGGTGTCACAAAGATGTTAGAGGTGTCAGGAATCGGTCGAGATACAGTAGCAGGGTTTTTCGCAGAGGTCGGAGACCTCAGAGACTATCAACATCCTCGCCAAATCGTAAAATTAGCAGGTTTAAGTTTAAAAGAAAACACATCCGGAGAGCACAAAGGTCAGACCAAGATTACCAAACGGGGACGAAAGAAATTGAGGGCTCTCTTTTTCCGGGCAGCCATGATACTGGTGGCAAAGAACAAGGCTTTTAAAGCTCTTCATATATCTTACACAACACGTTCCCACAATCCCTTAAAGAAAATGCAATCTCTGATAGCCTTGTGTAACAAGCTTATTCGAATTCTATTTTCAATCGGTAAAAAACAATTTACGTTTCAAGAAGACAAGATGTTAAAGGATATCCCTCATATGGCAACATTTGTAGCACATCAAACAGTCGCATAGTTCATCGGATTTTTATGGTTACACGGTCATTTAATTAACACTCATTTAAAAGTGAAGCACGGATTAGTCGGCAAAGCAACTAACGTGAGGACTTAGATCCTGTGGGGCAGCATGACCGACATCCACCTCATGGAAAGGTTGAACGAAGGAATGTAGGAGCATCGACTCTGTGAGACATGGGAGGGTTGACCTCCATGAGACATGTGGATATCCTAAAGTGCGATCATAACATTGCTTAAACCAATTTTTTCCTATGATTGGCTAGTTTAGCATGCACTTTTTTCGGTAAATCCCTATCCTTGAGGAGTAATGCCGAGCTTACATAGATAACGGTTAATGATATGACTATGAAATCCTAAGAATTCTAGAGCAATCGTGAGATTGTGTTTAGTTTATTGAGGGAGGATAGTTGAAATAGGATAATGATATAGAAGGTAGTTCAATAAAATTCATTCTGTAAACTGATGTAATGTAAAACTATTGTAAAAATAAAAGTATTAGTCTAAAAGAAAGCATGTCCTCATATTCCCTTTCCATTACACATATACATTAGGTGGACTAATGTATAAGTATCTTAATGAAAGAGGTGTTTTGTTTTGACAAATTACTATTATCCCTACTATCAGTATCCTGCCGGGGACAGGAACGTGCAGGATCCATACGTGCCCCAGGAACAAGGATACAGGCAGCCATATGGGACACGGTTTTCACAGTTTAGACCAATCAGACCTTCGACTCAGGATCAGTTGATTCTTCCTAGAGGGTATCAGTACGATATTGTGGCAACCTGGGGACAGGATTTAGGCAATGGTGAAAATTTTGGATTTAATAATGATTTCACCTGCTATTTCGGAAGCAGCCCAAATGAGGGCCTCCTTTGGGTCAATCATGAGTATATAGGGGATATGAGTATATTTGTCACGGGATATAAGGAAGAGCCAGGCGGCCCCAAAAGGACAGCGCAGCAAATTGCTGTGGAAAAATACAACCTTGGCGGATCGGTCATTCACATCCGAAAAGGATCAGAGGGGAAATGGACAGTTTTCAAAGGCTCCCAATTCAATAGAAGAATTACGGCCAATACACCGATCAATTTAACCGGTCCAGCAAAAGGGGATGCAGCAGTTGGCGGGGTTACACAGGTTACAGGTACATTTGCCAACTGTTCGGGTGGAAAAACACTATGGAATACAGCTTTTTCTGGAGAGGAGAATTATGAGGGAATTGTGCAGTACTGGTCCGAAACTCCGGGAGTTCCAGCTTTGAATCCTACTCATTACGGGTGGGTGGTTGAAATCGATCCTTTTGATCCTAAATCGACCCCAAAGAAACATTCCATGCTCGGCCGGTTCTCGCACGAGAATGCAGTAATGACTCTTGGGAAATCTGGTCGTGTTGTCGTTTACAGTGGTGATGATGCCAATGACCAGTGTGTGTATAAATTTATAAGTGATGATGTTTATAGACCTGAGCTAGGGAAACGGAATAGCCATCTCCTGGAAAAAGGAACTTTATATGTCGCAGATATGGGCGCTAATAAGTGGATTCCTCTTGATCTTAATAAAACACCTAAATTAAGAGAGAAATACAAAACACAGGGGGAAGTGCTTGTCAACACTCGTGACGCGGCAAACCTCGTGGGCGGAACTCCCCTTGATCGTCCAGAGGATGTTGAAATTCATCCGCTGGACGGCTCTGTGTTTATTGCGTTCACAAATAATACAAAGCACGGAAACTATTACGGACAGATATATCGCCTTGTCGAGGAAAACAATAACCATGAGAGTACCTCTTTTGTTTATGAAATCTTTATATCCGGAGGGCCGCAAAGCGGTTTTGCCTGTCCAGATAACTTGATGTTTGACCAATCAGGGAACTTATGGGTCTGTACAGATATCTCTTCTGATAAGACTAATCAAGGAGCTTACAAACCATTCGGAAACAACGGCTTATACATGATTCCAACGGAGGGACCGAATCGGGGAAAGGCTATGCAATTTGCCTCCGCGCCAGTACAGGCGGAATTAACCGGCACATGGCTGGCTCCAGATGGTGAAACACTTTTTATGTCTGTTCAGCACCCAGGGGAAGAGAGTGAGGATGTTAATAATCCGACCAGCCGGTGGCCTTTTGGCGATATTCCGAGACCATCCGTAGTGGCAATTACCAGGCAATAAATAAGGATGTTATTTAAGATGATAAAACTTAGTTTGTGCTTACACCATAAGTACATCCACTAAATAACAAGATTAATCTAGAAAGCAAACTTTAAACGAATTTACAAGTCGTTCGTAATTTTTTAACGATAAAGGTATAACTATAAAAAGAGGTACTTTCCCAAAAGTATCGATCCAAGTGCAAAAGGCTGACCTGCATGTTAGGTCAGCTTTTATTATTTTCAACGTTAAGTCAATCCAGTGTATATGGGAAATGAAATTATATATTAGGTAGGAAATGTTAAAGTCGTTTGAGGGGAATCGATACGAGCAATGAAACAATACGGTAAATCTTTATACTTGATTTTAATAACTAAACGAACAGGCTCGTGCTTTTATGAAATGAAAGTGTAATCTAAGTGTATTTTTTACAGATTGTGCATACAACAACAGCTGTTTTTGCTTCTTCAACTAAAGGGAACTTTACTTCAATAAGGAAGGTTGCTGAGGCAGCTTTTTTTTATGGCACTATCGGGACACTTTAGTTCACCAAGGAATTAGACTTCATTCTATAGGAATTAGTACCTTGAATTCTAATTTAGATGAGGAAAAGGGGAACTAAATGAATTATAAAGTCATAATAAACATGCCAATATCTAATCATGAAATACCTGAATTAAGAGAACTTGTTGGATGGGGAAGACGAGACAAAGATTTTCCAACCTTATTTAAACGGTTTTTGTCTCGTAATGGCCTTAAATTATTGAAATTCGTTTTGATTTAGGTTCCACACATAATCTCCTTCTTAAGTAAAATTTCCCCTATAATTATTTATCTACCCTCCAAAGGCATATGTTGGAAGGCCTCTTACTTTGGTATTCACAACAAATAATCCGCCAGCATAAGGTTCCTTCGCCAATATTTTCTCTTCTAAACCGATTCGGGCGGAGGTAATATAGAGTTCGTGTAAATTATCACCGCCAAATACACAAGAAGTCGTGCGTGTTGCAGGAACATTCACGGTTTCAAGAAGCTTCCCTGTTTTCGGATTCCACCTTGTTACAGCACTACCGTTCCATATCGCGACCCAAATCATTCCTTCTTCATCCGATGTCATGCCGTCAGGGAAGACGAAGCTATTGGGAATTGAGACGGCAACCCGCGGATTACTAATTGTTGCGGTTACTAAATCATAGTCGTAAGCCATCACTTTATTTGTCAGCGAATCGATATAGTACATTGTCGAATTGTCTGGACTCCAGGCTATACCATTCGAAATGCTGACATTCTCCAACACCTTTTTGATGCTCCAATCAGTATCCAGGCAGTAAAGAGCCCCGACATTCGGCGTCGAGTCATGTCCCATAGTACCCGCCCAGAAACGTCCAGCCGCATCGCATTTTCCATCATTGAATCGGTTATTCGGCTTATCTAACTCGACAGCACCAATAAATGTTATATTCTTTGTTTCGAATTCGTAGGCATAAAAACCATGTTTTAGTGTCATTACAATACCACCCGATTTTCTAGGAACAACTGAACCGATATACTGCCCGGTATCAAAGATCGTATGAGTCTTCTTCGTTGGATTATACAAATGCAGCTTTTGCCTTGTAATATCTACCCAATACAACACTTTTCTACGTGAATCCCAACTCGGTCCCTCACCGAGTTCAGCTTTTACATCCAGAACCAATTGAATTGAATGCATTTTTTTCCTCCCTTAAAGACTGAATTTTAACCTTTGGTTATTCTACAAATTACTCCTTATCTATCAAGGAGTTTCGTTTATTTCTTAGAGTATTGATGAAAGCGACAATATAAAGTTACATGCGATTTAAGAGATTCAAATATTATGAACTTAAACCATCGATCCACCATTTTGATGCAAGATTTGCCCTAACATATGGCTTGTGTCATCAGAAGCTAAAAAGACGTAGCTCGTGGCGATTACAAACGGCTAACCTGCTCGCTTCATGTAGGGTGGATGTGTCGATCCGAAGATGTCGTGTTAATGATTGTGCTGTCGCTTTGTAAATAAGGGAGAGCTACTTTTGCCATAAAAAAAGGAATAAATGCTTGTACGAAACTTCAAGTCTAATTGTTCCAGTAATCTTTAATTTAATTAATTAATGACGACTGGCTAATTTTTTTCATTTACCTCGGAGAGTGCATTTAATTCTTCATTTATTAGGACTTATTGTTAGGTTCCACATTTATGGCGACATTTAACACGGTAACAATAAAGGAATAGATACTGATTAATGAACGAAGTAGTTATACCTTAGATACTATGTAGGTACCGCAGTAAGGTTGCATGTTTACCTTGATAAACCCTAGGATGTGGGTTTCCCATTCTTTCTTTATAAGTTGTTTTGTCATAAAAAAACTCCACATATAGGATGTAAGGAGATTATCTCATGCGTTATTTGTCGATTTGAAAGAAAGTTTTACTGTTTATAAAAAAGTCGTACCGGGTTTGAAAAGAGTTTAACCGCTTATAAAAAAGATGAACCGAAATGATTTCTTAATGAACTAAGTGGCAGGATAGTTCAAGAGTGCATATGGAGTTGTTCAACAATTGGGCCAGTTTATGGAGGATTTAAACAGGTTTTTTTAGAGTTATTATCTAAAAAAAGGTTGTTGAAGTCTTTTGGTGAAAATTAAATATTAAATCTATAAAAGATGGAGGTTGTTGTGATGTTGAAACTGTTTCAATATAACTGGCAAGTTCGTGATGATTGGTTTACATGGTGCGAAGACATACCGGATGAAGAACTATTAAAGAAACGGGTCGGTGGGTTCGGCAGTTTCCTACATACCCTGTTTCACATTGTAGATGTGGAATATATGTGGATCTTAGGTTTGCGAGGTGAACCAGTGCCTGAGGAGCCATTGTTTGAGGATTATGCAAGCTTACAAAAAGTGAAAAATCTTTCAGCTCAATACCATGAGAAAGTGAAGCCATTTGTGACATCTTGGACAAATGAAATGGATTCTCGGAAACTTTCAGAAACTGATTTCAATGAAAAACCGATTAGCTCTAGAGACGCACCAATCAGGCGCCGAGTCATTGAATGTAAACACGGAGAGATCATACGTCATGTCATTGTCCACGAAATCCACCATATTGGCCAGTTATCTATATGGGCACGTGAAATAGGAAAGGAGCCTGTTTCCGCAAACCTGAGAGGAAGAGGACTATTCGACAATTAGACTGCCTTTGCCAATTTCACAAACGGGGCAGGTTAGTGGAAGAAGTCACAAAAAAGAGAGCATAATTATATGCTCTTTTGATTAACATTTATCCAATTAAGATTTTTTCTTCTGCATAACGAATTTTTGATTTATCATTTGAATGAATAGCAATTGCAAACGCCATTGTCAGAGGTCCAATCCTACCCACCAACATCATAATTGTAACCAAAATACGACCGATTGGGCTCAGTTCCCCAGTAAAACCAGCACTTAATCCAACTGTACCAAAAGCAGAGACCGTTTCAAATAATATCTTGGACATGTCAGCCCCTTTTTCTGTTATCGTGAGTAAAAAGAAGATTATAAAAATAAATATTACCCCTGAAACAGCAATTGATAAAGCTCTAAAAACCTGAGATTTTGGAATTCTTCGTTCAAAAACACTTATATCTTCCTTATTGGTTATGACTGACCATAGGGCAAAAAGTAACAAAGCAAATGTTGTTACTTTTATTCCGCCCCCTGTTGATCCTGAAGCTGCCCCTATAAACATTAATCCCATCATATATACTTGAGAACTTAATGTCAGTTGGCTTATATCGACTGTATTAAAGCCAGCCGTACGGGGGACAACACCTTGAAAGTAAGCAGCCCACCATTTATCCACCATATCTAACGTTCCTAATGTAGCAGAATTATTGAATTCTAAGCCAAAAATGATAAAGGTACTTACCACATTTATCAGTAAGGTAAATAATAACGTAATTTTGGTGTGTAGAGATAACCTTTTTATTTTTGAATTTTTCTGTCCATATATATCTGTGATTACAAAAAATCCGATTCCCCCAAGCATAAACAACAAAGTAATAGTAAGATTTATAGTTGGGTCCCCTACCCACTTACTCAAGCTATCAGGTTCTAAGCCGAATCCTGCGTTGTTAAAAGCCGAGATAGAATGAAATATTCCATAATAAACTGATTTTCCCCAACTCATTTCCTGTGACCAGCGAATGGCGAGAGCAACAGCACCTATGGTTTCAACAATTAAAGTAATGATAATAATTCGTTGAACTAGTTTGATTACCCCTTGTACGGTAAACGTATTCAAAGACTCTTGAAGCAATAACCTTTGTTTCAAGCCAATCTTTTTCCCTAAGATAATAAACATCAGTATACTACTGGTCATAAACCCCCAGCCACCCAATTGAATAAGAATAAGCAAAACAATCTGTCCAAACAATGTAAAAGTGGTACCAGTATCCACAACTGCTAATCCCGTTACACAAACAGCAGAAGTAGCTTCAAAAAGGGCGTCAATTAAACTAAGATGATGCCTGTCTTTAGTAGCCGCAGGGATCATTAATAAACACGTTCCAATAAAAATTAACCCTGAAAAACCAAACAATAGAATGTGTGCTGGGTGAAGTTTAATAATGTTAAACCGACGGTGTTTTTTACTTGTATGTAACATAGTCATCTCCATTTTCTAAGGAATTATATCGTCCAATCTAATTTAATTTATCCCTTGGCACTTGAACTTGTATTAAAGAGGTAGGGTTAAGTAAAGATATAATAGAAAGGATATATAACCCTTGTAGCCTACTGACAACAAAATCTTAATGTTTTCAGCAGGACAACTGTTATTCTATACTTGAAAATCTGGCTAGATCCTCTTTGTCCCCAATCAACACTAATAAATCTCCTTTAAGAATAATCTGATCTGGAGATGGGGATATGATAATATCTGCTCCTCTTAAGATGGCAATGGCACTGATATTATATTTAGCACGAATATCAAGTTCCCGCAGACTTTTTTCAGCCATTCTTGAAGGGATCACTATTTCCTCTATATTGTACTCTTTTGACAGTTCAATATAATTCAACAAATTTGGTGATAAGAGCTGATTTGCAACACGTTCTCCCATATCTCTTTCAGGATAGATAATCCAATCGGCCCCTACTTTGTCTAAAACCTGTCCATGTTGCTTACCTAGAGCTTTCGCGATTACTTTTTTTACACCCAGCTCCTTAAGAAGTAAAACGGTTAAAATACTGGACTGCATATCGCTCCCAATTGCTACGATTACACAATCAAAATTACGAATTCCGACATCTTTAAGTGTTTGCTCTTCTGTTGTATCCGCCACGACTGCATGAGTGACGTATAATCCAGCATCTTCTACTCGTTCTTCATTAACATCAATTCCTAAAACATCCTGTCCGGCCTCTTGTAATCTTCGAGCTACACTAGTACCAAATCTTCCTAAACCAATTACTGCATACTGTTTTTTTGCCACTTTTATCTCACTCCCTACACAAGATTACCCAATCATTACTTTTCCTTTTTGTTGACGGATAGCATCCGGTTAATACCTCATAGTAATTCCAAATGCAACTGAATGTAACTGTTAAAAGTCCTAATTTCCCTCAAACATCTTGAAAATAATGAGTTCGCGACGAATAGGGGGAAATTTTTATCTCACGCCGACAAAAGCGACTACTTTTTTTAGTGTCGTTCCCTGAACTAATAGAGAAAATACAACATTGCTAAATGTCATTGCTAAAAGCAATTCTCGCCCTTCAAACCCCGGTGTAACACTTAATATAAGAGCAATAGAAAGAGAACCTTTTAATCCTCCCCAGGCAATTACATGCTTCCAGGAAGTAGGGATGTTTTTATCAAAAGCAAGACTGATATATACGGCAATAAATCGAGCCAAGAGTACGATTAAAATACTCCCAATAATTAACCATCCTTTATCTAGAAAATTAATACTACTGACTTCTAACCCCACCAATAAGAAAATGAGTGCATTCGAGAGGAAGGCAACAATTTCCCAAAAGGAATCCATTTTCTCATGTGTCAGGTCAGACATACCGATATTTTTCCCATATGTCCCGAGGATTAAGCCAGCTGTCACGACTCCAATCACACCTGAAACATGAAAATGTTCCCCCAGATCAAAAGCACCGTAAAAGAGAACCATGGAAAGTCCGATTTCCACCAAATAATTGTCGATTTTGGATGTAATAAGGGAAGCAATAAATCCGCATACTCCACCGATAAGGATACCTCCAATGACTACTTTTACGAACTCAATAGAAGCCTCAAAAGTGCCTGTTAGACTTAAAACAGTGGTCACAAGTGCAATTTTAAATAATACAACGGCTACTCCGTCATTCGCTAAACTTTCTCCTTCGACAATAATGGATAACCGTTTATTCAAGTCCATAGCCTTGAAAATACTAAGGACTGAAACAGGATCGGTGGCAGCCATCAATGCTCCGAAGATTAGTGCTTGTTGTAGAGAAAGGTTCAGTAGAAAGTACATCAGAAAAGAAACGATTAAAAACGTCAAAAATGTTCCAACAAATGATAATAATAGGATAGGTTTCTTACTCCGATTTAGTTCATCAATTGGAAGTTTAAGCGCTGCATCTCCTAATAGAGCTGATAAAAAGATTATAATGACTGTAGTTTGGAATACAGAATCAGTTGCAGCATAACTCTTGACCTCAGACAAGCCGGGAATAGGTAGGATCCCTATTATCAATCCAACAATAACAAGAAATGTAGGATACGGTTGTTTCATTTTTTCTGCGATAAAAACAATCCCTACCGCGATAGCCAATAAAATGATCCAGTATGTAATCAGATACTTATTCTCCCTTCAAATGATGCATATTACAACCAATGACGGCCGTATAATTTTATAGCGTTATCAATACTCATATTCATGAGTAATGTACCCAAGAAATACCGCAAGAATGCAGGATGGTTGGCCAAGAAAAAATTGTTGCGGGATAGATCCAAAAGTACTAAATAAAACTTTCTTAATGAACTCCCTCAGTTAAATAGTAATGCTCACGAATACCTTTTCTTACTCCGCATTTACAGCAAATCCTTTTGTATCTTTTTAAATTTATAATTTTTTTAATGCACACTTGACACCTTTGCTACATAGCATTACAATATACCGGTACTCAGCAATACTGAATATCTATATAACTTATTAGCTTAGGAGGTGTATGCTATGGAAAATTTAACAGAAATGCTCAAAGGTGTGTTGGAAGGTTGTGTGCTGGAAATTATCAGCAGGGGAGATACTTACGGCTACGAGATTACCCGCCGCCTCAATGAAATGGGCTTTACAGAGGTTGTTGAGGGTACGGTCTACACCATTTTGGTGCGATTGGAAAAGAAAGAATTAGTGAATATCGAGAAAAAGCGTTCTGAAATGGGTCCTCCTCGCAAATTTTATTCATTAAATAATGCAGGACACAAGGAACTCGAACACTTTTGGGAAAAATGGAATTTTGTTTCATTAAAAATTAAAATCCTAAAGGGGGAGAAATGATATGAAGAAATTTATAGAGCTAATCATTGGCAATTTAGAAAGCAAGAAGGAATACAAAGCATTTATGAAAAAAGTAAATTCCCTACCGAAAGATTACGCCTTTGTGTTCAAAAAGATTCAAAAGTACATGTGGAATTTCGGATATGGATTTGGTGAAGAAATCATCAATTTGTATGAACTGTTTGAAGCTAGTGCAGCAGAAGGCAAGCATGTGCTAGATGTTACCGGTGAAGACGTGGCGGCATTTGCCGACGAATTGATGGCTCTCTCAAAACTAGATGGAGAATCGGTGAATATATTAGGAGGGCAAGTAGATTTGAAAAAAGAAATTGAGAGTAGAGTTGAAGAGCAAGTAAAAATATGGACGAATAAAAAATAAGGTAGGAGGTTAAATACCATGGTAAATTTCATCAAAAAGATACTTGACGACAAAAAAGAATACAAAGAAATGATGGCGCGTGTGGAAGCTTTGCCAGGCGACTACCCAGAAGCCTATAAAAAAATCTGTAACTATATGTGGGGTTTCGCCTCTGGAAGTGGTATGGATATGCTGAGAATCCAGTACGATCTCATTGATTTGTTTGAAGCTGGTGCGGCAGATGGCAAAGACGTATTGGAAGTGACAGGTGAAGACGTGATAGCATTCGCCAATGGACTTACCGACCAAGCGAAAAGATGGGATGATAAGTTACGCAATAATTTGAACAAAAGCATTCTGAATCGTGTGGGTAAGAAAAAATAAGCATTGAACAACCCAACTGAGTAGCCTTTTTGAAAACAGATTGTTCAGTTATATTTTGAACAAGTAAGTAGTATAACTGATTATCTGTCAGACTATATATATAAACAATTGCAGGCGCTACTGCGCTGTGAGCACGCGCCCTCAGCTTTATATATAGGGGTCCTGCCGCATACCCATCAAGCTAATAATATAAATTACTAGATATAAGATGATCCTTGTTTTAAAACTACCGAGTAATAGAAAAGTTGGCATCAAAAAAGCCTTTAGAAAAGTGATTTTTTTGCTAGGCACAGCTTGTCTATGCTTCACCGTCGTTTCATATACAACCCCAAGAATATCAAATACGGTCTTTTTCTTATACCGATGACATTTTCGACCATTCTTTTTGAGCAGATGAAAAAGGCGATGCAGAATTTTCAAAAGTTCTTCTGTGCCAAACGCCATCGCTTGAAACAGGAACGGGAAGTAATCTTTAATCATATAAATTGCTTTGTATTCACTCAATTCCTTCTTTTTCTTTTCATGAATTAACTGTCGCATTTGAAACATGGTAGAAGAACAGAGAAGAATGCCAATGAGTTGGCCATATAAATGGCACTCAAGGCGTTCTTTTTTGATTGTTTTGCATTCATCGATTTCAAAAAATGACTTCCATGTTTTAAATAAAATCTCAATCTGCCAACGCAGGGAATAGAGGGAATGGACATAATCAGTGGGGACTTCTTCTGGAGATGTGTTCGTAATATAGACGTTCATGCCCATCAATTGCTTACTTTTATCCTTCATGACATTGCCTTTCTTCTTTTCTCGTATTGCTTGTTTTTTTAGGCGTGTTTGCGTTTTTGCGTTTGATCGTCGGTTAGCCGATGGATAATAACACGTGCTTGGAGCTTCTGATTTTGTCCAATGTATGCCTCGGGTATTTCCAGCGTTTCACTAGGGGTTAGACTAGACATCATTTGTGTCATATCAACCTGGATGTATTCGGTTTGTTTTTTTATAATGCCATTGTTGAAGAATTCTGGGTGGGGGTTCTTGATATAAATACGTGTGTTTAGCTTCAACCGAGAGATATAATAAGCCTCTTTAACATGAATGGCTTGTAAGTCTCAAATCAAAGTAACCAAGATCACGTAAACATAAATCGCCTTTCTCAACAGTTCGAAGGCAGCCGTATGTTTTATCATTGTTCTTTCCTGGTCCTAGCTGTACGTTTAAAAATAGGCCACTTAATAAATCGTATTCCAATTGGATTTTCACCCCTGCAGTATTACTACTTCCTCCAGAGCCTTGATAATTTGTGGCGAAGGAATCAGGTAGCTGAAATACAGTCGCATCTAAAATTCGAATACGTTCGAAAACAGAAATCGTGTCTGAAAAAAGTGATTGATTTAAACAGAGTTTTTGTTTTAGGAGTGAAGTAAAGACTTCTCGGAGGAATGCGACAGTTGCTGGATTAAAGCGTTGATTTAGCCCTTCTGGGCTTATTAGTACACCCGTCGAAGCCTCTAAACGGGTGTAAGAGAAGTACTAGCGACTTCTTGGCTGAGCCAAACGCAAAGGGCGATGAGTTCAACTGCTTGATACTTACTAGATCGCTGTACAAAGCCCACCTGTTTGGCCGTTTCTTGTAGGACTATTGAGGATAAAAAACGTTGTAATTCTTATGCAAAAAGTGTCAGTTCACTGGAAATGATAGGGTTCAAAAAAAACACCATCCTTTCTCGTAAACTTCTTACGATAAGCATAGCGTTTTTTCATTTTTAAAGGTATTGTTAAAATTAGTTTGATGGGCATGTGGTAGGACCCCTAATTTCACTAATCAAACCATTAAGAAGTATGAGGATTATGTTTATAGAGCCTATACATATGAGAATTTATTCTTATATTAAAGTGCACTAAATTCATATAAATTACTTAAGTGTGTGGTCATCTTGTGGTCAGTGGTCAATTTGTTATCACCTAAAAAATGAAGTTTGAATAATCGGGGCAACTCATTAATACTTCCAAAGGTTGCCCCACAAAAATATCCTGTAAAGAATTACATTATTTAAAAGTATATAATATCCAGTTAGAATTGGTTCCCTTAACAATTTTACCATCTAACTTTACCACTCTTCTAACTTCCATAAGAATGTCTTAGTTGTTTTTTACGCATCCTTCTTTAAAGATTGTTTTTCATCGGCTCCCCAGCATTCTACATTCTTTAGACCAGGAATGTTAGAAACGTGAAAGACAGGGTTTCTGCCTGCTTTCTTCTGTTTCATGTAATCACCCAATGCGGCAAAAGCAATCTTGCCAAGTAACACAATCGCAATCAAGTTAATGATGGCCATAATGCCCATGAATACGTCGGCTAAGCTCCAAACGGTTGCAAGCTGGGCTAATGAGCCAAACATAACCATGCCAATTACTGCGATACGGTAAATAACTAACCAAGTTTTATTTTTACTAATAAATTCAATGTTCGATTCACCATAGTAGTAGTTGCCGACAATAGAGCTGAACGCAAACAGCAAAATGATAATGGCGACAAAAATAGTGGCCCAGGATCCCATTTCAGAACTTAGCGCTGACTGTGTAAGGATGATACCGTCAGATTCGGATGATTTATAAACGCCTGACAATAAAATAATAAATGCTGTACAGCTGCAAATCACAAGTGTATCGACGAACACGCCAAGTGCCTGGATAAGCCCTTGCTTAACAGGGTGGCTCACATCTGCAGTTGCTGCAGCGTTTGGCGCACTACCCATACCAGCTTCGTTAGAGAAAAGACCTCGTTTTATCCCATACATCATTGCGGCTCCAAGTCCTCCGCCGACAGCTTCATTTAAACCAAACGCATTGCTGAAAATAAGTGAGAACACGGTAGGAAGTTCCCCGAAATTTTTTGCAACGATATAGATTGCAATAAGGATGTACATACCAGCCATAGGTGGGACCACCCATTCGGCAAATTTCGCAATTCGTTTAATACCGCCAAAGATAATAACCGCAGTTACAGCAGTAATGATAAGGCCTGTCATTACCGGATCGAATCCAAATGCATTGTTAAAAGCGCTCGTTATCGTATTCGCTTGTACAGAGTTAAACGCAAGACCGAATGTTATGGTGATGATAATTGCAAAGAGAACACCCATCCAGCGGGCTTTCAATGCTTTTTCCATATAATAAGCCGGTCCGCCCCGGAATATATTTGTATCTTTATCCCTAACTTTATAAATTTGCGCCAGTGTCGCTTCTACGAAAGCGGATGCAGAACCGATAAGGGCAATTAACCACATCCAGAAAACAGAGCCCGGCCCACCGACTGTAATCGCCAGAGCTACACCTGCCAGGTTGCCCGTACCTACACGGGAAGCTGTGCTTATACAGAATGCCTGAAATGATGAGACACCTTTCTTTTCAGAAGAAGATGCTGCTCCCTCCCCTAACAGGCGGAACATTTCACCGATCATGCGGAATTGGACAAACTTTGTCCTGAATGTGAAGTAAAGCCCGATACCAATAAGCATAATAATGAGTACATAACTCCAAAGAAAATTACTAAAGTCTGTTGTAAGCCAGTTGATAAATTCCTTCATTTTACAATCCTCCTATACATCAATAAATGTATCAATCTATTTCAAATGCCAAAAATGAGGCAAAAGATCCTTGAAGTGTTTGCCATAATTCTTTTAGAAAATACTTAAATCCCATTTTTCCGAAATGTTCCTTAGTAACATTACACCTGCATGGCTATTTCCATATTCATCAATAGCCGGTCCATAAATACCGATACCACATCCATTTGGAAAAGGTACTTCTTGCCGGCTCTTTGGGGGTACGAGCGCCATAATACCTCCAGATACACCACTCTTTGCTGGTATTCCGACAAAAGCGGCAAATTTGCCAGAAGCATTATACATTCCACACGTGAGCATTAAACTTGTCGTTAATCTAGCTACTTCTTTCGGAATAATTTGTTCATTGCGGAGAGGATGGTATCCATCATGAGCAAGAATTAACCCAATCATCGAGATGTCTTCTGCATTTACCTCGATCGCAATTGCTTCAGATAAATCTCTAAGGCTTCCTCAACCTCTACTTCTAAAAAGCCCGTCTCTTTTAGATAGTAGGCTAACGCTCTATTTCGATGAGCCGTTTGCCACTCAGATTGGAAAACGGCTTCATTAATCGTTGGCCGTTTTTCCACAATGCTTTCTATTATTGTGCATAGAGATTCTACTTTATTTTGTGGTGACTCCCCAGGAAGAAGGGAAGCTACCGTAATCGCTCCAGCGTTGATCATCGGGTTAAATGGCTTCCCTGGTTTATGCATTTCTAAACGAATAATCGAGTTAAAGGGGTCTCCTGTCGGTTCAACATCTACTCGTTCTAATACATAAGAAATACCACGGCCCAGACAGGCAGCCATAAAGCTGATCACTTTTGAGATGCTTTACAAAGTAAAAGAGACGTGCCAATCGCCAGATTTTATTACCGTTCCACCAGGCCCTATGATGCAAATGCCTAAGTCAAAGGGATTTGCTTTTTCCAGCGCAGGAATATAGGCTGCACATTGTCCTTCACCGCTAAAGGAACGGTAATGCGTGACCCATTCATCCAGGCAATCCATCTGCAGGTCGCGTAATTGACGTTTTTCCTCTTGTATCATCCTTTGAACCATCAAGGTTTAACCTCGCTTTCTATAGTTTTATTTCGGTGGAAGGATCGCAAAAGAGATATCCGGACATACTCCAGAAAACTTTTCGTGTCGCTTTGCATACTGTCTATGGATTTCTACGTTTTCAACTATTTGAAAGCGCTTCCATACCTGTTATTGATAATGATATAATTCGAACTACAGAATCAGACGAAAAACTACAAAAAATACGGGCATTTTTTTTGCAGCGTTTTTTTAAAAAGAACCGCTTCCTCATATAAATTGGAAATGAGCATCAACATATGTTCATTCTGTTTTCTAATTTGTCGTTCCCTCGACTGTGCTTCATACAGTTTTATCATATTGAAAAAGCAGAGAACAATAAAGCTGTGAGAAATCGCGATAATGATCATTCCGTTTAGTGCCGCTAACGTAATTGTTGTTCCCAATACAATATATTGCGCGATTAACTCCACCAAGTTCGGACAAAATTTCAATGGTAATGCCAATCAATCCGATAATCAAAGGCCGGTTGTAAAAACGGTTGACTTTTGCCACATAAAAAATACAAGAAAACGTAAAATAAAAGAAAAAACTAGAAAAATGGGCTTGAAAAGAAGGTGTCCAATCAAAATTATTCTGTGCAATCACGTCTATTAGAATACGAAATCCGACAACAGATATATTGAATTTAGCCATTAAACAACCAAATTTCAGTAAAGAAGAGAAATCAAGTAGTTTTATTTATTTGGGGATTTTATATTCAAAAATAAAGGAATATAAATGAACTTCAGATTGCTACCATCAAGGCCTTGAACTAATGATAAATGAGAATTTTAAATACCATAACAATTTTAAACAAGCCATTGAAGCATTTATAATAAATGAGGACATCGAACGGGCAAAATTTTGGTTAACTAATCTTATTCAACGTCAAAGTTATGATAAAAAATTTAAGAAACTTGCTGTATTAGAAAAGAAAGTACAGTAATCCTTATTCAGCTAACGGGTGCGATTATGTAGTAATGAAAAAAGTACAATTTCTCAGCATTAAAATTGGGAAATTGCGCTTTTTATATTGGAATTTCGCTTTACGTTATAAATCCGCATTTTCCTGATGTTACCCCATACCCATCAAGTTAAAGTTTTGTAGTACCCCCAGAACGAAATTTTGGATTTTCTTGTAACTTATAAGCTCAATTTATCGTTTTGGGGGTGACCTATTTTCTTGGCTTGATGGGCATGTGGCGGTACCCCTAAGTGAAAGTTAATGGATAACTGTGATATGCAGCAAATGTGTTGGGGATTATTGGTTAGTTATAATTCTTTACTAATCGTTCTAAAAAGGGTATTATTTAATCATGGTTTGAAATTCATGTGTTTATTTTAGAACGTTCATTCTATAATAGATTATGACGTTTGTTTTTGTTAGTATTGGTTCATGGATTTTTTTAAGGAGAAATAAAATGGCCAGAAGTAAAGAGTTTGACGAAAAAGCAGTATTAAGAAAAGCAATGGAGCTTTTCTGGGAACAGGGTTATGAAAAAACATCCATGCAAGATTTGGTGGATCATATGGGGATACACCGCAGGAGTATATATGACACATTTGGTGACAAGCGTTCATTGTTTTTAGCTTCCCTTAATCACTATGAAGAGCTCATCGTCAATGAGATGGAAAGCATAATTAGCAGCACTTCATCCATTAAACAGGCGATACGTGATGTTTTTATGTTCATACTGAATTCCATTGAACAATACCCAAAAGGTTGTCTATCAGTAAATGCAGCCATTGAATTATCTTTGTTGGACAAAGAAATTGGACGCATAGTTACAAAAATGTTTAACCGTACTGAAGATATGTTTAATAACCTTATAAAACGGGGCCAAACTAGTGGAGAGCTATCAAAAGAAATCGATTCTGATAACACATCTCGTTTCTTACACAACAATTTGGTAGGTATAAGAGTACTAATAAAAACTAATTATAGTAAAAAAGAATTAGAAGGCATCATCACTTTAGCACTTTCAGTGTTGGACTAGCTTTCTTTTTTTACCCTTTTTAGAACGCTCATTCTAAAATTAGCATGAAACAAACCATCATAATGCATACTATGCATACTTATAAAATCGTTTTTTAATTTCTAAGGAGGAACACAAAAATGACAAACTTTAAAATACCAACAGAATCAGAATTTATTGAAGCAGATGGAACTCGTTACGCATATAGAAAATTTGGTACACAAGATGGTATACCAGTAGTATTTCTTGTTCACTTTAGAGGAACGATGGAAAACTGGGATCCAAACATGCTTGAACCTATTGCAAATACCCGCCCAGTAATCTTATTTGACAATAAAGGGGTTGGTGAGACCGATGGACTAACGCCTACTACAATTACTGATATGGCAAAAGATACAGCAACATTTATAAAAGCTCTTGGATTAGAACAAGTTGACATTCTTGGTTTTTCCATTGGTGGCATGGTTGCACAAGAGCTAGCTTTACAAGAAGGAGATTTAGTAAGAAAAATTATTATGGCAGGTACTTCGCCTGAATCTGGTATTAATCCAAATCCAGAGATTTTTGAAAGAATGAATCGTCACGGCGGAACGGAAGAAGATGGAATAAATGATTTTATGTTCTTTTTCTACGAACAAACCGAAACAAGTAAATCTGCAGGAATGGCTTCACTACAAAGAATTTTTAATCAGAAAAAAGTAAACAGTTCAGAACAAGTAAAAGAGGCACAATTACAAGCCATTGCAAAATGGGCTAAACAAAAATCTAATCTTGATTATGGATGGTTACAAAACATCAAACACCCTGTACTTGTTACTAATGGTGTTAATGATGTGATGGTACCGACTAAAAACAGTTATATCTTAACAGAGAAATTACCCAAAGCACAGCTGATTATATATCCTGATTCTGGTCACGGGCATCTGTTTCAATTTCCAGAACTATTTGCAGAACACGTAAATTTATTTCTTGATTCTAATTCTTATTAAAAAGGTGTATTCATATGAGCAGATTATTTGAAAAAGTTCGTATCGGAAACATTGACTTAAAAAATCGTATAGGTATGGCTCCGATGACTAGAAGTAGAGCTTTACCAGATGGTACGCCGAGCGATTTAGTAGCAGAGTACTATGGTCAGCGTGCTTCAGTCGGTTTAATTATAAGCGAAGGAACCCAACCTTCAGATGATGGGCAAGGTTACACTAATACACCTGGTATTTATACAGAAAATCATATTAAAGGGTGGAAAAAAGTAACTTCTAAAGTTCATAGTGAAGGCGGTCATATTTTTGTTCAGCTTATGCATGTGGGACGTGTATCACACCCTGATAACACACCTCACCACCGCCAAGCAGTTGCACCGTCAGCTATTGCACCTGGTGTAGAAATTTTCACGGCAGAAGGAATGAAAGAAATTCCAACACCAAGAGAATTGAGTGAGCTTGAGATAAAGGATGTTATCAATGAGTTTCGTTTAGCAGCACGTTCGGCAATTGAAGCTGGTGCAGACGGAGTTGAAATTCACGGAGCGAATGGTTATCTGATCCAACAATTCCTTAGTGAAAACTCCAATCATCGTCAAGATGCATACGGTGGTACGATTGAGGGTCGTTCTCGATTCGCTATTGAAGTAGCTAAAGCAGTTGTTGATGAAATAGGAGCAGAAAGAACAGGCATCCGTTTTTCTCCTCAAGGAACACTGCAAGGCATTGATGAGGGGGAAAATAGCCTTGAGATGTATCGCTATTTAATAAGTGAATTAAATAAGCTTAACCTTGCATATCTGCATTTAATGCACTTTGGAAACGAGCAATTCCTAAAAGATGTGCGTCAACTTTGGGATCAATCACTTCTTGTTAACCGTCCAGGTCGTCCTCTAGATCAACTTTCGTCTGATGTAGATAATCATCTTGCAGATGTTGTCACAGTAGGCACTTGGGTACTAGCTAATCCAGACTTTGTAGAACGGATTCAATCGGGTGCTCCCCTAAACGAACCTGATAAAAACACGCTCTATGTAGGAGGAAAAGAAGGTTATACAGATTATCCTTTCTTAAAATAATTTATTTAATATGAATATCCCATCTAGGGATATTCATAATCTTTGTTCTTAGGTTCGTTATGAAAAGATACATGTGCGTTAAATAAAAATGTGGAGGATTGTAATGAAAGCTTTAGCAAATGAAAACTACGGTAAAAAACCGAATTTTTTAGACTTCCCTATGCCCAAAATGAAATGAAGGGTGCATCATGTACGACTTCAAACATTTGTTCAGCCGGCGGAGAATGGGATACACCTGTTATTAACCATCCTGAAGTAGCTATTCTTGGGGTTGGCCGTATTGCTGAAAAACCAATTGTTCGAGATGGTGAAATTGTAGAAGCGTCTGTACTTGCTCTTTTATTAAGCTTCGACTACAGAATAGATCGACGGAGCTACAGCAGAATGCAATGAATGAATCATATTAAGTGATTATTAAACGACCCAAAACTATTGTTAATGGAGGCGTAAGTAATGGTTGTCGGAGATTTCCCAATTGAAACAGATACTATAGTCATCGGTGCAGGTCCTGGGGGTTATGTAGCAGCAATTCGTGCTGCCCAGCTGGGACAAAAAGTAACAATTGTTGAAAAGGAATATTTGGGCGGTGTATGTTGTAATGTCGGCTGTATTCCTTCAAAGGCATTAATTGCCGCTGGTCACCGCTATGAAACAGCTAAGCATTCGGATGCATATGGGATTACAGCAGAGAATGTAAAGGTTGATTTTTCAAAAGTACAAGAGTGGAAAGCTAGTGTAGTGAAAAAGTTAACTGGCGGTGTCGAAGGACTATTAAAAGGAAATAAAGTTGAGATTGTACGTGGTGAAGCATTCTTTGTAGGCAGTAATTCATTACGCGTAATGGGCGAAAAAAATGCTCAAACATACACCTTTAAACATGCAATTATTGCAACAGGATCGCGTTCAATCGAGTTGCCTACATTTAAATATTCAAAACGCGTTCTAAATTCGACTGGTGCCCTCAGCTTAAATGAAATTCCTGAAAAAATCGTTGTTATTGGCGGCGGTGTTATCGGAATCGAACTTGGCGGTGCCTATGCAAACTTTGGTACCCAAGTAACGATTTTAGAGGGTGCAGATGAAATTTTAGGCGTAGGTTTTGAAAAACAAATGTCAGCCGTTGTTAAGAAGAGTATGAAGAAAAAAGGTGTAGAATTCTATACCAAAGCAATGGCAAAAGGTGTAGAAGAAACAGAAAATGGCGTCACTGTAACCTTTGAGGTAAAAGGCGAAGAAAAGAAAATAGACGCTGATTATGTGTTTGTTATGGTCGGACGCCGCCCGAATACGGATGAAATAGGTCTTGAACAAGCCGGCGTAAAAATGACAGACCGTGGACTTATTGAAATCGATAAGCAATGCCGCACGAATGTTCCTAATATTTATGCAATCGGTGATGTTGTTCCAGGTCCACAATTGGCACATAAGGCATTCTATGAAGCAAAAATTGCTGCTGAAGCGATTGCCGGACATCCATCTGAAATTGATTATATAGGCATTCCAGCAGTCGTATTTTCAGACCCTGAGCTTGCAACTGTAGGTTATACTGAACAACAAGCAAAAGATGAAGGTATTGAAGTAGTAGCTGCGAAATTCCCATATGCGGGAAATGGACGTGCCTTGTCACTTGACAGCACAGAGGGGTTCGTTAAGCTTGTAACTCGTAAAGAAGATGGACTTGTTATCGGGGCGCAAGTTGTCGGAGCAAATGCATCAGATCTCATTTCGGAGTTAGGTTTGGCTGTTGAAACAGGATTGACTGCAGAAGACATCGCTATGACAATCCATGCCCATCCAACACTTGGAGAAATGACAATGGAAGCTGCCGAAGTGGCACTTGGAACCCCAATTCATATCATTAAATAATTGATTGGATTATGTACTGAACCAATCAATTCTAGCAGAAGTAAACTATGCAATCTTTACTCCAGAAAAGCGCCCTTTTCGTGAATAACTAAAATATGGTATCAGTCGTAAAATCACTTTATTCTTATTAAATTAACGGGAGTTCAATAAGAACTCCCAACCATTACTTGTTATACGCATTTTGAATAATAAGTTGCTTATTGCTTTCCTCGGCATGAATAAGTTCTAAAAAGTTAGCTTCCGTATTTCACCAGGATCACATCTTGGTCGGATTGAAGAAGGTGAACAAGGTCCTGAAGTTTATCACTACCTTGTAAAAGAATTAGCTCAATTCGATTATGGCAAGTAGACAGTGAAAATAATAAAAATAAGGTAAAGAAACCTAATAAATGTAACTCAACGGAAGGATGCTGATGAAAAAATGAAAACACTCATGAAAGCAGCTCAGATCACCAAGTACTCAAAAAATATCCATGCCCAAGTCAATGACATTCCAATTCCAGAAATCGATGACAACGAAGTCCTGGTAAAGGTCAAAGCTGCGGCGGTCAATCCGCTGGAAATGTTAATTATCACAGGTAGCGTGAAACTGATTCAAGATTATGAATTCCCATTAACGCTTGGTAATGAATTGACAGGCGTTATCGAAAAAGTCGGAAAAAATGTGACAGACTTTCACGTAGGAGATGCCATCTATACACGTCTTCCGCTGAAAAAAATTGGTGCTTTTGCGGAATATGCCGCAATTGACGCTGCCGCAATTGCACCCATGCCAAAAAACTTGTCCTACGTGGAAGCCGCTGCTGTAGCACTGACTGGACTCACAGCGTATCAAGGTCTACATGAAGAACTTGAAGCACAGTCTGGTAAATCTGTTTTCATTCCAGGTGGATCGGGTAGCTTTGGTCAAACGGCTGTCCCAATCGCAAAGGCAATGGGTCTAAATGTCATTGTTAGTGGCAACTCAGAAGCGCGCGAACGCACTTTGGAAATTGGTGCAGACCAATATTTGGAATATACAACAGAAAACTATGTTGACTTGTTGGCGAATGTGGATTACGTGATGGATACACTGGGTCCTAAAGAATTTGACAATGAATTGAGTATCATCAAACCGGGCGGAAGATTGCTCTCTCTCCGTACAGGACCAAATAAACGTTTTGGAAAAAACAGAAACTTTCCATTGTGGAAACAAAAGCTATTTTCCATTGCTGGCGCAAAGTATGACCACAAAGCCAAGAAACACGACGTGGAATACCATTTTATCTTCGTTCGTTCTGACGGCGCACAACTCAAAGAGATTACCAAAATCATTGAAGAAAATAACATTGTTCCAGCAATTCATCCAACACTATTTACCATAGACAACGTAAATGAAGCGCTAGAACTAGTCGCAAATGGACGACCAAAAGGGAAAGTGATTATTAATTTTTAAGGGGAACATGATGAAGGCAGTCCAAATAAAAAGCTACTCGAAAAAGCTAGAAGCTCACATCAACGATGTGCCTATTCCAAGAATAAACAAACATCAAGTGTTAATCAAAACAAATGTGGCGGGCGTTGACCCACATCTTATATTGGCGATTACCGGAAAGGTGCGCATTTTTGACCACTATGATTTTCCGTTGACACTCGGAAATGAACTTTCAGGTGTGATTGAATCGGTTGGCGAAGCGGTGACAGACTTTAAAAAGGGCGACAGAGTATATGCGTTAATGCCACTAGATACAATGGGTGCCTTTGCAGAATATGTTGTTGCTAATGCAAATATCGTTGCGAAAATGCCAAAACATCTTACTTTTGAAGAAGGGGCTGCCATTCCATTATCGGCTCTGACAGTTGTTCAAGCATTCGATGTACTGAACGTGAAACCTGGCTCAAAACTGTTCATTCCTGGTGGAACAGGCGGATTTGGGCAGATTGCCATTCCGTTTGCGAGATCAAAGAAGCTTTTTGTAGCTGTCAGTGGTAGTGAATCATCTCGTCATTTAGCGCTATCCGTTGGAGCTGACCAATTCATCGACTATCAGAAGCAAGATTATGTTGAGGTGCTGAAAGATTTCGATTACGTAATTGATACCCGTGGTGCAAGTGAGTTCAGGAAAGAATTGCGTGTTTTAAAACCTGGCGGAAAATTATTGTCATTAAATGCTGGTCCAAATGCACGTTTTGCAATTCAGCATGGCGGATTTTCAACGTTGCAGAGGCTTCTTTTCGGTGTGATCGGAATGCCGTTTGATATAGCGGCACATCTTCAAAAGAAAACGTATGATTTCTTATATGTTCAGCCAAATGGCAAACAACTAAAAAACATCACCCAGTGGATTGATGAAGCGGGCATCAAACCAACCATTGATTCGACATTTGCTTTTCGGCAAGTGAACGAAGCTATTGCCAAAATCGCAAAAGGGAAAGCTCAAGGAAAGATTCTTATGACTATACAAGAGTGAGAAACATCAACATAATATTGACCAAATCGAACTATTTTAGTAAAGGGCGGGACGTCTGGTATAGGCTCGGCAATTGCGAAAAAGTTTCTTAAAATGGGCAACACGGTGATTGTCACTAGTCGCTCGAAGCAAAACATTGACCAAGCAATCAAAGAAAACCCTAATTTTAATCGGCATTGCTGCGGATGTCAGTTAAGTGAAGTCGGTTGACCAGTTGACGCATCAAATCAAACAACAGTATCCGAAACTAGACCTCCTGTTTAACTCAGCTGGCATGCCATTTATTCGCTGAAGAAGTCACAGGGGAAAATTAACCGCAGAAATTGGATACGCCTGGTTTATGATCCCAAGTAAGACCTACAGGGAGCATATAAATACGTCGTGGAAGAAGAGGACCCTCTGCACATTTAATATAGTTTGTTAAGGAGTCATCCCAGTCTTTAAATTGTTGAGAAAGTACATTTTTGCTTCTTGAGGTTGATCGAATGGAATGCCACAAGTATCCAACCATTCTTTTGCAGCTTTAAAACTTAAATATACAAGGGTATTACCATCTCCGTTTAACTGAGCCATAATACCCTTGTGGTCAGAAAGGGCAAATAATTTTCCTCGACTATTAAAAGCAGCAATCTCAGGATGTTTAGTTTTAACATCTTGCAACATGATTTCCACCATAGTCAGCCCTGTATATTGAGCCAGCATCTGGAGAAGGGAACGAATATAGAAAAGGCACCATCTGAACCAACGACTAAATCAACCGTGTCTATATATCCATTCTCTAATCGAAGCTCATGTTTACCATTAAGAGTATCTACTTCAACTTACTAATATTATGAATGATTTGTTGGAGAATGGGGGCTGCGGCATCCACTTATCTTTGTCCCCTAACGGAGTAGGTAGTTTAGCAAAAATAACAAACTGATGGATTATCAATGTGATTGTTTGACATAGATAATAAATCGAATGGCATCAAAAACATGGGGTCGGGTTATGATATATTGGCATACAGATTGTAAGTCAGCATGTATCTACTCTCAACTTAAAACTTGTCTTTCCTCTGAAGTTAATCAACCTGAGCAACATTTTAGAGTTAGAAAAAATTTACGAAGAACATAAAAACCTACGTAAAGATTATGTCGACGGGAGGGAGTTGGAATGGCGAGAAGCAAAACGTTCGAAGAGTCCGCGGTATTGGATATGCTATGAGGCTTTTTTGGGAACAGGGCTACGAGAAGACATCCATGACCGATCTGGTCGAGCATATGGGAATCCATCGCAGAAGCTTGTATGACAGGCGAAGCTAACCACTTTGCCTGATGACGGTCCGACCAGCGGATTCTTCTATATGGATAACCAACATCCATAGTCACAATCCGAGGTTAGTAACGCTGCAAAACGGTTTAAAGTTTTACACTAAAAATAGAGGTGGGCTGCAAAATGAGAAAAACTGTTCTTATCACTGGAGTGTCGGGTGGGATTGGCAAAGAGTTGGCGGATCGTTTCGCCAAAGATGGACATGATATGGTCCTGGTGGCGCGCACCGAGGGTAAACTTTTGGAGTTGGCGAAAGAATATCGGAAAAAATATGGCGTCCAAGCGACGGTCATCGCCAAGGATGTAGCGTCACCCGGAGTGCCGGAGGAGATTGTCGCGGAGCTTAAGGAGAAGGGAATCGTCGTCGACTACCTTGTCAATAATGCAGGCTTCGGTTTGTACGGGACATTCTTGGAAACGAAGTTGGAGCAAGAGACGAATATGATTGACGTCAATATCAAGGCTCTGACTGTTATGACGAAGCTGTTCTTGCCAGATATGGTCAAACGGGGCCAAGGAGGCGTCATGAATGTGGCTTCGTTGGTGGGTTTTTTCCCAGGACCTATGATGTCGGTTTACTACGCGACGAAGTCGTACGTGCTGTCGTTCACCGAGGCTCTGGAGAACGAGGTGAGCGGCACGGGCGTGACTGTGACGGCACTATGTCCGGGGCTGACGTCAACCGGATTCGTCGATCGTTCGGGTATGGGCGCCTCGAAGCTGTTCCAGAGTGGTACCATCATGGAAGCCGGGCAGGTGGCTGAGGAAGGGTACCGAGGCTTCTTGCGCGGCAAGACGCTCATAATGCCAGGGGCTCGCAACCGGTTTGTGGCGTTCATTCCGCGGTTAATGCCACGCAAGATGGTGACCCGTATGGTCAGAACCATGCAGGACAGAACGGGACATTGACCTAATGGAGGGCGGTCAGGAGTGGCAGTTGATTACACGGCCTGCGCCATCCCAGCCAAGAGCTCGTGGTCTCTTCAGTTTGTCAACAAAAGGGGTTCGGAATTAAAACATTCCGAACCCCTTTTTGTTTGGTAAAAGATATTTTTAAACCAGAACCAAAACCGATCTTTATTGAGACTTTTATTTAGCCTCTAAGGATTACCCTATTATTATTCTAATCTCACATATTCATTTAACAGTCATCGCATAAAATCCGTTCGTAACTTTTACGAACGGTTCTTTTTTTTATAAAATCAACTCATTTTCACGTTCGTTAAAGTTAAAAAACACTTTATGAACGTTCGTGATTTTACATACACTTTTACGAACGTTTTTTGTAGAATAATAGGAAAGTAAGTAGAATAAGGAGTGAAAAAATGGAGTTCGTAAATTCGGATACATAAGAGTTAGCAGCAAAGATCAAAATGAGGGACGACAACTTCAGGCCATGAAAGAAAAAGGGCTTGATGAACGAGATATCTTTACAGATAAACAAAGTGGAAAAAATTTTGACCGAGAACAATATCAACTATTAAAACGTATGATCCGAAAAGGAGATGTCCTTTATATTCATTCACTCGATCGTTTTGGACGAAACAAGGAAGAAATTCTACAAGAATGGAATGACATCACGAAAAATATTCAGGCAGATATAGTTGTGATGGATATGCCTCTGTTGGACACCACTCAATTTAAGGATAGTTTAGGGACATTCATTGCGGATTTAGTTTTGCAGATCCTTTCCTGGATGGCGGAAGAGGAACGGTACCGTATTAGGAAACGGCAGCGTGAAGGAATTGATGTGGCTATACAGAATGGTGTTCCTTTCGGTCGGCCGAAAGCTCAAGTAACGGAAGAGTTTAAAAAAGTCTATGATTTATGGAAATCAGGAGAAATTACAGCAGTTAAAGCTATGGCGGAACTAGACGTTAAAAAAACGACTTTTTATAAGTTGGTTAAGGATTATGAAAAAGACTTTTAAAAAATCACAATATACATAATAAAATAGAAGAAACTCGTCAAAAAGAGCCTTTGCTTCCGTTGAGCAAAGGCATCTTTATATTCTAAAAAAAATACCGTTATCTGATAATTCAATAATTTCGGCTTCTTCGATTAAACCTTGGTCAATACTTGACACTCTTTCTCTTAAAATAGGGACGATGTATTGTCCTTTTATATCTTTTGATAATTTAAAAATAGTATCAAGTTGGTTAATAAGTAATATAATGAGGCTTTTACGCATATAAAGAAAAAACACTATCCAGATTCTTTAATTAAAATTCAAAGCATAAACAATCAATGATCTCTTAATAGTCCATACAGCAAATCCATACTCCGCTTGTGCTTTTATTGTGAGAATTAAAAAAAATGATAGGTAGAAGGTGACAAACATGGAAGCAATCGTTCTAGCTGCTGGATATTCCAGCCGAGCGAATGCATTTAAAATGACTTTGCCGATGTGGCAAATGAGCGTGTTGGAGCAAACGATCTCTAAATTTGAAGGATTATGCAGCAGGGTCATCGTCGTAGCTGGGTTTCAAGCGGAAATCATCCAAGAGGAAATTGCCAAAATCATCAGTAAAAATGCCTATTCATTTCAGATCAAGTTTGTTTATAATGAAAACTTTAACCAGGGAATGTTTCATTCCATTCAAAAGGGCTGCAACGAAGTAAATGCCCCAACCTTCTTTATAACACCCGGAGATTGTCCGCTTGTTAAAAAAGAGACTGTTCAGCTACTAGCAAAACACAAAGGAAACGTGGTTATTCCCAGTTTTGACTATAAAGGCGGCCATCCCATTAAATTATCAAGTGAAGTGAAACAGAAAATTCTCGAAACCAATCCAGAAAGTAATTTGCGTGTGGCCCTGGGCGGTTACGAAAAGCAATACATGAATGTAGATGATGCGGGAGTATTAATGGATGTTGATACACCGGAGGATTACCAAAAAGCAATTGATTATGATAAAGCTTTAAATTTCTCGAAGTAAAAATATAATTAAAAACTACGAAAATCTTGAATAGAAATGAATCATAAAAGATCATTCTCATTGATAAAATCGTAGGAAGAGGTTTCTATTCAGAATATGTCCCTTTAAAAAAATGAGTCGAAGGGTGTTGTTGCAATGAATCTCAAAGACATAAGCACCTCAGTGCCCAAAAAGGACCATAAAGGTAAAGTATCGGGCCAGTTGCCCTATATCAGTGACGTGAAAGTGGAAAATATGGTTTATGGTGTTTTGTATCGATCGCCAATTGCTTATGGAAAAATCATATCCATTCAATTACCTAACCTTCCGGAAGGGTATGAAGCTGTTGGAGCAGAGCATATCCCCGGACCGAATTATGTCAAAATTATCAAAGAAGATCAGCCCATTTTTGCCAATGAGTGGGTCAATTATATTGGTGAGCCGATTCTCATGCTCACGGGCAAAGACCTGGATATCCTGTACAGTTTGTTAAATGAAGTGAAGGTTGAATTTGAAGAACATCAGGCTATCTATACATTGGACGAAGCGATCAAGCAAAAATCAGTATCCTTAGTTTTGGCAAGCTATGAATTTGGGGAAAGCTTAGAGAACATTTCAGTTATCGAGCAGGGAGCCCATCAAATCATCGAAGAAGAATATGATACGGGTTATCAGGAGCATGTCTACCTTGAGCCGCAAGGAATGCTCGCCGTTTATAAGGATGATGAAATTGTCGTCCAGGGATCGATGCAATGTCTTTATTATATAAAAAATGCATTGCTAAGCGCATTAGCTTGTGGTGACGATGAAGTCAGAGTTGTTCAAAGTCCTACCGGCGGAGGTTTTGGCGGCAAAGAAGATTATCCTTCGATGATGGCTTGTCACGTAGCCGTTGCCGCAAGAGCAGTCAAAAAATCGGTCATGCTCGTGTTCGACCGTTCTGAGGATATGCTGGTTACGACGAAAAGACATCCGGCCAAACTCAAATATCGAACGGCCCTTGATAAGGAAGGAAATATTTTGAGCATGTGTGTTGACATCTTTCTCGATGGAGGGGCAAATGTGGGATTGAGCTCTGTCGTGCTGCAGCGCGCATTAATAAACAGTGCCGGTGTTTATAAAATTCCGCATTTTCATGCAAAAGGCTATGTCTTAAAAACCAATACCGTTCCGAACGGCGCCTTCAGAGGCTTTGGTGCTCCACAAAGCTTTGCCGGAATCGAAAGCCATATTGGACATCTTAGTAAACTGGCAAAAATCGACCCGCTTGAATATAAACGAAAATACCTCGTCAAACAAGGAGACCCCACCATCACCAAAGGTAAATTCCGCGACCCGATATTAGTGGAAGAAATGATTGAGGACGTACTCAACGTGTCAGAATACAAAAAGAAAAAAGAAGACTTTCAGCGCTTAAATCAACAAAATCAGCGCTATAAAAAAGGCATAGGAACTTCGCTGTTCCTCCACGGCTGTGGATTTACAGGCAGTGGCGAAAGAGATCATATTAAAGCAACGGTGAAACTGGTTAAATCAAAGGACGACCAGGTATCACTAAAAATCTCAAACTCTGATATGGGACAAGGTATTTTGACGACGTTGTGTAAAATTGTCGCCAAAGAACTTAACCTCCCGTTCGAAGATATTTTGTACCCTTATCCCGACACAAAAGAGGTTCCCGACTCGGGTCCGACCGTAGCTTCCAGGACGACGATGATTGTCGGAAAATTGCTTGAACGGGCCGCTAAAAAACTTAAGGATCAGTGGCAAACAGGGGTGGAACAGGAAGTAGTTGAGCACTATGTTCACCGTGAAATGATTCCTTGGGACGAGAAAACCTTCACTGGAGATGCCTACCCGGCTTATTCATGGGGCGTTAATATCGTTGAAGTAGAAGTTGATACGTTGACAGGAAATATTAAGTTAGAAAAAGTATACGGCAATTATGAAGTTGGGAAGGTCATCGATGAACGGATTATGAAAGGCCAAATTGACGGTGGTTTGGCTCAAGGGCTAGCATACGGTTATCTAGAAAAGATGACGTCAAAGCAAGGTAGAATCCAACAAAAAAGCATATCGGATTATGGACCGCCGACTTCATTGGATGTTGTTTCAATTGAAAGCAAGGTCTTTGATAACCCCTATGCTGATGGTCCATACGGGGCGAAGGGCGCAGGTGAATTGACTTTAATCGGAGGCGCTCCAGCAGTCCAAGCTGCGATCGAGGATGCCCTGCAAACTTCTTTTCAGCAAATTCCGATTACACCGGAAGTCATTATTGAAAGTCTTTGGATGAAAGAAGGTGAAGAGGGTTGATTAAATTCACACTAAATGGAAGAACGGTGGAAACTGACGCCCCTGCTACAGCAAGATTACTAGATTTATTAAGAGATGAGTTTGAGTTAATCGGAACAAAGGAAGGCTGTGGTGAAGGGGAGTGCGGAGCCTGCAGTGTTTTTGTGAATAACCTCCTGCAAAACAGCTGCCTTATTCCAATTGGCTCGATTGCTGGTGCCGATATTCAAACGATCGAAGGCATCATTGAAACGGAACAATTTAAAATTTTAGATGAGAGCTATTCCATCGCCGGGGGAGTGCAATGCGGCTATTGCATTCCGGGGATGATTATGGCAAGTGCAGCTTTGTTATCTAAAAATCCTCATCCTTCAGAAGCTGAAATTCGTGAAGGCATCTCCGGAAATCTGTGCCGATGTACGGGCTACAATATGATTGTTGAGGCGATTAACCTGGCAGCTAAAAAAGGTGATGGCTTATGGTAGAGAAAATAACAGCGTATCGCTTCGAGCGTTTAGACGAAACGTTGAGCCAATTGAATAGAGAAGATTGTGCAATCATAGCCGGAGGCACCGATGTTATGGTTCTTCACAAAAGTAGAAGGGGAGTACCTCCGAAAATCCCTAAACCGATTGTTTTTATTAATCATCTTTCCGAATTAAAGCAGGTGTATCAACATCACAAGGATCTCCACATCGGGGCCTGCTGTACCTATAGTGAATTACTTGAAAATCCGTTGATTCCTTTTGCTTTAAAGAATGCAATTAAAACAATTGCTGCCCCGCCAATTAGAAACCGGGGAACATTAGGCGGTAATATTTGCAACGCCTCTCCAGCCGGTGACATGCTTCCTTTATTATATGTATACAATGCAAAGCTTCTGATGCGCTCCGTAAATGGTGATCGCATGGTTGCGATTAGCGATTTTATTCATGGTCCACGACGGGTTCAACGCGTTCACAATGAAATAGTAACGGAGATTATTCTGCCGTTCGTATTAGAAGATTCACATGTCGTTTTCGAGAAAGTCGGCAACCGCAACGCAGATGCCATTGCCAAAGTATCGTTTGCGGGTTTCGTCCGGATAAGCAAAGATCGAATCGATGACATTCGATTTGCCTTCGGGGCAGTCGGACCTACGATGGTTCGTTCCATTGATATTGAGAAGAAGCTGGTTGGAAAAACGATACCAATAGCCGATGCAGACATCGCTGCGGTTGTGGCAGCCTTCGATAAGATCATTAGACCAATCGACGATCAACGCTCCACTGCGGCTTACAGAAAAACCGTTGCGTTACATCTTTTACGTTATTTTCTTAGCATGAAGCAATATCAACCGAATTAATTTTTAAAAATAGGGGGGAGCTTTTCATGCTGGTGATGGAAAAAGTGGCCATGCTGACGCGTCAAAACGAAACCTTTGCTTTAGCCATGATTATTGAATCAAAGGGCTCGACTCCCAGGCATGTTGGAAAAATGATTGTCTACCGGGATGGTACCAATGAAGGGACTGTCGGAGGGGGCTTGGCTGAACACTATGTGATCGAAGATAGTGTAAAGGCGATCCAAAATGGCCAATCGAAAATCGTTGAATATAAATTGAATAAACATGCAAAAGACGGAATTCAGATGAATTGTGGCGGCACGTTACGGGTCTTTATTGAAGTCTATACAAGCAGGCCTGAACTCATTCTGGCTGGGGCCGGTCATTTAGGCTATGCGTTGGCAAAGCTCGCTGATTTCCTCGAATATCCTTATTGCATTGTCGATGATCGCGTTGGTTATTGTACGAAGGAACGCTTTCCTAATGCGACAAACCTTTTTGTGAACGAGGATATTGGAAAGGCTTTGCTCGCAGCCAATCTAAATGAAAAGTCATATGTTGTAATTGTTACAAAAGATTGTGATGATATTGTATTAAAAACGGCACTGCAATTTCCGATTGCATATGTTGGGATGGTCGCCAGTAAACGCAAGGTCATAAGCATATTTGAAAAGTTAAAAAGTGAAGGGGTCACGCAAGAACAGTTGGAGCAGGTCCATTCTCCAATCGGATTGGAAATTGGCTCGGAAACATCAGAAGAAATTGCTATCAGTATTATCGGACAAATCATCAAAGTAAGCAAGGAAAAAAAGCCTGTAAAAGTTAAACAATTAAATAGATAAGTAGAAAGGTATAACACCTGAGGCAGATAAAGCTAAAATCAAAATGTCTAATAGAAAATGGGGTCAGTCCCCGCTGTGTTAAAGTATTAACTCAATGGGACTGACCGAATGAACTTTGAGGATTACTTTTGATAAGCGGTCAAAAAAATCAGGCACAGAGAAAAGATAGTTACAACTATCCTTTTATTAAAGATCTTTTTCACTGAGGTTCAAGGGTGATGAAATCCTGCGATTAATCGAGTATTTGTAACGCTACAACTTCTGAATTCATTTATAAGGACCTCTTCGGTTTTCACGCAGTGAATAGGGTGCAATTGAATTTGAATATCAAAGGGATATAAATTTTGATGGGGATATTTTTGAATCATTACAAGAGCGGACTCTAAACGGTTTGCTCTTTTTGTGTGATTGAAATAATGTTGTCCGCGGTCTGTACGGGATGTCTTTTTGCTAGTTATCGATGTGCTACATCCAGGTAAGGCGTATAAAATTTGAAGGCAAGAGTAAGCTAACAAACGTATATAAGCTGCCACGGGAGGTGAATAAGTATGAGTAATGATGCAAGAGGTTCTAAAAAAAATAAACCAAATGATGCAAACCATGTGAATGCTAAGACGAAAGCCAATCAAAGACGAATGTCAGAAAAGAATAACCAAGAGAATAATGATTAGAAAGAATAATGGGAAGGTTCAGTAGGGACTGATTTTTTTGATTCCACTATACATTTCTTCTCATATAACAAAAAGAATATAAAAAAAATTTTTACTAGAGAACTGATATATCGACATCAGTTCTCTTTATTGATTTATCACTCGAAAAAGAAGGTCATATTCATGACCTTGAACCTCGTTAGAATATATAATGTTAAAATTGATCTCAATAAATTTTAAGGTAGTTTCCTTATGTCCTAGAGTTACTGCCTAATTGAAACCATATTTTGCATAAGCTCTACATTTATGATGAGGAAGAGAGTGTGGCAAATTTATTATCTTTGCGTAAAATTTCAGTTTTACGAATAAAATGATAGGGGAGTTAGGAGATATTGTTGACCTATTAGGTACTCTTGTAAACAAAGGGAATTAAGTTAAGTTAGTAGAAGAGGGCGAATACGCCTTCTTTTTTTATGTCAAAATTATTTATTTGCATGGCATTTATTTTTTTTTAGGTGGGTCAACTGAACGTTTTTCTTTCAATATCGGGATTATCCTCGTTTTAGTTGCATCCCTTTCAGAAAGTATTTACTTTGTATATCTTTCACCAAGTCATAAATGAAAGTGAAGTCAATGGCAGCCTCCATTTTACGAACCAAATGGTTCGGTGGCACCAGTTGATCTAAAGTAATCATTTCAAGTTGATCTCGCTGAATAGAATCATGTTTAGAAAGCATCCTCATCACCTCAAGTTTTAATCCTTCTATTTTAAAACAAAAATGACTCCAGGCAAAAGTGTTCTATCTAAAAGGTAAGACAAAGTTGATTGGAACGGAAGGTACGAGACTCCTGCGGGAAAAGCGCGTCTAGGGGAGACCCCGCAGGCGAAAGCCGAGGAGGCTCCCCAACCGCCCGCGGAAAGCGAGTGCCTGGAGTGGAAATCAACGTCCAAATTGTACAAGCCATAAAAATAGACAAACTCGATTTTCATCGAGTTTGTCTACAGTCTGAGCAGTGCACTCTTTATGAGTTGCACTGCTTTTTAAAATTTTATCCCGTTTATTATGGTCTTTAATTAGAAAATCGGTATTAAAGTATAGCTGAATGAATCATTATCTTTATTTATTTAACAAAACAGCTTCTTCGTTACTAGGTTGTAGAGCTATTTGTAGTGCTAATTTTTCTTCATTGTTTAAAGGGACCAGTGGTAAGCGGACACCTCCAACATTTAACCCTCGCATATTTAATGCTGATTTTACCGGTGATGGGCTTGGTGCCGCAAATAATGCTTTCATGATTGGAAGAAGGTTACGATGTTTCGAAGCAGCACCATGGACATCGCCATTTTTATAGCTATTAATCATTTCTTGCATTTCATTTCCAATTATATGTGAAGAGACCGAAACAATGCCTGTTCCACCGATGGCTAGAACCGGTAATGTTAACCCATCATCGCCGCTGTACAATGTAAAATCACCAGTTGTTTTGCTAATGATTTGTGCCATGGCATCTAAGTCACCACTTGCCTCTTTTACTGCCACAATATTGTTGATTTTTGAGAGGTTAACAATCGTCTCTACTGACATGTTTACGACACTTCGTCCTGGAATATTATAGAGCATTACCGGTAAAGATGTTGATTGGGCAATAGCCTTAAAGTGCTGAAATAATCCTTCTTGAGACGGCTTGTTATAGTAGGGGGTAACGAGCATGATTCCGTCGACTCCTGCTGCCTCTGCTTGCCGTGTTAAGTTGATAGAAGCTTTCGTGTTATTTGAGCCAGTTCCAGCTATGACTGGAACTCTTCCATTAACAACTTCTACAACAAGTTTGAATAAATCAACTTTCTCTTCTGCAGTTAATGTAGGAGACTCTCCAGTTGTACCAGCTATAACTAATCCATCAGAACCATTAGCAATTAAATAATTTACTAAAGTTCTCGTAGCATTAAAATCAACCTCATTATTATGATCAAACGGGGTAACCATTGCGGTTAAAACTTGGCCAAAATTCATAACTTCACACCCTTTTTTATAATTTTTTTAAAAAATTCAGAGGTGGTTAGGGCCATTCAGGAATAAACGCAAAAAAGCAACAACGAGGATTCGCTGCTGCAGTAGAAACAATGTTTATCAAAAAAATGTTTCCGCGCGTAAGATAGCCCTCCATATAGTTTCCTATATGACAGTCCTGTATTTATTCAATAGCAGAACCAGCTTCAAGAACATGAGATTCTTTCCGCTTCGGCAAATCCCCCTTTCCACAATAGTCATAGGATCTCATTCTCCTCAAAATGTGTACTAATGGTCTTTGCTCCTCTATCCTCACTTCAAAAAGTATGAAGTAAGAAAATATTTAATTGACTGTAATATAACAAGGAATCCTTTCTATTGCAAGGCCAATTTTGAAGTTTTTTTAAAAAATACATGGATAATCGTTGGAAATGGCTACAGTATTGGATTGGATGCATCTTTTTTAGTTATTATGTAAACTCAATATAATAGTTTATAAAACAAACTGTATGAAAAGTTTCACCCTTTTATAAGACTGATCTTCCTGATAAAAAATCCCTAATTTCCTCTAACGGTATTCCCTTGTATACTTTTTATGGTGGGCAGGAAGGGGACTTCAACCATGGCCTTTTATGGTTGGAATAAAAGTGAAAAATTTAACAACAAACGAAAAAAATGACAAATAATTATGAATATTAACATTATTAAAAAACTCAAAAAGGAACCCTTTTATGTAAATTTTATTGTGATACACGTTATGTAATCTAGGTAATAATCATAGTTTTTTGGATATGGATCGAATTGACCTTTATTGCTTTTTCTGCATCTTTGTCGCGAATGGCATGGATTACCTGTAGGTGCTCGTTGTTTCTTTCCTCATACCAAGATTTATCAACCATTGTAACATCTTCATTACGGGCGGACAAAAAGGAAATTCGAAAAGAAAGCCATAATGAATCCGTAGTCTTTTGGAGAAAAGTATTTCTCGAGTAGGAATATAATAAGCGGTGAAATTCAATGTTTGCACGGCTTGCCGCTATTCGGTCATTACTATTAATTGCCTGTTGCAGTTTATCCGTTGCCCATTCCAGTTTTTTAAATTCCTCTTCCGTAATTCCTTCACATTGGATATGACCATCCGTATACCAGGTTTCACCTTAAGCAAATTTTCTGTTCCAATTTCCTCAAAGCTTCACGAACCGGTGTACGGCTACAATTGAATTGCTGGGCAATATCATCCTCCGTTAAACGGTCTCCAGGCAAAAATATCCCTTCAATGAACGCATTTTTTATAACAAAAAATATAGCTTCCCTTAAGGGCTTAGAGGAATAATGTTCTATTTGTACTGTAATATATTGATAGTGATTGGTTTCCATGCTGCTCCTTTCGAAATCCAATTATATACAAGTATATTTATTCTATCTTAAGAAACGATTGAAGTCATTTCGATGCTTCATACTTTTGATTATTTATACAATTCAATGGGATGGATGAAACTATTATTACTAAAGACGCTCACAAGGCTATCTGTCCATATTGGCAGGGGATAAAATTCAGGGAAGCCCCCATCCATGCTGAAACTGGGAAACTGCCTGATACTTTTTGGGAAAACAAGGGTGTCATAGAGTAAGCGGAAGCAAACTTACAGTAGGTTATATAAACATCGGTTTTGATAGGGAATCACTTTGCCGCGATGAATGATGTATATGGAAATTATTTGTAAAAGATAACCATGGTAGAAGTGAGATTCATGTTGCTGGATTACATAAAGATGCTATGATTGAAATCGAAGTTTATTTTAAACAAAGTGAACGTCAGATTGATATTTTCTTTTATTTAATATACATAGAGGATACAGGAGGAGTTTTAAAATGAATTTAGCACAATTTCCCAGAAAGCGATATACACCGACATATCACCAGTTGAGAGATTAGATCATTTTTCTGAAGTTCTTGGGGGACCATCCATTTACGTTAAACGAGATGATATGCTTGGTCTGACGGCTGGGGGAAATAAAACAAGAAAACTGGAATTCCTTGTTGCCGATGCTTTGGAAAAAGGAGCGGATACGTTGATTACATGTGGAGGCATTCAATCAAATCATTGCCGCTTGACACTAGCTGCTGCCGTTAAAGAGAAAATGAAGTGCATCCTTGTGTTGGAAGAGGGACTTTCAAAAAATGCAGAGCCGGATTTTAACGGTAATTATTTTCTCTATCATTTATTGGGGGCGGACCAAATTATAGTTGTACCTAATGGAGCGGACTTAATGCAAGAAATGCAGAAAGTGGCTAAAGAGGTAACAGAGAAAGGACATCGACCTTACATCATTCCGGTGGGGGGATCGAATGTCATTGGTGCAACGGGATACGTTGCATGCGCTCAGGAGATCTTGGCACAGTCCTTTGAGCAAGGGATTGATTTGAAAGCAGTTATTTGTGTAAGCGGCAGTGGGGGAATGCATGCTGGTTTGGTGGCAGGATTTCATGGTAATCAAAGTGGAGTATCAGTAATTGGAATAAACGTAAGCAGAGGAAAAGCTGAGCAAGAAGAGAAAGTTTTTCAGCTTGTTAAAGAAACTTTAACACACATCGGCATTTCAAATTCAATTCCTCGTAAGGCTGTTACGTGTTTTGATGAGTATGTCCGACCGGGTTATGCTTTGCCTACACCTGAAATGGTGGAAGCAGTCAAGCTAATGGCAAGAACAGAAGGGATTTTGCTGGACCCGGTGTATACGGGTAAAGCGGCAGCGGGACTCATCGATTTAATACAAAAAGGCACCTTTAAGCCGGAGGATAACATTCTATTTGTTCACTCTGGTGGTGCTTCATCGTTATATGCCAATACTTCTCTCTTTAATTGAAATGTTATTATATTATAAATTCTAATGTTAAAGTGGAGAAAAGCTTGCTCATTTGCATAGCTCAAATGCCAAGACAACAGAAGTAATGGGGTATTCTAAACGATTCTTCCTATATTTAATATGCATGTAGCCTAATTCCCACTTTTTTTCAATAAAGTAGACATGGTTATTGCGTCTTGATGGAATTTAACTGAAATAATGGTCAAGGGGAGAGCACAGAAAACTATTTGATTATGGAGCCGGTTCCCCATGTGCTCACGTATTGGTAGCGGAATAGACTATTGTCCATGGACAAAAGAGGATTCTACAGTTGTAGGATCCTCTTTTAATAATTATATTACTTTTCGATTAAAGACGTCGTATGATCAAAAACAACTTTTCCATCAACGATCGTTAGCTGTACCTTTGTATTAGGAATTTCCTCCATGGGTACTTCAAAGAGATTTCGTTCTAATACTATGATATCTGCAAGTTTTCCTACTTCTAATGTACCCAGTTCTTCCTCTCTAAATGTACCATAAGCGGATCCGGCTGTATAAGCTTTCAATGCTTCGGCAAGTGTGATGCGCTCATGTGGATGCCATACCGTTTTTCCGCTGCTGTCGATTCTCGTTACTGCACGATAGATTTGTAGAAGCGGATTAAGGGTATCGATTGGGAAGTCCGTTCCGAATGCCAATTTCGCTCCGGCCTCTTTCAATGTATTAATCGAGAAAACATGCTTTTCTCGTTCAGTACCAATGCGCTCGGTGTAAACACCTCTTTCGGACATAGCAAAGTGATCCGGCTGCATTGAAGCAGTGACGCCTAGCTCTTTGAAACGATGAACATCATCCGGATGGATCACTTCAATGTGTTCAACAGAATGACGCGAATCTCGTTTACCGTTTGTCTTTTGGGCTTCCTCATAGGCATCTAAAGCAAGGCGAACCGCTCCGTCGCCAATGGCATGAAAACGAATGCTGAAGCCTTCCTTATCAGCATCAACGACCCATTTTTTGATTGTTTCAGGAGGGAACGATGATTCACCTCGTGTTTTCGGTTGATCAGCATAAGGTTCAAGTAAATAAGCGGTACGGGCTGTAATGACGCCATCGATAAATTGTTTAAGTCCTGACACACGAAGTTTATCCGATTGATACGTATCTCGCAATTGTTTGACACGTTCAAGATTGCCATTTAAAGCTGGCCATAAATGAATACGGGCTGTTAAATCTCCATTGTCTTCAAATTCTTTGAAAACATCATAATCATTAATCTTTTCCAATGCTTCTATTGCGAATAAGTCGTGGACGGATGTTACTCCTAAACTAGCCGCATGAGTGAGGAAATTCGTGAAAAGATCTCTCTTTTGTTCTTTTGTAAAATCATAGGCATGGAGGATAACCGCGTCCATTGCTTTTTCGTATAAAAGACCATTAGGTTCTCCATTTTCGTCTTTTCCAATCATTCCATACGAAGGGTTTTCCGTATGACGGGTAATATTAGCGATTTCAAGTGCCTTTGAATTTACCCATGCGTAATGACCTTCGGCGTGAAACATAAGCACCGGACGGTCGGGGAGAATACGGTCCAATGAATATCGATTCGGTAATTGCTGCGTATCCCAATATCCTGCATCCCATGAAGAGCCGATTATCCATGGATCTTCCGAGCGTGATTCGGCAAATTTACGAATCATTTCTAACGCTTCTTCTTCTGAACGAGCTGGGAATAAATTGGCGCTATTCATCGAAACAGCTCCATCCATCATGTGAAGATGGAAATCATGAAAACCCGGTATAATTAATTGGTCATTAAATTGATAGATTTTCGTATACTCGCCTGAATAAGGTTTAACCTCCTCCTCAGAACCAATCGCAATGATTTTGTTGTCCTTAATCGCAATTGAGGCGGGCTCCGGTTGATCATAATGACCTGTAAATACAGCATTACTTGAAATAATTACATCAGCTAGTTGTTGATTCATTATCTATCATTCCTTTCACTTCTTTAGAGTAGCTTCCTTATTATTAAGCTTGTTCAATGGCAAGCTCAGGAGGCGGTTGTCTAAACATTTTCGTAAGGTTAAGAAGGTATACAAATCCGATCGCAAACCAAGTTCCTCCTAGTATTAACGAGTAGATGTCTAACTTTATCCAAAAAAATCCTGTAAGAGAAGCACCAATTAACGGAATTATAAGGTACCGAATTGTCCCCATTAAGGAACGCTGCTTTTTTCGGAAATAATAGTGAGCGATAACCGAAAGATTAACGAAAGTAAAAGCGAATAATGCACCAAAATTTATAAGAGATACGGCAGTTGTAAGGCTTAAGAAAAGTGCGCTTAAAGCAACGCCTCCTATAATTAATATGTTGAAGACAGGTGTGCGATATTTAGGAGAAAGATATCCAAATATTTTGGCAGGAAGTACTCGTTCACGTCCCATTGCAAATAAAATGCGTGAAGCACTTGTTCCTGACGCAATAGCTGATGAAAAACTTGACATAATTCCTTCAGCAAGGATATAACTTATCAAAAAGTTACCCCCGATATACATTGCAATTTCCATATAGGCAGCTTCCGGGGCTTTAAATGATTGGTAGTCAGGCCAGACAAGCTGTAAAAAGTAAGAACCAATAAAATAATATAATCCACCAATGATTGTTACAAGATAAATAGCCCTAGGTATAGATTTTCGAGGGTTTTTCGTTTCTTCAGAAAGTGTTGTTACTGCATCAAACCCTAAAAAGGAAAAGCATAAAATAGGGATTATGGACATGAAGCCCGGCATATTTATATTTGAATCAATAAACGGAAGGATCGAAAAAAGCGTTCCTGCACCTTGACCATTTAAAAGCCCCTTTATTGAAAAAATGGTGAACAACGCAAGTGTTCCGAATTGCAAGAATAGAAGCCCCATATTAAGCTTAGCCGCTACCTTAATACCAAGAATATTTATAATCGTAACCGTGACGATAAAGAGAATAATCCAAATGTACATAGGAATCATAGGGAAATAGGCCTTCATTGCAATTCCTAACAATAGAGCACTAATCATTGGACTGAACATATAATCCAGTATGATGGTCCAACCTACGAGAAAACCAATGTGAGGACTTAGGGACTTTTGCGTAAACGTATAGGCTGCACCCGCATTTGGAAAGGCTTTGACCATTTGCGCATAGCTGTAGGCTGTAAATAACATAACGATAAAGGCAACGATATAAGCAGTAGTAATCATCCCGTTCGTGCTATGAACAGCAACTCCATATGTTGAAAACAAAGTAGTTGGAGCCATAAAGGCCAAACCAAAAAACACAACATATTTTAATGGAAGTGAACGTTTAAGAGTTGGTGAGTTTGTATTCATATATCAGTCCCCCTGATTTAAATGGCTACATCGATATTGAAAGTAAACGTAAGGTGATAAAGCCGCTCTTTAGTGGTGCTTTTTAATTTAAAGCCGTTTATTAATGCCCCAGAATATCATAAACTGCTTTTCCATCCACGATCGTTAACAGTACCTTAGTATCTGGTATTTCTTCCACGTGTACTTCAAAGAGATTTCGCTCCAAGACTACAATATCTGCAAGCTTATCTACTTCCAATGTCCCTAATTCCTGCTCTCTACATGCACCGTAAGCGGGTCCGGCTGTATAAGCTTTCAGTGCTTCTGCTAGTGTGATGCGTTCATGTGGATGCCATACCGTTTTTCCGCTGCTGTCGATTCTCGTTACTGCACGATAGATTTGTAGAAGCGGATTAAGGATATCAATCGGGAAGTCCGTACCAAATGCCAAATTCGCTCCGGCTTTTTGCAATGCATTAATCGAGAAAACATGCTTTTCACGTTCAGTACCAATTCGCTCGGTGTAAATTCCTCTTTCTGACATCGCCAAGTGGTCTGGCTGCATCGAAGCAGTTACACCAAGCTCTTTGAAACGATGGATATCATCTGGATGAATCACTTCAATGTGTTCGACGGAATGCCGTGAATCTCGTTTACCATTTGCCTGTTGCGCTTCCTCATAGGCATCTAAAGCAAGACGAATCGCTCCATCTCCAATCGCATGAAAACGAATGCTGAAGCCCTCATTATCGGCATCAACGACCCATTTTTTGATCGTTTCAGGAGGGAAAGACGTCTCACCACGTGTTTCTGGTTGATCCGCATAAGGCTCGAGTAAATAAGCTGTGCGAGCGGTAATGACGCCATCGATAAATTGTTTCAATCCTGACACACGGAGTTTATCTGATTGATAAGTCTCTCGCAATTGTTTGGAGTGCTCAAGATCGCCATTTAAAGCAGGCCATAAGTGAATACGCGTTGTTAATTTACCTTTTTCTTCAAATTCTTTGAAAACATCGAGAGATTCTATTGTTTTTAAACCATGTAAGTCATGGGCAGCGGTTACCCCTAAGCTTGATGCGTGTTCCAAGAAATTAGAGAAGATTTCATTCTTATGTGCATTTGAAAAATTGAATGCATGACGGATAACAGCATCCATTGCTTTTTCATATAAAATACCATTGGGTTCTCCATTTTCGTCTCTATCAATAATGCCATAAGAAGGATTTTCCGTATTAAGAGTAATATTTGCAATCTCCAATGCTTTCGTATTCACCCATGCATAATGGCCTTCAGCGTGAAACATGAGTACTGGACGATCAGGAAGAATGCGATCCAATGAATGCCGAGTCGGTAATTGTTGTGTATCCCAATAACCTGCATCCCATGTAAATCCGATTACCCATTGATTTTCTGGTTTTGATTCGGCGAATTCGCTAATCATTTCTAGCGCTTCATCTTCTGAACGAGCCGCGAACAGATTGACACTATTGAGGGCAACGGCACCTTGCATAATATGAAGATGGAAATCATGGAATCCTGGCAATATTAATTGGTCTTTAAACTGATAGATTTTCGTGTGCTCACCTGCGTAGTGTTTAATTTCTTCCTCAGAACCAATCGCAACAATTTTGTTGTCCTTAATCGCAATAGAAGCGGGTTCAGGTTGATCGGAAAGACCTGTAAAAACAGTATTACTTGAAATAATTAAGTCAGCTAGTTGTTGACTCATCATCAATCATTCCCTTCTTTTATGGCTCTATAATTAAGCTTCTTCAAAGGCAAGCTCAGGAGGCGGCTGTCTAAACATTTTTGTTAAGTTTAATAGGTAGATAAATCCGACAAAAAGCCAAGTTCCACCTAGGATTAGTGAATGTATATCTAAGTTTATAAAAAACAATCCAATTAGTGCTGCACCAATAAGCGGGATAATCAAAAATTGAATCGTTCCTTTAAAAGACCTCTGTTTCTGTTGGATAAAATAGTAAGAAACAACCGAAAGATTCACAAAGAAAAAGGCAAATAACGCTCCAAAACTAATAAGCGATACGGCAGTCGTTAGATTTAAGAAAAGAGCACTTAACGCAACCACACCAATGAGTAAAATATTGAACACTGGTGTCCGGTATTTTGGGGATAGATAGCCGAAGATTTTTTTCGGCAATACATTTTCCCTTCCCATCGCATACAAAATACGAGAGGCGCTCGTTCCCGATGCAACGGCTGAAGCAGTAGTGGATGTTAGCCCTACTGCTACAAAGAAGCTCACAAAAATGTTTCCGCCGATATACATCGCGATCTCTAAATAGGCGGATTCAGGGTTATTGAAAGAATGAAACTCCGGAAATATTAGTTGTGCAAAATAAGAACCTGTAATAAATAAAAGTCCGCCAATCATCGTTATGTAATAGATCGCTTTTGGCAACGTTTTCGTAGGATTCTTCGTCTCTTCTGACAATGTAGTTACTGCATCAAAGCCTAAAAAGCTAAAACATAGAATAGGTATGACGGATAGAAGAGTAGGTACGCTAATTTCAGGATCATAAAAGGGAACGGTGGAAAATAATGTCCCTGTTCCTTTTCCTGCAAGAAGCCCTTTAATGGACAAAATAAAAAATAGTACAAACAATAAAAATTGCAAGAAAAGCATATACATATTAAGTTTCGCCGCTAATTTAATGCCAAGGATGTTGACAGTCGTAATAATCACAATAAATAAAATGATCCAAACAAACATCGGAATGGATGGAAAATAAGCTTTCAGTGAAATTCCTACGATTAGGGCGCTGATCATCGGGCTAAAAATATAATCAATGATGATTGTCCAACCAACGATAAACCCAATATGTGGACTTATTGATTTTTGAGTAAACGTATATGCTGCCCCTGCGTTCGGAAACGCTTTCACTAATTGAACATAGCTATAAGCTGTAAATAACATGACAACTAAAGCAATGGCATAAGCCGTTGGCATCATCCCGTTGGTGCTGTGTACAGCAACCCCATATGTTGAGAAAAACGTTTTTGGCGCCATGAAAGCCAATCCGAAAAAAACGACATACTTCAAAGTAAGAGTACGTTTAAGAGTTGCTGAATTCGTATATTCCATCAATCAATCCTCCTTGTGATTTTTTGGCTAACGATCGGTAGTTAAAATTTATTGCTGCATATCCCGATATAAATCAGATTATTCAGAATTCTACATATGAAATTCTATTAATATCTGGTAATGGAAAAGTTATTCCTTTATGGGCTTGTTTTTGACAATAACCAACATGAAAAGTATTGTGCATAATTGAATGGCAACTGCTTCAGCTATCGCTGAATGGTTTGTAACCGTTCTCAAAATTCCGTTTTTAATTACTAAGAAAGCTGTCTCTAATAGGCCGCATAGAGGAATTGGTAATGAAGAGTAGTAAAAGGCAAGGAACAAAATTGTAAGGGCCTTGTCTTTTTTTGATTTTAAACTTTTTAATAAATGGCATCACTCCTTAGAACATAATGATATTTTCAAATAATGCCTTGCTGTTTTAATTTAGGTAAGCATCACTCCATTCAGTATGTATACATCCATTATAAAGTCTCGTCTAACACCAGAGTAAACAGTTACCATACAAAAAAAACAGCCTTGAAATGATAATACTTTCATTTCAAAGGCTGCTTACTGCTAGTTTACTTTATCTTGAATCGGAATTTGTATTTCATAAAAAGCTTCATCATATTGATCGGTCAAAGAAATGTCAACCTGCATAATTCGAAAGGCATCACCGGTAATAACATAGCCATGAGTATCGCAATGATGGAGCAGCTTTTTTAGCTGGCTTAACATTTTCTCCCTTGTGAGCCCTCCATAGTAGGAACATAAAAATTGCCCTTTTTCAATTTTTTGGGTTGGTTGCTCGGACTCTCCATCCTGAACAAGAATGAATAATTGAGATTGATAGGCACCTAGGTTACCGGAAAAGTCAGATGATTGACGAATTTTATCAAAGTACTCTTTATTGATGAAATCTCCAAATTTATTGCTGGCCAGTGCAGGTATGGTTCCACCAATCCTGTTTTCGAGCTCCAAAAATCCTAGATAAAGACTTTCTGTATCCTCCCAACTTACCGACCTGGCTAGCTGGATGTATTCCCGTTCTTCAAATTGTTTTATCACGATATCCGAATTCCTGTAACTGTCTGTGAAATGTTCAATATTGTATAATCGGGTCAACAATATATTATGGATATCTTGCAATTTCTTAATTTCTTCCTGTATATTGGCCATTGATTCTTTAAGTGATTGAACCGATTTTTTGACATTGCGATTCGTAAGGAATTGCTTGATTTCCCCTAAGGAAAACCCAATTCTCCTTAATTCTTTTATCGTTCCGAGAACTTCATACTGGGAAATGGAGTAATAACGATAGCCAGTTTCGGGGTCAATATGATAAGGCTTTAGCAATCCAATTTTATCGTAATGACGCAATGTATCTACCGTTACGCTTCGCAACTTCGCCATTTCCCCTATACTCAGCTTATTTTGCATGGCTTTTTCTCCTAACCAACACTGAATTTATATATATTAATAACATGATTACCCTTATTATAAGTACTGATTCTGGTTGTGTATAGCTAGTAGTAGGATGATTCGTAGAGCATTGCACTTCCAGGTTTAAGTCGAATAATGGAAGGAAAGCTTGTGTCTGCATTTTTATGGACCTAGGTTATCCATTTCAACTCTTGAAGGATGGGAATACCAAAAATTGTTTACTTTCAGGAGGCACAGGACAAAGTAAAAGCAAACGGAATTTCTGAAGGTTTGCCAATTGGACAAAAGTGTTTTAACAACAATTTATACATAAAGTCAATGATGGTTAAGAAGACTAAAAGTTTACTTTCAAATTCAACTGGTTAGAACGGATATTATTTATTTCAACTTAATAAGGAATTTGTAATGAGGGAACATATGTTTTATAATGTGCTTTGAGTAAGTAATTATCTATCGAAATAGGGGAGGCATTATATGTATATTACAATTTCAGATTTTATTAAAGAATGGAATAAAGAAGCCATACTGACTCAAAATGTTTTGGATCGTTTGACTGATGATTCATTAGAACAACAAGTTTATCCTGAAGGTCGCACTTTAGGAAGAATTGCGTGGCATTTCACCACGAGCATTCCAGATTATCTAGCTCATTTCGGGTTAAAGATAGACCGGATAGAAAGTTCGGAAAACGTTCCATCTTCAGCCCAGGAAATTGCTATCACTTTTAAAAATGTAAGTTCTCACGCAGCCGAAATTATTGAACATCAATGGACAGATGAATCCCTAGAGCAAATACAAGAAGCGTTTGGAAGACAGGAAACAAATGCTTCCATCCTTATGGGGCTAATCAAGCATATTGTTCATCATCGCGGACAAGTTACGATTCTGATGCGTCAAGCAGGAATAAAACCTTCTGGTGTTTATGGACCGCCAAAAGAAGATTGGATTCATCTAGGTGTGCAAAATCCACCACTTTAAAAACATGCGGAAGCTTAAGTAAAGTTTAAGTAATGAACTTCAACAAACGGGCGCCATTGGAATAATTAAATCCGAGCTCGATTTTACCATTTAGTTAATAATATGTTAAAGCATCCTTTGAAGGGTGCTTCAGACTGTAGACAAACTCGATGAAAATCGAGTTTGTCTATTTTTATGGCTTGTACAATTTGGACGTTGATTTCCACTCCAGGCACTCGCTTTCCGCGGGCGGTCGGGGAGCCTCCTCGGCTTTC
>NZ_JAUUTW010000002.1 GCF_030676415.1 Peribacillus frigoritolerans | reverse complement strand
CTATTTAACAAAGAAATCATACCGGCTTTACCTTATACACGTCCTCGCACCAAAGAAGGATTTTTCCGCAAACAGGACTATGTATACGATGAACATTTTGATTGTTACCTTTGCCCTTCGGGCGAAAATTCAAAGGGAATTTCAAAAGGGGTTCAGAATTTTTTAATTCCGAACCCCTTTTGTCTACAAACTGAGCGGATGTCCTAAACCGGACATCCGCTTTTCTTGTTCATATTCAGCTAAAAACCCATCTTATGCTTTTCGGACTAGAGGGTCGGTCAAACGCATGAATTCTGCTACATCCTCCATACAGGCATTGACCGCTTCTTCCCAAAAATCCCGGGTCATTAAATCGACGCCTAAATGTTTCTCCGCCAAATCCTCGACCTTCATGGAACCGGTATCCTTTAATAGAGCGATATATTTCTCTTCGAATCCAGCAGGTTCTTTCATCGCATTCGCGTATATGCCTAATGAGAATAAGTACCCGAATGTGTACGGAAAATTATAAAATGGTACACCTGTAATATAAAAATGGAGCTTTGAAGCCCAGAACGTTGGATGATAATCACTTAAAGCATCGCCATACGCTTCTTTTTGTGCATCGACCATCAGTTCATTCAACCGTTCGGCACTGACATATCCTTGTTTCCTCTCATCATAAAACCTTGTTTCGAATAAGTAGCGGGCATGGATATTCATCAATAATGCCACGGAACGCTGAATTTTATCTTCTAAAAGCACCAGCTTTTCTTCCTCACTGGCCGCTTCCTTCACAGCTGCATCCGCTACGACCATTTCAGCAAAAGTAGAGGCGGTTTCAGCCACATTCATTGCATATGACCGATTCAATGGATGGATATCCCTCATCGCATAAGAATGGAATGCATGTCCCAATTCATGAGCCAATGTCGATACATTGGATGGGGTGCCCGAATACGTCATGAAAATTCTTGACTGCTTATTTAATGGAAAGCCGGTGCAAAAACCGCCTGGTCTCTTACCTGGTCTGTCCTCAGCTTCAATCCAGCTGTCTTCAAAAGCTTTTTGGGTGAAGTTTGCTAATTGAGAGCCGAACTTAGAGAATTGCTGGATGATGAAGTCTGCACCTTCTTGATAATCCATTACTTTGGACTCTGCTGTAACAGCGAGCGGTGCATCCAAATCCGCCCAACTTAATTTATCCAAATCCAGTAACTCCGCTTTCCTTTCCAAAAACCTCACAAGCGGCCCCTTATGATCGGCAATTACATTCCACATGCTTTCAAGGGTTTCTTGATTCATCCTCCCTATTTCAAGAGGCTCCTTCAAAATATCATCCCAGCCCCTTTTTTCATTCACACTGAGACGGAATCCAGCCAAGTGGTTCAAAGTCCGGGCAAAAAGGTCACTTTTTTCCTCCCAAGCCTGTTCCCACGCAGTAAATAATTCTTTTCGGGCCCTTTCATCAGGATCAGAAAATTTATTCGCCGCCTGGCCTACAGAAAGCTTTTCACCCTTAAAAGGGATGGTCATTGAACCGACGATCGTATCATACATTTGGCTCCAACCTTCGAAACCGTCCATGGCCAATTGGGTGATTAATGATTCTTCCTTCACGGAAAGCTTTTCCTTTGCCTTTTCCCGACGTTCATTCAATACGAATTTCAATTCATTCAATGGTTCTTTTTCGAGGATTTTTTTAAAAAACGCATCATCAAGCTGTATCAACTTTTCATCCAGCTCGCTTAACACCATTTTTAGTGAAGCGACTATCTTCATTTGTTTGATCCGCAGCTGACCAGCCTTTTTATCCTGCGCATTTTGAGCTTCCAGGCATCCAATGAAAGCACTGGCCTGCGTGGATTTCATATTTGTATGTTTAAAAAGATCTACTGCCTGGATTAAACTGATTTCTTCATTTCCTTCTGGATTGATATTGCTGACAAGTCGGTCTAATTCTTTTACCTCTTCGTTAATTTCATCTAAAAAAATCAGGAACTCCTTAGAAGAGCTTCCTCCTTTAAAAAAGATATCCAAATCCCACGTCAAAGAATACCCCATCCTGCATTCCCCCTTTTTATCACTAATCCCATTATAGAGGTTAATTCAAAATTTTTCTAATTAAAAGGAATTTTCAGTATTTTATCAGGACATTTTTCTATATCCCGGATTAAAAGCATGTTATGATGAATATATTCTTGGGAAAGGGGTGGTTGATTCATATGAAATTCTTTATTCACATGTCTGCCATCATCCTGCTCCTTTGGACACTGCCCATACAGTTCCAACATCATGCACAGCAGCTAACCATTGAAGAACATACCGATGTTCACCATTGGGATAAGGCCGACAAGAAACAGCCTTTCGTGCCTCCCCTTAGTTCCTGGCAGTCCCTTATCATTATTCTCATTTTCGAATTTTCCGTTTTGAGTTTTCTTTATTTTCACTCAAATCTCCGCCGTCGATATCTCAGTCCGGTTTTTTTTCAGGCGAATTACGTAGCCATACACTCTGACATTTTATAAAAAAATAAAATGGAGGAGTGATTCATATGTGGTTTCGACTAATTATGATAGGGGTCTTTTCTTTAACCGCTTCACGTCTGTTCCTTTTTCAGGGAATCGAGATTTATCATGCATTTGCAGATTTGATCAGAAATAAATATTAAAAAAAAAGAGTGCGGGGAAATTTCCCCGCACTCTCTTTGACTTTTACCCTTCCTATCCTTTAGCTTTCTTTTCCTTCTCTTTTTCTGCTCTGTAAAATTCGTGGAACATCTTCATTAAAGCACGTTTTTCGATCCTTGATACATAACTGCGGGAAATGCCAAGCTCTTTAGCGATTTCCCTCTGGGTTTTTTCCTTTTTCAAATCCAGTCCGAACCTGCCTACAATGACTTCCTTTTCGCGTTCATCCAAAATATCAATATACTTTTTCACTTTTTCAATTTCCATATTGAGCTGAATCGTATCGATGACATCTTCCGATTCCGATTTCAGTACATCGATTAAACTGATTTCATTTCCTTCTTTATCTTGACCGATCGGATCATGCAGGGAAATATCTTTCTTCGTTTTCTTTGTCGCTCGTAAATGCATCAAGATTTCATTCTCAATGCATCGCGCCGCATATGTGGCCAGCTTCGTACCCTTCCCATCCGAATAACTCTCAATGGCCTTTATCAAACCAATTGTCCCAATCGAAATCAAATCCTCTGTATCTTCGCCCGTATTCTCGAATTTCTTGACGATATGGGCAACAAGCCTGAGATTATGCTCGATCAGGATGTTACGGGCATCACCGTCTCCCTCACTCATAAGCTTCAGATATTTCTTTTCATCCTGAGATGACAAGGGCTGGGGAAAAGCGTTGTTTTTCACATAGGAAACGAATAAGTAAAATTCTTTGATAATATAACCGACAACTGTAAGTATTCCGGGCATTGGTTTCATCCCCCGTTTCTTTGGTTTCCCTATTCATACCTATGCAACAGTGGGCTTGTTCGTGTCTGTCCCACTAAAAGAAATCATGAAAGTGTTAAATGTTCAAACCAGCCTGGATGAATTCCCAAACGAACGAAGGCAAATGTTCATATAATGATAGGGAATTTTTTAGGGAAAGGGGGTTTTTACGATGGGGTATAACTATGGACCATACGGATGCTGCTATGGTTATCCGGCTCCTGTGCCTTGTTATGCAGGGTCCGGCTACGGCTACGGCTTTGGTTATGGCCTGTTTATTGTCCTCTTGATTTTATTGCTCATTTTCGGGTTTTGGTGGTTACCGGGATGTGGATTTGGTTATGGAGCATCAGATCCATGCTGCTGATTCAGGCAAAGAAAAAAACTCGGCCCGAGTGCCGAGTTTTTCCATTTTATTCATTTCTAACGTTGCAATTCCGAGTCAATCAGCGTCATGACCATTCAAACTTTCAATTTTCCAATGGCATTTTCCGCTGTATATATTCATACAAACCATGACAATGCTGCCAATGCACCGGCAAATCCGTTAGCCGGTATCCTTCTCCTGCCAATAGCAACGCTTCTCTCCTTTTACGTAAAACAAGTTAAACATATTAACCTCCACCTTTCTTGAATTTATTTTTATGAACGGAATACCAACCTCGTATATTTTTAGAAAAAAGGACGATGCTTCATCGCTTTATCTAGATGTTCTTCGCGAATCTTGTGGATTCTCTCCTGTTGTAAACATTCCTCGGCAGTCATTTTTTTCATTTTAATCGTGATTGTGAAAAAAAGCATATTCAGTGTCATAATATCACCTCCTTTAAGGGAGCGGCCCAACAAAAAGGCATAAAAAGGCCGCAGAAAGTTACGTCCTCCTGCGGGGTTTTTTAGAAAATATAAAAAGGCCGCAGGATAAAACACTTCTCCCTGCGGCCGCTATGTCTGAATGATTAATAAAGCCAAATTGCTTTAGAAATATTCCGCTTGGCACAGGTCGAATGTTATGTGATTGTCATTTGAAACGGACCGGCTAACAGTGACGACTCCATATAGATACAATGTCATTTTCTTCGACCTCCTTTGGAATATTTTTTATTACTTGGTAAGTATATCCACCTTTTAGATATTTGTAAACGGCTTTTGCCCATTTATTTGAAATTTCTATCTTTTTACCCATTTTGGAAGAGCCATTATTACCTAAAGGAGGCCAGTAGTATGATAAATCTGCCCCTATACGGCAACAACGTTAGAAAAACAAAAAAACCTGATTCCTTTAAAGAATCAGGTTTGCTTCTATTGTTGTAAAGAGTCCTGGCCATCCATTTCGGCCAAGATCTTTTTATATTTTTTGGATAATGAGAAAAATACTATGGATATGCCCAGGAACATGATTGTCGCTCCCATATAGACATATGTGTCAATCATCGCTTTGTCGCCAGAGGGAAGGATGGTTCCTAAATAGAAGAACGAACCCACACATAACAAAGTGATCGCAAATTGTTTGAAATCGACCATTTTCGAACGCAGTATTGCCGCCGTTTGTTTTTTGCGGTTTTTCATGCCATTCCACCTTCTTTCAAGCTAATAAGATATCGATATCTCATTCTACCATATTTATTCCAAATTAAAGGGTGTAAATAATGGCAGTCAGCTTTGAAGCGGTCCCTCCCCGATTATCCTTCTAGCGCTTGTTCCAAGTCTTCCAATAAGTCTTCTACATCTTCCAGACCAACTGAAATGCGAATCAACCCATCTGTGATTCCAAGCTCTGCACGGCGCTCAGCCGGAATGGAAGCATGTGTCATCAAGGCTGGAATGGAAATTAAGCTCTCCACCGCCCCCAGACTTTCAGCAAGGGTAAAGAATCTCACTTTATTCAAAACGGACTCGGCTTTTTCGGCACTGCCGACATCGAATGAAACCATACCTCCGAATCCACGCGATTGTTTTTTCGCAATATCATGATTTGGATGGTTTTCAAGACCTGGGTAATGGATTTTCGAAACGCCTTTATGCCCGGATAGGAAACGTACGATTTCAGATGTATTCTTTTCATGTTCTTCCATCCTGATTCCCAGCGTTTTAATGCCTCGCATCAGCAACCATGAATCCTGGGGCCCTAGCACGCCTCCTGTAGAGTTTTGGATGAAATGAAGGTCATTGCCAAGTTTTTCATCATTCACCACGACAAGACCCGCTACAACATCGCTGTGTCCCCCCAGGTACTTCGTAGCGCTATGAAGCACGATATCGGCTCCAAGTGTAAGTGGATTTTGCCAGTATGGCGTACTGAAGGTATTATCCACAATGGTGAGGATGCCGTTTTCTTTAGCTATTTTTGATACTTCTTCCAAATCGGTGATTTTCAATAATGGATTCGTCGGGGTTTCAATGAACACCGCCTTCGTATTTTCCTTTATTTCTTTTTCGATCGAGTTTAAGTCACTCGTATTGATGAACGTAGCCTCCACCCCGAAGCGGTTAAGCACCTTAGTGATGACCCGGAAAGACCCTCCATAAACGTCATCGGTCATCAATACATGATCACCTTGACTGAACAGCATCATAACCGCGGTCATCGCTGCCATTCCTGATCCGAAGGCGAAACCTCTTTTTCCTTCTTCGAGATCCTTGATCAATTCTTCGAGGGCATGACGGGTTGGGTTGCCCGTACGGGAATATTCATATCCCCGATGATTCCCCGGACCATCCTGTTTATAGGTGCTCACTTGATAAATCGGCACCGAAACCGCTCCTGTTTTTTCATCACCAAAAATGCCGCCATGGATCAATTGTGTTTTTTTTCTCATTTTACATACCTCCCTGATAAATTTTTTTGCTTAAGTATCGTTCACTGGAATCCGGAAATATGACGACGATATTCGACCCCCGGGAAGCCTTGGCCGCTTCTTTCAGGGCCGCTGCAAATGCCGCGCCGGAAGAACTGCCGACAAGAAGGCCTTCTTTGATCGCCAATTCCTTTACCATATGGAAAGCGTCACGATCGCTTATCGTATGGATTTGGTCAAAATACGTTTCATCCATATAGGCAGGTAAAAATTCCATCCCGATCCCCTCTGTTTTATGGGATCCCGCTTTGCCGCCGTTTAAAATCGATCCTTCTGGTTCGACAATGACCGTTTTGACAGCAGCGTTCTCTTCTTTTAAATATCGCGATGTTCCCATGAATGTCCCGCCCGTCCCGGCACCGGCAACAAACACATCCACATCGCCATCCATCTGTTCCCATATTTCAGGTCCCAGCGTTTTATAATATGCTTCAGGATTGGATGGGTTGGCGAACTGCTGGGGACAATAAGATCCCGGAATTTCAGCCAGCAGCGCCTTAGCCTTGGCGATTGCTCCTGTCATCCCTTCCTCTGTCGGGGTCTGGATCACATTCGCTCCAAGGGCACGCATCAATTCCTGTTTCTCAGCACTGAATTTCTCCGGAACGCAAAATATCACGTCCACACCACTGTTTATCGCAGCCAACGCCAAGCCAATTCCAGTATTTCCGGCAGTCGGTTCGATGATCGTCCCGCCCTTTTTCACCTTCCCGGTCTGTAACGCTTGGGCCAACAGCTCTTGACCAAGCCGATCCTTCACACTGCCTCCCGGATTAAAGTATTCCAGTTTGGCAAAGATACGGACTTCATCCGGAAGCGGGAAATGGGTGATTTCCATCATCGGCGTTTTCCCTATCAACTCATGAATATTTTGAAAGACTTTCATATTCGGACATCCTTTCATAGTTATCCTACCAATTTAATAAGGATTATGCAATAAAGAATGATCAGCAGAAAGGCTTCCGCTGATCACTTACCATTCATTTCATTTTTTCAACCATTTTCAAAATCAGTGCCGCTGAATGAAGAGCCGCTGTTTCCAGGAATTTATCAAAGGAAATATTGGACTCCTTACCTGCGATATCCGAAAGGGAACGAATGATGACAAACGGTGTTTTGAATTGGAAAGCTACCTGAGCAATGGCAGCAGCTTCCATTTCCACCGCGTATAAATCAGAGAACTTCCCTCTGACGAATTCAACCCTGTCAGGATCATTCATGAAAGAATCCCCCGTCACGATCAACCCTTTCGCCACTTGTATATCCTCGATTTCTTTTGCTGCTTCTTCTGCGATTGCGAAAAGCTTTTCATCCGGGATGAAAGCTGCTGGCAGCTGAGGGACTTGACCGTACTCATATCCAAAAATCGTCACATCGACATCATGGTGCCGTACTTCCGTGGATATGACCACATCCCCTACATTTAGTGCTGGATGATAACCGCCGGCTGAGCCAGTATTGATGACAGCATCCGGTTTGAATTTTTCTAACAGGATCGCAGTGGACATTGCCGCATTCACTTTACCGATTCCCGATTTAAGCAAAATGACCTCGACACCATTCAGTGTGCCTGTATTGAACTCGGAACCGGCAATGACCACCTGCTCCAAACCTTCCAATTTATCACGTAAAATCGTAACTTCTTCTTCCATTGCTCCGATTATGGCTACCTTCATTAGTAAAAACCTCTTCCTATAATTTTTCCGCCTCCATAACCCAGACAAATTGATTGCAGCGCTCGAAGTTCACTTTATATCCATTTGCTTCAAGCACTTTTTCCAAAAAAGGAATCGTAGTATAATATTCCGTTTGCAAATCGTTCGCCAAATTATGAAAGCCTGCCTGCCTTGCATCTTGAATCGCTCGTTCATGCGCTTCCCTTGATTGATACATCGTATCCGCAAACACTATTTTACCACCAGTATTCAGTAACTTTCCATAGTTGACTATCGCTTTTTCTTTTTCTTCATCGGTTAAATGATGGAATGCGTACGTACTCACGATCGAATCAACTTGTTCCGGCTTCGGAAAATCGATAAAATCGCCATCTGCAATCTCTGTTTTTCCGCGCAGCTTGCTTATCGCTATTTCCCTCATCGCAGGTGAAGGTTCTATTCCCGATACCTTTAGGCCTTTCTTCAAAAGCCTTTCCGTCAAATTCCCGGTACCTACTCCGAACTCCAGTACATGACCATGAGCCCGATCCGTGACGCTGTCCAATATGCTATCATAATGTTTAAAAACCTCTTGATACTCAATATCGTGTCCACCAACCGTATCATCATACGATTTCGACCATTCTTCAAATAAATCTATAAATTCTCTGCCCATTTTATATACCACCCTGATAAATTATTTTCTAAAGTATCGTTCACTGGAATCCGGGAGTATCACAACGATACTCGCGCCCACTGGAAACCTTGGCTGCCTCCTTCATGGCCGCTGCAAATGCCGCGCCGGAAGAATTGCTGGCAAACAGGCCTTCTTTAATCGTCAATTCCTTAACCATATGGAAAAGCATCACGATCGCTTATCGTATGGATCTTATCAAAATACGTTTCATCCATATAGACAGCTGGAAATCCCATCCATATCCTCTAGGTTTCCTCCCGGATTAAAGTATTCCAGTTAGACAAAGATACGGACTTCATTCATTCGGTAACCGGAAATGGATGATTTCAAATCATCGTCGTCTCCCTAATCATCTCATGGATGTTGGGAAAGACTGTCATATCAGGACACCTTTCCTAAGTTATCCTACCAGTTTAATAAGATTTATGCAATATAGAATAATCGTCGGAAAGGCTTCCGCTGTTCAATAAGATTCCTTGTACCTACGTCGACCTTTTAGCACGTGACCATAAGCGCAATTGGTGAGCTTTCCAATATCCTACATAATGTTTAATAACGTCTTCTCATTCATTCTTCAAATAAATCTATAAATTCTCTGCCCATTTTTAATCACCTATTATGATAAGATAATAAAACCTATAAGCATAATATGAAATAAACTCAGAAACAGTTCTTGTTTTTTAGGCAAATCCTTTTTCGGTTCAGATTCGGCCAAAATGGTGTTAAACTAACAGTATCTGAATGTTGGAGGGGAACAGTCATGAGTTTTCAACTCGACTTAAACTTATTCGAAGATAAAATAGAATTTTTCGAGGCAGAAAGCATTAAGAATCTTGAAGAAAAAATCCAATCACAAATTGAAATCAATAAAGCGATCATGCTTCAGGTGGAATCCGTGTCACACCAAATGTATGTAAGTGAGGAAGGCAGACGTTTTTATAGTGCAGTCGTCCACTTTAAAGCAAAAAAGTGATTACCATGAAAAAGCCCCGAAAGGTGGAATTCCTTTCGGGGCTTTTTCGTTTATACTTTGACTATTACCTTTTATCGTTTATCGTTTGTCTTCAGCTCTTCGACTTTTACAGGTTTCCAACCTGATCCGTCCACCCATTCAATATAAACGCGGAAGGTTTTAGGATTATCTCCTTCAGAAACGGTACCGATTGCCGTGTTGGACGAACCGCCGTTTTGCAGCCACCATAGCTTCATGCTGCCTTCATCGATTCCAGCTCCACTTGCAATGGCTTTACTCATTTCATTCCAATCGACCGAGCCCTTTTCGAAGCTTGTAGTGTGCTCCCCGGATTGCTCAGTTCCCACTGGTTTCCAGTCCTCACTCGTATATGCAGCCGCAACATTTCCATCGCCGCTACTTTCCACTTCCTCAAGTTCGGCATCTCCTGCTTTTTCTGGATCTGCACCATCTTCAGCCTTCTCTTCTGCATCTTCCTCTGTCGCTTTACTATCTTCTTCTTCTGTTGCTTTACTATCTTCTTCTGCTTCTTCTTCTGTTGCTTCACTATCTCCTACTGCGTCTTCCTTCTCTGAATCGGTTTCTTCCTCTTTCCCAGCAGGTTTGTCCACTACTTTCTCCTGATCTGTATCGGCGATTTGCTTTGGTTCAGTCGTGGCTTTTTTTGTTTCGGTGCCATCATCACTTAAGAAAATCGTGACTGCGACAATGACGATTAAAATGGAAACGATGGAGATTGCAATATTATATATTTTATTTACTTTTCTTTTTTGATCTCTCTGATTGAAACGTGAGCCCAAGGTCCATTCCTCCTTACCATTTCTTACTGACTCATTTTAACATGATTTAGCCAGAGATAGAAGGGAAGGGTTTCCTACACTTTTCGTCAATTCTCGCTATTGTCCTGGTCCTTGGAGTACAGGACTTTTACAATATCTGAAAAAAGAGGCGTCATACTGGAACTATTTTCCTCCGTTTCAAAACTTACGGTAACAAGAGCATATTGGGGATCTTTATATGGAAAGTAGCCTGCAAACCATTTATTGAGCTTCCCTTTTTCGATATTGGTCTGGGCTGTTCCAGACTTGCCAGCGACCTCAACAGGCAAATCTCTCAAGGACGCGCCCGTCCCTTTCTCTTCCGTCACGACCTTCCTAAGAAGATGCTGCATCTTCATCGTTGTATAAGGAGACAGTGTCTCGCCTCCAATACTTTGATTGGGAAAGTCGACTACGGTCGTACTATTGTTAAATTCGACCTTGGAAACGGCTTTGACCTGTTCCTTCTTGCCGCCGCGGGCAATCGTTGCCATCATATTCGCTATCGCGAGCGGTGTCGTTTGGACATCCTGCTGGCCAATTGCTGTTTTAGCAATCATTTTGGGATCTTTTTTTAAATCGTCATCATGCCAGACCTTCCCGGCTTGTTCATGATATAACTGAGTGACTTCGGTGTGATAGACGTCCCCTTGCCAGCCCGTTTCACCAACCAACCCTAACATTTTTGCATATTTGTCCAAAAAGTTCGGATCCTTCTCAGCTATTTCCTGTGACAATTCGGCAAATGTCCTGTTACAGCTTTGGGCAAAGCTATTTTCAAAATTAAGGATGCCCAGTTCCCGCTGTTTATCCGTTTTCCCGTCTATTGTCAAATTACAATTGAATGTCCGGGTGGGACTAGCCGCTTCATAATCGATGGCAGCTGCTGCCGTGACCGTTTTAAAGACGGAACCAGGCGTTTTTTGAGTCAGCATCAAATTGACGGCCCCTTCACCATTCGGATCTTTTACATTAAGCGCCGGCCGTGATACCATCGCAACGATTTCACTTTTTTCGATATCGATCAGTACGAGACCGCCTTTTTTTATCCCGCGTTCATCGACGAGCTTCTCCGCTTTCTCCTGAATTTCTTTATCGATCGTCGTCACGACCTTCACCGGGTAAAGCGGATTGGCAGGTTCCACATATTTAACATCGACACCGAACATCGGGCCCCCACTGGCGTCCACGTGAAAAACGAGCTTCGATTCCCCAGCGGAAAGCAAGAACTCATCGAAGGTCCTTTGCAATCCCGTATTGCCTATTTTCGTTTCAGGAGATAAATTCATGTCCGGATAACGTTTTTTCTTTTCCGCATCAGATATATTCGTCGTTCCGATCAATTGCGCTGCAGGGGTTTGATCATGATATAATTTCTCGTTCACGGCAAAGACCCCGGGAATCTTCAATTCATTGATTGCCTTCGATTGGCTGGACGTCAACTCTATCGGTTCATCCCCGCCAAAGACGAATGGTTCATCCGCTTGTTCTATCGCCCGTTTTAACTCCGCTTCCGATTTGCCTATTATCGAGGCCACTTCATCTATAGGCCATGTCATTTTCTTCAAAAATGGAAATAGGACGAGCGTTGGGATTTCTTCATGGGCAAGCGGTTCCCCCTTTCTGTCATAAAACTTTCCGCGTCCATCATCAATCTTTACTATCTGTGAACGCTGATTCACGCTTGCTTCTAACAGGTTCACATCATGCTTTGAAAAAGATTCTGTCGATACAAGTTGGATGTAGGCAAGCCTGCCTATGAGCATCAGCATGAAAGTGGTCAAAAAAAGTGCCAGCAACCTCATTCGTTTCTTTTTCATAAAATACACCTCGTAACCATTGTTGACGGGGTGCGAATTTTTAAACAATTATGAAAAAATTTAACGCGGGCATTTTTTCGATAAAAAAGAGGATGCCCTGATGGACACCCTCATTTGCATTTAATTAGTCGATGGATACAATCTTGACGCTCATTTCGCCGCCAGGTGTCATGATCGATACCTTGTCGCCGACCCTTTTCCCTATCAGGCTTTTCGCGATCGGGGAATCATTGGAGATTTTCCCATCGAATGGGTCCGCCTCAACGCTTCCTACGATGGAATATGTTTCTTCGTCACCATTTGGAAGTTCCACGAATGTTACCGACTTTCCAAGTGAAACTGTATCTGTATTCGTATCATTGCCTTCAATGATTTTTGCATTACGGATCATGTTTTCGATTGTTGTAATACGACCTTCAACGAAAGCCTGCTCTTCTTTTGCGGAATCGTACTCTGAGTTCTCGGAAAGGTCCCCAAAACTGCGGGCGATTTTGATTCTTTCCACCACTTCTTTACGTTTAACCGTTTTTAACTGTTCCAGTTCCTGTTCAAGCTTTAACTTACCTTCTTTAGTCATTGGATATTCTTTTTCAATTGCCAAAACCCTTCACTCCTTCAAATTCTTTACAGCAAGCATTCGCTGTGACAAGTTTATGTACGATATAGTGCTTAACCCTGAAATCGAGTCAAAATATATAATTGCGCGACTTAAAAAGTACGCGCTTCGATACTAAGAAACAATCCGTTCCTTAGTATATAAACCGACTGCGGTGAGCAGCCGGTTCGTTCTGTATCAAGAATAGAGTATTGCGTTTTCCAACATTTGTCCAGTCTTTCCCAACAAATAAATGGGATTATTTAAATAAACGGAGGAAAATGGCACCTATCATTATTTATGCTATGTTATTACAAAAAAGACTTTTGTTCAAGGATTGTTTGAATTTTTGTCACCATAAGGTCAATCGCCACATGGTTCTGACCGCCTTCTGGAATGATGATGTCGGCATAACGCTTCGTCGGTTCTATGAACTGGTTATGCATCGGACGGACTACACTGATGTATTGTTCGATGACGGAATCTATGGAACGGCCGCGTTCTTTAATATCACGGGTCATCCGACGAAGGATCCGCAAGTCTGCGTCCGTATCAACATATAGCTTCATATCCATCAGGTCTCGGAGGCGCTCATCCTCCAGCACAAGAATCCCTTCAAGGATGATGACATCCTGGGGCTCAACTGTGATGACTTCTTCTGAACGCGTATGGATTGAATAATCATAAACGGGTTTTTCTATCGTTTCATAGCGCAGCAATGCGTTAATGTGATCGATTAGCAAATCATTATCAAATGCAAGCGGATGATCATAGTTCGTTTTCAAGCGCTCTTCAAAAGGCAGATGACTTTGATCTTTATAGTAATAATCTTGTTCGATCATCAAGATGGAATGTCCTTGAAAGAATTCAAAAATGGAACGGGTAACACTTGTTTTACCTGATCCCGAACCTCCGGTAACTCCGATGACCACTGGTTTCTTTCTTGTCATGTCAATTCTCCTTCCGCATCATATTGTTCACATAAACTCTATTATCTACTTGAATGCGGACAATTTGAAGCGGATGGCGGGCTGCCTCCAGCTCCTTACCTGACTCATCCCAGATCGTACCGATTTTTTGAGTGAAGTTTTCGATTTCCGGTCCAAAAAACTCCACTTCATCTCCAGGCTTGAAGAAGTTGCGTTGCTGCATGGTAACGATTTTAGTTTCCTCGTCGTAATCAAGCACCAACCCAGCGAAGTCGAAGCGAGTCTTTACGGTATGATTCCCGAACATTTGCTGTTTATACCCAGGAATTTCCCCTTCCATGAACGATGATGCCGTCTCACGGTTCGCACACTTATCAAGCTCTTCCAGCCATTCTTGTTTAATCTTGAAATTGTCCGGATCGGCACAATACGCATCAATCACTTTACGATAGACGCTGACAACTGTAGCGATATAGTGAATGGACTTCATTCTTCCTTCGACTTTCAAGCTGTCTATGCCAATTTCAATCATGCCCGGCAGTGATTCAATCAGCTTCAAGTCCTTTGGACTCATTGCGAATGGAGCATCTTCTTTATCGAATAAAGCCTTTTCCCCGTCTTGATCCAGCTCATATAAATCATAATCCCAACGGCAAGACTGGCAGCAGCCGCCGCGGTTCGAATCACGCGCCGTCATATGGTTCGAAAGGGTGCAGCGTCCAGAATAGGCAATGCACATGGCCCCGTGAACGAAAGCCTCGATTTCGATGTCGACCTTCTCTTTCATTTCACGGATTTCATCAGCACTCGTCTCACGTGCCAAAACAACACGCTCCAAGCCTTCCTCTTTCCAATACTGAACAGCCTTCCAGTTCGATAGCGATTGCTGCGTGCTTAAATGGATCTCAACGTTCGGAGCGACCCTTTTACAGGTTTCGATGATTAATGGATCGGCGACGATGATACCATGAACCCCAGCCTCCTGAAGACCTTCCAGGTATTCATCCAGACCATCGATATTTTCATTATGTGCGAAGATATTCGTGGTTACATATACTTTAGCACCATACTTTTTAGCGAATTCGACGCCTTCCTTCATTTCCTCAAACGTGAAGTTGCCGGCATTGGAACGAAGACCATATTCCTGACCGCCAATGAACACGGCATCCGCGCCGTAATGAACGGCAATTTTTAATTTTTCCAGATTGCCGGCCGGAGCCAGCAATTCCGGTTTTTTTACAATGACTCTCTTTCCATCAACGATCTTGGAAATTTTATCAGCAATAGCATTCAAGGCTATTCCTCCTCTTTCTCTTACCCTTTTCTTTAATAAACCGATTCTTTAAAGAAGAACCCGGTATCCAACTCACGGTTATCCGGCTGAACCGCTTTGACTTTTTCAAAAAGTTCCGATTTCATATCATCATAGCGGTCAGGGTCTTCAGCACATACGTCAATCGCTTCCCGATATAACTTTGTCATTTCCATGATATATTCCGGTGTTTGTAATAATCCTTCGATTTTCAGTGAATCAATTTCCGCTTCAATCAATTCCTGAAGTTCATCAATCATGCACATATCATTCGGACTCATGATATGTGTACCATTTTCATCTTCATAAATCGGGTATTTATTTTCACGTTCCTTATCATGCAAGAACATATTTCTATGTTCCTTACGATTTTCCACTTCCAATGCCTTGCCTTGGTATTCAAAGTAATTACCTAGGAGAGTACGCTTCGATTGGAACATGCATGTCATGCCGTGCACTTGCACTTCAATCTCCACTTCGGCATTTTCCTTCATTTCCACTATCTCGTCCAGACTTATCTCACGGGCAGCTACGGCACGGACAGCACCGCGTTTCCCCCAATAATTACATGTGTACCAGTTCGTTACCGTCATCTCTGTATTCCAGTGCAGGGGCATATCAGGTGCCACGTCACGGACAGCCATTAAGACTGCGGGATCACCGAATATGATCCGGTCGGCACCAGCCTGCTTAAGGAAAGTGACATACCCTTCAAGCTCGTCCACTTTTTCATTATGAAAAATGGCGTTCATGGATACGTACACTTTCTTTCCGGCGGCATGTGCAAGCTCAATCGCCTTCTCTACATCTTCACGTTTGAACTCCCCTGCCAGCCTAAGCGCATAACGTTGTTCGCCAATGACGAAGGCGTCAGCGCCAGCATCGATGAGTTCTGTTATATGATCGACACTTGTCGGAGTCACGAGTAATTCAGGCTTTTTCATTTTTGTCACCTCTATGTTTACTAATGGCCACACCATCACCAATCGGCAAAATTACCGTATCGAAATTGGGATGGTCATGTAACCAGATGTTAAAGTCTCTGATTTTTTTGATGAGAGCTCGCTTTCTTCTCGTCATTTCCATTTCTTCAATGTTTTCGGCAACCAGGCCTTTGAATAAAACATTATCCGTAATGATGATGCCAGCACCAGCAAGGAATGGTTCGAACAGTTCAAAGAATCGCTTGTACTGCCCTTTAGCTGCATCAACGAAGATAATATCAAACGGACCATGTTCCATCACTTTCGGCCCCGCTTCAAGGGCATCCCCTTCAATGAGGGTGATCCTTTCCGACAGTCCCGCCTTCTTGAAGTTAGCCCTTGCCTGCTCAATACGGGCTTCATTCCGTTCAAGTGTGACGATTCGAGCTTCCGGAAGGGTCTCAGCCATCCTTATCGCCGAATAGCCAATCGCCGAACCCACTTCCAATATCGCCTTTGGCTGATGAAGCCTTAAAATCTGAAGCAGCACCTCAATGCCTTCGGGCTCCATGATCGGCACATTATTTTCCATCGCAAAATCTTCCAACTCCTTAAGCAAACCCGTACGCTCCGGAATTAAGGAATGAAGATATTGTTCTATTTTTCCGTTCAAAACGTTTCCTCCAATAATAAGGAAAACAAAAGCGCTTGGTCAGTAACATGAAAAAATTGATTGGACAATCTCTTCACAAGGAGCTGAAACAAGTATGCTTGACGATCTACATTTCCTTATCTTTCAAAATAAAACCCGGCATTCGCCGAGTTACGTCACCGATAAGAATCGGATCAAAAATTCACTTGTACTATTCTATCATAAAAACAAGGGGAAAGTAATATCTCTCCCCTCTCAGTCTCATTGCATTTATTTATTTATTTATTTATTGGAAATATGCTCTGCCTTTTTGTTATTGTGGTCATCCAAGGTCTTGGAGTAAAGGACTTCCCCTTCAGGTGTTGCCAAAAAGTACAGATAATCCGTTTTCTCAGGTTTCAGTACCGCATCGATCGATGTCGTTCCGGCATTGGCAATCGGCCCTGGCGGCAGCCCCTTGTTCTTATACGTATTATAAGGGGATTTCACCTCAAGGTCTTTATAATACACCCTGCTCTTATGTGAACCCTTCGCATACAAAACGGTCGGATCCGTTTGAAGCGGCATTTCTTCCTCAATACGATTGTAAAAGACGGAAGCTATCTTTCCGCGATCGACTTGTGCCGTCGCCTCTTCCTCGACAAGCGAAGCGAAGGTCAGCATCTGGTGTACGGAATAATCGTTCTTGTCCATCTGGCTCTCGTAAGCCTGCAATGTCTCTTCCGTTTTCTTCAGCATCTCGATGACGATCGATTCCAGGGTCGGCTTTTCCTCATAAAAGTCATAAGTAGCTGGGAAAAGGTACCCTTCAAGCGGATATAAAACCTTTTCGTTTTCAATTTCCGAGGTCAAGAGCTGCGGAAATTGCTCTTGCATGGAATTTACGAACTTCTTATCATTCAATTTCTTAAAGACCTTTTTCGGATCTTCACCCGTCTTCACTGCGATGATATCGGCAATTTGGATAAGCTGCTTTCCTTCAGGAATCGTTATCTTCATGGCAGCTTCCTTCATGAGTTTTCCAGTTTTGATGCTTGTGACGATATCTTCAATTGGCATGGAAGGTGATAATTTATACTCCCCTGCCTGAAAACCGGATTCATTGCGGAATTTAATATAATATTTGAATACGCGTGCGTCCTTGATTATTCCCTGCTCTTCAAGCAGTGTTGAAATTCCGTTAACGGAAGAGCCGATTGGGATTTTCACTTTCTTGATGGTGTCATCATCCGGATCGACTGGTTTCATGGCTGAGTTGATATATAAAAAGCCCACAAGACCAACTATCCCAATTAGTAAAATAAGCGAAGCTATCGTAATCATGATGATTTTACGAACCAGCTTGGCTTCTCCTTGCTGTTCTAACAATTTCATTCGGATATGTTCCTTTTTAGATAAATTTTTATCTTTTTCATCCATTTTCATTCCCCCTGCAAACTCACACCAACCACAGTTTGGTTTCTAGATGATGCTTTCTCTAATTAATCTTTGCTTCGAACATTATACTAAAATCAACAAATAATTACATGTTTTTTGCAAAACTACATTCATCAATACTCTATTTATGGCAAAAACGCACTACTTTTGTCAATATAAATAGGAAAATAGTGATACTTATCTCTTCAGCTTAAAAAATGCACCAAAATTTATTTCCTGCATGTGTTAGGCATTTGAGGAAATGACAGGAATATTCATGTAGGAATGGTATTATTAATTTAGGATGAAGAAAGGTGTGAAGGAGTTGGATCATTCTTATTTTGTAGGTTGGGGGACATTGGCACTCATAAACGCCGGACTTGCTCAAGGTAAAAATAGAACGGCGTTGAATTGGTTCTTGCTATCATTATTTTTGGGTCCGCTCGCTACTTTTATGCTTTTATTCGCGGAGAAAAGATAAGGGGTTACTGGTACATAAATGAAAAAACCGACCTTTATGTCTACAGTTTTTAAGGGTTTGTACAATTAGAACGTTGATTTCCACTCCAGGCACTCGCTTTCCGCGGGCGGTCTCGGGAGCCTCCTCGGCTTCCGCCTGCGGGGTCTCCTTTGACACGCTTTTCCCGCAGGAGTCTCGAACACCCGCTCCCATTCAACTTAGTTTTAAAATTTTAGTTTGAGCCTCTTTTCAAAAAAAAAAAACCGACCTTTAAGGGCCGGTTTTTTTCCAATCTTATTCTTCTTCTGCTTCTTCTTGGTCAAGGAATGTATTTAACATTTCTTCGACAAGATCCCATTCTTCTTCTGTTTCGATCGGTGTAAGTTCACCATCTTTATTATCTTCGCTTGGTACGAATGATGAAGCGTGGATTTCAATTTCTTCCTCATCATCTTCTGCAGACATCGGATAGTAAAGTACATAAGATTTGTTGAATTTATCTGAGTCGAATGTGAAAAGGATTTCGCAAAGCTGCTCGTTTCCGTTTTCATCTACTACTGTAATGTTGTTTTCGCCGTGTTCCATTTGTATTCACCTCATATTGAATTTGTTTGTCTGTCCAAGAATCCTTGCAGAATCATGACAGCTGCCATTTTATCAATGACTTTCTTGCGTTTGCTTCGGCTCACGTCCGCCTCAAGAAGGACACGTTCAGCCGCCATAGTTGTCAACCGTTCATCCCAGAGAAACACCGGCAGCTTGAATTTGTTTTCTAATCGTTTAGCGAAATCTTGGCTGATCTCGCCTCGCGGTCCAACAGTCCCATTCATGTTTTTAGGTAAACCGAGGACAATTTTAGAAACATCATGCTCTTTTATGATTTCATTGAGGCGTTTAAAGCCGAAGTCATTTCCAGCTTCGTTAATTTTGATCGTTTCCAATCCTTGTGCAGTCCAACCCATCGCGTCACTCAGGGCAACGCCGATGGTTTTTGAACCTAAATCAAGTCCCATTGTGCGCATTAGTATTCCTCTCGATGGTTCTTAAGATACGACTTAACCAATTCTTCGATGATTTCATCGCGTTCAAGCTTACGAATAATGTTTCGAGCATCCATATGGCGCGGGATGTAGGCCGGGTCACCAGATAATAGATAACCGACAATCTGGTTTATGGGGTTATAACCTTTTTCCTGAAGTGCAACATACACTTGAGACAATACTTCTTGTACATCTCTTTCGAATGGTTCTTCGGGAAAATTAAATTTCATCGTTTTATCAAAGGAACTCATTAACATGCACCTCTCCTCAGCGTCCAGAATCCACTATTACCTACATTGTACAACACTTTCCATTGATTATGAAATCGATAAGACCCATTCTTCAACAAAATTAAGTGCTGCATCCAATTTTTCAGGGTCTTTTCCGCCGGCTTGGGCCATATCTGGACGTCCGCCACCGCCACCACCGCAACGGGAAGCCACTTCTTTGACCAATTTACCGGCATGGAAACCGCGGTCGATGTAATCCTTAGTCACCCCGGCAATCAAATTGACTTTATCACCTTGGGCCGAGCCTAATACGATAATGACAGAATCGAGCTTCTGTTTCAAATCATCCGCCATGGCACGCAGATTATTCATGTCGGTAGCTTGAACCTTTGCCACCAATACTTGAACACCATTTACGTCTTTTACGTTAGAAACAAGGCTGCTTGCTTCAATATTACTTAATTTTGCAGTCAGGCTTTCATTCTCACGATGAAGATCCTTCACTTCAGCTAAAACCGTTTCAATTCTTGAAGGTACGTCTTTCAAGTTCGTTTTCAATTTAGCAGCCGCGTCTTTCAAGACACCGATTTGATCAGTCATCAATTTGTATGCCCCGGCACCCGTTACCGCTTCTATACGGCGAGTCCCTGCACCGATGCCGCTTTCGGAAACGATTTTGAACAAGCCGATTACTGCTGTATTCGGGACGTGGACACCGCCGCAAAGTTCAAGACTGTAATCGCCTATTTGAACGACACGGACAATCTTGCCGTATTTTTCGCCGAACAAGGCCATTGCGCCCATAGCTTTGGCTTCTTCGATGTTTTTATAGTCCGTATTCACTTGTAAGCTTTGCCAAATCTTTTCATTTACAATCGTTTCGATCTGCTCAATTTCTTCCGCCGTTATCTGGCCAAAATGAGAGAAATCGAAACGAAGGCGCTCAGCCTGTACGAGTGAACCAGCTTGGTTGACATGTGTACCAAGCACATCTTTCAACGCCTGATGCAGAAGATGCGTCGCTGTATGGTTTTTCGTGATATGGATCCGATTTTCTTGATTTACTGCAGCAACGATATTGGACTCTGATGTTAAAGTGCCGGCAGTAATGGTTACACGGTGCAGATTTTGACCATTGGGAGCTTTTTGGACATCATGGACATCAACCTTCACGGATTCACTGGCCATCGTTCCTATATCGGCTATTTGTCCGCCGCTTTCCGCGTAGAAAGGAGTCTTGTTCAGAATCACTTGAACTTCTTCACCTTCTTGTGCCTCCGTTACAAGCTCGCCATTTTTTATGATGGCTGCAACCTTGGCTTCGACAGCCACTTGATCATAGCCGACAAATTCACTTTCCACTTTAATATCGCCCAATACCCCGCCTTGGATTTGCATGGAATCAACATCTTGACGCGCTGAACGGGCACGTTCACGCTGTGCATCCATCTCTTTTTCAAATCCAGCTTGATCGACCGTCATGCCTTCTTCTTCTGCATATTCTTCCGTTAACTCAATCGGGAAACCATATGTGTCATATAAACGGAATGCATCACTGCCCGGAATGGTCGTACCGCCTTTTTCCTTTTCCTTTTTAATGACTTCAGAAAGGATGGACAGCCCATCATTTAGAGTTTCATGGAAGCGTTCCTCTTCATTTTTGATTACTTTTGCAATGAACTCTTTATTCTTGAGGACTTCAGGGTAGAAGTCTTTCATGATTTCACCGACGACCGTCACAAGCTCGAACATGAATGGTCGATTGATGTTGATTTGCTTAGCATACCGAACCGCCCTGCGGAGTAAACGGCGCAATACATAACCGCGGCCTTCGTTGGATGGAAGAGCCCCGTCACCTACTGCAAAGGCTACCGTACGAATATGGTCGGCAATGACCTTGAATGCAACATCTTTTTCTGAATCAACACCATACTTCACATCGGAAATCTCTTCGACTGCCCGGATGATTGGCATGAATAGATCTGTATCATAGTTCGTCGCCACATCTTGAACGACGGAAGCCATACGTTCAAGGCCCATGCCTGTATCGATATTTTTCTTTGGAAGCGGTGTGTAAGAACCGTCAGGATTATGGTTGAATTGAGAAAACACAAGATTCCAGACTTCCAGATGACGTTCATTTTCCCCGCCGGGATATAGTTCCGGATCATTCGGATCATCGCCATATGCTGGTCCGCGGTCATAGAAAATCTCTGTATTCGGACCGCTTGGACCCTCACCGATATCCCAGAAGTTTTCTTCCAGGCGAATGATCCTTTCAGCAGGAACACCGATTTTCTTATTCCAGAGTTCGAATGCTTCATCATCTTCAGGATGGATCGTCACAGCCAATTTCTCTTTATCGAATCCAATCCATTTTTCATCCGTCAAAAATTCCCATGCCCATGTAATGGCTTCTTCTTTGAAATATTCACCAATGGAGAAGTTTCCGAGCATTTCGAAAAACGTATGATGACGTGCCGTTTTCCCCACGTTTTCAATATCGTTTGTACGGATGGCCTTTTGAGCATTTGTAATCCTTGGATTTTCAGGAATCACACGTCCATCAAAATATTTCTTTAAAGTCGCCACCCCGGAATTGATCCAAAGCAATGATGGATCTTCATGAGGAACCAATGACGCACTTGGTTCGATGTTATGGCCTTTTTCACTAAAAAAGTCTAAATACATTTGGCGGATTTGAGCACCAGTTAAATACTTCATATATATATCCTCCTTTTAAAAATTATGTAATTTTGAGCACACAAAAAAACCCCCATCCCAAAAACAGGGACGAGAGTTGACTCGCGGTACCACCCTGATTACGGACGCAGGAATTCATCCCAGGTCCATCACCTTCATAAAAGCCTTAACGCGGCATGACGGCAGGTATTAGCTGCTCTCAGGACTAGCTTTCTGCTGCTCTTCACCTGGCAGTCCCTTTCAGCCTGGGGGACCCCTCTCTTTTAGATGGACTTCAGCATACTTCATCCTTCAACGAATTATCTTATGTAATGGATTATATTCACAAGACTTTTATTTGTCAATAAGGGGCGGCTTCTTTCTAAAGTGAACGCGGGCATGAAGTACAAAAACTTTCAACACAGCCAAGATGGGAATCGAAAGGACCATGCCCACGATACCGCCTATTTCACCACCGGCCAATAATGCGAGCATGATGAACAGCGGATGCATATGGAGGCTTTTGCCGACTATTAGCGGCGACAGGATATTCCCCTCAAGAAATTGAAGTACAAGCACGATGCCCGCGATGATCAACACCATTTTAACTGACATTGTCGCGGCGATGACCACGGCAGGAATGGCCCCAATAACCGGTCCGAAATACGGAATGACATTCGTTATTCCGATTATCGCCCCCAATAGAAGCGGATATTTCATTCCGACTATCCAGAAGAGCAGTGAGGAAATCAAACCGATCACGACACAGACGATGATTTGACCGCGGATATAGCCGCCAAGCGACGCATCCACATCACGAACGAATGCCCGTCCCTGCTTGCGCCATTTTTTCGGGGTCATATACCATGCCATTTTTTTTAAAACAGTGAAATCTTTCAGGATATAAAAAGCAATGAATGGAATCAGCGCAATCAGGACGATGAAATCAATCATCTTCATTGCATACTCCATCGCCTTTTCAGGTATACGCTTCAGCCACCCTTCGAAAAGGGTGACACCCTCTTCGAACCTTTCATGAATTCCGAATGGCCATGCCGCCGTTTGATGATTGAGTTTATCAATCCGGCCCCGGTACTGTTCAACCAGTTCCGGCACGCTTTCCGACAGCTCGCGAACCTGGCTGACGATCATTGGGATACCTTTATAAACAGCAAAGCCGATTCCTCCGAAAAATAACAAATAGATGATCGTAATCGAAAGCCAGCGACGCATCCCCTTCTCATTTAAATATTCCACTACAGGGTGCAGCAAGTAACTGATGAACGCGCCAATCAAAAAAGGCAACAGTACCGTCACACATACAGTAACGGCAGGTCCCCACATGGGCTTAAGTTTCATAAAAATATAGATAACGAAAAATAAGAGCAACAAAAAACCCAGGCGATAAAACCACTTTAGACGAATACTCACAATAAACACCTCCCGCTCATTTATTCTTCGAAAGGCGGAAGGTTTTCATACATAAAAAAGAGTGCCCTCATTATCAGGACACCCATTCCTGCTATAATAATGACTTTAATCTTTTGCGTATTTTCTTCATGTTCCGTTTAAACATCTTCGAGTTCATCAAGTCCGAACCCATATTCATTAGAGTATTGCGTGAACGTCTAGCCATTGCAAACACCTCTTCCATTAATTACATACTGAAGCGGCGGTCATTTTCCTCAAACAAATCGTCCAATGAGCTTAAACTTCCATCTTCCTCGACCTGGTGCGTATTAATGAGCCCTTCGGATAGAGTCATTTCAATAAAGCAATTCCAACAATAATATTGATTTACGCCAATCTTCCCAACATCTTTACTGCGGCAATTCGGACATTTAATTTCCAAAATGGACACCTCACTGTTCATAAACTGAAACAATGATGGTATCCTTCCCTAATGCAGGCGGCTGTTTTGATTCTATCACTGTCGACTCCGAGAAAAACCCATCCGTTGTTTCATACGCTATAATCGTGCCCATTTTCTCCTTGAAATATACATCCTGCAGTAAACCAAGCTCTTCGCCCATTTCTGAAAAAAGCATGCGTCCCAATAATTCGTCCTTCGAAAGGCAAATGGAATCCGCAGGCACTTTCCTTAAGGTTGAATCCTGTTGCATGATGACGATCCCATCTGGACCGAATGAAGAAATATCGTCAAGTTTCAAATGAAAAGCTCTTTTGAACAATGCTTGTTGATGAACGACCAACCCTGTTACCTGACCCATTTCAGAAATTGATAAATCGTGGACCGTGCCGATTCTTTCTCCTTTGATTGTAAAAACCGGCATCCCTTTCAATAATGAAAACGTCCGCAAGGTCATCCCGCCTTTCCGAACATTTTTATTATCTCTTTCTGTTGAAAATAGATGTGCTGAAAGGTTTTCCATTGTTGCTCGATCTTCTGGAAATACAGGGACCAGGCATAAAAAAAAGACCGGTTTCCCGGTCAGATTCACCTGCTTTACCATCCCCTGCTGGCTCCTCCGCCACCGGAACTTCCTCCGCCGCCGCCTCGTGGACCGCCGCTGCCGCCTCCACGGCCACCGCCGCCTCCGCGACTGATGAATAGTAAAAGGATATTGATTAGCGTTTGAAGGAAAAATCCTTTAAAGAACTTGGCATCGAGGATGAATACGATGATGACTGTGATGATAATGAGGAAAATCTGTAAACCTGATGGCTGAAAGTTTTCTGCCTCGGGCTGAACGGAGAGATCTTGATAAAACTCGTCACCTAGGTTGTATTCTTTCGTGACATCGTTATATACGGCCTTATAGGTTTCCGTCAGGGCAACATCATATTTACCCTCTTTCAGCGCGGGGATAGCCACATTGTCCAAAATCTGTCCAGATTTTATATCGGTAATGGCCCCTTCCAAACCGTACCCCACTTCAATACGGATTTTCTGTTCTTCCATGGCCAGCACAATGAGGACTCCATTGTTCAGCTCGGCATCCCCAAGCTTGAATGATCTCAATGCCTCGACCGAGTACTCTTCGATCTCGGAACCTTCCATCGAATCGACCGTCAAAACGGAAATTTGTGCTTTTGTGGCATCATCCAATCGTTTCCCAAGTTCGATGAGTTCGGATTTTTCCTGATCATCCAGGACTCCCGCGAAGTCCTGAACATATATATCCCCAACTGGTTCAGGAATGTTAGGTTGTGCTGCGGCCACGTTTGCTAAACTGAACGTGAGAATGAAGAATAGCGCAAACACAGCGAGTTTTTTCATTATTTATCGCTCCCGAAATCAACCTTTGGCGTTTCTTTTTCTTGATCGGTCACTTCAAAATATGGTTTGGCATCGAACCCGAACGCTCCTGCCATCATATTCTTCGGAAAGCGTTTAATCATTTTATTATAGTTGGTAACTTCATCATTATAGTCTTTTCGTGCTACCGTCAGCCGATTTTCCGTTCCTTCCAAACTATCCATGAGACCCTTGAAGTTCTCATTGGCCTTTAAATCCGGATAGTTCTCGACAACCACCAAAAGACGGCTCAAGGCCCCACTCAATTCTTGATCGGCGTCAATCGCATCTTCAGTCGAATTGGCACCAGCCAGCTTCGAGCGTGCATCACTTACCGCTTTAATGGCTTCCGTTTCATGCGAAGCATAACCCTTCACCGTTTCGACAAGATTCGGAATCAAATCCGCTCTTCGTTTTAATTGGTTATCCACCTGTGACCATTTATTGTCGACGTCTTCATTGGCACTTACAAGGCCATTGTACGAAGATGCCCCATAAATGACCAGTAAAACGACAACGACTATTCCTATTATCCAACCTTTTTTCATCAAATCCCCCCTACTCTTTCACATATAAGTTATATTCTATATTAGTTCCACCAAAACTATGAATTCTAAACAAAATTCATCAGAAAGAACAGCTACATAAAATCATAAGGAGTGACATTCTCCATCCCGATCATCGGGTCAGCTTGCATGAGAATATCAAGATAACTTGATTGTTGAGATACCTCTTCCTTTTCCACCGGCATTTCTTCTTCACTCAAAATCTCCCGCAGCTTTTCACGCAAAGTCGTTTTGCGGCGCATCTCATCATTACGCTCAATCCCTAAACGGAATGCATCTTCTTCACCACAAAGGATCAAGAAATTTTTACTGCGGGTAATCGCCGTATACAATAAATTACGGCGGAGCATCCGATAATAACTTTTCACTACAGGTAAAATGACAATGGGGAATTCGCTTCCCTGCGACTTATGGATAGAGCAGCAATATGCATGTGTAATCTGGTTCAAGTCCTGTTTCGTGTAAGTGACTTCAATGCCTTCGAATGATATGATCACTTTATCGACATGATCGGTATTTTCTTTAGCGAACAATATGGACACGATTTCACCCATATCGCCATTAAAGACACCCTCCTCTGGCTGGTTCACCAGCTGAAGCACCTTATCTCCCGTTCTGTATATCACGTCTCCGAATTTTATTTCCCGCCGCTTTTCATTCGCATTGCTATTGAACACTTCCTGAAGCATTTTATTCAGTGCATCAATCCCGGCAGGCCCTCTATACATGGGAGCCAGCACCTGTATATCCTTGGCCGTGAAGCCTTTCGTCCTGGCATTGGCAACCACTTTCTCGATTACTTGGGCGATTTGGCCGGTTTGGCAGCGAATGAACGATCGATCTTCCTGCTGTTTCGTGACATCATCCGGAAGTCTGCCTTTTTTGATTTCATGGGCCAATTCAATGATCGATGAGCCATCAGCTTGACGATAAATATGTTCCAGACTGACAGTCGGTACACAATTCGATGCAAGCAAATCCTTTAAAACCTGCCCAGGGCCAACAGATGGCAGCTGATCTTCATCACCAACCAATATCACTTGGACATTTTCCGGCAGAGCTTTAAACAATTGATGTGCCAGCCACGTATCCACCATCGAAACCTCATCGATGATTACGATACGGCCATCCAGCTGATTATCCTCATCATGGGAAAAGCCTTCACTCCCGTTCCACCCCAGCAAACGGTGGATCGTGACAGCTGGGAGCCCAGTCGATTCGGCCATGCGTTTCGCTGCACGGCCAGTAGGAGCCGCAAGTACGAATGGAAACGGATCGCTTCCTTCTTTTTTATAATCGTTCATGTCCATGGATACACCATGCAGCTCTGCATATAGCTCAACGATGCCTTTGATGACTGTCGTCTTACCGGTACCCGGTCCGCCCGTCAAAATTAACATCGGTGATTGCAGGGCTGTCTGGATCGCTTCCTTTTGGGCCGGGGCATAGGAAACATCCAGCCGCTCTTCCAGCTCCCCAAGTGCCAGCAAGAACTCCGATTCCGGGAACTGGTCCTCATACTCGGTTTGAGCAAGCAGCCGCTTGATGTTCATGACGATTCCCTTTTCCGAATAGAATAGCGAAGGCGGATAAATTCGTCGATCCTCGACAACTATTTTCCTCTCTTGCGTCAATTCGATTATTTCCGAGGAAATGTTCGTGAACTCAATGCGGTCCCGTTTATTTTCCTCCAGCAGCCGCTTGACCGCTTCCAATAACTGCTCAGCTTCTATGTAGATATTCCCGTCCTGGAGGCATTGTGATTCAAGCGTATACAAGCACGCAGCCTTGATTCGGTCGGGATGGCTGCCGGAAATGCCCAGCTGATGCCCAAGCTCATCCGCCCGTCCAAAACCAATCCCTTCAATATCCTCTACGAGCTTATACGGATTTCCCTGAACCATCGTGATCGTATCCTGTTTATACATTTGATAGATCTTCATCGACAGCTGCGGACCGAAGCCATATTGATTCAGGGCGATCATCACCTGCTCCAGACCTTGATGCTCGACTAATGTATCATAGAGGCCCTTTGCCTTTTCCCCGGATAGCTTCGGAATATCATCAAGTAGCGAAGGCTGAGCCAGAATTTTTGAAATGGCCTTTTCACCCAGTGTCTCCACAATGCTTTCGGCTGTTTTTTTCCCAATGCCCTTGAAAAGGTCACCTGATAAATAACTGACGATGCCTTCCTTGGATTGAGGCAGGTCCTTGCGAAAATGCTCTACATGAAATTGAAGGCCAAAACGCGGATGTTCCTTCATGGCCCCATAAAAAATATAGATCTCATCCTCATGCATCCTTGGAAAATAACCTGTTACGACCGCTTCCTTCTCTTCATAATTCAGATTCGTTTCATGCACACGGATTCTTACAACCGAGTACATATTTTCTTCATTATGAAAGATCGTCACTAAATGACTTCCTTTCATGAACATTTTCTCTTCTGAAAACAAATCCAACGAATCTTGCTGGCTCAACGCTTCTCCCCACCTTTCCATGCATATGCTTTTTATTTACTCAGCATTCATTTCTTCCAACAGTTTCTTACCGTGCGCAGCAAGCATATGGTCAGGCTGTGCTTCCAATGCCTTATCAAAATAAACCATCGCAGCTTTCGCATCCTCACGATACCCTGCAAACGCAACGCCTAAATTATAATAAGCATCCGCATGGCCCGGATCCTGTTCCACAACTAAATTCAGTTGATTGATCAATTCATCATATAATTCCGCATTAGCTAGACAAAGCGCATATTGGAATCTCGCATCAACGTCCTCAGGGCTCAGCTCCACCGTTCTCTGTAAATAAGGCATCGCCAATTTCGGCTGATCTAACGCCATCAATGTCAATCCAAGCATGAAGTAAGCATCGCTGTTATCCAGTCCCAAACGGATTGCCTTTTCAAACATATCCTTCGCTTCGACTAATTTAGAATCGGATTCATAATATAAGTTTCCTAATGAATAGTAAGCCGCTGCTGCATTTTCATCCAGCTCAATCGCCTTTTTGTAAAACTTGACCGCTTTATCCGTTTCACCCACGGCAGTCAATACATTCCCAAAGTTTATGTAAGCAACAGGCTCATTCGGATTTTCCTCGATCGCCTCATTAAAAACTTTCGCCGCTTCTTCGTATTTCCCTTGCTGCATAAATTCAATTCCTTGTTGATTCTTATCCATATCCATTCACACTCCATTTTTATATTAAAAAGTATAGCATAAGCCAGTGGTCGAATTCAGGCGGTACACCCGCAATCCAAAAGAAGTCCCCAACCGCAAACACAGCTGGGGACATGCTTATTTTACCCTACGTAAGTCAGTTTTTCACCTTTTTTAAATACTTCATCAATCGTACCGCCGCCAAGGCACACTTCACCATCATAGAATACGACTGCTTGTCCAGGTGTGATCGCGCGGACTGGCTCGTCAAAGATGACTTCGACATCACCATTGTCCAAGACCTTCACCTTCACACCGCTATCATCTTGACGGTACCTGAACTTTGCCGTACAAGTAAATTCACCCGCAGGTATATGTTCCGCTACCCAGCTGACATTCACTGCACGAAGGGAATTGGAATACAGCACCTCATTATCAAAGCCTTGACACACATATAGAACATTGCGTTTCAAGTCTTTTCCTGCAACAAACCAAGGTTCGCCGCTGCCACCAATCCCTAGACCGTGACGCTGACCGATGGTGTAATACATCAATCCGTCATGCTTGCCCATGACCTTGCCATCCATCGTGACCATATCACCGGGCTGAGCTGGAAGGTAGTTGCTTAAAAACTCTTTGAAATTGCGTTCACCGATAAAACAGATCCCTGTAGAATCTTTTTTCGTTGCCGTGGCAAGACCCGCTTCTTTCGCAATTTCACGGACTTCCTTCTTATCAATGTGTCCAAGCGGAAACATGACTTTTTCCAACTGTTCTTGTGTAAGCTGGTTCAAGAAGTACGTTTGATCTTTATTATTATCGACACCGCGAAGCATTTTGTATTCGCCATCCCGGTATTCAACCTGTGCGTAATGACCTGTAGCCACATAATCGGCACCAAGGCTTACGGCATGTTCAAGAAAAGCCTTGAACTTGATTTCCTTATTGCACATTACATCCGGATTCGGGGTACGGCCCGCTTTATACTCATCCAAGAAATAAGTGAAAACTTTATCCCAATACTGCTTTTCGAAATTGACCGCATAATAAGGGATGCCGATTTGATTACAAACGGCAATGACATCATTGTAATCTTCCGTTGCCGTACAGACTCCGTTTTCATCTGTATCATCCCAGTTCTTCATGAAAATCCCGACCACATCATAGCCTTGATTCTTCAATAGCAGGGCTGACACAGAAGAATCCACGCCTCCTGACATACCCACGACAACGCGGGTGTCCTGTGGTGCTTTTCTCATTCTGTCACCTCATTTATTTAAAGCAGGAATTATCTTCCCACTAATCTATTAACGATTTTAACGGTGGTTTCGGCCGCCTGCCTTACTTCCTCTTCCGTGTTGTTCAGACCGAAGCTGAAACGAATCGAATTCTTCGTCCGCTCCGAATCTTTCCCGAACATCGCCACAAGCACATGCGACGGATCGATTGACCCAGCAGTACAAGCGGATCCGCTCGATACAGCAACACCTGCCAAGTCCATATTAACGAGCATCGATTCCACATTCGTACCCGGAAAACTGACATTCAGTAAATGCGGCAGCGACTGTTCCATAGATCCGTTAATTTCATATTGTACATCCGCCTCATCAAAGACGGCAAGCAATACGTCTTTAAATCGCTTGTATTGCTCCTTTTTCTTTTCCATCGTGCTTTGTGCAATTAAAACGGCTTCTGAAAAACCGGCAATTGCCGGCACGCTCTCCGTACCAGCACGGCGCTTGCGTTCTTGTTCCCCGCCATATAAATGCGGATTCAGCTTCAAGCCTTCACGAATATAAAGAAAACCGATTCCTTTGGGACCGTTGATTTTATGCGCGGTTACACTCAGCAAATCCACACCCAACTCACGGACGTCGATAGAGATCAAACCATATGCCTGAACCGCATCCGTATGGAAAATGGCTTGATGCCCCTTGAGCAGCTGTCCAATTTCAGCAATCGGCTGGATCGTTCCAACCTCATTATTGCCGAACATGACCGAAACCAAAATCGTATCGTCCCGCAATGCCGCCTTTAAATCGGCAATTGAAATAAGCCCCGCTTCATTCACAGGTAAATATGTGACCTCAAAGCCAGACTTCTCAAGGAATTGGCATGTATGCAAAACCGCATGATGCTCAATCTCCGTAGTAATGATGTGCTTCCCTTTTTCTTTATAAGCATTCGCAACACCAATGATCGCCGTATTATCAGCCTCGGTTCCGCCGCTCGTGAAAATGATTTCATTCCGCCCCGCACCGATGCTCGATGCAATACTCGAACGCGCCTCATCCAAAACATGGCGCGCCTCCCGCCCGAAAGCATGAATGCTCGACGGATTTCCGAAGTCTTGGCTCATGACTGTCATCATCCTATCGATCACATTCGGATGCATCGGTGAAGTCGCAGCATGATCTAAATATATTCTGTCCACTTTTTTGTCGCCTCCATTAAAAAACGCAAGCGCCTACATAATAGGCGCATTGCTAATCACTTAAATATAGTACATATAAGAATCGATTTCACCCGTATCCTTGTAGCTAGCCAAATCCATAAGCGTCGTATTATCCAATACATCCTTCACAGCATCGCGAATCCGGATCCATAGCTGACGTTTCACCGGCTCCTCATCCTCAATTCCCTCAACAGGGGTAATCGGCCCTTCCAATACACGAATGACGTCACCCGAAGTAATCTCCTGAGGATCTTTAGACAGGACATACCCGCCATACGCACCGCGGACACTCTTCACCAACCCAGCATTACGAAGCGGCGCAATCAACTGCTCCAAATAATGCTCCGACAGATTATGCGTCTGGGCAATCGACTTCAAACTCTTCGGGCCTTCTCCATAATGTTTAGCAAGCTCGATCATGATCGTTAAACCATAACGGCCTTTAGTAGATATCTTCATACATATACACCTCAAATTATTTATCCGTTTCTAAATTCTTTTGAAATTATAGCATATTCCCGCTGGAAATGCATTCACCCGCCCTCCATTTGTCAAATTATCCTAATTGGAGAGGTAGGAAAAAGGAGAGAAAAGAATGGAATGTTACCAATCGGATGGCGGATTATTATCGAGTGTGGGACAGGATTTTGGGTTAGGACGGATTATTTGCTTATACGAGCGGATTATTATGGGGATAGGTCGGATTTTTGCCCTGGTAGGTCGATTCATCAACCTCACAGCACAAATTAAATCACCAAGCGGACTACCATCATACGAATTCGCCCTTTTTACTGCATAATCAGCGCATTTCCCCCATCAGTTGTGATACCTTATATAAAAAGGAGAGGTGCGCAATGAATATAAAACCGCTTGCTTTCCGGATGCGGCCTCGATCGATTGATGAGATCATCGGGCAGGAGCATCTGGTCGGTGAAGGAAAAATTATCGCAAGGATGGTGAAAGCCAAACAGCTTTCTTCCATGATCCTGTATGGTCCGCCGGGAATTGGCAAGACATCGATTGCAAGTGCGATTGCCGGAAGCACGAAGTTTGCTTTCCGGACGCTGAACGCGGTGACCAATAATAAAAAGGATATGGAAATCGTGGCAGCCGAGGCTAAGATGTCCGGGAAAGTGATTCTGCTGCTTGATGAAGTTCATCGGCTCGATAAGGCCAAGCAGGATTTCCTATTGCCTTATCTTGAAAACGGGATGATCACCTTGATCGGTGCAACGACCAGCAATCCCTATCATGCAATCAATCCGGCCATCCGTAGCCGATGCCAGATTTTCGAGCTCAAATCATTGGAAACCAATGATATAACCAAAGCTCTGGAACGGGCACTCCATGATGAAGAGCGGGGACTTGGTGCGTATAAAACCGATGTCAGCTTGGATGCCCTTACCCATTTCGCGACTGCTTCGAACGGAGATGTCCGCAGTGCCCTTAACGCTCTTGAGCTCGCCGTCATTTCCACCGAACCCGAGGAATCCGGAACGATTCATATAGATCTGCAAATTGCCGAGGAATGCATGCAGAAAAAAAGCTTCTCACATGACAAGGATGGAGATGCCCATTATGATGTTCTGTCGGCGTTCCAAAAATCAATTCGCGGCAGTGATGTGCATGCAGCCCTTCATTATTTAGGGCGCTTGGTCGAAGCCGGCGATCTTGTCAGCATTGCCCGCCGCATGGTGGTCATTGCCTACGAAGACATAGGTCTTGCCAATCCGCAGGCTGGTCCCAGGGCCCTCAATGCAGTCGAAGCCGCGGAACGACTCGGTTTTCCTGAAGCCCGCATCCCACTAGCCAACTCAGTGATCGAGTTATGCCTATCCCCTAAATCGAACACGGCCATTGTCGCCATTGATGCAGCTCTGTCCGACATTCGCAGCGGCCATAGTGGAGATGTACCGGATCATCTTAAGGATGCCCATTACAAAGGGGCCACCGATCTCGGACGCGGCATCGGCTACCTTTATCCGCATGACTACGAGAATGGCTGGGTGAAGCAGCAATACTTACCGGACAAACTGCGCAGCAAAAAATATTACAAACCGAAAAAGAGCGGGAAATTTGAACAAGCCCTTGCCTCGGTCTATGAAAATATCGAGAAAAAGAAATAACTCCGGATCACTTCAGACCCGGAGTTTCTTTATTGTGGAAAATGAAAAATTCTAACATGCCCTTCTGTTGACGAAAATCGACTCCCCTTGAGCATTCACCATCACAATGATGCCATCTTTCACCGTACTGATCATCTGCGGATACATGCACGACCAATTTATTGGTTTGGATACGGGAAAAGTGTACAGCTACATTCCATTTCGGCACATTAGAGATTTCTCCTTTCCGAACATATTTTCACAACTTACTTCTATTAAAATCCCAACTATATGAATCTTTTCAGAGAGTTCTAGTTCAATATACTGACCAATATATATAGAAATCATTTGCAACCTAAATCCCACCAGTGAGCCATTGTGTCCATCATCCACAGGCAGTATGTACAACTGTCAGTCAAACGCTCCGGCTAGGCCTTTCTTAATTAGGCTTAGGCTAAATTCCTTTGAAGCGCCTTGCTTGGCCAATTTTCCCCGGAAATCAGTCCGCAATTTGTAAGGGTTTCATCAAGGGCAGAAACAACATTTCACTATAAGATTCTAGCCTGATAACTTTTACAGCATTTAATTTAGATTATGGCAGATTGCCATCCGCGTACTTTTAGCCGCAGAAAAATTAGTCTCCTCGTATCCAGTAAGAGGATATGTCAATACGAGGGCTAGGAGCATGTCCATTTTCATAAGAAGGCACAACAACTTTTTAGTTGCTGTACCTGTATAGTCAATCTTCGTTATAGATACCCTTCGATGCTTTAATCATATTATCCAGCCACATTTTCTTAAATACATTCACACGCCGAGGACTGCCATTCCCTTCACCCTCAGTTGAATTTTCAGTTTCTTCTGCGGCCTCGGAAAGAATTTCATTTGAATTCCCTTCATCTGAAGAGCTTTCCGTTGAGCTACTTTCATCTGATGAGCTTTCTGTTGAGCTACTTTCATCTGATGAGCTTTCCGTTGAGCTGCTTTCATCTGATGAGCTTTCCGTTGAGCTGCTTTCGGTTGATGAGCTTTCCGTTGAACTACTTTCGTACGGTGAACTTTCAGTTGAATATTCCATTTATTCTTTAGCCTCCAATATTTATTTATTCTTTAGGGATATCCGTACTGCATATATATGCGCCTTCTTTCTATTAGGGACTTTGCTTATCACCCATTTTAAAGTAAAACCCTCATTCATTTGGGAATTTTCAGTGAATCCATTTTACCTGGTCAAATTCATTAGATTCAAAGGGTTTTCTCCTTGCAAACAAAAAAATAACCTTTTCCGAAACTACTTTATTATTTTTCCTTCTTATTAGCCATGATGTCCTTTTAGCCAACTGACCACCGATTTCCCGCTACTTTCGCGAAGGTCCTCGACATTTTCGTTAGAGATGATCTCGCCATTCTTAATCAGAATAACTTCATCAAGGATGTTCTGGATTTCCTCGATTTCATGAGTCGCCATGATAACCATTTGCCTTTCAAAATCGATATATGACAGCAAGCCCTCCGTACAATCGACTCCCGGACCATAACATCCAACCCTGAAAATGGTTCATCCAATAACACGACCGGTGCCTCCCGAGAAAGGGTAGCACTAATTTTAAGCCCCTAACAACCCATAAATCTTCCCGACTTCAAACGTGAGTGAAACACCATGAAGGGCAGCATACTTGCTGTAAGATCATGATTACCAATGTACACATATAAAAAAGACCTGAAACTTCCAATATTCGGATGATCAAAAAGAATAAACACTAGGCCAAATTACACAAACAATAACCAAAGAAGTGTGGATTTTCCGATCAGCCACTCCTTTAGCATTAAACCCTTTAAATGAAGAATTGTTCTAGTTAAATTACACCAAAATATGCCAAAGGTATTATAAAATAACAAAATATACTATTCTTTTATATTGAAATTCAATATAATAGACGAAGTGGTTACAAAAAGAGGAAGGAAGTAAAATATGAGACATGAAAAAAAGAAGAAAAAGAAACGGACATGGCTGAAGGTAGTCGGGATAATTGTCCTACTTTTTATATTAGCTGGGGGAGCCTTTGCCTACTCCGTATGGAATTCACTGACAAAAACCGTTGACACGATGCATACACCAATAGACCGTACCACCGATAAACGCACGAAAGACCTTGCACTATCAGATCAGGAGCCATTCTCGATGCTCATGCTCGGTGTCGATGAACGTGATGGCGACAAAGGCCGTTCAGATACCATGATCGTCTTGACAGTCAACCCACAAAAGAAATCGGTCAAAATGCTGAGCATTCCGCGTGATACACGGACTGAGATCGTCGGTCATGGTACACAGGATAAAATCAACCATGCATTTGCCTTCGGCGGCGCAAAAATGTCCATGGATACAATTGAAAACTTCCTTGATATCCCAATCGACTATTATATGAAGATCAATATGGAAGGCTTTAAGGATATCGTTGACGCAGTCGGCGGCGTAACCGTTCAAAACGATTTGGACTTCACATCTGATGGCATTCATTTTGCAAAAGGTACGCATACGCTTAACGGAAAAGAAGCCCTTGCCTATTCAAGAATGAGACATGATGATCCGAGTGGTGATTTCGGCCGTCAATCCAGACAACGTGCCATCATCGAAGCAGTCATCAAGGAAGGCGCAAGCCTTTCCTCTCTGACGAAATACAATGAAGTCTTCGATGCACTCGGTAATAATATCCAGACGAATTTGACGTTTGATGACATGATGGACATCCAAAAGAACTACAGGGACGCAAGCAAAAGCATAACCCAAGCAACCATTCCAGGAAATGGAACGAAAATCGACGGAGTCTACTATAATATTGTGTCGGATGAAGAAAAAGAAAAGGTACAATCCGAATTAAAAGAACATTTATCCAACAAATAAGAAAAAATGAAAGAGCTGTCCGGACCCGCATCCTGACAGCTTTTCCATTTTTTCCGTCCAATATTCTGACAAAAAACGAACACCAATTGTAGAGATTTGTTGGAATTTTTGTTGTTTATTAGGCATAAAAAGACGGTATAATCTAATATGAGCTGACAAATCCATTCTCCCCTTGCCACTTTCATCACTTGACACTATTATTCTTTGGACCCGGAATTCCACAACCAACATTCATCAACTATAATAAATAAACCTAAACAAAAGGAGTGGATTTAAATGAAAATCAAAGCAGGCAGCTGGGCTATGCTAAGCACACAGGACAAAATGTTTATTTTGAAAGCCATCAGTGATCGTTCAAGAATGAAATATGTTTCATGAGAAGTAAATCTATTCGGCATTACATGAGAGCATGCCTCTCCCTTTTCAATAAAACGAACTTGAGCCTGAAAAAGGAGAGGAATCTATTCAAACCGATAATCCCATAACAAACGCCATTCGCCTTTTTCTCTTACGACATAGCAATTTTGTTCCAAAGTGAACACCCCAAAGCGAGAATTGAAGACCTGTGTAACTGGAATTTCATAGGCCGTTTTATGCTGCCTCCCAACCTTATCCAGACTCCAGTTCTTCACTTTCTTAGAACGGCCTACATCATACTGAAAGGTTTCCACTTCCATATGCCGTAAAAATACATGTGACCGATTTTGCACATAATCTGCCTGATTCGGAAACCGCTGCTTCATTTCAGAACTTAACAAATCCCAGGACTTCCCGAACTCCGCTTCACTTTCATACTCATAGAAATCTTCAACCACGCTTTTTGATCCGCTCGGAAAAAGAAAAATGATACACGGTCCTGCAGCTAAAACCATGAGAATAGCCGTGAATACTCCGATGGGAATCTTACTTTGTCTCCTCACCCTCATCACCCTCACAGGTTATCATTCCATTATGTATATAATGAAGAACCATAAAAAAGAAGCATGTTGTAAGACATGCTCCTAAAGTATAGGTATCGGAAATGATTTTTTAGATTCATTTGGCGCCTTCACCACCAATACAAGAAAAGAAAATGATCATCGCCCATGAAACGAGCAGAATAAGGGCGAAGTATCTGCGGATCATATACTATCAGGTTGTTCAATGATCCCGCTTAACTTCTCCTTAATATCCTCAACAAGTTCATTTACAGTAACATCCTGTCCATACTCACCCTTGGCGAAAGTGTCTTTTAAAATATCAAAAAAATCCATTCGAAATTCCCACTCCAATATATAATTGAGCCACCATTTCATACTGTTGTCCTATTCCTTTCTTCAAAAATAAGGAATATAGCTCATTTATTCGATAATCACATATTAAGCGGGAATTGGCAAGCAGAAACTACATTAACAGCTAAAAATTCACCCAATTTTAACATTTCTGAAATATTCTTTAGAAATGAACACTAGTAAGATTTAAGTACATACGTGAGGATAAAAAACAAAAAAAGGACCAATTCCTCAGCCCCTTTGATACCCTATGTTATGATCGCCCCATAAAATAAGTCATTAATGAAATTAAAACTAATGTAATGGTAATATAAGTTCCAATAAAAATTTTCTTGCTTCTTTGTTTCTTTTCATAAACTTCCTCGAACGTAGTGAATTTATTTTTTGTCATCAAATAATCTCCTTCTATTTTGATGGAAGCTATCTGACATCGCCTGTTGCGAAGTCCTTTGCTTGATCTCTATAATGTAGTATCGGTACACGACTAAAAACAATTAAGCATTATTAACTATTTTTTTATAGGTTATATTTCTCAAAACTGCAGAAGGTTACGACTAAAGCATTAGGTACATTAACTAAACTCTATGATCATCATGATTAATCCTGCCTAGGTATCATTTTAGCATTCTAAATATTAAGCGCTTACTTTATAAAATTCATGATTATTTTTATCCAACCAAAAAATGACAACCATAACGGTACACTTAATAAAGTTCCCCATATTAATCCCTTTATAAAAGCCTTAAGTCCATCCATAATAAAAATCCCTCTCAATTAGGGTTGCCTTTTTATTATTGTTCCCATGTTCTTTATTCTAGATACCTTTTACGGTCTTTTTCCGATAATGAAAATAAAAAAAAGAAGACTGTGTAACAGCCTTCCCTAACGTAATATTTATCCCCTGATTTGCTTTTTCCCGTTCATTTTACTTTTATGAACTCCCGCACTTCTTCAATAGATAACCCTACACTTTTAGCCTCTAAAATTAGATAAACCCATTCTTCCCGTTCATTGTTAGCTTCCATGATGAATCCCACCCAACTTGTGATAACACAGCCGTCTTAGCATTTAGCCTTAGACCTGTAATTTTGCGTCCCTACTTTTCAATAGGTTTGCCTTTCTCAAGATTATTTCACATTAATTATTAACCAAGATTAATAAATCGCTTGAATCCATGTTTCCATGGTACTAATCATGCCCTCAAAGAATTTACCCTTAATTAAATCTATATTAACGTTAATTATACTTAAAAACGTAAAAATAGCTCTTAATACTATTCGTTTTTTTCTGTCATTTTTCAACATCATTCATCAAAAAGTGACATTACAAATGAAAAACACTGGTATAATGCGCTTTCTTTACAACTCTTTTATTAAAAATAGATTTATAATAGCTATAATAAGCTTGAATTTGATATTCCACAAAAATAATATTTCGAAATAAGTGGGCTAAGTGATTCAGTTTTAATTTATTTCCCCTAAGAAAAAAAGCCAGCATGACAACCATAATATGGCTGTAACCTGACTGTTCGTGAACTCTAGTAACTATTTAATTCAAAATATTCCATTATATCCAAAAGTCTTTTATACCAAGATATTCACTCAATAATGCAAAGCAATTATCCTTACCTGTTACATAGAACTGTCTTATGGCTGCAATTTGTTTAATCCCATATCCATTTACCGATTAGTAAATAAGAAGGATAGAAATTCACCTTTTGCCAAAAATAACAAAAAGGATATCAACGGGAGGAAGAGAAAAATGGATTCAGAAATGCAGGAGAAATGCGGGGTATTTGGAGTGTTTAATCACCCCAAAGCAGCCGAATTAACTTATTACGGACTTCATGCACTTCAACACCGTGGTCAGGAGAGTGCAGGAATTGTGGCTAGTGATGGGAAATCATTCAGGAATCACAGGGGAATGGGCTTAGTTACCCAAGTATTTTCACGGGACATCCTTGATGGACTAAGCGGAAATATGGCCGTTGGACATGTACGATATTCAACTTCTGGTGAAAGTTTACTGCAAAACGCACAACCGCTCGTTTTTAAATATAGCGAGGGGGACCTGGCTGTTGCTCATAATGGCAACCTCGTAAATGCAAGGATAGAACGGGATGTGTTACAACAGCAGGGAAGCATATTTCAAACAACGACCGATACTGAAATTATCGCTCACTTAATAGCTCGTTCAAGCAAAAAGCATTTCGCAGAAAGCGCACCTGATATGCTTAAACGTATCGACGGTTCATTTGCCTTGATTATAATGACTGAAAAACAAATGCTCATTGCCCTGGATCGTCATGGGTTACGTCCGCTTAGCCTCGGAAAAATTGGTGAATCAATCATCGCCTCCTCAGAAACATGCGCTTTAAATGCGGTTGATGCTAAGTTCTGGCGTGATGTTGAACCGGGTGAATGGCTTCTTATAGATGAAAATGGCATTCAAACTGGAAGATTTGCAGAAAAAGGTAAGGTTTCCCTTTGTTCCTTTGAGTTTGTCTATTTTGCCCGTCCAGATAGCGTTATTCAAGGAAGAAGTGTCTTAACAATCCGGAAGGAATTAGGTAAAATTCTGTCAAAAGAACATCCGACACAAGCTGATGTTGTCGTTGCAGTTCCCGAATCAAGCGTCCCAGCCGCCATTGGTTTTTCTCAACAATCAGGAATTCCATATGAAATGGGGATTATTAAAAACCCTTATGCTGGTCGGTCATTTATTGAGCCCACTCAAGAATTGCGCGACTTAGCTGTTCGACTGAAATTAAGCGCTGTGCAAGAAATTTTGGAAGGAAAAAGGGTGGTATTAGTCGATGATTCGATTGTTAGGGGAACCACAAGCAAGCGCATTGTCCAATTGATTCGGCAAGCAGGGGCCAAGGAAGTCCATGTAAGAATTAGTTCACCCATGGTTAAAAACCCTTGTTTTTATGGAGTGGACATGCCAACTAAGGAAGAACTATTTGCCAACAAACACGAACACGAACGAGCTATGGGACAGGTGATCGGGGCAGATTCCTTAGCCTTTTTAAGCACCGATGGGTTATTAGAGGCAGTAGATGTGGATCTTGTAGAAACTAGCAGTCGCTGTATAGCCTGTTTTAGTGGTGCATACCCAACTAATATTTGAAGTGATACAGCTTAAGTAGGCAGGCACCACACAATAACAACTGTCTTTGTGTGATGCCTGCCATTTCCCTACTATTAAACCTTGGATTTTGTCACTGTTTTCTACTTGCTCGCGCAAGTACAAGACCCTGTCTTTCTGCTCCTGACAGTCGAAGTCCTCGATCTCCAATGTAACTTTTTATTCCGAGTCTTTAATTTCTTATCTTATAAAATTCATTATAATTTTGATCCAACCGAAAAATGACAACCACAACGGAAAGCTTAAAAACGTTCCCCACAATAGTCCCCTACAAAATTACTAGGTTTATTTATATAAAATATCACTCATTTATATGATTTTTTATTATTGTGAACTTGTTCCTGTTTTAACACACCAATTAATTCCATTTAAACAAAAGGAATAGAAACAGTTTGTAGTTGATTAGAAAACAGTTCATAAAAAAGAAGGCTGATTAACAGCCTTCCCCATGTGTACATATTCTTATATTTTCCATTGATATGATGACTTTTCTAGTTCTGTTCTCTCACTTTAACCTTCTTCGATGTTGGTTAAAAACCTTGATGAAAATACTACGATCATCTGATTTAAAAAACTTAACTCCAACTAATTTTAAGGGTGTCCATATTTCTCTCATTTGGTATAAAGGCATTTTAAAAAAAATTCACCCTTTCTTAAATTAACCCAGTCAATAGAGCAACCGCTCTCTAGATATGAGTCATTACTTTTAAATAGTTACTCTTTATTTAATTCATATAATAATACCCATTATTCGATTGATTAATCATCATAATAGAAATTCATTTTTTTGTGTCTACTCAATGTTATAAAGTAAGGTCGGCAAGTCGGATTGAATTAGAGAATCACATACTTGATTCCATTTGGATGCCTAGTAAATTGCTAAACATCCCTCTTTTTTCACTCGCTAGTTGGTTATATTCACCGACTTGAATAATTTCTCCCTGATCCATAACCAATACTTGATCCGCATTACGAATCGTCGATAACCGATGAGCAATAACTATGATGGTCATGGTCCCTTTTAATCTTTCGATGGCGGCTTGTATCTTCGCTTCATTTTCCGTATCTAATGCACTTGTTGCCTCATCTAAGACAAGGATGGCCGGTTTGCGTAAAATGGCTCGAGCCAGTACAAGTCGCTGTCTTTCTCCTCCTGACAGTCGAACTCCCCGGTCACCAATGAGTGTATCAAGACCTTGTGGAAGCCTACTGACAAAATCAGCAGCAGCAGCGAACTCCAAAGACTCCCATATGGATTCATTACTTGCCTCAGGGTCAATAATCATCAAATTTTCCCGTATAGTTGCATTAAATAGAAAGGGATCCTGCGGTATATAACTAATCGATTTCCTTAGTGATAATAAGTGATCACTAGTAAGTTGGATATCATCTATTCTGACCTCACCCCGATCAGGTTGATTTAATCCCATTAATAGATCAATTAAAGTACTTTTTCCTGCCCCTGATCGGCCTACTATAGCCGTCATACGGTTAGATGGTATGTGTACATTTATATTTTTAAGGGCATAGGTACTTTCATTAGGATTATATCTAAAATAAACATGACGACAATCTAGCCCTTTTTTTATTTCGATTGACTTTATATTTTTATAATCGGATTCATATAACTCTCTTGCTTCCCTACATTCATTTTGTAAATCTAACAATGCTTTAAAAGATGGAAGAGTAGATCCTAATTGTTCTAAATTAGATTGGATACTTGTAAACCTTGGCCATAATCTTGAAAAAATAACCATGATCAGCATTAATTGTGCTGGCTGGGCCATGAACATTTTTATTGAAAAAAACATAAAAATGGCAATTAAGACTGAAGATACAATTTTGAAGGTCATCTGAGAAGTTGAATTTACTTTTGTAATTTCAACCATATTTCGCTCCATTTTTTTACTTAAAGAGAAAAACCAATTTAAATGAGTTATCTCTAATGAATTACTTTTAATATCCTTAATACCGTTAAAATGATCAGTAATACCCGCTAAGTATGTTTGTGTCAGATGTAGGGTTTCTTTCCCTAAAGACTGTGACTTTTTAACAAATTTCCTAGAGAAGAAGATGAGGATTATTCCAAAAAACAATATAAAACTAGTCATTTTAATCGACAAATAAAACGCAAATATTATTTGGATGATTGTAAATGTAATAGAGGATAATAACTGGAAAAATAAGTGGGTACCAGCGCTTACACGAAAAATTTCATTTGCCATCAAATTTATGATATCGGATTTTCTTTTTTTTAAATAAAACTCCCAATTTGCTTGAAGTAGACTCTTATAAGTTTCTTCTCTTAAATGACTAATAAATCCTTGTTGGATTTTCACACCTAAGATTGTTTGATTCCGCTTAAAATAGCTTTGTCCGACCATTATTAGAACGTAAATTCCTAATATGAGGAACAGGCTAATCGTTTCAGGAATACCAAGGAATACTTCATTAATCCAACTTAAAAAAGGAACTTCCTCTGCATCTGCATTCAAAATCCCCGTTATTCCAATTAATGGGATTAACAGAAAAATTCCCACACCTTCTAATAAACTGATTATAATCATACAAAAAAGGTTGATGTATAGAATTTTTCCCGAAAAATTTTGTATTTGTTTTATAAAGTACAGGAGTTGCTTCAAATTTTATTCCTCCCATCACACGATAAAATATCTTAGTTTTTCCACATGCAATAATATCGTTAGTTAGTTGAGTAATGGGAGAGTCACTTCATAAGAAATAGAACTTTATGTATTAAGAAAATCACTTTTAACTGATTTTTAATATACGAGGAAAATCCATATTTGGATTAATTCAAAAAAACTTGTATTATGGATAATTCCGTCATTTTCCAGACAAATTCATTGAACATACTAACTCGACATACACACTAAATGCCCCAAAAAAGATCTTCTTCCCATAATATAGTACAAATTTTAATAGAACTATTCTATTTCATTCTAATCTTGAGGTTTATATAGGTTTATTGATGCTTATTCTTTTGGCGAATTTAGCAACAACCGTAAACCTTTCCTTCCCTTCAGCACCCGATATATAAAATGAACCACTTCGTAACCAAGCATGTGCGATGAGCAGTCCATTCTCATCTTTGGCTGTACCTAAATAAAGAGTGCTTTCAATATTTCTTTTTTCCAGCATTTTCATGCTAGCAATTGCTTTTACAAGACATTGGCTTTCCCAAAATGTATAGCTGCTCATAATATGAATGGCTTTAGATATACTGGCTAATACTTCTCTATTAAAAAAATCAGGGTTTAAAGATGTCTCCTCCATTTGATCTCCTAATAATGGTGCCACCTTTGAAAATGGCATTCTTTTCAGAAAGCGGGCCTTTCCCAAATAAATAAATGCTTCAATAAGAAGCAACTTAGTTTCCATATTTAGTTTTGTAAAAGATCTAACTTTTCTTAAAACGTTCATACTTCCCTCCTACTACTTGAAAATTATGAATTTCTATTATCTACAATTTTCATTAATCCCTCATCATTCAATTGCGTTAAGAAGTCAGTAACTTGGTCTACACACACTTCATTATCAACATCATACTGAGTCAATAACTCAGTAACCAATTGATCAAAAGTAATAGGTTCTTTCATCAAATCCCAAATTGACCCTCCTAATTCTCCTAAATTATAGTATTTTCCCTTTTCAATATTTAACATCACTTTTTCCCCATCCATATCGCTTACAATATTACCTTGCCCCTGAACTATAAGCGAATCTTCTAGCAACTTCTGTGTACTAATCATCAAATTTCACCCTTTTCATTTAATTTATCTATTATTGTTGATACCATATTATTTGCTGTGAATTTTGTAATGGGTCGCCGTAATTGAAACATATTAATATGTTTGATAATATGCGAGGAATAATAAAAATGCCATTCCATCAACCCCATCCTTTCGATTAGGGAACTGCGAAATGTTTGATTTAGTAAAGTACGAAATTGACCTAGACCTGTAATTGGCTTAAGCTCAATTGTTTTACAATCCTCTTTTGAAAGTTCAAAAACACCGGCCAAGGGAAGAGACTTATTATAATATTGAGAATGTAATGGAACAGAATATTTGGTTTCTCTTTCAAACAATGGACAATAATGAGCGGTCTCCATTCCAAAGTTATTCAAACTGTCCTCCCATAACTTTTGTTGAGGATAAGAAGGTTCTACCATCGGTATGTTTCCATCAGAAAGAGATATAGCTATTACATCATCACTTAAAAGTTGATATCCCTTTCTAATAAAAGCTGATGCTAGAGTTGATTTCCCCACACCTGATTGCCCAACAAAAGCATAGGCCTTTCCATCAATAGCTACTGAACTTCCATGTAAAGGAAGTTTCCTCCTTTGGATTAAGAGGGCTCCCATACAAGTCCCAAGTATATACAGTCTAATTTTATCTATATCAAATCCGTTTATGGGAGAGACGATAATACTTTTTCCTTCTTGTATACAGAATGTTGCTAGATTAGGTATTTGAAACATGACAATATTTCCTGAAACAATAATTTTTCGTTGCCCTTCATTAAAATTATTCCATTCACTAGACAAGTTCCCCATTTTTATTTCAATTTCTACGCTTCCTTCATCACCAACCCCCGTTAGTTCTGGAAGATATATTTCACTTATAATCTTTAAACCAAAAGCTTTATAAAAATACTTTTTTTCTGTATTTATGAGCATGATTCCCACTCCAACATATGAAAATATTTTTTAAAAAAACCCTCATACTTTTAATATAAGGGCAGAAAACTACGAACAAACATCGATTATTAACTATAATGAACCACTTCATCAATATCTGGTTGTACTGCATCAGGTGTCTTAATTCCTGGTCCTGCCATAGTCATATTTACATTAAGTACTTCTAATTCTGGTTTTACCCATACCTTTTTCATTTGCTCACCCCCCTTCAATTACACCTACTTTTTTCATAAATCTATAAAGAATTAAACTACGCATTAAAATTCTAAACTCAAAATCAAAAGCATATTCAGCGTTTGGTTCTCCCTTAATTTTTGCAATTGCATCATTAATTATTTGCATATTTAATAGTTCTGCCATATGGGGATCTTCACTAAGTTGATGTAGCTCATTTATAAATTCATTCCATTGAGATGCCATCCTATGAACTCCATCAGCCCCCTGTACACCTCGGGTCCGGAGGTTTAATCTAACTTTATCCGGTAAATATCCTTTTGTAGACCTTCTAACTAACGCCCGATCCAAGCCATTTCGAACATATTGTTCTTCTGGGACCGATAAGCAGAATCGTATAACACGTAAATCATTTGTTGGATCACGATCCCATACTGAGTAACGTAATGATAACTTTGATCCATAGGTACCAGTGATATTCCAATAATATGAATTTTGAAACTGATTTTCCCTGACTTCATATGCACTTGGTATCTTAGTTCCTGTTAAGTCAATCCCATGTTCCTCAAGCTTATTAAAGACGTCTGTTCGTTTTGCAAACTCCGGGTTAATTAACATAGGGAATTGGTCTTGATCACTTAATTGGTTCTTTCTATCAGTAAAAGGAAATGCTTTTTTTCGAACTGCTTTTAAGATCCGTGTTTTTGTTACTCCAATATTCTTACTATATTGGTTTAATTCTTTATAGAGACGAAACCAATTCACTTTTTTTAAAAGAGTGACGTAATGATCTAGAAGTGGTCCCCAAGATATCGTCCAATTCCCTCTTTGACCATTTAATAATATCCCGATTCCTTGTTGGTGAGCTGCTTCATATATACCACTTAACCAGTATGTATTTTCAAAAAACTTGTAAGGCATTTCCAACGTTTCCAGCCAATCATCAATTTCTGAATAAGGATTTTTATTTTCAAAACTCATGTAAGAATCATTAATATTTCCTACGTGTTGTACAGTAGATTGTATAAACGGCCTTTCGTCTGCCATTCTACTTTTATGAGTCCAATCTATAAAGCCTTCAACCGGAACGTAGCTAAATGTATGTAACGGTTTATTTCCTTTACGTAATTCAGTTGCAGCAAAGCTTGCCACTGTACCTGAATCTAACCCTCCACTTAAATGCGACCCAACTTTATGATGGGTACGCAACCTGGCTGATACAGCTTCCTGTAATACATTTCGAAATGCTTCTTCATATTCTCGATCTGTTTTTAGATGTTTTTTCTCAACATCGGCTAAATGACTGTATCTATGAAGAGAAACGCTTCCATCCACTACACTAATTGAATGAGAAGGGGGAACTTGTCGTATATATTTATAAACGGTGGTATTAGAATCCACACTCTCAAACATCCCAGGTATAGCCAAATACTCAGCCAACCATTGTTCATTTAGCTTTTTTTCCACAAACGGCAAGTTAAGAAGTGGCTTAATAACGGTACTAAAAGCAAATTTCTCTGTGTTTTGATAATAATAAAGTGTCCTACTACCAGAAAAATCTCTTGCGCCAAAAAGCTTCATTTTCTTCAGATCCCAAATCATAAAGGCAAAGTCACCAATTAAATACTTAGGTGAGTCTTCACCCCACTTTAGATAACTTAGTAAAATAAGCTGACTATCTGTTACACTATTTCTATCAACTTTACTAACATCTAGTTTGTCGAATAATTCATCACGATTATCAATAATGGCATCAGCTGTAATTGCACACTGCCTCTCAGAATTGTAAAAGGGGAGCTGTTCACCTACAGATTCAGGAGTAATCCATTGAGCGTGACACCCGAGAAAAATCTTTTCTGAATGCCAGGTCTGAATAGAGTCGGAAGGATATTTATTTAATGCAGTCATTAAAATATGACCATGATGGAAATTTACCGGCTCTTCATTTATTTGACAAATACCAATGATAGCGCTCATGATTTCCTCCTGATAATTATGTATGTATATTAAATTTATAGAGTAGTATTATATTCTTCTCATTCTAGATTCCTATTAATTTTCAGGGAGTGTAAGAAAAGTAAAAGTACCGGATGTTGTTTACGATCATTATTTGAATTATTTATTGATAGTTTAATCTAGTTGCTACTTACCTAGTCCCTATTTTGTCCTGATTTTCCAGCACATCACTATAGACTTGTAATACGGTTCATATTATTTCGAATTTCATTGAGTGAAACATATTACTTTATCTTCCTACGATGTTGATTAAATACTTTGATGAAAATACTTCTATCATCTGACCAAAAAAACCTAACCCCAACTAATTTAAAGGGTGTCCATATCTCACTCATTTTAAATAAAGGCATTTAAAATTCATCCTTTCTTCATCCACTATGACAACGACCTCAACGCGTATCTATGGGTCTTGAATAATAAGTATTTTATTTATTTTTTTACAGAAATCCCCTTATAGTCAATGTTAATTAAATCCAGTTTTGAATTCATTTAAATAATAACTCAAAAAATTCAGATATTACTTTAGCTTTTTTATTGCTTGTGGATTGAAAAATCTCATGATGAGGGTTTCTCTTAGCGTATAACTAAAACACTTTGCTTATACTTTTTTACGAACAACTTGTTCTTTATAAAGAATTCAGCATGCTAAAATTACCATTTATTTATACCTATGTCAATAATTTTTATTCCCAATATACATATCTAGAATAACTAGCCAGGTATTAATCAATCTTTCAATTCGTTAATTATAATTTTCTTTCCAGTTATGAAGATAGAAAAATAAGCATCCACTCTTTACTTAAAAATGAATGCTTTAGTGAAATTAATAGGTATTTTCATTATATGTAATATAAACCTACACTTTTTAACAAAATATATATTTATGAGGGTTTCCCTGTCTTTCTCCAGACTACTAAAAACGGGCGTAAAGGAAAATATAAAAAATGAAGAGGTTTAGGCACTCGCAATGTCATCAAATCCGCAGAACTGGGATAAAACAAAATCAAAAATAAGAAGAATTTTTGTAGAATTGTCTTTAATGATTTGGAATAATCCTTATAGTAATTGCTTGATGTAATGGTTGCTAATGATTCAGTTCCTTTGATGAAGTCTATTGCCTTCTTTGCTATTTTTTTAGAATCATTTCCTTCTTTTAACTTTTCCCAAGACTCATTCATGTGAGTTTTTAATAGCTCCGAAGTTAAAATTAGAGCTTGCCCAACTAATTTACGATTTTGGTATTTACTAATAAGAAGGTTGATATCATCCAATTTTAATCCTTTTCTTAACATTTGGTCAATATCTAACAACCATCGTAGGCGAAACCACCCATGACGAGCACCGTGTGAAATAAGATATAATAATAAATCCTCTTTTCCTAATAAATAAACAGGATAACTTGTGAGAGTACTTACCCTTTTCCGTTCCCATAATTCATTAAATTTTGGTTCCTTCAGTGGAAGAGGTTGTAACCTCCAATGTATTTCAAGCTGGATGTTCTTTTGAGGATGGAAATAAACTACGTGGTGACTCCTCCATTTCCACTCGTTCAAAACATTTGGAACTACCTCTTTCTCGTAACCAATAGAAAGAAGGAGTTCTTCTGCTCTTTTTAAATCTGATATTGGAATTAGAATATCTAAATCCTTGGAAGTTCGCAGGGAAATATCCCCATAAATATCGGCAGCAATTACCGGGCCTTTCAAATAAAGAAGGCGAATTTGATTTTCAGTAAACAATTCACTAACTTTTTCCATCTCTCCACTTAAGTGAAGCATTTGAAGTGTATTTTTTTTGAATTCTTTGTATAAGGTTTGAATAACATGCGGAGGTATCCGATTATTATCAGCCTTTTTCAGTTTAGAATAAATTAAGGGATAAACTCGATGATGCCAAGCCAATTGGAGAAATATCCCCCAGTCAATGTCTAAATATGATTCATTTTTTACTGAACCTATACTATAGTAGTCTTCCGTATTCAAAATCTCTAGTAATAACCTTAATTCATTGGATAGACTAGACAAATCAAGACTGTAATTATTATCCATATTTTTCTCCTTCTATGTGTCTTTTCCTAGTACTTAAAATGTTGAATTAAAGATTTCTTAAGATTTAACAAGGAAGGAATCAGTAGGTACGTAAATTTTCCTATTATAAATTAAGAAGTCATTTTTTAATCTTTTACATATAACGTCTACCCTTAATCTGTCTCCACAATGTTCATTTTTTTGAAGCAGTGTGCATAAATCCTAGATGAATTTTTTTCACATTTATTGTTTAAAAGCTAACATTTGTTTGGGAACTATGTAAGAAGCTATTTTTAATAAATAAAATTACATGATTTCAATTCATAACTCTAAGCCCTGAGAGTCTAAGTGTAAAATGACAGGAATAGAGCACCTCCCTACTACCTGTATAATGAGAGTTACGAAACACACATTAAACAAAAAGGAAATTGGCTCTATGCTATTATACGACAAGAATGCCTGTTTGACATGCAGTTTTATATGACTTGGGACCTACCTATCGAGATAATTGATTTATCTAGCATATATTCATTCGATGTCGTGATAAAAAAACTGGCTATTACGCTCCACGAACCCTGAATTTTGTTTATTCATTGGTTATCTAGATAACGGAATTCCCACTATCAAAAGTTGGAGCTCCTGCCGTTTTAATACAAATTTGTTTTTTAAGGTAAATTATAATTTCTTGTTTCAGATGAGATTCCTTCGGTAAAATCTTTATATCTATACAAATTAACTAATGGAGGAGAATCTCTTAAATTCTCTTGCACTATTTCTAGATAAATAATTATTATTCTATATCGCCATCATCGGTGCTCAAATACCCAATATCAACGGTTGATATTCAAAAAAAAAAGAATCATCCCATCACTAAATAAAGTTGGAGTGTTTGAGACGATGCAGAAGACTTGAAAATTTTTTTAATTAGAGAATTACATCAAAAAGGGTGGACAAAAACAAATATTGCAGAAGAAACGGGATTTGATCGAAACAGTTAGTAAATACACAAATAAAGGCCAAGTACCACAATCATAGAAAACTAAGGTTAGGGAGAGTAAATTATAAGCTTTAAAGCTTATACCTTCAAAGCAGTCAAGAGGAAACTTTTTTGAAGAAATTCAGGTCATGGGTTACGAGGGGAAAACGAATGTTCATATTAAACTAGAGCAATATGAAGGATTGCAGAAAATAGATAAAGCACATAAACATAAGAATCTCCTTGTTTTGGTAGCCAAAGATTTCATACATGCCCCTGCTCTATTGTAGAAAACCATTCTCTGCTTCCTATGCAGTTTTGGAGGAAGGTAATTCTAAATGAAAAACCAACTAGAAGAGCAAATACATGAAGCTAGACAGAAGTAACTTGTATCAACTAGAATAAAGAATGCCAAGCTTCCTTACAGGAAGACGATTTATGATTTTAACTATATGTTTCAACCGAGTAAATGTGAGCAGCGTGTTAAGTAAACCTTGACACTTGTCGGCATCTCGCAAATGGTGAAAATAGGATTACATTAGGTCCGCCAGGAGTTGGAAAAACTCATTTGTCCATATCCTTCGCAATAGAAGCTCTTACCTAAGGATATAAAGCCTTATTCTTAACAGCTGATGAAGTCGAATCAGAATCCCGAATACGGCTAATATATTCTTTCAGGTAGTATCAAAAAGATATGAAAATTAGGCGATGATCATAACGTCTACTAAATCATATATGGAGTGGGGAAAAATAAGCCGGTATTGACAGATTTACAATTTTTTACATTCTTGAACTGAACCACTACTAAAACAATATACATTTGAACATTCAATTTGACCAACTCTTTAGTCTTCATCCTTCCTGCCCAAATGTTTTCTCAAGGATACACAGTCGATTTTGGCGAACCTTAAAAACACTCCAATTCTTACACTCTCTGTCTGTTTATGTTCATTGAGACAGTTATTTTGCAATAATTAAGATTGCATTCAGCGGATTTAAGTGAATACAAAGCGAACCAATCGTTTTATCCTCATTTTTAAAGAACCTGGCTTATTCATTAAGCGTAGAGGCTGCTAGTAATCCTATCAATTCAATTTGGCGCTGGAATAACGCCCATGCTTTTTATCTCATTCGTAAGGAGGTGGCCCTAACGTTTGTTGAACTGTTGTGTTTGGTACTGATTACCGCGAATAAAGAAAAGACAAAGGATATGAGAGTATTATCTGGGACCGGAGGTAAGGAAATCCTATCGCTCTTTTAGAGAGTCCCACTGTAAAAACGGTATAGTGAAATGTAATTGGCAATCACCGCAGCATCAAATGACAATAATTTATTCACTATCGTAATAAATATACGCAAGCGATTTATCGCTTTACACATATCTGCTGCGAGCGTATTTTCTTTCGAAAGGGTGTAAATTCTCTCTCTTTCGTATGTCAATAACCTTCCACGTTCACCCCTCATGTAAAGCGGTGTCACTTACAAATATACTTCCGAAACCTATATTTTTTAGTGTCACAAACAGCTGGAAGGAGTGGCCGCAACATACTGTTTTTTATTTAATACACTAAAGTGGAAGGAAAATAAATATACCCGCTAAGCCAATTAAAGCTCAGAGGGTTTATTTGAAATACAAAGGATTATACAAAACAAACTAATACCGACAATCGCTCCAGCACACTGTCCATAAGTACATCTTTTATATGAGTCTCTTAACCAAAAAGGAAAGTGAGCATTCCTTCTACCCTTCAATCAACGTGACAACCAAAGTGCCATCCAGGAAATAATTGTACTCACGTATACAATTCCTTTTAATCTTTATTATTTTTCTCAAAACGCCACGAATCCCGGCACATAGATATAACATCACGTTTAGCTATCCAGCCAAGTTCTCGTTTTGCTTTTGAAGCATCTGCATAGCATGAAGCGATATCACCTGGGCGACGATCTACAATTTCATAAGGAACTTCAATATCATTCGCTTCCTCGAAGGCTTTTACTAACTCTATTACACTGGTACCCTGACCAGTCCCCAAGTTATATATATGTACACCATCAGTAATTTTGTCTAATGCAGCAACGTGACCTTCAGCTAGATCCATTACATGAATATAATCACGAACTCCAGTTCCGTCCACCGTTGGGTAGTCATTTCCAAAAACTCTAAGCTTCCTCAACTTTCCTTTTGCTACCTTAGAAATGTAAGGCATCAGGTTGTTTGGGATTCCATTAGGCGCTTCACCAATTAAACCACTCTCATGGGCTCCCACTGGATTGAAATATCTAAGAATTGATATTGAGAAAGAAGGATTAGCCTTTGCTATATCCGTTAGAATCCGCTCACTCATAGCTTTTGTTTCACCATAAGGATTCGTCGTTGGTAAAAGGTTCAACGTTTCTACAAATGGAACTGTGTTATCTCCGTACACTGTTGCAGAAGAGCTAAAGACAAAACTACTCACATTATATTTCAGACAAGCATTGGCAAGAACCAGTGTACTGACGATATTGTTGTAATAATAAGCTAGTGGCTTTTCAACTGACTCTCCCACCGCCTTAAGACCAGCAAAATGAATAACACCCTCTATATCATGATTAGCAAAGATGTTGTCCACTGCTTCTTCATTAGTAACATCTATCTGATAGAAGATAATTTCTCTATTTGTTATTTGTTTTACTTTATCTAAAGTTTCTGCATTACTGTTGGAAAGATTATCAACAATAATCACTGTATGCCCTGCTTCAAGTAGGGCAACACAAGTGTGTGAACCTATATATCCGGCACCACCGGTTACTAGTATGTTCATATAGCATGATCCACCTTGCTCCATTGATTAATATATATTGACCTGTCACCGTTTAACGAACTTCATAAAACGTTTTTTCTCTTTAATAGTTTAAATATTAATTTATTTATCAAATTATAAAGGTATCTGAATTCATCAGTTTTATGAAATAATATAACAAATATCCCATTGGGAATAACTATACAGATAAATGCTTGAATAATAAAGTTAACTATAGTTACATCTCTAAAATTGTTAACACCGTATAATGTAATCAAACATACTATAATCGTAACAATTGTGTACAAAGCATATTTTCTAAAAAAGGGGACCACCGAGGATTTAAAACCATATTTATAAAGAACATAAGGTTCAACCCAAAAACTAGTTGCAAGAGTACTTATAGTTGTACCTATAAACACGCCCAGCATTCCTAATTGTTTAACTAAAATTAATGAAACAACAAGATTAATAATACATTCAAATATAGGCTTATGTCTGTCATACCAATATATGCCCAGTGCATCTCGGAAGGTAAGAACCCCCTTCCTCATACCAGTTAAAAAGAAGTTTAAAATAATTACTAACACTATACTCGTATTTATAACAAAGTCTTCTCCAATCCATAATTTTATAAATGGATTAAGTAGTACCACTAAACATATGGATATAAAACTATAGATCCAAAAATTCATAAAAAATACAATATTAAATATAGATATTTTTTTTTCATCTGTCTCGGTAACTCCTAAATTACCAACACTAGCGGTAATTGAACTAAATATTTGTGATGTTACTATATTTAATGCATTAATAATAAGTTGGTAATTTGAGTATAAACCGACTCCAACCAGACCTACAAATTTCGATATAATAAGGCTATCTGTGGAAGTTACAACTACTCCACCTAATTTATGAGAAGTCAAAGCTCTTATGTTTCTAGTAATTTGACTTATTGTTAGCTTATCAACCTTTTGAACATTCTTTTCTTGCAAATAAGGATAAAGCTTATCAGCTTTTTTAGAAACAACAATATTTTCTGCAAATGTAGCAATTATCTGACAAACAAGAAAAAGAATAAAATTATGAGTTAAATATAATACTATAATTTGTATAATATTTAAAAGAATAAAGAAAGAATATCTATATATTGTTGCAATATATTGTTTTTGGTTTGAAATGATTAATGAACGTTTATATGAATAAAAATAAGAAATTGCAGCATTTATAACAAAAAGCAAAAAAATCAAATGGATGTGAGGGATATTGGGAAGCGTTTTGATAAAAACTTCTATAAATGGAGTAAAACTAATTCCCATTATTAAGATTAATATTCCAATACAAATATACGCTTTTTTATATAGTTTCATCAACGACTTTACTTTTTCAGTATCATTTTCGGCAAGCGGTTTGTATAAACTAAAAGTAATAGCTGGACCTATACCAAGTTCCACCAAAGAAAGTATACTTAATATATTTACAAATAAACCATTAAGACCTAAATATTCAGTACCTAATTCTTGAATAAAGACTATTCTAGCTATAAAACTAATTAACAATCCAAGAATTTGTCCTACCATAGCAAAAGATATATTTATTATTGAACTTCTTATACGCATTTTCTGTTTCCTTTTTGATATATTAGTATTTCTACTTAAAACTATATAATTCTTATATATGCATTACACTGAATGAATATTTGTAAGAATTTACTGTGTCAAATATCGACTTTCCTTAGAAATGAATGGTTTTTTATATTCCCAAAAATATAATATAACAGGGGTGAAATAATAAATAATTTCAATTCAATCTTTTGGCTAAGTGACCTACCTTTATTAAACTTCACCAACTTCATGACTATATTTTTCATTTCGGGATAGTTGTTCTCTATATCATGGGTAATAATTTTTATTGCCTTTCTTGGATTAATCCTTTTACTCTTTACTAGTTGTCTCATACACAATCTAAAAGTACCAATATAATTTTTAATTATACTTTCATTTCTAATTACTCTAGATAATTCTAACAACTTTTGGTTTCTTATTTCCGCAAAATATATGCATACTCTTTCTAAGGCAGCTACAGAATCAAACCTTTTTATATTATAAGAATTAGTAATTGAACCTTGTCTTTGAACATAATATGATAAGACTTTGTTTATAACTAATACGTTATTCGCCTTTGCTAATGCCTTATATACAAATTCAATATCCTCTCCAGCAACGCATCCGTTTGTATACATTATATCGTTTGTTTTTATTAAATCCTTTTGAAAAACTATACTCCCTATCCATATACTTGTTTTCTTTCCAATAATTATTCCAGAGAGCACCTCTACTCCCTTACTTGTAAAATCACTATCTTTTAAGTATTGATATCTGTTTACTATTTCCTTTTTTTCAGTAACTATATCATACCCCCAATATATGATATCTGGAGATTCCAATTGTAATTTTTGATATAGTACATGTACAAGATCATGTGAAATGTAATCATCAGCATCTAAAAACAGAATATATTCACCCATGGCTTCAGAAATCCCAATATTTCTGGCTGAACTCACTCCACCATTTTCCTTAGTTATTATTCTAAAATTACTTAACTCGCTACCATCAATAATTTCTTTAGCTAAGGATATAGAATCATCCGTTGATCCGTCATTGACTATAATAACTTCAAAATTCTTTTCTTGTTGATTTAACAAAGACTCTAGTGTTACTTTTATATGATTTCCAACATTATATACTGGTATTATAATACTTAACTTCATTCTCTTTAAACATCTCCTGATAAATAACATATCAAAAGCGGTGAGACCTAATTTCTAGCTACTAAATATTTGTAATTTTAGTAATATACTATAGTTATTTATCACCGATTTTGCTTTTGAAGATTAAAATACTTGAAGATTGAAACACCTATTCTATTCTAAAGTATTTTGTTTTTTGAATTGTGGAGATTAGGTTTATAGGCTTCTCCGTTACTATACAAGTATTGTACAAAAACTCCACAACAACCTTTAGATCTATTAATTGACTACAGAATGCAATGTAAACTATGGGATTGAAGACGATAGTGCATATTTATCCACAATAACATATCAAAAATAATTAAAAGTATTAGAAGTGCACCATCAAATTGAATCACAAATAGTGAAATGTGAATAGATTTTTTTGATAACTTCCTTCTTTTAATTTAAATGTTTCCTCACTCCTGTGCTTACTTTCAGATAAAATTTTTATATTTAACGCCATATATATGGAATTGTTTCGTGACCATTCTGAATTATTATATTATAAGTAAACAATATAATATAATATAATACTATAAGGCCCATATAAAATAGTTTAATATATTTATTAGTTTGAACCTTAATTATAAATGGGATAATTAAAATTTGGCTCATAGAAAAGTATATGGTTGCCCTTCCAATATAATTATTAAAGTATCCTAAAAATGATAATACAATTCCAATAAAGTAGAGTGTAATTAAATCATATATAAATTTATTGCGTAGTTTTATTGTTTTCAGATTCATTAAAATTATTATCATTATCGGCAAATTTATTATTAAATTATTAAAATCTGTTTTTCCTACATTTAATTGATAGGAACTATATTTTGAAAAAAATTCTATACTTGTAATGAAACCAAAAACAAAATCAAATAATACGATAATAAAAATAGTGACAATGGAAAATATTATTTTCTTTAGTAAATTCCAATTATTATTTCTACTACTAACTAATACCCAGTATATAGGTAGAAAAATTAACGCGGAATAGTGAAAACTAGCTGCGAACAAAGTTAATAATGCATACTTTAAAATTTTTTTTTCTTCTATATATTTAACTGCATAAAGTAATATTGAAGCGGCTAATATTTGCCTGGTTATGTTAAAACTAGAATTATACAGAGTAGACATAAATATAAAAATACCTATCCCTACATAAAGGCGGTCCCTATAAGAATATATTGCTTTAAATAGAAAAAAAAGTGTAAGAAAAGAGGATAATACAAATACATACTTATAATTGTCAAAAACCATTTTGACAATAAAATTCAGTATAATCCAACCAGGTTCATATGAGCCTTCCTTGATCGCGTCAAAAATATTACCATATCCTTCTAATTCATGAAATAGTGCTACATAATCAAAATAATCTGTACCAATTCCATATCTATTTGCGGATATTAAAAAAGGAAATAATAAAGCAGACCAAAATATAAAAAGACTAAACTTTTTATATATAGTTTTATTTATTAATTGTGAAAATTGCACAATAATACTAGTGCTAATTATTAAAAGATAATATAGAAAATATGACTGCAAGTTATCCATTTATAATTCTCCATATTTATATTTTTCAAATTTCTCCCCGTAGAATTTCTGTGGTTTTAATTATATACAATATACCTACTCCTTAAATTTCTTTTCATGATATTTCATAAGTATTTTTGTGGGTAATAACCCAACAAAAATCGGTCGATAAGCATGGATTGCATATTTAATTGGAATATTCAACTTTTTGCGCCATTGTTTTTTAAGTCTGTACTCGCACAATCTATATTTATATTTTCGTTTATTATATGAATCTCTTGCTTCAAAATAATCAAATAATACATCACTAAGATTAAATCCCTTGTAACCTTTTTCATACAATTTACACCACAAATCAAAATCTTCTGTTCTCTCAGTTTCAGTGCCTGTAGTATATCCCTCAACATCAAGAACAGCTTTTCTACGCATCATTACAGACGGGTGTGTAAAAGTCCTACCAAGATAAATATCTAGGGTTGTTCTTTCCCCTTCTTTTATGCTTCTTCCCCAAACACCATTTTGATCGTACAGATTTCTACTTGTACCAACTATTGCATAATCTAAATTGTTATTTAAAAAAGTAACTTGTTTTTCAAATCGACCTGGATGTGAAATATCATCATCATCCATTCTGGCTATATATTCTCCCCTTGCTTCATTCAAGCAGCTGTTAAGAGTTGGAGCAAGACCTAGATTTCTTGAATTCTTAAGGAGTTTTATTCTTTTATCTTCAGCAGCAAGATTTTCAATTAATTCAATACTATTATCAGTTGATCCATCATCACATATAATTAATTCAAAATCAAAAAATGTTTGGTTGAGTATTGATTTAATGGCAGTTTCTATTTTTTTTGAGCCATTATAAACACCCATAATTACAGATACTTTTGGCATTTTACTACTCCTTTTCTTTTTACGTTATTACTTTATTTACATTTTTAAATCAATTAATTATTGAGTATATTTCCTGCATTCTTTTCAAGACATTTCTAGTACTAAAACTTTCTATTATATCAATATTATGTTTGGCCATGGCAGCACTGTCTTCAGAAAACATTAAGATACTTTCAATATATTTAGCAAATCCACTAATATCATTAGGGCTTACTAAATATCCACCTTTTTTATTTTCGATTAAATCCCTATTGCCTCTAATATCTGAACAAATAATAGGTAAGCCAGAAGCCATTGCTTCCATGAGAGCAACGGATAAACCTTCTCTAAATGAAGGGAAAACAAAAACATCTGATATTTTACAAATTTCAGCAATGTCATTACGTATTCCAAGTAACTTTACTTGATTCTCCATATTTAATTCTTTGACCAAGTCACTCAAATATTTATTCAATGGTCCTTGCCCACATATCACATAATAAATATTTGGGTTATTTAACTTTGATATAGCTCTAATAATGGTTTCGTGATTCTTATTGGGGTTCAACTCTCCTACCGAAAGAACAACAAATGCATCCTCAGGTATACATATTTCGTTTCGTTTTGTTTTCCTATCTACTAAAGTTTCACTAAACCTTTGTACATTTAGTCCAACTCCTGGAATATACTCGACTCTTCCTGCATTAAAGGACTTCTTAGCACGCTTATAATCCTCTTTATTAATTGTAATAAGTACATCAGTATACCTAGCCAACCATTTTTCAATAGAATAATATAGTAGCCAATTTTTATAGGACGCTCCTTTATAAAAGTGAAAGCCATGAGCTGTATATATCACTTTAACATCCTTAAATGCTTTACAAGCAAGCCTAACACAAGCTGAAGCAACAGGTGTGTGAGTATGAATTAAATCATACTGTTCATCTTTGATAATTTTTTTTAGTTCCTTATACGCTAAATAGTTTTGTTTCTTCAAAGGGGAACGTTCAAATTTTAATCTATGGACTGTACACCCCATTTTAACTAATTCTGAATTTACTTCCTGAACAATATTAAAAGCCAAATCAACTTGATGTCCTTGGTCTACTAACATCTTTATGTGGGGAATTAAAAATGCATTTACAGTATTTGATATTGTTGTAACATACAATATTTTCATTTCTAGTTATCCAGTCTCCTATCTTGCACTACTTCCTCATAAACCTATATTAGTTAAAGAGGTTATATCCTTAATCACCACATTGACTACTTCATAAATGCAACCAATGACAATGTGTAATTACTTCTTATCAATTATTAAATTTAATTCACATAAACGATGTATCATATGATTTTCCTTAATATTACCTAAATAACTTTTATCACTATGAACACCATCTCTGTAAATCCTAGTTGTCTTTATAGGATAAATATTACTGATATAAAAATCCTTTTCTGGATTATCACCCACATAAATCATTTCATTAAATTCAACATTTAGTTTTTCTTTCATCAGTTCAAATGATTTCGGATGGGGCTTCCAGAACTCTCTTCCTAATTCATCAGTTACAATGATTTCATCGAAAAAATTAGTTGCTTTTATGACCTTTAATTTTTGTCTTTGTGCATTAGCATATCCATCGGTTATTACACCTATTTTAATATTTTTCTTCTTTAACTCTTTCAAACAAGGTAATACATCATCAAAAAATCTAATATCTGGTAAATGACCACGGTACTCTTCAACCATTTCCAATATGTCATTTTTTGTATAAGAAATCCCCATTTTATCAAGTATCCTGTTAAAAACATTTTGGGGGCTTTCGTTAAATAATTTGAATAGTAATTGATTCAATTCTTGTGCATCCTTATCATATCTATCACTCAATATTTTAGATATATATTGATAGCCACTTTCTATATATTTTTTTTCGGAAATCAAAGTATCATCTAAATCAAATACGACTGCTCTTATCATTTCAATAATTCCATATTCTCATCTAGACAAATACTGCTATCAAATCTTAAAAAAGTGAGATTTTCTTTATACTTCTCGTTATAAAGTAGTTTTTGTCCTAACAGTAACTTAAACAGATTCTCACAAGAATCTGCACCACTTTGAATGCTCATCGGGGCTCCTCCACCGAATCTTGGATTTATCTCAATGTACTCAATGCCTTTTTTTGTCTTCATAAGCTGTACAGTTATATGCCCAACTGGCTTTAATCTTTTCATTAATTTAGTAACATCATTGATGATCTCTCTATCTTTTACAATTTTCCCTTTAGAAATCTCACCACTTCGAGTAGACATCCTTAATCGAGGAACTATTGTGATAATATTGCTCTCAAAATCCAGAAATACATCAATCGTATATTCTTCACCTTCCATGAAGTCTTGAATTACAGGATTATCTACGATACCCTTATAAATCTTCAATTCATTTGAATTATTAACTTTATATATATCCTTACTCGAGCTTCCAGATTTCGGTTTAATGAATAAAGGAAACTGTATATCGCCATTTGTAAGTTCTTCATTTGTATACATTTTAGGAACTCCAAAACTATTCTCTTCCAAGAAATTTTGAGTATTAATTTTATCCCTACAAATTTTTATAACACTAGTATCTGAAATCAATACCTTAGCATTTGTTTGTTTTTCGATATTAGTTTTATTTTCAGCGAGTAATAATAAGTCTGTATCAATTGTTGGTACTATTAACGCAATGTTTTCTTTATTACATGCATCGATGATAGAACTAATATAATTGGGTTCATTGATTCTTGGTAATTTACAAGTTCTATCCGCAAAGTATAAAGCAGGGGCTGTATCTGAACAGTCTCCGGCTACAATATTACTCTCTACATTCAGCTTTTTTGCTGCTTTTTGAAAGTTCTGTATCAGTTCAACGCGTCTTCCCGCACTTAAAATTAAAATATTAATGTTTTTCATTTTTCGTTACTCACCTTACTTCCTTCAAAATACTCCATTGTTGCAGCAGTTTCTGAATTAATTCCTTCCCTGACAAAAACCTTTTTTATAGTAAGAAAAATAATCTTCCAATCTCCAGTGAAGCTTACATGATTTACATACTCTACATCGAGATTAAATTTATCTTCCCAACTAATAGCATTTCTACCATTAACCTGCGCCAAACCAGATAATCCAGGTCTAACTTCGTGACGCCGTTTTTGATGTTTATTATAGAGCGGCAGATACTGTACCAACAATGGTCTAGGTCCTACAATGGACATATCCCCCTTGATAATATTAAAAAGTTCCGGAAGTTCATCAAGCGATGTAGAACGTAAGAATCTCCCAAACTTTGTCAACCTAACATTATCAGGAAGTAGCTCTCCAAGTTCATCTCTTTCATCGGTCATGGTTCTAAATTTATACATCATAAAAACATCCTCATTAAGTCCTGGCCTTTTTTGTTTAAACAACACTGGACTACCCAGCTTTACTCTTACAAGCAAAGCAACAACCAGAAGGATAGGACTAAGGATTACAATAGCTAGCAAAGATAGTATGAAATCCATCGCTCTTTTTATAAATTTTCTATAAATACCACCCTTAGAAGGTTTCATCACCTTTCCCACAACCCTTTAATAATTTCAACAACTCTCTCCAAATCCTCATCGGTTAACTTTGTATCAGAAGGCAAGCAAATTCCATTCTCAAACAATTTCTCCGATACATCCGTTCCAACAAAGTCACACTTCCCAAAAAATGGCTGAAGATGCATTGGCTTCCAAACCGGTCTTGACTCTATATTTTCTTTTTCAAGAGCTTCCATAACATCTATCGGTCTAACATTACCATTCAAAGTCATAGAACTTAACCAATAATTCGGTTTATCCCACTCATTACTAGGCATGAACTCTACACCGTCAAGTTCACCAAGTTCTCTTTTATAAAATTCTAAGATATAGTTTTTTTTCTCTACTCTTTGATCTAAGACCTTTAGCTGCCCTCTGCCAATCCCAGCAACTACATTGCTCATCCGGTAATTAAATCCTAATTCGCTATGCTGATAGTGCCTTGCTTGGTCCCTACTCTGAGTCGCCCAAAATCTTGTCTTAGCAATACGCTCTTCATTATTAGAAACTAGCATCCCACCGCCTGAAGTAGTGATAATCTTATTCCCATTAAAAGAGAAAATCCCATAATCACCAAAGGTTCCAGTATGTCTTCCTTTATAATAAGTACCTAGGCTTTCAGCAGCATCTTCAATTACCGCTACCTTATGCTTATTGCATATCTCCATAATCTTATCCATATCTGCAGAAAGGCCATAAAGATGCACTACTATTACAGCTTTCACTTCAGGATATTTCTGAAAAGCCTCTTCCAAAGCTTTAGGACACATATTCCAAGTCTCATAATCACTATCTATAAAAACAGGAATAGCTTTTTGATAAATTACCGGGTTGATAGTTGCTGAGAATGTTAATGTAGGACAAAACACAATATCCCCTTCTTCAACTCCGGCAGCTTTAAGAGCTAAATGGATTGCGGCTGTACCTGAAGATAATGCTGCAGCAGCTTTACTTCCTACCTTAATTGCTAATTCTATTTCAAATTGATTCACGTTTTCCCCAAGAGGAGCAATCCAGTTTGTATCAAAAGCTTCCTTTATATATTCCATTTCATAACCTTCATCACTCATATGTGGTGATGAGAGGAATAATCTATCCTTCATTCTCTAAAACTTCCTTCCTACAATAAGTCACTTTATATGTAGATACTTTTCAACAAGTTCTTTCTCCATCTAGCCACTATTAAAATAGGGTTAAAGAGTATCCAAGGAAGATGGGTATAGAGATATCCCTTGATGTTTCACCTGTTAAATCTTCCTTGGGTAAAACTATATGAACCATATTTCCGAAAAACATGAATATTCCTATGCATTAATCTTTTCTAAGGAAATATCCTTAACCGTTTGTTCTAAAAACTCCACTAAATCATCCTTGATTTCTTCATTCTGCAGGGCAAACTCTATCGTCGTTTTCACAAAGCCTAACTTCTCCCCAACATCATATCGTTTTCCTTCAAAATCATAAGCAAAAACTTGCTGTATTTGGTTTAACTGTTGAATCGCATCCGTTAACTGAATTTCCCCGCCTGCACCAGCTTCCTGCTGATCAAGCATACTGAAGATTTCAGGAGTAAGGATATACCTTCCCATTATTGCCAAATTGGAAGGAGCTGTTCCTAAGGCTGGTTTTTCTACAAAGTTTTCAACTTGATATAGTCGTCCATCTTGAAAAGCGGGGTCTATTATTCCATAGCGATTGGTTTCTTCTTTAGGTACAGTTTGAACTCCGATAATTGAATTGTTTGTTTCCTCAAACTGATTAATTAACTGCTTTAAGCAAGGAGTTTCACTCTGGACAATATCATCACCTAAAAGTACGGCAAATGGCTCGTCCCCAATGAATTTACGTGCACACCATACTGCGTGACCTAATCCTTTTGGTTCCTTCTGTCTGATGTAATGGATATTCGCTAGATTTGAGGAATATTGTACCTTATTGAGCAACTCTACTTTTCCTTTTTCCAATAGATTTTGTTCGAGCTCTGGAGCGTAATCAAAATGATCCTCAATCGCACGTTTTCCTTTTCCAGTTACGATTATTATATCTTTTATTCCTGATGCAACAGCTTCCTCCACTATGTACTGAATCGTTGGTTTATCAACGATTGGGAGCATCTCCTTTGGCATCGCTTTTGTGGCAGGCAAAAAACGAGTACCCAACCCGGCTGCAGGGATAATTGCTTTTGTGATTTTCTTCACTTATTATTCCTCCTACTTATGGCTATTTCACTACCGAGAAAGCTTTGTTCTTTCTTCGATTAGCTAAATTTATAACGAAATCTTTAAGTTCTTTTATGGAAAAATCATCATAAGAGTTTAAAAGATACTGTATCTCCTCTTCCTGTTCCAGTACAGCTTTCCCTATAAAGATTTTAGGGAACACAGCTTCACTATGAACCTCTTTCTCCCCTAATAGTTCTTCATACATTTTCTCACCAGGTCTGATACCAGAAAATTCGATTCCAATTTCCTCAATTGAATAACCAGATAACTGGATTAAGTTAGTTGCTAATTCAACAATCTTAACAGGTTCACCCATATCAAGAACGAAGATTTCTCCTCCTCGAGCTAGAGAACTTGCCTGAATGACCAACCTGGACGCTTCGGGTATAGTCATAAAATACCTGGTCATGTCTGGGTGCGTGACCGTTACTGGTCCACCTGCCTGGATTTGTTTTTTAAATAAAGGAATGACACTCCCTCTGCTGCCTAAAACATTTCCGAAGCGAACGGCAACAAATTTTGTTGTGCTATTTTTTGCTAACTGCTGAATAATCATTTCAGCAATGCGCTTCGTCGATCCCATGACGTTTGTTGGATTTACGGCCTTATCAGAAGAAATCATTACAAATGCACCTACACCAAAAGTATCTGCAGCTTCTGCAACATTCTTTGTACCAAAAACGTTATTCTTAATTGCTTCACGAGGGTTGTATTCCATTAGTGGAACATGTTTGTGTGCAGCCGCATGGTAAACAACATCAGGTCGATAGTTTTCCATCACTTCAAAAATTCTATCTCTATCTTGAATATCTGCGATGACAGGTATGATTTCGATTTGATCTGCATATAGCTTTTTCAGTTCCATGTCAATCTGATAAATACTATTTTCTCCATGTCCTAGGAGAATAAGTTTTCCAGGTGAGAATCTGCATATTTGGCGGCAAATCTCTGAACCAATTGAGCCACCAGACCCAGTAACCAAAATGGTCTTGCCTGTTACATATTCCGATATACTGGTTATATCCAATTCAACGGGTTCTCTTCCTAAAAGATCTTCAACTTCCACCTCTTTAAACTGATTAACAGCTACTTTCCCTAACATAATATCTTCAAGCATAGGCATGATTTGTGTTTTTGCATTCGTTTTCACACATTCATCGAAGATGACCTTCAATTCTTTTTTACTTAATGAAGGTATCGCAATGACAATATTCTCTATATTATATTTCCCCACCATTTCGGGGATATGTTTTGAGTTACCCACAACGGGTATTCCTAAAATGTCTAGCTTATCTTTTTTCGGATCATCATCAATGAAAGCCACTGGTTTAAGTTCCGTACCATGATTATTAAGAAGTTGACGAACAACCATGGTTCCGGCCGATCCCGCCCCAATAACCAAAGTATTCCTGGTTTCTTTTTGGCTATTTATCAAGCGGTCACGCAGCATTCTCCACGAAAAACGTGAACCGCCAATTAGGATGACATGCATCATCCACGTCAAGGCCATGGCTCTTACATAAACATCTTGAAAAACCATTAACTGGATGGCGATTACAGTGATAATCGATAAGCTTACGGCCTTAACAATAGACAGTAACTCTCCAATACTCGCATATTCCCAGGCCTTCTTATACAGTTTATAAATAGAAGCAAAAAAATGATGACTAAGTAATAAAGAGACTGATGTGACTAAGAGTGTTGGTAATTTAAATATTTCCAAATAGGGATACAAGAATAAATAACTTACATAAATGGCCGATAATACTATTAATGAGTCTAATAGGGCCAGAAGTGTTAATCGTTTTCGGTAGGCCAACCACATTTCCCCCTTTAATATTGTTTGATTTACTCTCTATTACATACTGTTTTAATGTATTGTATTCTATTTCACATGCTTTTCATTGTTAATATAAGAATGAAATATGCTGTTTATGTTTCTTTTAACTATTTTTAAAATGTCCTTATAATCTAAGGGCTTTTTGTGGTTGAGCAAGTGGTCGTTCAGTAACAATAAACTCTAAAACTTTACACGAAGGCAAAATTTTTTTATAATAATGAAAGCGTTTCCTGACAATCTATCATTCTAAAAGATTCCTAAAATTTTCTTTTTGAATGGAACTGGTTTTTCAACAGTAGGACTTTGGTTCTTTAATAGCCGTTCAGCATTTTCTTTAAAATAAAATGTACGTTGTATTCCATATGCCTTTGTGATTGTTTCATAGGCATGTTGTAACGTGAACCCTCTAGAGCCAATATTATGGGCATCAGTTGCAATAAAATGAGCCAGATTATGTTCGATTATCTTTTTTGAAAATGATTGGATACTTTTACCGAAGTTCCCGATGATACTACCAGAGGTAAGTTGAGTTAACGCGCCTTCCTCGACCAATTCAAATAACAGTTTATGATTTTCAATCAATTCCTTATTTCTCTCCGGATGTACGATAATCGGTGTTATTCCTTTCAGCAACAGCTCATATATCACTTCTCTTGTGTATGTAGGTACCCTTCCCGATGGAAGCTCTAGCAACAAATATGTACCATTATCGTCCAGTGTTAGGATTTCTTCCTTTTCAAGTGATGAAAATATGTCTCGGTGTATTCTTACTTCTTGTCCGAGATGAATGGTAAGAGGAATATTTTCTAGTTGAAAACTCTCATTTAACCTCACTGCACGGTCAATGATGTCACTTTTAACATTTACATATTTCTCATTTAAGTGATGTGGCGTGGCAAAAATATGGGTGATTCCTGCTTCTATCGCTTTTCTTGCCATGTTCATGCTTTCCTTCATGTCCACGGATCCATCATCCACTCCTGGGAGAATGTGACAATGTATGTCGATCAAATTCATACACTTCCTTTATAAAAAAAATAGGGAAAAAGGCCCAATTTATAAAAATAGGAATTATTACCCCGATTAATAGTAGCATATAAAACTACCATTAAACAGGGTGTTATTTTGTCGAAAATTGTTTTATTTCACTAAGATTGATAGTAATAATAATTGCTGTTATCCGTTTCAACGCCATTCAAAACGACTCCAAGCAAGGATGTATTAGCTTTCACTAAAAGCTCCTTTGCTTTTACTGCACTTTGTTTGTTTGTCTTGCCGCTCGCCACTACCATTATCACGCCATCACATTTATTGGCTACGATCTGGGAATCCGGCACTACCAGAACAGGCGGTGTATCAAAAATGATATAATCATACATTTCTTTTAATTCATCAATCGCTGTTTCTATCGCTTTGGAATTTAATAACTCTGAAGGATTAGGTGGTATCGGCCCACTTGTTAAAATGTCTAAATTTGAAACATTTGAATTCAAGATAGTTTTTCTTAAGTCCATTTTCTTTGTCAATACGCTAGTAAGTCCATGTATATTACTAAGGTTAAAAGCATAATGAACCGATGGTTTCCTTAAGTCTGAATCCACAAGTAATACTTTTTTCTCTTCTTGAGCAAGCACAACCGCTAGGTTGGCAGCTGTAGTCGATTTCCCATCATTAGGCTCCGATGAAGTAACCACAATCGTTTTGATTTCTTTATCTACTGAAGAGAATTGTATGTTTGTCCTAATTAATCGATATTGTTCAGTAATAGGCGATTTAGGATTAGTCTGCGCAATTATATTCACTTGTTTTTCATCTTTACTTCTCAAAAATCCCACTTCCTTTCTTAATTCACTGAATAGTTCTTTATTTATGTTGCGATATTTTTTGGATGGATCCAAGTAATGGCAAGTCAAGAAGCGTCTCAATATCCTTCTCGTCTCTAATCGTATTATCCATGTACTCTAGTAGGAATGCCAAGCCTATTCCAGCCATAAACCCAACTACCACCGCAATAGCAATATTCAATAATGGAGATGGTTTTACAGGAGCAGGGTTTTCCTTTACTTCTGCCTTAGCAAGTATGCTAACATTGTCCACATTCATAATGTCTTTGATTTCCTTTTGGAATGTTCCAGACACTGCGTTTGCAATTTCAACAGCCTTCGTTGGATTACTATCTTGAACCGTTAAAGAGAAGACTTGAGAATTTTCTTGGCTGTTAATCGTAATTTTTTGACTAAGTTGATCCACGTTTTGTTCTAGTTCAAGATCATCAATGACCTTCTCTAATATAGCAGGGCTCTTTATGATCACACTGTATGTATTGATCATGTCAATATTAGATCGTATTTGAGTATAGTCAAGTTGGTTATTCGATTGTTTCTGATTAACTAAAATCTGTGTGGATGTTTGGTAAACGGGTGTTAATAAGAAATAAGAAATTGATCCACTAATCAATGCGGCAATTAATGTCAGCAGCATGATTAGCTTCCAACGTTTCGTTAATGTTTTAAAAATATCTTGTATACTAATAGTTTCTTCCATTTCATCCTCCTGATATGTTAAAAATGACCTATTGTATTATACCATAATATTACCTATTAATATGTATTTTCAAGGAAATTTACATGAAACTTACATTGAAAGAATACTTTTCAAATGCCAAAGTAATTTTACAAAAAAGAAAACGGCAATACAAAGGAAAAAAATTCTTTTTTTTAAAATATTGCATTAATCACATATATATCACGCATTTCCCAGAATATTTTTGACTTAAATTTTATTAAACCTAAGTATACTTTAAACCCAAATTTTTCTTAGTTGATTTATCGGTTTTAATAAAATTTCTTGAATTAGACCTAACTAATTGCCTATCAAAACAAGAAAATCCGTTTATACATATAATTGTGTCAAGTATTTTAGTGCCTAGTTATCATTAAAAAGGGAGAAAAAATGTGTAAACTGAAAGTAATAGTTTAAAAATCATTCATAACTTTCATTTTAATGGTTAGGTGTGGTCAAAATGATAGGTTACCGAGTTAAGTCGCTTAGGAAAGAAAGAAAAATGTCAATTAGTGAACTCTCCACAAAATCCGGCGTTACCAAATCCTATATAAGCTCACTGGAAAGAAACCTTCAAACAAACCCTACTATTTTAGTTTTAGAAAAAATCGCTAGAATCTTTTGTATTAAGGTTGATGCACTTCTGTATGAACAAGGAGACAAGGGCATGGATGAAGAGTGGATGGAAATTATGAAAGATATTATGGGTTCAGGAATATCGAAAGAGGAAATGCGCGAATTTATCGAGGTTAGGAAATGTACTGTTCGTTAAACATGGAGAAATTATGACAAGGTTTCTCCTTTTTGATCATTAACATCGAAAAGCCCCACTTAGTATTCAACTATTTCCAGAGGGGAAAGTTATAGTCACTTTTCCCCTCATTATACCCTATTAGACGTAGGAGTATAAAGGATTTTACTGTGATTACCGTCTACATCAGGATTTGACAACTAAATTATTTACTTCGATTCTTATAAACTTAGCTTCAAAAAACTCATTGTGTGTGCAGTCTGTTAATTCGTTGTCAATTAGTTTGAGCAACCCAATTGTCCAATCTCCACTTCTTATAATCCCGACTATGCCGATTTCTCCATTTGTAGCATTTGCCATTATAAGTTCACCAATGTTCGCGTTACTTAAGTCTAGCCTACCCGTCGAAATGAAGTTAGGACTACGAAAATCGAGTTTATCAACCACTTTATTAGTAATTCTTACAATACCTTTATCCTTCTTATTTGTTATTAACATATTACTTACTTTTAGTGTATCGGCTATTTCGGCGTTAAGACTGATTAATTCTTCAGCGTTATTTGATTTAGGGTTAAGTATATTCAACCTGTCTACAGTCATTACCGTATCGGTAAATTGTAAAGAGGATATACATTGTCACAATAATTTGGAGACAGGTAAAATACGTTAAACGTAAAAGTAAATATCAGAAGAAGAAGAAGGTACCTTGCGAAAACTGGACGATAAAGGAGAACGGTCATGAACAAATTTGCATATCGTTGGTCGGAAAGTTTAAGTATGTGCGGAAATGGTTTCTCCATCACTCCGCTATTATAAACCGTCCTCCACCTTCCAGAAGTCCGCTTCTCCATCAACCCTTCGAGGTTGATTTCCTCCGCCGCAGCCCCAAAAGGAAGTCGTAACTGTCGCTTACTTCCGGGATATAATCGAAGTCACACTCGCTCGCGAGGCGCAAAAAGAGGAATATCGATTGTACTTCGATTTTAGCTAAGTCAGCAATTGCGGCTGCAGTTGTGCCTGCGTTACCACGCGCAACCTGGTTAAATGCGTTGCGGATCTTCTCCGCCTTCACGCTTTCTCGCATGCTTTCGAGCTCCTGCGATAAGGAGTGCTTTTCTTCTTCGTTTCTTAGCGATTTCCTCTAGGCGTCCCTTTTTGGACAACTCTGCAAGGCGCTTTTCTTCGAGCAACTTTTCGTATTCGGATGCTTTCGTTTTCACGTCGTCATAGTCCGCAAACTTTTCGAGCTTCCTATTTGCGCGCGCTATGCGGTCGGTTAAAATCTTATCGACTTCAGCCTGTGTAAACGTTTTAGCTTCCGGCGTTTCTATCGCTGGTGTTTCGGGTGTTCCGTTACAACTTCGTTTAATTCTTCGCTCATGCGTTACCTCCCGTTTACCCGCCGTCACGCATTAATTTAAAGCAGCCGAAAGTTTAACCCCATTTCGTAAGGCATAAGAAAAAGGCCCCGCATAATTGCGAAGCCTTTCGTATTGGTGCCGTACAGTTTGTTCCAAATACGTGTCTATTTAATTCACGATATCTTTGAACCCCTAACTAATTTTTGTGACTTCGACGGACCTCCTTTTCCATTTAAAAGTACGTTCAAGATAGGTATCTTCTTAATGAAGATGGATAATACCAAAGGAAGTGTTAATCCGATTGTCAAATACACACTCCAATGAACTGTTCCATTAACAAAAAGAATATCAACATAGGATAACGTCGTAATAGCTAGTCCGGCGTGGAAAATCAAAATTAATAAAGATTCCCTGCCTAATAGCGTAAAGAATTTTACAGTTGCGTTGTTTCTAAGTAACACTTTCGTAAATGACAATGCTAATATGCTACCGGATATTCCTGCAATATAGAAAGTAAACAAATTACCATAAATTCTGTTGTTCATATCCGCATTATTAAAATAGGTTGTCGCCCCGAATACTATAAGCGATAGTACTGATACAAACCCTACAGGCTTTAATTTTTCTATGAATTGATAGTATTTAAATTTATTCCCTAAATACATAAATAAAAGAGCAACTAAAGCAATATCAAGCCCCCAAGGCAAAAAGATAACTCGACTTACAGCATAACCCGCGAAACCTATGAGCATGTAAATGCCTGCCTGTGTGTAAAAACCCAACCCCCCAATAATCTTTTGAGTGTAGCAATAAAGTATTTGGGCACAAAATAAACACACCAAAAACCATATAGGTTCGTTCAAGCCAAGCCAACCATCAACACCGTTTCCGTAAAAAACACCCACTAAGGGTTTATACCAAATATACTCGCCGTTTGACGGGTCCGCCACTTTTATAATTATCCAGTAAAAATAAGAAAGTATCCCTGCTGTAAAATACGGAACTAGTAAAGTGTAAAATTTATTCGTCCACAACATCCGGGTATTATTCAAATACTTTTGGCTACTAAAAAGATAACCGGATACTAAAAAGAATAAAGGCATTCTAAAATCTCTTAATATATTATTTAACCATTCCGGTACAGTAGTATGCCCTGCCACTACCAAGAATATAGTTAAACCTCTTGCGATGTCTATCTCTACAAATCTTCTCATTGTATCCTCCTTATAAAAGGAACTCAGACAAACTGAACACTGAACATTCCTTTTTCTCCCATCACTCATTTTATCGGAGGATACACTGAATTACAATACTACTATTCATACTTATGATAACGAAATATTCGAATACCCAGCGGTAGCTATTAAGCAGGTTATTCGGATAGTCTTTCTGGTCTTCTACCGGCGATATAACGTGTTTGCAGTTTGGGGGGAATAATTCGCGCCTTGATATATCGCCACTAACCGGATAATCTCCGGGCGCCTCTCGGACCAACTTAACGACTCGTCCTTCCCACATAGCACAGGCATCCCTAGCTCCGTGCCGGCTGATAACTCCGTAATACACATCGCGTCCTAGCGCGTTATTGGTCGCCGTCCCACGCTGAGTTGACGCCATCTTCGTCCGCACCACCATGTCCGCGTAAACTTCCGGCTTCCACCATCGGCCGGCTGAGTCGATAATGCCGGTCTTCGTTGCCTGGTCTAACTTGCTGAGCACGTCTTGGCGAATCGACGTCCGCACCTTGCGCTCGACGTCTGCGTAATCTGCAATAAATCGTCCTGCGTGTCGGTTACGGCGGTCTTTATAAATTCGCGATTCAGCTTGTTAACTTTGATGCCGCGCTCTTCCCCGATTGTCTCCGCTAACCCTAGCGAAATAAGCGAGATAGCAACGCCGTCAGTCGCGGCCACCGGAATGTTAGTCGCAATCCAGTCGGATGCTAATTCGGCCAGCTCCGCCAACACTTTCTTAATCTCCTTCTGAGTGGCGATGATCTGCGTACGTTCGAAGTTGGTTAAGCCGAGCTGTAGTAGTTCGCGCGATACTTTCGATAATGCTTCGTCGTAGTAGCCGCGAAGCTTGGCGATTTCATAGTCGTAGGTTGGCGTCTGGATCTTCGAGATATCGCCAGCCATTAGTTAGCCTCGTTAAAAATCCTATTATCGACTAAACCGCTGATTGCCTTCTCGTCTTCTGAAATGCGCCGTGCTATTTCGGCGGCCTTCTCATCATCTACGCCAACTAAACGTTTGATTGCCGTTTTATGTCGATAGTTGCTTTCGATCCCTCCATGATTTCCGCTTGCTCGAGCTCACTCTTAGGTATACCGTCTTCCCATGCGATTGACGGATAAACCGCTTTAAACTTTGCGTCGCCGTGCGCAATATCGAATAATTGGCATGCGTATAATGAGTCGTGTAATGCTTTATCATAATGCGTCCGAATACGCTTAACCTTCGAAAAGATTGGCATGAAACGAGCCTTAGTAGATCAGCTATCTGTATGAGATGTTCCTGTACCACCCGAATTATCTCCGAGGACAGTTCCGAATAGCCATTGCGGTGTTTCCAACATTTGAAAGACTAGCGCAATATGCGTTTCTAATTGCTTGAATGCAGCGTCTAGCTGGCCGTCATATAGCCAGGGTTAACATCGTCAGAACTGACCGGAATATAAACGCCTCCAAGTTGAACTGAGTTTCCGTTATTTCCTTCTAACTCCGGACCGTACGCGTTTGCGGCGCTGTGTTTTAGCAAGATATAATCAATTTGTACAACGCGATCATTAATCGCAACTAGTAACGATTCTAGTTTTTTCTAATCCGCCAATACCTTCCAATCGTCATCTACTGATTGTAGGGAACATGCTGAACGAGTAAATGAGGATCGTAAAAAGAAAGGTGTTCGTCAGTTTATCCATTTTAGACTACTAATGGAAGCATTCAACACAAAAGCAAAAACTCTAATAACTGTATTTCTTATTTCTATACTTGAGAAACAAATATTTGTGACATTACTTCAGCTTAAAATATTCATCCAACATCTCGAACCAAATGTTATGTCCTTGATCATTGGGATGGACATTATCATTTGTTAATATATCAGCCAATCTCATATTCTCTTCTTTTAGTCAATTTCCAACCCCTTCCATTATATTCATATAAGCCCATTTATTTTTTTAATAACCCTTTCAGAAATTTCAATTTAATCCATATAATTCAAATCTAAGTTATTCTCGGTTTTACTATTAGCCACTGGATTCGGTGAAATGATTGAATCTTTGCATTCGGTAGCTCTTTTTGTAATTTTGACATGATGTTTTTTAAATCTTTTTCCGTCTTTTCCAAACTAATCGATTGATATTGATTGTTAATCAGGGGATTTCTAAAAATAACCAGATCAGGATTATCATGAATAACCGCATCAATTTTTTTACCCTTTAACAAATCCTTTGTTGAATACCCCTCTTGGCCATGATTGATAAAACTTAATGTTTCTAATTCATCCCTCTCAGAACGTAAACTCTTCTCTAAGCGGCCTGCCCAACTATTAGAAGAATTATTTGGACCAGTTCCTGAAGTACGATTACTTCCCATAAAGTTTATTTGACAATATTTAAAGTCGGAGTAAAAGTTGCCCAGATAAACAGGCTAGAGGTAATTGATACATTCACTTATGGTATCCATTGGATCAAATAGCAACAATTCTATGTAGAAGATATAATAAATTTTCAATATTTTTTCGTATTCGGCCGATTTATGTAGACCATGATAAATGTTTCCCCATATGTAAAAGGATTAATAGAAGATGTCGCATTTAGCACAACCCCAGCATATAATAGCATTAGATGTTCCGATGAGAAAAAGAGTCCAAACAGTAAACACACTAAATAAAACCATTAATATACCTCTTTAATTTTAGTCAACAAAAAAAAATACTTTTGTGAGGATTTACGTTATATTTTTTTTAATTACTAGTTAAACATTCATTTAAACAACGGGAGCTGTAAAAGTTGAGTGGAAAAAAACTCTTATTAACTAATTTGCTTGTTTTGTTTGTAATCCTTTTTTGGAATATATTCAGTATTAACAATCATGAACAAGAACACAAAAGAAAGCCGCATATAAACGTAACTGAATATGATCATTTAATAGAAGATATCCCTGAAGGTTATGATTGGACAGCAGCCTTCCAAGCGGCTAACGATTCATTAACAAGTGGGGGGACTATTTATGTACCTGCAGGTGTTTATTATATAAAAGCTACTGGTGTATTATATGATAAAAAAGAACGAGATAAACCTACTGGGGGAGTAAGTCTTGGGAATAATGTTGAATTGAAACTATCCCCAGACGCAGTTTTAAAGGCAATTCCAAATGATTCCGAAAGTTATGCCATTTTAAGAGTAGCAGACAAGTCAAATGTGAAAATATATGGAAAGGGTGTTATTCAAGGAGATCGCAATGAACACAAGGCTACAAATGGAGAGTGGGGATACTGTATTGCTTTGAACGGAGCTTCTAACGTGACTATAAAAGATGTAACAGTAAAGAATTGCTGGGGAGATGGGGTTTTTTTAGGAGCCGGAATTGAGAATGGAAAAATTCCATCCTCGAATGTTAAAATTAAAGGAATTAAGGCTGATAATAATAGAAGACAAGGCATAAGTATTATTTATGCGAAAAATATTGTTATTTCTGATTCGCGTTTTGAAAATACAAATGGAACACCACCCTCATCAGGTATAGATTTGGAACCGGAATCAGTTGTAGGTTATAGTGTTAAAAATGTATTGATAGAAAAATCTTATTTCTTTAACAATGCAGGATTCGGTATTCTAGTGCATGGGGATGTTACTGGGACTGTAGTCACTGGTAATACTTGTAACCAAAACGGAGCGAGTGGCATTGTTTTTTTCAAAGTGAAAGACGGGATTGCTAAAAACAATACGTGTCTAACAAATAAGGAGAGCGGAATCAATATAGACAAATCATCAGGTGTTATAGTAAAAGATAATATCTTAGAAAATAATAAAAATGGTATTTCTCTGGTTGGGGGTTCTAATAATAATACTGTATATCATAATTCGATAAAAAATAGTTTAATTAATGGTATTAATTTAGTGGAAGTCTCTAGTAATACTATAAAGTCCAATACATCCCAGTTTAATAAAGAAAATGGATTTTATTTATATAACTCTACATCTAATATCATTATTAATAACAAATGTAAAAACAACAATAAAGGAATATATTTAAATGGAAATTCTGAAAACAATACTATAAAAAATAATGATTGCTTGAAAGAATAATTTTGGTAGGTTTTCTAAAAACAAATTGGCTATTTCGTGATTGTATTAAACTACACGGTATCACCCTAACTTCCATCAAGCAAAATTTTAAACCCATGTAAACTATGTAATGGTTTTATTTGTTTTAAGTAATGTTATTGTATTCCCTGTTTCCTTCTCTCTTTTTCGTTGTATGATAGAAAAAAAAGGAGTTTTGGGAATGATTATTCTGCAGTATATTGGAAAAGTTTTTTCATTCATGCATAAGGATATACCGGAAACTCATGTTAAATGCCATGTTTGTGCAGGTACAGGTGCCTACGATATTTATACAGATTGTCTTACCTGTAATGCAAAGGGATTAATTAGTAAAGTTGAGTATAATAGGAGGCTTGAAGAGGGTGAGATTTAAAGAATTTCATGAGGTCGATATATGTAATCAAGGAAGCAATATTGGCTATTGCTTCTTTTTTTTTGTCCAAAACGGTACCGTTTGTCCTCCATCTTTTAGGGTATTTTATTATCAGGGGGATACATATGACAGCAATTATTCACATTGGATTGGCTGTACCTGATTTGGATGCTGCGATTAAGTGGTATGAGCAGGTGTTGGGTTTCAGGTTATTGGCGGTTCCCTTTTCGTTTGATGCAGGTGAGGAAAAATGAACATAATATAACGAATGACCTTCTTGGTGAGCATGTTAAAAAGATGCGAAATGCTCAATTGATGGCGGATAATGGAGTGGGGATTGAGCTTTTTGAGTTTCTGGAATAAAAGCCGCGATTATTCCGCTTTGCCATTTATTTTGTCGTTTTGTACCGCCTCCATTTACTGTCGGATTCATAGTTGCTGTTTTATCTTCTACATCATTCGACTTTGATATGCACTTAATCTCATTAAGATTATTTAAGTTCAAAAAAATCCAGCATTTCTGCTGGATACTTTAAAGTACCAATCACTTAACCAAATTCAATACTTCTAGGAGTCTGCCATCTGAATTATAGTTAAAAGTGACCGTCTTATCATCATGAATGTGATAGCTTAAACCAAAAAACTCTCCGCCATCCGGAAATTTTTTTATAAAATCATCAAGTTGTTCGGAATTTAGTTTAACAACCATAGGTTTCTTCCTACTATGTAGAGAATCTTCTACCCTCTCCATTACAGTCTCTGTAAATCTACCCATAATTAACTCCTTTAATTCTCATTTCCCAAATATAATATACTTTATAAATGGTAAATAAAAGGTCCTTAATCAAAATTTCATATTAATGATACGCTTTTTTAATAACTCTCCCAAATATCCGGCAACTTTACCATAATCCCCTAGTGGATTCATTAATTTCCAATGGAACTGTACAATTGTTCATGCAAGGTTACTTCCACTCTACAGAAGGGTTCTATAGAGACAGGAACATGATCTAATGGCAGTTTGATAATAAAATCCGCTATAAGACCCTGTGTGTTGTATTTCCTTTTCTACTAAAAGGTTCATCCTAAGATTCCACTTTTAACACTTCATTTCCTTGTCGTATTTTCAAAGAGGCCCTTTCTATGAGGAGGAGAGGCAATAATTGTCTAAATTCTTACAGCGAGCCTTCGTCTTGGCTATGCTCAGATTACTAAATAAATTATACGGGCTAACCATTAGTCAATATTACTCAGATTTATAGTGATCTTTAATTTTTATAGATTGTTCTCTATAACTTTAGTAAAATGAGAATGATAATTACTATCAATTAAGGAGAATAACGATTATGGGTGTACCCTTGTTAAAAGAAGAACTTCCGGTTGCTAATAAAATCTGGACGCGTGATTTTATAATGATTTTCTTGGCTAACTTTTTTGTTTTTTTATCCTTTCAGATGACTTCCCCGACCCTTCCGCTTTTTGTAAAAGAGCTTGGCGGAAATGAACGGTATATTGGGTTAGTTGCTGGCATGTTTTTATTTTCTGCCCTGATTGTCCGCCCCTTTGCTGGACAGGCCTTGGAAACAAAAGGCAGACGTTTTGTTTTCCTGTTCGGTCTAGCCATATTGGCTGTAGCGATTGGTTCGTTTGGATTTATGATGAGTATTTTCCTTCTTTGCGCTATCAGGATTGTGCAAGGGATTGGCTGGGGATATGCGACCACGGCATCAGGTACGATTGCTTCCGACCTTATCCCAGCCAAGCGTCGGGGGGAGGGAATGGGATACTTCACTTTATCGGGTAATTTGGCGATGGCTTTTGGTCCTTCATTTGGGCTTTTCTTAGCGGATGTTTTAACCTTTCAACATTTGTTTTTATTTTGCGGAGCATTATGCCTGGCAGCTTGGATCATGGCTTCAACAATTACTTATAAAAAAGGAGATCATGCTTCTGCCCCAGTTAAAACTAATAGGTTTGACATTTATGAAAAAAGCGCTGTTGCACCTTCCGTTCTTGTCTTTTTCATTACGGTAACTTTTGGCGGGACCGCTACCTTCTTACCGCTTTATACAATCGAAAAAGGTCTGACAGGTATTCAAGGATACTTTTTTCTTTACGCTTTAGCCCTTATTTTCACACGTATGTTCGCTGGAAAGATCTATGATCAAAAAGGACATCAAGCTGTCTTCATTCCATCCACTCTTTTTACCGTAGTGGCGATGCTATTGCTAGCCTGGATGCCAAGTAACATGATTCTGTATATGGCAGCTATTTTTTATGGCATTGGATTCGGTGCTGTCCAACCGGCTCTTCAAGCGTGGTCTCTTGAACATGCTGCCCGAAATCGAAAAGGCATGGCCAATGCCACTTTCTATTCCTTCTTTGATCTTGGAATCGGTTTCGGTGCCATCCTCTTCGGACAAATCGGCTATCTGTTTGGGTATATAAGCATTTACATCATGGCTGCAGTCTCTGTGGGGATTTCAATAGTGGCTTACTTATGGATTTTAAGAAAAATGAAGTAATTACACATTAAAGGACATCTTTGTGGATGTTCTTTTTTTCTGAAAACAGAAGTATCATGTAGAACAGGTAGCGCATTTCCCGAACAAAACAGGCTCCACCTTGATTCCCCATCAGCACATTTTTTAACCCCATGTAAAGTATGTTATGGTTTTATTTGTTTTAAGTAATGTTATTGTATTCCCTGTTTCCTTCTCACTTTTTCGTTGTAAGATAGAAAAAAAAGGAGTTTTGGGAATGATTATTCTGCAGTATATTGGAAAAGTTTTTTCATTCATGCATAAGGATATACCGGAAACTCATGTTAAATGCCATGTTTGTGCAGGTACAGGTGCCTACGATATTTATACAGATTGTCTTACCTGTAATGCAAAGGGATTAATTAGTAAAGTTGAGTATAATAGGAGGCTTGAAGAGGGTGAGATTTAAAGAATTTCATGAGGTCGATATATGTAATCAAGGAAGCAATATTGGCTATTGCTTCTTTTTTTTGTCCAAAACGGTACCGTTTGCCCCTAACCTTAATAGGGTATTTTATTATCAGGGGGGATACGTATGACAGCAATTACTCACATTGGATTGGATGTACCTGATTTGGATGCTGCGATTAAGTGGTATGAGCAGGTGTTGAGATTCAGGTTACTGGCGGGTCCCTATACGTTTGATGCAAGTGAGGAGAATAAACATAATATGATGAATGATCTTCTTGGTGAGCATGTTAAAAAGATGCGAAATGCTCATTTGATGGCGGATGATGGAGTGGGGATTGAGCTTTTTGAGTTTGAGGAGCCGAGAATGCCTAAAGGTGAAAGTCGCGGTTATGAGGGCTTTTTTCATATTTGCTTAATAGCGGATGATATTGAAAGGCTTGCTGATGATATTGCTGCTTCTGGCGGTAAAAGGCGTAGCAATCTATGGAATACATGGGAGAACAAGCCCTATTATTTAATCTATTGTGAGGATCCTTTCGGCAATATCATTGAACTCTACAGCCGAAGCACGGAATGGATGTATGGAAATAAAGATTGATACAAGAGCAGCCCCCAAGTTGAGTATGGGGGGCTGTGTTTTTCTATCACTTTTTAACTGTTACTTTTCTTGATTCACTCACGTTTTTCGCTTTGTCTTTGGCATAGGTATATAAGTTCTTCCCTGCTTTTTGCTTGGGGATTTTTACCGAGAATGTGCCTTTAGTGGTTGCTGCGGCTGAGCCGATCACTTTTCCTGATGCTTTGATGGAGACAGTGGAGTTGGCTTCTGCTTTACCTGTTACTTTTGTTGTTTTTGTGGTTACGGTGTTGACCGTAGGTTTACTTGGTGCTGTTTTGTCTGCGACGGTCAAGGTTTTGGGCGAGCTTATATTTCCTGCTTGATCGGTTGCTGTAACGGATAGGACTTTTCCCGCTTTTTGTTTTTTTGACATCGTTACGGTGAAATTCCCTGCGCTGTTCGAATTTGCTTTGCCGAGAACCGTACTGCCAGTTTTGACAGTGATGGCGGAGCTCGCTTCCGCTTTACCGGTTACTTTAACGGTATTGTCTCCTACCGTATTTACTGACGGTCTTGCTGGAGCCGTTTTATCTGCCACTTTAAACGAAGCGGGGATACTTTTATTTCCCGCTTTATCGATGAGCCTAGTAGAGATGATCGTGCCGGCCGTTTGTTTTGCGATAGTCGCTGTAAACGTTTTTTCGCCGTTGATCTTCACTGTGGCGAGTTGTTTTTTATTGGTATAAATGGAGACGGTCCCCGTTTTGAAATCAGTCGGGATTTTCCCATTGATTTTGGTGTCCTTATCGGAAATCGCGGTCACCGCCGGTTTGGTCAGCGTCTTCATCTCCAGTGCTTTTTTGGCATTGACCCGCCCGTTTCCATAGTATATGTCCTTCCCTGCTGCACCTAGGTCCATGGCTGAATCGTAGAGGCGGTATTCGACCTCCTTTTTGTTAAGTTTGGGCTCATGGGACCAAATCAGTGCTGCTACACCCGCTACCATCGGCGTGGCCATCGATGTTCCGCTCATCCAGCCGTATTTACCATATGGCAAGGTTGAAAGGATATCATCTCCAGGGGCCGCGATATCGACTGTTGAATGGTAGTTGGAATAACTGGGACGCTTGTCCCTTGAGTCAGTGGCAGCAACGGAAATGACATGGCTGAATGCCGCTGGGTACACACGCTGTACATTTTTCCCCATATCCCCTTCATTCCCGGCAGCCGCGACGATCAGTACGCCTTTTTTATAGGCTTCCTGGACAGCATTGTTCAAGGCTTCCGAATAACTGGTGTCTCCTAAACTCATATTGATGATGTTTGCCTTTTGCTGAACGGCATAATGTATCGCGTCAATGATATCGGCCGTATCGGCATACTCACCATCAAAGACGTTGATCGGCATTAGTTTAACGTTCGGAGCAACACCCGTTCCGCCTATGCCGTTGTTCGCAGAACCGGCAATGATGCCAGCGATATGCGTTCCATGCGCCCCTTTTGGTACGATATGCTTCCGATTGCGTATCGTATCATAGGCATTGACGATCTTCCCTTTTAAATCTTCGTGGTTGCGATCGATGCCGTCGTCAATGATGGCCACCATTATTTCCTTTGATCCCATGGATTTTGTCCACGCTGCATTCGTACCAAGCTTTTTATGATGCCACTGGTCTATGTAGGCTGGATCGTTCGGGCTTTCCATCTTCTTGAAAAGATAGTTTGGTTCTGCATATTCCACATTCTTCTGTTCTTCAAGTTCCTCGATCAGGTTGTCGGTCGTTTCCCCTTTAGGAACCTCCACCTTTTCTATCAACTCGTTGATCGGCTCATCGTCCGTCTCTTTATATTTGACGATGACACCATCGGATTGCGGCGTTTCTTCTGCAGATGCAGCATCCGGCTTGTAGATTGGCAGAATCATAAACAGTAATAATACCGGCAGTATGGCCTGAATAAGTTTTTTGTGCATACAATCACTCCAAAAAATATGATTAAGAATAGCTATCGATGAGGTTATATCATGAACCAATTCTACTATTATTCCTAACTAGATTGTATACCGTCTGATTTGGTTTTACTAACCTTTTTATCTAGTTAAAATAACTTATTTGCATAAGAAAAAAACCGCTATAAAGCGGTCTCAGTTTGTCGACATATTTGGGTTCTATCTAATTTTAAAACAAAGCGGTTGACTGTAGACAAACTTGATAATAATTTATTACGGTAAAATCTGCACTTTGATTTCCACTCCAGGCACTCGCTTTCCGCGGGCAGTCCGAGAGCCTCCTCGACGTTTCGCGTCTGTGGGGTCTCCCTTGGACTCGCATTTCCCGCAGGAGTCTCGTACCCTCCGTTCCAATCAACTTATTCAGATAAAAACACTTTTGTCTTAAGGGGGCCGAAGTATCTCACCCCGAATCCTTTTTTAAAAGAAGACTTGTTCATCCTTCCTGTTTTTTACTTTTTATATGGATGAAACACTAGATTGAAGAAATCTGCGACACTCCTGCCGAATAACTGGCTAGCCGAGACCCCACAGGCGCTTGCTTTGATGCGGCTTGGCAGACAGCCGGCGGAAAGGGAGCGGATTTCTGAAATCAACTGGAACGTTTTTCAAATAAAAAACTGCAGGTAAACTCGCTTTTCTTCGAGTTTGCCTGCAGTCTGAAACGCTATAAAACGGTTTAATGTCCTCCTAAATAGGCATTCTTGATCTCTTCGCTTGCGGTCAGTTCCTCTGATTTGCCTGATAGGACAATTCGGCCGGTTTCGACAACATAGGCTCTGTCCGCGATGGATAAGGCTAAGTTAGCATTTTGTTCGACCAGCAGAATCGTTGTACCCGTTTTGTTGATTTCTTCGATGATATGAAAGATTTGCTTCACCAATAATGGGGCAAGTCCCATGGATGGCTCGTCCAATAACAGAAGCCGGGGCTTGGCCATGAGTGCCCTGCCCATTGCGAGCATTTGCTGTTCCCCGCCGGAAAGGGTTCCGGATTGCTGTTTCAGGCGCTCTAGCAACCGCGGGAATAATTCATAGACTTTCTCCATATCCTGCTTGATGCCTGCCTTATCCTTACGTAAATATGCACCAAGCTGAAGGTTTTCTTCAACGGTCATGTTAGCAAAGACCCGCCGTCCTTCAGGGACATGGGAGATGCCCATCTTCACGATGGATTGTGCTGCCTTTCCGCCGATGGATTGCCCTTCGTATATGATCTTCCCTTGTTTTGGTTTTAATAGACCTGAAATGGTCTTCAGCATCGTGCTTTTCCCGGCTCCGTTCGCCCCGATCAGGGTTACGATTTCGCCTTCGTTAATAGAAAGCGAGATTCCTTTCAGGGCTTGAATGTTTCCGTAATAGACGTTGATGTCCTCGATTTTTAACATTATGAAACCTCCTCGCCCAGATAGGCCTCGATGACTTTTGGATTGTTACGGATTTCCTCAGGCTTTCCTTGAGCGATCAGTTGTCCGTGATCGAGTACGTATATGCGTTCGCAAACACCCATGACGAGCGGCATATCATGTTCTATCAATAATACGGTCAAGTCAAATTTCTCACGGATGAGGGCAATCAGGTTCATGAGTTCGTGCGTTTCCTGAGGGTTCATCCCCGCAGCCGGTTCATCCAGTAAAAGCAGTTTCGGGTTGGCTGCAAGTGCACGGGCGATTTCCAAACGTCTTTGTTTACCATATGGCAGGTTCTTCGCCTTTTCATCCTTATATTGATCAAGGTTGAAAATCTTCAGGAACTCAATCGCCTTTTCATCCATTTCCTTTTCGCCTTTAAAATGGATCGGCATGCGGAAGATCGAACTTAAAATGCCATGCTTCGAAAGCGAATGATAGGCAACTTTTACATTATCGATCACGGATAGTTCACTGAACAAGCGAATGTTCTGGAATGTCCGGCTGATCCCTTTTTGCGTGATTTTATATGGAGGCAGTTTTCTTAAGTTCTCACCTTCCAAAGAAATCGTGCCCTCTGTCGGGACGTAAACTCCTGTCAGCAAGTTAAAGAAAGTTGTTTTTCCAGCGCCGTTCGGCCCGATCAAGCCAATTAGTTCTCCTGGATATAACTCGACGTTAACATCAGAAACGGCTTTGAGCCCTCCGAACTGGATGCCGACTGAATCGACTTTAAGCAGCGGTGTTTTTATTTTTTTCATGGCTGCTTCCTCCTTTACGTTTGAACATGGATGTTATTTCTTTTGTCCCCATTAAACCTTGCGGACGATAGAGCATCATCACGATAAGCACAAGACTGTAGATGATCATTCGTGTTTCCGGATAATCCTGCAGGAAAGTCGTGACAACCGTCAGTAAAATCGCGGCCAATACGGCACCGGAAAGACTTCCAAGACCGCCAAGTACGACTAGGATCAAAATATCAAATGATTTCAGGAATCCGAAGTTCGATGGCTGGATGATATAGAAGTTATGAGCGTAAAGCCCTCCAGCAATACCGGCAAAAAAAGCACCGATCGCAAACGCGACAACTTTGTAATACGTCGTGTTGATTCCCATCGAATCGGCAGCCGTTTCGTCCTCGCGGATCGATATGCAGGCTCTTCCGTGGGTCGAACTAGTAAAGTTTCGGATGACGATGATCGTAACGATGACGGAAGCGAATACCCACGGCCAAGTGGTCAAATGGGAAACCTGCATGCCGCTCGCCCCGCCGACATAATCGATATTCAACAGCATGATCCGGACGATTTCCCCAAAACCCAAGGTCGCAATCGCCAGGTAGTCACCTTTTAAGCGTAAGCTTGGAATTCCGATGATCAAACCTGCCACCGCTGACGCCAAACCGCCAACTATCAATGCCGCATAAAATGGCATTTCCAGCTTCATCGTCATAACGGCTGAAGCATAGGCACCGACTGCCAGGAATCCGGCATGTCCAATCGAGAACTGCCCGGTTATCCCGATGATCAAGTGCAGGCTCGCTGCCAGAATGATATTGATCCCGATGAACATGAGCGTATTTTGATAAAAAGGATTTAGCGATCCGCCGCCGATTAACACTTGAACTGCGGCGAAAAAGATCAATGATAGTGAAATCGAGAGCCAAAAACCTTTTGCTCGCTTAATTGTAGTCATTGCTTTGTCTCCCCTATACTTTTTCTTTTTTGTTTTTACCGAATAAGCCTTGTGGCATGAAAATCAAGATAAGAATCAGTACGACGAAGGCTACAGCATCACGCCATAATGAGTAACCGGCGGCACTGACCAAAGCTTCGATGACACCTAGCAATAGTCCACCGACCATCGCGCCCGGTATAATTCCGATTCCTCCAAGTACGGCGGCAACGAATGCCTTCAATCCCGGAAGCACACCCATGAGCGGCTCGATCTTAATATAGTAAATACCGAAAATGACGCCTGCTGCCCCAGCCAATGCGGAACCGATTGCAAAGGTGGCAGAAATCGTGTTATCGACATTTATTCCCATAAGCTTCGCTGCATCCGCGTCGAAGGAAACGGCACGCATCGCTTTTCCTATTTTTGATTTATGAACGATGATTTGAAGGATGATCATCAGGACAACGGCCACTCCAAAAATCAAAACCGATTGACTATTGATGGAAACTCCAAAAATATTGAACTTGTCTGTCGGCAATACATCATTCGGATAAGCTTCCGGCTGTGCACCGCGGACGTAGATGAATCCGTATTCGATCAAAAGGGAAACACCGATGGCAGTGATAAGGGCAGCAATACGTGTTGCGTTACGCAATGGCTTGTACGCGATACGCTCGATCAATACCCCAAACAGCGCACAGACCGTCATCGAGATTAATAGGGCTGGCACGAATGACAGATCCAGAACCGTTATCGAGTAAAACCCAACGAATGAACCGACCATGAATACATCGCCATGTGCGAAGTTTATCAATTTAACAATCCCGTAAACCATCGTATATCCGAGAGCGATAAGGGCATAAATACTTCCTAATGAAACCCCGTTTATTAACTGTTGTATCAATTCCATGTTCGACTCTCCTTGAAAATCTAAATTTTATAAGTGATAAGTCCAGGCTCTATACATTCTCTTAGGGGATGTTCAGCGAGCTGGTATGCTTGAAAAATGAGAATTCGCCAGCACCTTCTTATTGACGAAGGGCCGGCGAAAGGGTTGGAGTTGTTCTCCAAAATTAAGGATTGATTTTTGTGTTGAATACTTGTTTTCCTTCTTTAAATTCAAGGATGGTAGCAGATTTGATTGGGTTATGTTTTTCATCCAATGTGAATGTACCCGTTACCAGCTCAAGGTCAGCCGTTTTTTCCAGCGCTTCTTTGATTTTTTCTGAATCCGCTGAACCAGCACGTTTAATCGCGTCTGCAAGGAAGTATCCTGTGTCATATCCTAGAGCGTTAAATGCATCCGGGGATTTATCTTTGTACTTCGCTTTAAATGCTGACACAAAATTCTGAATTTTCTCATCAGGGTCACCTGAAGAATAATGGTTCGTGATGAACGTATTATTTAGAGCTTTTGCACCGGCAATTTCAATTAGCTTAGGAGAATCCCAGCCGTCGCCGCCCATGAATGGAACGTCAAGTCCAGTTTCGCGTGCCTGCTTTACGATCAGACCAGCTTCCTCATAGTAACCAGGAAGGAAAATGAAATCAGGTTTTGCCGATTTCAAACGAGTCAATGTGGAACGGAAATCAGTATCCTTCGCAATGTAAGCTTCCTCAGCCACGATCTTTCCGCCATTTTTTTCGAATTGTTCTTTAAAGGCTGCGGCTAACCCTTTTGAATAATCACTTGCGCTGTCAATATAGATGGCTGCACTTTTCGCTTTGATTTCTTTAGTGGCGAAATTCGCAGCAACCGTCCCTTGGAACGGATCGATGAAGCTTGTCCTGAAAATGTAGTCGTTCAATTTATCCTTGCTGAACGTGATTTCAGGGCTTGTACCAGATGGTGAGATGACCGGCACTTTATTATCTTGGGCAATCTGTACTTGTGCAATCGAGTTCGTACTTGTCGCAGCACCTACGATCGCTGCAACCTGATCTTGTGATGTCAGCTTGATCGCTCCGCTTGTCGCTTCGGACGCTTCAGATTTATTATCGACTTTAATTAGTTTGATTTTTTTACCGTCAATGCCTTCTTTATTGATTTCTGCAGTCGCAAGCTCCAGGCCCTCTGCAATCGATTGTCCATATGAAGCTACACCGCCTGATAATTCAAGGTTGACACCGATCTTGATCGTATCTCCATCCCCGCTTGATTTTTCTGATGAACCAGAGCTGGAACAACCGGCTAGCACTCCTGCAGCAAGTGTTAGAGAAAGGAATGCACCTGCTAATTTTTTCTTTTTCATAAATAATCCCCCCATTTTGTAATCAAGCTCTGATGCATGAATATTTATTCATAATGCTTCAGAAAAAAATTGATTAGATGAAATGTTTCAAATTAAATTAATATTTCGAAAAATAGTTTACCGCATAATTTTCATTCCGTCTATATAATAATTACGAGAAGATTTCGCAAATAGGATATTTTTCACAGGTAGCCCTACATCATTTTTATCTTTATATATTTTAAATATTGTGAAAATTAGCGATACAATCAGGAATAACGGATAATTAAAATTATATCAATATTACAAATCCCTTATTTGTTGCTCAAAAAATTTTATTCATTCTCTTATTTTTTTCATCCTATTAATTACATTTTTACCAAAATACAAGTATATCGATAGGGAATTAAACCCAGTTTTTTCGTGCTTTTTTAGTCCTAATTCCTATATCAAAATTGAATAATACTATATTGGATGTATAAAATCATGCATGAAGCTCCTAAGCTTTTTATCTTCCTGCATATATTGCATAAATAAAAAAACCGCCAAAAGGCGGTTCAGTGGCCTCCTAAATAGGCCATTTTTATTTCTTCACTTGATGTTAGTTCCTCGGCCTTTCCCGAGAGGACGATTCGGCCCGTTTCAACTACATAGGCGCGATCTGCAATGGATAAAGCGAGGTTGGCGTTTTGCTCGACCAAAAGGATCGTTGTGCCGGACTCACTGATTTCCTGGATGATGTTGAATATTTGCTTAACCAGAAGCGGTGCAAGACCCATCGAAGGTTCATCGAGCAGTAATAAACGTGGTTTCGCCATTAAAGCCCGGCCCATTGCAAGCATCTGCTGTTCACCGCCGGATAGAGTGCCAGCCTGCTGTTTGATTCTCTCCAGCAGCCTCGGAAATAACTCATACACCCTTTCCATATCTGTATGGATGCCCTCTTTGTCTTTTCGCAAATAAGCCCCAAGCTCCAAGTTTTCGGCAACCGTCATGTTGGCAAAGACACGTCGCCCTTCAGGTACATGGGATATGCCCATTTTCACGATGGACTGTGCAGCTTTTCCCCCGATCGGATCACCTTCGAACAGAACTTTTCCTTGCTTTGGTTTTAACAGACCGGAAATCGTTTTGAGCAGCGTGCTTTTTCCCGCTCCGTTCGCCCCGATCAAAGTCACGATCTCCCCTTCGTTTATCTCCATGGAAACCCCTTTTAACGCTTGGATATTACCGTAATAAACATTGATGTCCTCTATTTTCAGCATCAGGAAACCTCCTCCCCTAGATATGCCTCGATAACCTTTGGATCGTTGCGAATTTGTTCCGGCTTACCGTGAGCGATAAGCTGTCCATGATCAAGAACGTAAATCCGTTCGCATACCCCCATGACCAGTGACATATCATGTTCGATGAGCAAAACGGTCAGGTTGAATTCCTTCCGGATAAAAGCAATGAGATTCATCAATTCTTTCGTTTCATGCGGGTTCATCCCGGCAGCGGGTTCGTCCAGTAAAAGAAGTTTCGGATTGGCGGCAAGAGCACGGGCGATTTCCAGCCGCCTTTGCTGTCCGTATGGAAGATTCTTCGCTTTTTCATCCTTAAAATGGTCAAGATTGAAAATCCTCAAGAATTCGAGTGCCTTTTCATCCATTTCCTTTTCCCCGGAAAAATGTCCCGGCAGCCTGAATATGGAGCTTGGAATTCTATGCTTGGCAAGCGAGTGGTAAGCAACCTTCACGTTATCGATCACGGATAATTCACTGAAGAGGCGAATATTTTGAAAAGTCCTCGAGATCCCTTTTCGGGTAATTTTATAAGGCGGCTGCTTATTCAGATTTTCCCCATTCAAGGCAATCGTTCCTTCTGTAGGGACATACACACCCGTCAATAAATTGAAGAAGGTCGTTTTCCCAGCTCCATTCGGCCCGATCAGTCCTACAAGTTCCCCTGGAAATAATTCCACGTTCACATCGGACACCGCTTTCAATCCGCCAAAGCGTATCCCCACCGCATCTACTTTAAGCAACGGTATTGTGGCTTCCATCCTTTGGGCCCCCTTTCGTTTTTTTATGTGTGAACAATGTCGTGATTTCTCTTGTTCCCATTAAACCCTGCGGGCGGAAAATCATCATCAGGATCAGGACAAGACTGTAGATGATCATCCTCGTTTCCGGATAATCCTGAAGGAATGTCGTTACGATCGTCAGTAAAATTGCTGCCAATACCGAACCTGAAAGACTTCCAAGACCGCCTAGTACGACGAAAATCAGTATATCGAAAGATTTCAGGAAACCGAAATTCGATGGCTGGATAATATAAAAATTATGGGCATAAAGCGATCCGGCAATTCCGGCAAAAAAAGCTCCGATGACGAAAGCCGCCACTTTATAATAGGTCGTATTGATTCCCATCGCATCAGCCGCCGTTTCATCTTCCCTTACGGATATGCATGCACGTCCGTGAGTCGAATTGGTGAAATTCCTGATGACTAAGACGGTGATCATGACACAGGCAAAAACCCATGGCCAAGTAGTCAGATGGGATACCTGCATCCCGCTTGCCCCGCCTACATATTCAATATTCAAAAGGACGATCCGGACAATTTCCCCAAATCCAAGGGTGGCTATCGCCAGGTAATCCCCCTTCAGACGCAAGCTGGGTATCCCGATCACCATACCCGCAACAGCGGCGATGACGCCCCCAGCCAATACTGCTAGGATGAAAGGAAGTTCCAGCTTCATCGTCATGACTGCGGAAGCATAAGCCCCAACCGCTAAAAAACCTGCATGCCCGATCGAGAACTGCCCGGTTATTCCAATGATTAAATGAAGGCTTGTAGCCAGCATGATATTGATGCCGATGAACATGAGCGTGTTGATATAAAATGGATTGAGGATACCGATTGAAATGGTGTACTGCATGATTCCGAAAAAAATAAGTGCGAGCGCGATCGAGAGCCAAAAACCCTTTGAATTCTTTAAAGTAGTCATCGCCATGTCTCCCCTATACTTTTTCTCTTTTATTTTTACCGAACAGTCCCTGCGGCAAGAAAATCAAAATCAAGATAAGTACGACGAAAGCCACACCATCGCGCCATAATGAGTAACCGGCTGCACTGACCAAAGCTTCGATCACTCCAAGCAGCAGACCGCCGACCATCGCTCCCGGAATGATGCCGATGCCGCCCAAGACGGCTGCAACAAATGCTTTAAGACCAGGAAGGACACCCATCAACGGCTCGATTTTAATATAGTAGATTCCAAAAATGACACCCGCCGCCCCAGCCAGGGCCGAACCTATGGCGAACGTAGCTGAAATCGTATTATTCACATTGATTCCCATCAGCTTAGCCGCTTCGGAATCGAATGAAACGGCACGCATCGCTTTGCCGATTTTGGTTTTATGGACAACGAATTGCAGGATGATCATTAAAATGATGGATACAGATAAGATCAAAATCGATTGACTGCTGATGGAAACTCCCAATATATCGAGTTTATCCATCGGAAGGACATTATTTGGATAGGCTTCCGGCTGGGCGCCCCGGATGTAAATCAGCCCATTTTCTATCAGAAGGGAAACACCGATGGCCGTTATCAAGGCCGCGATCCGTGTTGCATTACGAAGGGGTTTATAAGCAATCCGTTCAATTAAAACGCCAAAGATGGCACATGTGGCCATCGAAATCAATAAAGCCGGGATGAAGGATAAGTCCATTACGGTAATGGCGTAAAACCCTACAAATGAACCAACCATGAATACGTCGCCATGGGCGAAGTTTATGAGTTTGACGATTCCATATACCATCGTATAACCAAGCGCGATCAAAGCATAAATGCTTCCGAGTGAAATGCCATTTACCAATTGCTGAATCAGTTCCATATTGCACTCTCCCCGTTAAAGGTGTTTTTTAAGTGAATATAGAATAGGGGGGACTTGCCCCCTATCCACATAAGGTATTATGGATTGATTTTTGTCTTGAATGTTTGTTTGCCATCCACATATTCCAAGATGGTCGCCGATTTGATCGGATCATGATTTTCATCAAGGTTCAGCGTTCCGGAAACTAATTGAAGATCTTTGACATCTTCCAACGCTTGTCTGATTTTTTCGGGAGAAGCATCTCCAGATCTCTTGATGGCATCAGCCAGGTAGTACCCCGTGTCATAACCAAGTGCGGCAAAGGCATCCGGTGTTTTATCGTATTCCTTTTCGAAGGCTGCAACGAAATCCTGGATTTTGGCATCTTCATCTTCCGGGGAATAGTGATTCGTGATATAAGTATTTTTCAAAGCATCCGCTCCGGCAATTTCAACGACCTTCGGGGAATCCCAGCCGTCCCCGCCCATGAATGGAAGGTCTATGCCGTCTTCACGTGCCTGTTTTAAGATCAATCCGACTTCTTCATAATAACCAGGAAGGAAAACGAACTCTGGTTTTGCGGATTTGATACGTGTCAATGTAGAGCGGAAATCAGTATCTTTCGTTACATAAGCTTCTTCCGCCACGATTTTACCGCCCTTGGCAGTGAACGCTTCTTTAAAAGCTGCGGCCAATCCTTTAGAATAATCACTTGCGCTATCCACATAGATCGCAGCCGTCTTCGCCCCAATTTCGTCAGATGCAAAATTGGCTGCCACCGTACCTTGGAATGGATCGATAAAGCAAGTTCTGAACACATAATCATTTAATTTTCCAGCTTTGTTGGTAATGTCGGGATTTGTTGCAGTTGGTGTGAGTAGGGGAACTTTATTATCCTGTGCGACCTGAACCTGTGCCAATGTATTCGTGCTTGTCGCAGATCCGACTACAGCCACAACCTTGTCCTGGCTGACTAACTTGATCGAACCGCTTGTAGCTTCGGCTGCATCTGATTTATTATCAACCTTGACGATTTCCAGTTTTTTACCATCGATACCCTCTTTATTAATTTCATCGATGGCCAGTTTCAAACCATCGGCAGCCGATTGGCCGAATGATGCCGTACCTCCGGACAATTCAAGGTTGGCCCCAATTTTAATCGTGTCGCCCGATTTTGATGAGCTCCCGCCTGAACTGCTAGTTTTCGAGTCGCCGCTACAACCTGCCAGCGCCCCTGCAACCAATGAAAGTGATAGAAACACTCCTGCTAGCTTTTTCTTCTTCATTTGAAACCCCCTTGTTTTGTATGTTCTTTTAAACAAATAGAATATCTGAATAAAAATAATATTCTGAAAATAGTTTATCTCATTCTTTCGACCCCGTCTATATGATATGGATAAAAAAGTTATTAAAAGGAAAATCTACTATTCGGCACAAAAAAACTGACCCTTTATAGAGTCAGTTACTTTTTATCAATCGTTTACGCGGCGAACTTCAATGTCTTTTAATAGATCATTGATCACCCAGCTTGCTGCAATTAAACCCGCTACGGATGGTACAAAAGCATTCGAAGACGGAGGCATTTGGGCTTTACGGATTTTTGCCTCATCATTGCCGACTTCTTTTCGGACATCCTCACGAATGACAATAGGGCTCTCGTCGGAGAAGACAACGGGAATTCCCTTTGTTATGCCCTCTTTACGCAATCTAGTACGAATGACCTTGGCAAGCGGGTCGGTATGCGTTTTGGAGATATCGGCAATTTGAAAACGCGTCGGGTCCATCTTATTAGCGGCCCCCATGCTTGAAATCACCTTGATATTTCGTTTCAGGCATTCCTTCATCACATGCATCTTATAAATGACCGTATCGGATGCATCAATGACATAGTCGAGGCCATAACTGAAGAATTCCTCAAATGTTTCTTCTGTATAGAACATTTTAAGAGCGATCACTTCGCAGTCGGGATTGATGTCTTGAATGCGATTTTTCATCAATTCCGCTTTCGGTTGGCCGACTGTTGATAATAAAGCATGGATCTGCCTGTTTACATTTGTGATGTCGACATCGTCTTTATCCACAAGAATAATACGGCCTACCCCCGTACGCGCCAATGCTTCGGCTGAAAAAGAACCAACGCCTCCTACACCCAGGACAGCAACGGTCGTGTTTTTCAGAATATCGATTCCTTCCTTGCCAATTGCCAATTCATTTCGTGAAAACTGATGCAGCATATATATTCAACTCCAATAAATTCTGTTCTTATTTAGCTTCCCAATTAACAATATATCATAAACATCATTTATGACAAGCGAAATATGAGCAGTCTAATCGGAATTAGTACACTAGGTCATTTTTGATAATTTTTGAATGACGGTTGCCAAAAGGAGAGTCCTTTCCGTCAGGCTTGGGATTTCCAAATACTCCTCTTCACTATGTGCATTCCCTCCAATGGGCCCGAGTCCATCCACTGTCGCGATTCCCAAATCAGAAGTGATGGAAGCATCCGAACCCCCACCCGTGGCCGTATCCGTGATTTCGATGCCGATTTCCTTCCCAGCCTGACGGATCGTCTCTAAAAGCAAGTTCGTCTTCTCATTCTTTTCCATGGGAGACCGGTCCATTTTCCCGCTTAATGTCGTTTTCGTTCCTGGAATATAGGTTTCAGCACAGATTTTTTTCAGTTGCTTGAGGATGATGCCTTCCTGCCTTTTTTCCGAAATCCGCACATCCACAAAAGCAGCTGCATGGGAAGCGATCGTATTGACAGAGGAACCTCCTTCAATCATGCCGACATTAACGCTCATTCCTGTCTTTTGATCATTCAATTGATGTAAGGCGATGATTTTATGGGCCAATTCTTCAATTGCACTTCGTCCCTTTTCCGGTTCGATACCTGAATGGGCGGCCACCCCCACAATATCCACTTTAAACTGACCGCAGCCCCTTCTTGCCGTGACAAGCGAACCGTCCGTCCTTGCCGGTTCAAGAATTAACGCGAACTTCTTATTGGCCGCTTTTTCCGATATGAGTGAAGCGGACGACGGAGACCCGATTTCCTCATCACTATTAAGAATGATTTGGATATGCTTATAGCCTGTCTGCCCCGTCTGTTTCAAGCAAAGGATCGCATAAAAAAGCTCAACCAAACTAGACTTCATATCCGCTACACCAGGACCGTATGCCCGATTTCCTTTCACTTTAAAAGGACGTTTTTGCGCTGTGCCTTCCGGAAAAACCGTATCCATATGGGCGACGACCAGAATATGCGGCTGAAGCGCCTCACGATGCTGGATGACCAGCTGATTGCCATAATCCTGCTGCTCAACGGTATTCACAATAAAATCCAGACTTTCAAATTTCGTTTTTAAAATCGAACCAATTTCATCAATACCCTTTTTCGTATGAGAACCACTATCTATATTCACTAGCCGCTCCACTAATTGAAGCATTTCCATCCTCTTTGCATACAATAAATCTTTCAAAGCCCTCACTACTTTCTATCCTTGGCTGACTATTGCTCAACCTTACTATAATTTACGAATTTATATTGAGGAATGTTACTTAAATGAGAATATTTGAAGATTATTCGATAGTTTTTGGAGTTTTTTCGTTAGTTTGTGCTCTTTACTCGTGAATTCGCACCATTTACTCGGAATTCGCACCATTTACTCGTGAGTTTGCGCCATTTACTCGTGAATTCGCGCCATTTACTCGTGAGTTTGCGCCATTTACTCGTGAATTCGCGCCATTTACTCGTGAATTTCCGCCATTTACTCGTGAATTTGCGCCATTTACTCGTGAGTTTCCGCCATTTACTCGTGAATTAATTCATCAAGTCTATAAGCTCTATTTTTAAATTGCCCCGAATAAGGCAATTCCAATGCAGATAGCATCCGTTGCATGATATCAATTGAATCTATTTGTAAAAAGAGCCGTGCTTGTTTATTTGTTATATTGGGTTTTATGAGGAGAGCAAAATCACGAAGAGTTTGAATGTGGGCATCTTTGGAAGTGTAAGAACATTGACCACATGACCATTTGCCCCAGTGATATTGCATATGGAGAGTAGAGCATTCAGGACATTGAACGCTTTTAAGCAGATCTTGCTCATCGATTTGGTACAATTCGAGTATATCAGGATTATGCGGAATGTTTTTTTGCAGAATCGTGTTCGAAAGTCTATTGTTCTGCCTTTGGGTTAATTGCTCGGAAGGATACTTGTCTTCAAGGGTGTGAATTTTGGAGATCAGGGTTTCTTTTCCCGTGATTTTTTTGAAAATGGGGGTAAAACCTGGGGTAGTCCTGATGATGGTATTCGAGTTTGCATTGGCAATGAGTGTTTCAATCGGAAGCGAGGGGAATTTGTGAAAAGTAAGCCAATCATTTAATCGTGATTTTTGCACGTCAACCTGGATTAGCGGATCTAAAAATGCCTGTTCTTGTCCATCTTTTGTTCGAATCAATTGGGGATAGTTGCGGTCAAAATAGAGCGTTCCCGCAAAGTTTTTCACTTCAATGATGATACAGTAATTCCGGGTGATTATTAGGAAATCCATTTGAAAATAATGGCTATCGTAGCTTAACCTCAAATCATGTAATACTCGGTATTCCTTTGAAAGATCCTTCAACTCTTTTCCGATACTCCGCTCCCCATTAAATCCTGTACGGATTTTCCGGAAATCGTTCCTTATTCTTTCCTGTTTTGGATGATTTGCTGATAGCCTCCTGCTTAATGCCTCCAGTTTGAGCATTTTCATAGGCTTTTCACACGGTTTTAGCATTCATACATCAACTCCTTCTCCTTTAGCTTCTTTGTTTATGCCCTTTTTTCCTGCAAGAATACTGAAATCAGGCGTTTTACCGGTTTAATTCATGAGATTTGTAGCTTAGTCGGAAGTTCGCGCCATTTACTCGTGAGTTCTCGCCATTTACTCGTGAATTTGTGCCGTTTACTCGTGAGTTCGCGCCGTTTACTCGTGAATTCGCGCTATTTACTCGTGAATTTGCGCCATTTACTCGTGAATTCTCGCCGTTTACTCGTAAATTTGCGTTTACTCGTAAGTTCGCGCCGTTTACTCGTGAGCTTGCGCCATTTACTCGTGAGTTCGCGCCATTTACTCGTGAATTTGCGTTTACTCGTGAGTTTGCGCCATTTACTCGTGAGTTCGCACCATTTACTCGTGAGTTTCCGCCATTTACTCGTGAGTTTGCGCCGTTTACTCGTGAGTTCTCGCTATTTACTCGTGAATTCTCGCTATTTACTCGTGAATTTGCGCCATTTACTCGTGAGTTCGCGCCATTTACTCGTGAGTTCGCGCCATTTACTCGTAAGTTCTCGCCATTTACTCGTGAGTTTGCGCCATTTACTCGTGAGTTAACTATTTTGACGCACAAAAAAACCCATGTTATTTAACATGAGTTGCTTTGTAAGGTGTAAGAGTCCCAATTGTGCCGTTTACGCCTTTGTTTTGAACCCGCTCTCCGCAGGTGGGTGCTCGGTTCCTCGCGTTTGTAAGTCCTCTTCGAAGGAGGCTTTTACGCGGCCAGGAAACTAGTGCTCCCGGTAACTATAAGTGTTCGGTCAAAACTTATAGGTTAAAGAACGAACACATCAGGACTCTTACTTATTGAAAATATCATATCATAATGCTTAACTCTGTTTCAAGAGAAAGCACCTAGGTATATTTTCATATTTTTCCCAAATGAATTATTTTTTAAGTGCTGCAAGTCTTAGGTTTAGTTCGGCCAGTTGCTTGTCACTTACAGTACTCGGTGCGTCAACGAGCAGGTCGCTTGCGCTTGCTGTTTTCGGGAACGCGATGGTGTCGCGAAGGTTCGTGCGGCCTGCAAGCAGCATGATCATGCGGTCCAGTCCAAGGGCGATTCCGCCGTGTGGAGGCGTTCCGTATTCGAATGCATCCATTAGGAAGCCGAATTGTGCGTTTGCTTCTTCTTCGGAGAATCCAAGTACTTTGAACATTTTTTCCTGAACGTCGCGTTCGAATATCCGCAGTGATCCACCGCCAAGTTCGTAGCCGTTCAAGACAAGGTCATATGCTTGTGCACGGACGCTTGCTGGGTCTGATTCCAGTTTATCCATGTCTTCACGGAATGGCATTGTGAATGGATGGTGTGCTGCATAGTAGCGTCCTTCTTCTTCGTCATATTCAAGTAATGGCCAGTCCGTCACCCATAGGAAGTTGAATTTGCTTTGATCGATCAAGCCTCTTTCTTTACCAAGCTTGTTGCGAAGTGCTCCAAGTGCATCAGCGACTATGCCTTTCTTATCCGCCACGAACAAGATTAGATCGCCCACTTCAGCTTCCAATACAGATACTAATTGCTCTTGGTCTTCTGCGAAGAATTTGGCGATTGGTCCTTTTACGCCGTCTTCTTCAACTTTCAGCCATGCAAGGCCTTTTGCACCGTAAATCGCTGCAAATTCAGCCAATCCATCAATATCTTTACGGGAATAATCCGCATTTCCGTCCTTAACGACGATCGCCTTAACTTGTCCGCCGTTTGCAACAGCGCCGGTGAACACTTTGAAATCACTGTCTTTGACGATTTCGGAAACATCTTTAAGTTCCATTCCGAAGCGTGTATCCGGTTTGTCGGAACCGTAACGGCTCATCGCTTCATTGTAAGTCATTCTAGGGAAAGGCAGTGTTACGTCCAGTCCTTTTACGTCTTTCATTACTTTAGCCATCATGTTTTCTGCAGTGTTAATGATATCTTCTTGGCTCATGAAGCTTGTTTCAATATCGATTTGCGTGAATTCAGGCTGTCTGTCAGCACGTAAGTCTTCATCACGGAAACAGCGGGCGATTTGATAATAACGTTCGAAACCGGATACCATCAATAGCTGCTTGAAGATTTGCGGTGACTGCGGAAGTGCATAGAACTCCCCTTCGTGTACACGGCTAGGCACTAAATAATCACGTGCTCCTTCAGGTGTACTTTTTGTTAAGATAGGTGTTTCGATATCAAGGAAGCCTTCACCGTCCAAGTAATCACGGATGGCTTTTGTTGTTTGGTTACGCATTTTCAACGTTTCGAACATCGCTGGACGGCGCAGGTCCAAATAACGATATTTCAAGCGGATGTCTTCTGATACATCCGTTCTTTCATCAATGATGAATGGAGGGGTCTTTGCTTCGTTTAAAATTGTAACGTTTTCGGCTTGAACTTCGACGGTCCCTGTTGTTACGTTCGGATTGAAGTTGGCTTCATCACGTTTGATGACTGTTCCTTGGATATCAAGGACGTATTCATTACGGATTTTTTCGGCTGTTGCCAACGCGTCTGCCGAAATGTCCGGATTGAAAACGACTTGGACGACTCCGCTTCTGTCACGTAAGTCGATAAAGATGACCCCGCCTAAATCCCGGCGTTTTTGTACCCATCCTTTTAATGTTACTTTTTCACCAATAGCTGCTTCTGTCACTTCACCATTGAAGTATGTTCTGCCAAACATGGTATTTCCCCCTTAAGCCTGTAGCTTTTTGAATTGTTCAACGAATGTAGCAAGATCCATTTGGACTTGTTCACCGGTTTCCATGAACTTCACATTGATTTTATTATTTGCCAATTCATCTTCCCCGAGTGTCGCCACATATCTTGCTTCGAGGCGGTCGGCTGATTTGAATTGTGCTTTCACTTTACGGTCTTGATAGTCTTTTTCGACGGTAAAACCGGCATTCCGCAATTGCTGGACAAGTTTGACGGTATAGTCCTTGGCCGTTTCACCTAATGAGACAAGATAGCAGTCAATTCCCTTTTTGATCGGAAGCTCGATGTTCTCTGCTTGTAAGGCAGCAATCAGGCGTTCAATGCTAAGTCCAAAGCCGATTCCGGGTGTTTCCGGTCCGCCAAGTTCTTCAGCAAGCCCGTTATACCGGCCGCCTCCGCAAAGGGTAGTGATGGCGCCAAAGCCTTCTGCATCACTCATGATTTCAAATGCGGTATGATTATAGTAATCCAAGCCACGCACTAGAGTCGGATCTTCGACGAAATCGATTTCCAAATCGGTTAAATGCTGTTTCACCTTTTCGAAATAAATACGGGATTCATCATTTAAATATTCAATGATGGAAGGAGCCGTGTTCATCAATTCGTGACCGTGATCCTTTTTGCAATCCAGGATACGCAAAGGATTTTTCTTTAGACGGTTTTGACAATCGCCGCAAAACTCACCGATGCGTGGTTCGAAATGTTTGATTAACGCATTGCGATGCGCTGTCCGGCTTTCCTTATCACCAAGGCTGTTAATCACAAGTTTCAGCTTTTTCAAACCAAGTTCCTTGTACAGGTTCATCGCAAGTGACAGAACCTCTGCATCGATTCCGGGATCCTTGCTTCCTAAAGCTTCGATGCCGAATTGAACGAACTGGCGGAATCGACCCGCTTGCGGACGTTCGTAACGGAACATCGGCCCGATATAATAAAGCTTGACCGGCTGATTGGCCCACCCGAACATTTTGTTCTCGATATAGGACCGTACAACCGATGCGGTGCCTTCCGGACGAAGGGTTAAGTTCCTTTCACCGCGATCTTGAAATGAATACATCTCTTTTTGAACGATATCGGTTGTATCCCCTACACCACGTAAAAATAATTCCGTGTGCTCAAAAATCGGAGTGCGGATCTCTTTATATTGGTAACGGTGACAGATATCATGCGCTGTCTTTTCGATATACTGCCATATTTCCGTTTGGCCAGGCAATAAATCCTGGGTACCTCTAGGAATCTGAATAGACATATGTGTTTCCTCCTTTAAAGCAAGGCGCCCTTTCTGTTACGGCGCTATACTGATTTTTTCCAAACAAAAAACTCCCGCCCCTTGTAACTTATATGTTACAAGGGACGAGAGTTTGGATATCCCGTGGTGCCACCCTAGTTGAAGCACGTAAATAAAGTGCCCCCGCTCAAGAAACAGTTAACGCCTGTTTTACGTCCATCTCCTATTAAGTAAATCCGTTCGGAGTGAAGCCTACGGAGGGTTCTTTCATTAAGTCATCATGTGGAATGCTTTCAGCCTCGGCATTTCCTCTCTTTTCATGTGTTTCTTAATTACTCTTCTCCATCATTGGTTATTGCAGTAATAAGTCTGATATTTTATAATCATACGGACGTTAACATCAAATGTCAAGGCAGACTGAGGATTTTGTCGCATTTTATTGGTTCAAATGTTTTTTCAGATTTTTGACCGTCCGGACATTGACTCCGAATTCGGATGCCATCTCAACAAGGTTTGCGCTTTGTTCCTTTTGGATGAAATCGTGAAAATCGACACCCAATACTTGATTGCCTCCGCTTAAGCTCGTTTGATCTTTTTCGCTGAATTTCATGTGGTTTCCCTCCTAGAGTTATATAAGCTTTATTCTTTCCTAAAAAAAATGTTTTTTGCACAGGGAAAGAGGGAAATTTTCATTGAACGAGAATACATACATATAGACATTAAAAGGGAGAGACAACTTATGAAGAAGAAATCGGGTTTATTCGGCCTGACACTGATGCTGATATTCTCAGCGATTTTCCCCATCAATCACGCTTTTGGAAAAGATGAAGGGGAAAATATCGTGACGACCCAAGTGGTCAATGTACGTGAAGGTGCAGGTCTCAGTTTCCCTATCGTAAAAAAACTGTCAAAAGGGGAATCGTATCCCATTCTGAATGAAGATGGCGACTGGATCGAAATCCGGATTGGCGCCGGCAAAACGGGATGGGTTGCCAATTGGTTAGTGGAGAGACAAACGGGATCCGATACCAATCAGGTCAAAAAGGAACCGGGACAAGGTATGATAACAGGCAGCTCCGTCCGCGTCCGTACAGGTCCCGGCACTACCTTTCAAACGGTTGGGTCCTTGAATAAAGGAACAGCTGTTGACATCATTGAAAAGAATGAAAATTGGATAAAGGTCAAAACGGCTGATATCGAAGGCTGGGTCTCATCTGACTACCTTAGGCTTCCCGCCGCTTCAGGAAATGCAGCGAAGAAAGATAAGAAAGATTCAACCAAGGAAAAAGAAACGGATCAATTCGTAAAAACCGGAGTGACTTTGGTGGACCGGCTCAATGTCCGTTCGGAACCATCGAAAAGCAGTGCCACGCTCGGAAAGCTGAATAAAAATACGTCAGTGTCCGTTTACAGGGTTGAAAATGAATGGGCTGAAATTGATTTCCAAGGAGTCCGCGGCTGGGTAGCTGAACCTTACATACAAGTAAGCGAAGATAAAGATGATATGAAAAATGATACGGCAGGCGCCACTGCAAGGGTGACCGCTACGGGTTTAAATGTCAGGAAAGAAGCCTCTCTCAGCAGTAAGGTCATCGGTTCGGTGAACAAGGATGAGACTTACGCCGTGCTGCAAACAAAGGGAAATATGACACAGATAAAGCTCTCCGGTTCAAAAAAGGGCTGGGTCGTGAGCTGGTACCTGGAAAAAGAGAATGTTGAACAAACGGCGAAGGAAAAAAAGGTTGATGTAAAAGGAAACAAGATTACCATCATTCATGATGGTACGATCCTTAGAAGTGAGCCTGATGGCAACTCGGAGATTGTAGAGCAGGCCAATGCAGGTGAAACGTTCTCCGCATCAGGTTTGGAAGGCGACTGGTATTCCCTTAAACTAAAGAGCGGAAAAACAGCTTATGTGGCCGGATGGATCGTGACGATCGAAGGGAATTCGGAGCAGATCCAACGACCTGGCGTCGAGAAATACTTAAAGGATAAAACCATTGTGATCGATCCCGGCCATGGCGGCAGGGATAGCGGTACAATCGGCGCCGGTGGAACACTTGAGAAAAACCTGACGACTCGAACGGCAGAATTGCTGCGGGACAAACTTCAGGCGGCAGGAGCTAAAGTGATCCTGACCAGAAGCGGAAATACCTATGTTCCACTCCCTTCCCGGGTCAGCACTTCACATATACATAACGCGGATGCTTTCATCAGCCTCCATTATGATAGCACCAAGGACCAGATCACCAGCGGGATAACCACATACTACTATCATGACTACCAGCGGGCATTGGCAGCTACACTGGCCAATTCACTCGGTTCCACCATGCAGGTGCCCAATCGCGGATCACGATACGGGAATTTTCATGTTACCCGTGAAAATAAACGGGTAGCTACACTTATTGAACTAGGTTATTTAAGTAATCCAGTGGAAGAATTGACGTTAACATCAAATGAGTATCAAGAAAAAATCACATCGGCCATCTATAATGGATTGGCGCGGTATTTTAAATAAGAACCAGAAAAGCCAGCTTCGCATCGAAGCTGGCTTTTCTCATCTTACCCAAACAAAAAAACCTGCCGCAGCAGGTCATTTTTTGCTATCAAGTATTAATGTAACGGGACCGTCATTAGTAAGCTGAACATCCATCATGGCACCGAATTGACCTGTTTCCGTATGGACGCCTTTCTTGCGGAGTTCTTCGTTAAATGCTTCATATATTTCATTCGCCTCTTCAGGACGGGCGGCGTCCATGAAGTTCGGTCGACGGCCTTTGCGGCAATCGCCGTATAAGGTGAATTGTGAAACTGATAAAATCGAACCTCCCACATCCAATAGTGAATGGTTCATCTTTTCATTTTCATCTTCAAATATTCTGAGATTGACAATCTTATCGGCCAAATAGGCGGCGTCATCGATGGTATCCCCGTGGGTGACACCGACCAACAGGACGAGACCGCTGTCGATTTGCCCGATTATTTGGTCTGCGACAACGACTTTTGCCGCTTTGGAACGTTGTAAAACAACACGCATGGCAATAAAAACTCCTTAGTTCATGATCCTTCTGACGGAATAAACATCTGAAATTTGTTTTATACGGTCGACGACCTTTTGTAAATGGGCAATGTTATGAATATAAATCGACATGTGAATGGTCGCCACCTTATTCCTGTCGGATTTACCCGAGACCGCTGAAATGTTGGTCTTGGTTTCATTGACGGCTTGCAGCACTTCGTTTAATAAGCCGCGACGGTCATAGCCGCTGATTTCGATTTCTACGATGTATTCCTTGCGTTCGTTAATCGTACTTTCCCATTCAACCGGTACAAGGCGATGATCGGTATCCCCGCTATCCAGGTTCGGGCAATCTTGTCTATGAACCGAAACTCCACGGCCTTTGGTTATATAACCAACGATTTCGTCCCCTGGTACTGGGTTGCAACAGCGTGATAAACGGATAAGCAGGTTATCAATCCCCGGTACCTGTACACCTGAGTCACGTTTTTTAGATGTATTGGAGAAGGTTTTCAGGTCGGCTACCGCTTCAGAAATATCCGCTTCTTGCTCGACCATTTTCTGCTTACGCCATTTTTCGGTTAGGCGGTTAGCTACCTGAAGGGCCGTTATCCCGTTATATCCGACTGCTGCATACATATCCTCTTCATTCAGGAAGTTGAATTTATCTGCAACACGCCTGATATTCTCGGCAGTCAGGATTTCCTTCAGGTCGAACTCCATATCCTTGATTTCCTTTTCAACAAGCTCTTTGCCTTTTTCGATATTTTCTTCACGGCGCTGCTTCTTGAAAAATTGGCGGATCTTATTTTTCGCTTGAGATGTTTGCGTCAGTTTAAGCCAATCCTGACTTGGACCATATGAATGCTTCGAAGTTAAGATTTCTATGATGTCGCCAGTTTTCAGTTTATAATCCAGCGGTACCATTTTCCCGTTCACTTTGGCACCGATCGTTTTATTTCCGATTTCCGAGTGAATCCGGTAAGCGAAATCAATTGGGTTGGATCCTGATGGCAGTTCGATGACATCGCCTTTTGGTGTGAAAATGAATACCATATCTGAAAAAAGATCTATTTTAAGGGATTCCATGAATTCCTCTGCATTAGTCGCATCATCCTGGAATTCAAGAATTTCCCGGAACCATGTCAATTTTTCTTCCAGTGAAGGCTGTTCGACATCTTTTCCCTCTTTATAAGCCCAGTGCGCGGCAACCCCGAACTCGGCAATCCGATGCATATCGGAAGTACGGATCTGCACTTCCAGCGGATCGCCTTTCGGTCCGATCACCGTCGTATGGAGCGATTGATACATATTCGGCTTCGGCATCGCGATATAGTCTTTGAATCGGCCAGGCATCGGCTTCCAGCATGTATGGATGATCCCTAAAACGGCATAGCAATCTTTTATGCTATTGACGACGATCCGAACTGCAAGCAAATCATAAATTTCGCTGAACTGCTTATTCTGCAAAGCCATTTTGCGATAAATGCTGTATATATGTTTCGGCCTGCCGGAAAGGTCAGCCTTAATGTTGACTTCCTCAACGTTTTTACGCACTTCATCAATGACTTCTTCCAGATACTGTTCACGTTCTGCACGCTTTTTCTTCATCAGGTTGACGATTCGGTAATATTGCTGAGGATTCAGATACCTTAGTGCAGTATCTTCCAGTTCCCATTTAATCGTGCTGATACCAAGACGATGAGCAAGCGGTGCGAAGATTTCCAACGTCTCGTTCGATATCCTTCTCTGCTTTTCCTGGGGCAGATGCTTCAATGTCCGCATATTATGCAGTCTGTCCGCAAGCTTGATCAAGATGACCCGTATATCCTGAGCCATCGCCACGAACATTTTCCGATGGTTTTCCGCCTGTTGCTCCTGCTGTGATTTATACTTGATTTTCCCTAACTTGGTCACGCCATCCACAAGCATGGCGACTTCAGGACTGAAATTTTCTTCAATATCCTTCAGAGTGATCTCCGTGTCTTCAACAACATCATGTAAAAAACCTGCCGCAATGGTTGCAGGGTCCATTTCAAGATCAGCCAGAATGCCCGCCACTTGAATCGGATGAATAATATACGGCTCTCCCGATTTACGGAATTGTTCTCGGTGAGAAAACTCTGCATACTTAAACGCTCTATGAATAAATTCAGCTTCTTCCGGCTGAAGATATAAGCTGGCCCGTTCTACAACCTGCTCGGCAGTCAATATTTGATCATTAGCCATTTAATCACCTTAACCCCACTTTAACTGCCACCGGATATCATCCGGATTGAGTATGATTGGTAGCACTTTTATTCTGCAAAACGTGACAATTTTTGCGAAAAAAAATAAATCCGCTTAAACGGATACAAGTGCAAATAAACTTATTAGCAGAAAAACTCTTTATTATTACTATTATCGAAAAAAAAGGCAAGGATGTAAAGAGTAAAACGAGTATTTTATTAAGAATCGTGCATTTTTTCACTGGAAATTCGACAAAATCCAGCTAAAACGAGTAAAACAGAAAGAGCACCCTGGTCAGAGTGCTCTTCTTTATTAAAAGCTCATTAATGTCAAGACATCATAGCCGTCTAATTTATCTTTACCATCCAAGTCAGTCAATTCAATAAGGAAGGCAATCCCGGCTACAATTCCGCCAAGCTGTTCAACCAATTTGATCGTCGCTTCGATTGTTCCCCCGGTAGCAAGCAAATCATCCGTAATCAGGATACGCTGTCCCGGTTTAATGGCATCTTTATGGATTGTCAATACATCCTTGCCATATTCTAATCCATATTCGACTTTTATCGTTTCACGTGGAAGTTTTCCTTCTTTTCTCACTGGCGCAAAGCCCACTTCCAATGAGTATGCTACTGGACATCCGATAATGAATCCGCGTGCTTCCGGCCCGACCACCAAGTCGATATTTTTATCGCGAGCGTACTCGACGATTTGGTCTGTTGCGTATTTATAAGCTGCGCCGTTATCCATTAATGTAGTAATATCTTTGAAGACAATACCCGGTTTTGGCCAGTCTTGCACAATTGTTACATATTGCTTTAAATCCATTGCTTTGTTTCCTCCTCAAGGTCTGTTGCCTCATGAACTAAATAATGATTGAACCAATCGAATAATTGCTGATAGGAAGAATAAACAAGCTCTTGTTCAAGCTCAAATTGCTCTTTCTTTCTTATATACGATTCAGATTCACTAAGATCGCGTTTTTTCGCATTGGTTGTGAGCATAATTAACCCATTCTCTATTGTAACAAAATCAAGCTCAAAAAACACCTTAGAAATGAAATCCACCGTATCTCTGGACCAGCCGCGATATTTGGCAAGGTCATCACCATATCTTTTCACGTCGAGCGGACCCTTTTTGGCAAGGAAGGCATAAAACCATTTAAAATGATCCCTTGTTGGCATCGTACTTAAGAAATGGTCCTGTTCATGGGAAAGGTGAGCGTAGATGCGCGAAGGGTTCTTATTGGCAATCACCCGTTTCAAATATTCCCTGGATGGCGGCATGTCCATAAATACCAAATGACCTTCGAAGCAGTCGAGTTGCTCTGCATCCAGTTCATTCTTGATATAAACGAGATCTGGATGGTTTTGCAAAAATGGATATCTGCTATAAATACCTTCCGAGAAAATGACGATCTTCCGATTTTGTGCAGGAATGTCGGCAAGCCACTTCTCTGCTTGTCCCTTGCCGCGGTAATCGAATAACTGCCAATGGTTCACCGAGACATCCTGGACAAAGATCTGAGGCTTTTTCATATTATTCCACTCATTGATGGAGAGCTCACCAATAACCGAGACTTCAGCGTGCGGAGCTATTTCATCGACAAAATGACCGAGTCCGAAGCCCACACCGTCAAGTTTGTGATTTTCACCATCTTCCAGCTGGACCTTCAAGTGATTTTGGTTGGCACCAATTTTGCGGACACTTGAAAGCTGGACGGAATCTATCAAAATCTTCGGCTTAGGATTCGTAACCCCAAATGGCGCCAGCAAGCTCATTTCCTGAATCGTTTGAATGGAAACTTCAGCTAATGTCGTTGCTCCGTCCAAGTTTGTAATCGGTGTGAAGTCCTCTTCGTTCAGTTGTTCCTTCGCAATCAGGTTCATGCGGTCCCTAAGCTCCTGAACATCTTCAATTTTCAATGTCATTCCAGCAGCCATCGGATGTCCACCGAAATGAGGCAGCATTTCACGGCAGGCGGAAAGACTTTGAAATAGATCGAAACCGGCGATGCTCCGAGCAGAACCTTTAGCTAATCCCTTTTCCTGGTCATAGCTCAATACAATCGTGGGCCGGTAAAAGCGTTCAACAAGTTTAGAGGCCACAATCCCCACAACTCCGGCGTTCCAGCCTTCCCTGCCGATGATGAGCACGCCATTGGACTCCGGCGGGAAGTTTTCCTCGACTTCAGCAATTGCTTCCGCCGCCATTGCTGCAACCATTTCCTGCCGCTCTTTATTGATATCATTGATTTCATTGGCAAGTTCCATCGCTTCTTCCAGGCTTGCGGACATCAATAAATCGACAGCGGGATCGGCATCTCCAAGGCGCCCTACAGCGTTGATCCGCGGTGCCATCGCAAAGCCGATCGATTCTTCATTCAATGCTTCCTGCTGAACATTCGCCACTTTCATTAACGCAACAAGTCCCGGGCGGCGAGTCAAACGTAACTGCTCGATGCCTTTCGCAGCGATGACGCGGTTTTCCCCTTGTAATGGGACTAAATCCGCTATCGTACCGATTGCCGCTATTTCAAGCAAATCCTCAGGCAATTCCCCAAGCAAGGCGTGTGCAAGCTTAAAGGCGACCCCTACTCCGGCAAGTTCTTTAAATGGATAGGTACTGTCCTCGAGTTTAGGATGGATGATTGCTAATGCCTCAGGCAGTTCCGGTCCCGGTTCATGGTGGTCGGTCAAAATATAATCCATGCCAAGCTCGCCGGCAAGTTTCGCTTCATCAACAGCTGAAATTCCGGTATCGACGGTTATTAATACCTTCACCCCTTGCTCTGCTGCAAGGCGGAAAGCCATCGGGTTCGGACCATATCCTTCTGTAAACCGATTCGGGATATAAAAATCAACATCGGCCCCCAATCTCGTCAGCGCCGTCATCATCACTGTGGTCGATGTCACGCCATCCGCATCATAATCACCGAATATACGTATTTTTTCTCCATTTTGAATGGCTTCTCTTATTCTATATACTGCTTTATCCATATCCTTCAATAAAAATGGATCATGAAAAGTTTGATTTTTAACAAATAAAAACGATCGGGCACTTTCAATCGTATCCAGGCCTCGATTCACAAGCAGGGCTGCAACCAAAGGTGTGATATGAAGCTCTTCAGCTAGTACAGCAACTTTGTTTTCATCGGCAGTTCGTAAGTTCCACCGGGTTTTTGGCTTTAACATTTATTCACCCCTCAACTTACTCATTATACAAAACGAATATACCAGATTCAATTTTATTTTAAACTCATTATTGGCTGTAATTCCCTATTCAATAAGCTTAGTTCAACAAAAAGAAGGCTGGCATCATGCCAGCCCCCTCTCACCTATTAAACTTGTCCTTCAAGACTTTGTTTCTTTTCTTTTGCCGTATTCAGCGGACCTTTCTTCTTCAATTCCCTGATTTTCAAATCAAGCCAGAATTGGGAAGCGATCAATAGCGATGAATACACGCCGCATATTAAACCGATAAACAGGGCAATGGAGAAGTTACGGATAGCTTCACTGCCGAAGATCATCAACGCGATAACCGTAATGAGAACGGTCAGAACCGTGTTAATGGATCTCGTCAAAGTTTGCCTGATACTGATGTTCACAATGTTCTCAAGTTCTTCGACGGTTTTGATTTTACGGCTGAAGCGTAGGTTTTCACGAATACGGTCAAAGGTTACGATCGTATCATTGATCGAATAACCGACGATCGTCAGAACCGCAGCAATGAAGGTGATATCCACTTCGAGCCGGAGTAAGCTAAAAATCGTGATGATGAAGAATGCATCATGTATAAGCGCGACCACGGCAGGGACAGCCATTCGCCATTCAAATCGTATCGATACATACAAAATGATTCCGATTGATGCAATCGCTAACGCATTCATGGCATTTTTCGCAAGCTCTTTTCCTACTGTCGGTGATACGGTGCTGACATTCGGTTCTGCTCCGTAATCCTTCTTGAAATGGTCCTTCAATTCAGCGATTTCCTGTTTATCGAGGACACCGACTGTCCGAACGACAGTATTTTCTTTACCAGCGGGCCTGACATCCTTGATATCAATGTCGATACCGGCCTTGCCCATTTCGGTTTTTACTTGTTCCGTCGTTAAAACACCTTTAGAAGCAATCTCAATTCGGGTACCGCTCGTGAAATCAATCCCAAGATTCAATCTAAAGACGAGCAGGAAAATGATTCCGATGATGGTGACACCGATTGAAATGCCATAAAAAACTTTCCGATGTTTGACGAAATCGATTTTATCAAAGCGTGTCGGCAATGACATTAAATCCATTTTCTCGGATAAATCGTGAATGTTTTTCTTCTTCACGCCAAACCATGATGTACGCTTGTCCAGGAACCCGCTATTCACCCAAAGGCTCATGAAGAGGCGTGTACCATAAACGGCTGTAATGAAACTCATTAAAATCGAAATGATCAAAGTGGTCGCAAAACCTTTAACCGAGCTTGTTCCATAATAGAACAGTACGGCCGCAGCCAGCAGGGTCGTTAAGTTGGCATCCGTGATCGTAGCAAGTGAATTCTTGGTACCTTCTTTATAAGCCGCCTTAACGGATCTGCCAAGTTTCAATTCATCCCTGATTCGTTCATACGTTATGATATTGGCATCGACAGCCATTCCGACCCCAAGTACCAGTGCCGCAATACCAGGCAGCGTAAGGACCGCATTCATCCAATCAAACACTAATAGCGTCAAGAAAATGTAGATGCTTAAAGTGACGACTGCAATGAATCCCGGGAAGCGGTAATACACAAGCATGAAGATAAAAACAAGTGCAATTCCAATGATTCCTGCAAAAATAGTATCATTCAATGCACCTGCACCGAATTGGGCACCTACAGAAGTGGAGTACTTTTCTTTCAAATCAACAGGCAGGGCACCTGCATCCAGAAGGGCGGCAAGCTCTTTCGCTTCTTCCACCGTGAATTGACCGGTGATATACACCTTCTTCGTATTGAAAACTTCACTGACATATGGAGCGGATATCATATTGTCCTGTGAGGCTGTATCCTTAATGGAATCTTTTCCTTCCTCGAAATCCAACCAGATTGCAAGTACATTAGTAGGACTTTCCATCGAGGATATTTTTTGAGTGATGTCCTTAAATTTATCCACATCTTTCAATGTGACTTCGACAACCGGTTTATTATCTTGGAATGTTTGTTTCGCGCCGCCTTCTTTCAGGTCGGCACCGGTCATCATTTCCTTATCGTTGTAATCACGGAAGGATAATTTAGCTTGTGTCGAAAGGATTTCCCGAGCGTTGTTTTGGTCTTTGACTCCAGCCAATTGAACGCGGATCCGGTCTTTCCCTTCGATTTGAATGTTAGGCTCGCTAACGCCCAAAACATTGACACGCCGCTCAAGTGAGCTTACTGTAGCCCGTAAAACATCCGGGGTGATCTTTTCCCCAGACAGCGGTTTTACTTCATATAACACTTCAAAACCGCCTTGAAGATCAAGACCCAGCTTGATATCCTTTAGGATTCCTTTTGAAGTCGTACCCATCGCTGCGAAAATCAAAAGTGCGATTAGAAAAAACGCAACGATCCTGCTTCTTTTTACCATTATGTAGTAGGCCCCTTTCTATAATACGCCTGTTCCTGAAGTTAAAAAAACTGTCATTTTTAGTTTATATGATAACTGCATACCCTTTGCTTCTTGAGAAAAAAGACACAGCTTCCCATGCTTTTTCCAAAAAAAGCATAACCATATCTATTATGAGTCATATACAAACAGCTGTCAATTTAAGTATATCTTTGCGTTATTCCTTCAAAAGTTCCTTCAGTTCTTCTTCAGAAAGCGGCTCAAATAGGTTTGGTGATTTATAAGCTTCGACCATTTGGAAGGTCATGAACTGGTTGCTCGAAAATGTCACGATATCTGCGACAAGTTCATGAAGGTGAATGTTTTCCTGCGGACGCTTCCATTTATTTTTGGTTAAGGTTCCCCATATATCTTCCTCTGTTACGGCATTCAATCCGACCATTTGGAATTCCTCACGCTTGCTCTTCAAAAATGGACGTACCTTTAGATAATACCTTTGATAGGGATGATTCTTTTTTGCCATCACTTTGCCTCCAGTAAAAATGATTCTCAAATGAATGCGCATTTTCTTAGAAGGGTTTCGATCATTTGTTAGAACGCAAACAAACACTTTTGTCATGCTTTGTCCAAGTACAAGCATATAGATAATTGTATAGCATAACCGCTTTTTTGAGAAGGCAGGGAGGGAGTTCAATGTCCAAATTTTTAAAAGGCACGCTGATTTTATTAATCGCAAGCCTGATTACAAGGGTTCTTGGTTTCATTAACCGCATTGTCATCGCCCGCTTCATCGGCGAAGAAGGCGTTGGTTTATATATGATGGCTTTACCGACCCTCTTTCTCGTCGTGAACATAACCCAGTTAGGCCTGCCGATCGCCATTTCTAAATACGTGGCTGAGGCCAATGCCAGAGGTGATGAACGGAAAATCAAGAAAATCCTTGTCGTCTCTTTGGCCTGCACCTTTACTCTATCGATGATTTTCACTCCTGCGATGCTGCTTTTCGCGCCGGTTCTATCAGAATACCTATTCACTGACGAACGGACAGTATGGCCGCTCATGGCGATTGCCCCTATCGTACCGATCATCGCCATTTCATCCGTACTGCGCGGTTATTTCCAAGGGAAGCAAAATATGAAGCCCTTCGCTTTCTCACAAGTTATCGAACAGGTGGCCCGAATCACTTTCATAGCCGTCCTGACGAAGGCCTTTTTGCCATATGGAATCGAATATGCTGCAGCCGGGGCGATGTTTGCATCGATTATCGGTGAGCTTGTATCCCTTTTCTACTTATTGACCAGCTTTAAATTAAAGAAACATTTTAAGTTCAGAAAGGGTTTCTTCAAGAATGTCAAATCCGGAAAAGGAACGTTCACCGAATTGATGGGGATTGCCCTTCCTTCCACCGGAAGCAGGATGATTGGGTCGGTTTCGTGGTTTTTCGAACCGATAGTGGTCGCCCAGAGTTTGGCACTTGCCGGAGTCACCGCGGCCGCAGCCACCAGTCAATACGGGGAGTTAACAGGGTATGCACTGCCTTTACTCATGCTTCCTTCTTTCGTTACGGCATCATTGGCGACGGCACTCGTCCCGGCAGTGAGCGAAGCCCGTACGACCGGAAACTTTTTACTCGTTGAACACAGGCTTCAGCAGGCCCTGAAAATCACCTTTATCACAGGCTGTTTAGCTGTCGTCATTCTGTTCATCTTTGCCGAACCGATTTTACAGGTCATGTACGGCTCTTCGCATGCTGCTATTTTCATTAAATTCCTGGCACCTTTTTTCATCCTTTATTACTTTCAATATCCGCTGCAATCCATGCTGCAAGCACTGGATCTTGCAAAGGCCGCAATGTTCAACAGCCTGGCTGGGAACATCCTTAAAATCGGTGTGATCTGGCTGCTGGCGTCAAAGGAAAGTTTTGGGATCATGGGAGCCGCAATCGGGATAGCTGTCGGTTCGATGCTCGTTACCTTCCTGCATTTTTCAACCGTGCTGAAGGTCGTCCCTTTCACGCTTCATTTCCGCAGCTATATGTCAGCTTTGGTCCTTGCTTTAATTTCAGGATGGGGCGGTTATTATCTTTTTCAATTCCCGCTCTCCTCACAGCCTCTTGGCATACGGCTTTTGCTTTCCGTGACGGTCGTTATCCTGCTGTTCACTTTTTTCCTGCTCATGACCGGAAGCATAAAAAAGGCGGATCTGATCAGGATTCCTGTGGTGGGCGGCTTTTTATCAAAATTCGCTTGGAAATGAAATGGACCGAAGCATTAAAAGGCTTCGGTCATTTCTTCGTTTCATTTTTATCGATATAAAATTGGCCATCTATGTACCCACAAATCGAAATTTCTTTAATCTTCGTTTCTCCCAGTTTTTTCAACTGGTGCCGGAGCCAAAAATGATTTTTGCCAATTCTATCGAGATTCCTCTCCTGTATCTCCCCGTCGATTATCAGGGGATAAGGTGTTTCCTTGGTTTTAGACCTTTTATCTTTGGTATTCTTGATGATCGAAAGCTTTCCGGAGGATTCGAGGATTGCGAATTGTACGTCATTTAAATTACTAATTCCCTGTTCACGCAGCTGAGTCAATAAATCATCGAAATTATATCGTTGCCTACGCATCGCTTTTTCATCTATTTTCCCTTGATTGATGATGATCTGCGGCTTACCGTCCACGATGTTTCGAAACCTTATGCTTTTCAATGAAACGTAGGCCATGATTATTTGGATGAAAGCTAGTACGAACATCGGTATGATTTGCCTGAAAAATGGTCTATCCAAATCTTCAAAGGATAGGACGGCAATGTCCCCTATCATGATGGATACCACCAAATCAAGAATGCTCAGTTCCCCAACTTCCCGCTTACCCATCATTCGGAAAAGTAATAATATGACTAGATAGATCACTGTTGTTCTAAAAATAATAGCCAGGGTATCCAATGATAACACTTCCTTCATCCATAGCATGGCTTGGGAACTGAAAAATTACTCCATAATCTTTTTAATTTTACGGGAAGCTTCTTAAACCTGGTCTAAAGGTTCGATATGGGGAATATGCTTGTACAAACACATAAACAGGCTATACGTATCAGCCTTTTAAAAAGGAGGAATACCCATCGAAACTAAAAAAATGAGTGTCGCCGTAATTTATGGCGTAGGCTCCATCTTTGCCATAGCGATGATTGCTAGTTTAATCGTTTCCATCCTTCTTCGTTTTACTTCACTGACGGAATCATCCCTGACATACGTGATCATGATCGTGTCCTTTTTATCGCTGTTCATTGGTGGATTCATTTCAGGAGGCAAAGGGAAAAAGCAAGGATTATTCTTGGGCGGAAGCACTGGGCTGCTTTATCTGTTGGTCGTGTTCCTTTTTCAATATTTAGGTCACGATGCACTTTTCACCATCAAGCAATGGATATACTATGGCTGTTTTGTGATTACGGCCATGATGGGTGGCGTTCTTGGGGTCAACTTGAGTTCCGACTCCCGCTCCGATTAAAAAACACAGCAAAAAACCGGGCACATGGCCCGGTTTTCGTTTGTTTTATAGGGATGTTTCTTTATTCGGTGCGCTTTCCTTAATTTCACGGATTGCTGCACGGTCAAAAGTCAGTTTTGTACCGTCTGGTGATTTAATGACGATTTGCAGTTCATCGATTGCATCGATTGTTCCGTGCATGCCGCCGATAGTCGCAACTTTATCACCTTTTTTCAAACTGCTTTGCATGTTTTGCGTAGCCTTTTGGCGTTTTTGCTGCGGGCGGATCAATAAGAAATAGAACAATACGAACATTAAAATCAACGGAAGTATTTGTGTTAAAGAACCCATTTTGTATATTCACTCCTTTCGTTCATTAAAATATTTATGGAATTAGAAGTTTCTCGCATTTGGTTCATTGAAACCATACTGCTCAAAAAACTCTTCCCTAAAGTCTCCAAGACGATCTTCTCGAATAGCTTGTCTGACCTGTTCCATCAAGTTTAACAGAAAATGAAGATTATGGTAAGTAGTAAGACGAATCCCAAAGGTTTCTTCACATTTAATCAAATGGCGGATATATGCCCGGCTATAATTCTTGCAAACATGGCAATCGCAATTTTCATCGATTGGACCGAAATCGCGTGCATACTTCGCATTTTTAACAACCAGCCGCCCATTGCTCGTCATGAGCGTACCATTACGCGCAATTCGCGTCGGCAGTACGCAGTCAAACATATCGATACCGCGGAGTGCACCATCGATCAATGAGTCCGGTGAACCGACTCCCATAAGGTAACGCGGTTTGTCAGTTGGCAGCAGCGGACTTGTAAACTCAAGGACGCGGTTCATGATATCCTTTGGTTCCCCTACGGATAGTCCTCCAATAGCATAACCCGGGAAGTCAAGGGAGACAAGGTCTTTTGCACTTTGTTTGCGAAGATTTTCAAACTCCCCGCCTTGAACGATTCCGAACAGCCCTTGATCATTTGGACGCTCATGTGCATTCAAACAGCGTTCCGCCCAGCGCGATGTCCGTTCAACCGACTTCTTCATATACTCTTCAGTCGCCGGAAATGGCGGACATTCATCAAATGCCATCATAATATCGGAGCCAAGCGCATTTTGTATTTCCATCGCTTTTTCCGGAGATAAAAATAATTTATCGCCATTCAGATGGTTCCTGAAATGCACACCCTCTTCTTCAATCTTGCGGAACTCGCTCAAACTGAAGACTTGAAAGCCGCCTGAGTCGGTCAAAATCGCACGATCCCAGTTCATGAACTTATGCAATCCGCCAGCTTCCTTGATGATTTCATGCCCCGGACGCAGCCATAGGTGGTACGTATTGCTCAGGATGATGCCTGCCCCCATTTGTTTCAAATCTTCCGGGGACATCGTTTTGACAGTAGCCATCGTTCCAACCGGCATAAATGCCGGCGTTTCAAAAGAACCATGCGGCGTATGGACCCGGCCTAGCCGTGCCCCTGTCTGTTTACATGTTTTGATTAACTCATATCGTATTGCAGTCAACGCAATAACTCCCTTCAAGAGCTTCTCACTCTTATATTACTTAATGAACATTGCATCTCCAAAACTAAAGAACCTGTATTTTTCTTCCACAGCCGTTTCATAGGCATGAAGGACATGCTCCCTGCCTGCAAGTGCAGAAATAAGCATGATTAAAGTCGATTTGGGCAAATGGAAGTTCGTTATCATCGCATCGATCCCTTTGAACTCATAACCAGGATAAATGAAGATGCTCGTCCAGCCATTCTCTTCCTTGAAAACCCCATCATTGCGGGACGCAATCGTTTCCAATGTCCTTGTGGACGTAGTGCCGACCGTAATGATTTTCCCGCCTTTTTCTTTCACATCATTCAGTAATCTGGCTGTGCCTTCCGTCATTTGATAAAATTCCGAATGCATTTCGTGGCTGTCAATATCGTCGACACTTACTGGACGGAATGTACCAAGCCCAACATGCAGCGTGATGAAGGCGATGTGGACACCCATCCCTTTAAGTTTCTCAAGCAAATCCTCCGTAAAATGCAGGCCAGCGGTAGGTGCCGCTGCAGATCCCCGTTCACGCGCATATACCGTTTGATAGCGGTCCTGGTCGTCGAGTTGTTCCTTGATGTATGGAGGTAATGGCATTTCGCCAAGCTTCTCCAGTATTTCATAAAATATGCCTTCATATTTAAATTCAAGGATTCGGCCGCCATGCTCGAGTACACCTGTACAGACGGCACTCAGCTTACCATCGCCAAAAACGATTGTCGAGCCTTCTTTAATCCGTTTGGCCGGCTTCACAAGCGTTTCCCATACATCGTCATGCTCTTGCTTAAGGAGCAATACTTCGATTTTTGCACCCGTTCCTTCTTTACTGCCGTATAGTCGGGCCGGAAGCACTTTCGTATCATTCAACACCAGGCAATCTCCCGGTTTGATATATTCCGTGATATGGCTGAATACATCATGCTGGAGCTTACCGGTTTCTTTGTCCAGTACCATCAATCTACTTGCTTCCCTATCTTCCAAAGGAACTTGGGCAATCAGTTCCTCCGGTAAATGAAAATCAAACATATCCAATTTCATCTGTTCCACTTCCTTACGTGTCTATCAAGCTGTAATCATTATTTAAAACGGCCGATCAAATAAAAAATCGCGGACAACACAACACTGACGATGATTGATGTAACGATAGGAAAGTAAAACGTCGTATTCCCCTTTTTCAGAAAAATATCTCCCGGCAGCCTGCCGAGATGAATATATTTCATCGCAAAACCAATCACGAATATAATCACACCCAGAATCATGACCACCTTTGGTATATTCATCATTCAGGCATCTCCATTCCAAAATGCTCATAAACAAGCGGTGTTGCCATCCGGCCTCTTGGGGTACGCTGAAGAAAACCGACTTGTAACAGATATGGTTCATACACATCTTCGATCGTATGTGCCTCTTCGCCAATCGTTGCAGCAATCGTTTCCAGCCCCACGGGTCCGCCACGGAATTTTTCAATGATCCCTTTAAGTAATTTATGGTCAATATGATCGAGTCCTAAACGGTCGACCTGCATTAATTCAAGCGCATAATCGGCAAGCTCGGCCGTTATCGTACCATCACCGCGTACCTGCGCGAAATCCCTGACCCTCCGTAAAAGCCGATTGGCAATTCTCGGGGTGCCCCTTGACCTTCTTGCAAGCTCGGCCGCTGCTTGATCATCCATTTCCGTATCCATGATTCTTGCTGTACGGATGATGATATCAGTCAAATGGTTTTCCGTATAATATTCAAGTCGGCTCAAAACGCCAAAACGATCCCTGAGCGGTGCAGATAGTGAGCCTGCCCGTGTCGTGGCCCCTACGAGGGTGAACGGCGGCAAATCGATCCTGATCGAACGGGCTTCCGGTCCCTTACCGACTACAATATCGAGACAAAAGTCCTCCATAGCCGGATATAGCACTTCTTCAACGACACGAGGAAGACGGTGAATCTCATCAATGAACAATACATCACCTGGTTCAAGTGCACTCAAAATGGCCGCCAGATCTCCCGGCCGCTCAATGGCGGGACCGGAAGTCGTGCGGATATTTACACCCATTTCATTGGCGATGATGACGGCAAGCGTCGTCTTTCCAAGACCAGGCGGTCCATATAAAAGTACATGATCGAGCGTTTCTTCACGCATCCTTGCCGCTTCGATGTATACACTTAAATTCGCTTTCACTTTATCCTGTCCAATATATTGCTTTAAGTTTTGCGGCCGCAGGCTTTGTTCAAAGGACAGTTCGTTCAAATCGGCTTCCTGATTGAATATTCTCTCCTCCATTGCGCCACTCCTTATCTTAACATCATTTGCAATGCTTTCTTAATATATTGCTCGGTCGTCATATCTTCAGCCTGCAATTTCTTGGCAACCTTTTGGATTTCCTTTTCGGAATAACCAAGAGCCTTCAACGCAAGAATGGCTTCATCCAATTCCTCCGTATAACCATTTGGACTGATTGCAGCCGTGACGCCTTCGTTAAACAAGCTTGGAAACGCATCCGGAATAATGTTCTCAAGTTTTCCTTTTAAATCGAGAATCATCTGCCGTGCCGTTTTCTTTCCGACTCCCGGGAATTTCACCAAAAACGATTCATCTTCATTTTCGATCGCCTGTACCACCTGATCAACCTGGCCTGATGCCAATATGGCTAGAGCACCCTTCGGCCCGATTCCGGTTACATTCAATAATTTTGTGAATAACGCCTTTTCTTGCCGAGTCTGAAATCCGTATAATGCAGCCATATCCTCACGAACATAATGATACAAGAAAACTTGGATTTCTTTCTGGTATTGAGCGGAAAAAATAAAAGGATTCGGTGTCATCACTTGATATCCGATCCCCCCATTTTCCACAACTATGTATTCAGGCCCAATATAATCGACCTTGCCTTTTATATAATCATACAAATTAATTCTCTCCCTGATTTTGCTGTACCTCTCATTTTATCATAAAAAGGGAAGGTTGTTCATTAAAAGTTATTTAGTAATCGGCAAAGACTTTTCACAAGGATTTCCGGGTGTTACCATCATCCTTAAAACAAAGTCGATTGGAACGGGTGTACGAGACTTACGCGTCCACGGGAGACCCCACAGGCGCAAAAGCGCCGAGGGCGGACCGCCCGTGGAGTGCCTGCAGTGGAAATCAACGGTCAAATTGTAAATACTAAAAAAACTGTAGACAAACTCCATTATTATCGAGTTTGTCTACAGTCTGAAGGATGAGTGCCATCCCATCCTAGTTTACCGAATATGGCTCATATTCTTTAATGAGCTGTTTATATTGGTCTTTATTCATGATCGGAATCCCTTTTTGCAGTTCCTCCTGCTTGTATGCTTCAAGTTTACCAATGTCTATTTGGTAGAAAGTATGAATGATCTTGGCGTGCTCAGGCCTACCGATAAAAATGGATAACGTACCATCTTCCCTCATCCCAAGGTAACCATTCGCTTTTAAAAGCGGGGATATGTCATTTTCAATTTTCTTCATGACAATCCGCTCTTCATTTTGATCGACTACTTTCCATCCTTCATATTTTGCCCAAAAGTCCTCCATCGACCAAATTGTTTCTGTCAATTTCTCTTCACTTAACTCGCCATCCAGATACATACGCTGAAGAATGACCTTCCTTTCAATTGGATCATTTTCCTTTTGAACCGTTTCTTCGGCAAAAACGGTTAAGCAAAATGGCAATATGAAAAGTATCATGAAAAATTGGATTCTAAGTTGATTAATCAATATACTCACCTCTTAAGGCGTTTACTTTTTATGTAGTTTGACCCAAATAAAGATTATTAACCAGAAAAAAACCAAAAAGAGCTGACTCCATACCGGGTCAGCCCACTAATTATTTTAAGTGATTTTCGTGGATGTTAAGGTTATCGAACATGTCATTGGCATCCAAAATGATCATTTCCCTCGTATCGCCATCCCGAAGATTGTTATCAAGTGTCATCGTCCTGAAATAGACACCTTCATCGGTGGTGACATATAGGGTACGGCCATTGGTAAGCGGTCCGATTTCCTTCTTGATTCTTTGTTTAACATCTTTTGCTTGGCTGTAGTCATCAAGCAGCAAGGCAACCAGCATTTCGTCTTTCATAATGATTGTCCGGGCATCGCTAACCGGCTCCACTTTATTGGCGACACCATTGACTCTGTCGGCTAAAGAGCCTTCATAAGAATTATAATAAGATGATTTTGCCTTTAGCGGCTTACTTTCATGTCCATGGTAGTTACGGTCACTCGTACTGTACGCATCATCTTTATTGTATAAACCTTGCACCATATTCTCATAATTGATGTTTCGTACCAATGCATCTTTTTCATGGTACCCTGTATCATTCGTGATATTTTCATTTTCCGCTGTATCATTATTAGCACATCCAACCAAACTGACGGCGGCCAATACCGTACAAAGCGGCTGTGCCCATTTTATTTTCTGCACCAATAACCCTCCCATTGCAATAGAATGAGCTATATTCCGCTCATAATTAGCATGGGTGTCTAACGGGAAATGTACTCTGTAAGATACGGCCATAAACCCGTTTTAATTCCTATTAAGGGAAGAAATCCTTTTCGCCAATTTTTCATTCATCTCCATCCGCTCCGAAAAACCTTCCACGGACATTTTCCAGACCGAATGAAGCTGGGAAGAACTTTTATTAAGACGATTCCATTCACGGAAAATATCGGTAGGATAAGTTAAAGCATATAAAAAGGCAAGGTCTGACTGATACCTTTGCAATTGCGGCACTTCCCACAGCTCGGTGGCCGCATCTTCCAAATGATGCGAAATTCGATTTGCATACTGTAAATAATCAATGCACCTCGGGGCATTTGCCATTAAGTCAAAATCGATTAAAGTCAAAGTGCCGTCCGCTCTCCGCAAGAAATTATGGTGGGCACAATCACCATGAATGATGACTTTCTCTTCCTTATTCCATAAAGACTGATTTTTATCAAACCCCTCTAGCGACCATTCACCCCACCTAATCCATTCATTGATAATATCTTCGGAAACATATTGGCGAACATAAGAAAAGTTCTTTTTAAATAGTGATAAGCGTTCTTTCCACTTTTTTGATTGATTGAACACAGGCGCGTTAATGGTGATATGTTCCGACACATCATGGAAGCTTTCCAGTAACTGAATGCCCTCTAAGCGGTCCTTATGATTGGAAAATCTGAATTTTTTCTTACTCGGCGGAAAATAGTCCATACTGCCATACCATTTTCCCTTAAATTGAAAGGGCATTAAATTCTGATGAATATAATACGTTTGATGAAATCCCTTTTGTTTTAACAAAGAAGTCAATTCTCTTTGCCGATCCCATTTTTCAAAACTGTCGAATCCTTTAAGGATCATTGGATGACCCTTTTCAAAAGTTATTAAATAGACACTGCTTTGGATATGGTGGACATTCTTTGGCTTACGATTTAAATAAGAGAGGAGACGAGTGTTAAAAACACTGTCTCCTTGATAATTAGTAGTCATCGCTTTCATCTGCATATGTCGGTATCCCGAATGTTTCAGGTGCACGAACGCCCCCGAATTCGCCTGGCTGGCCACCCATTTGCCCAGGTAACATAGCTTCAGGTTGCCCCCCAAACTGACCGCGCATCATGACAGGCGGACCACCGAATTGTCCCGGCATCATACCTGGCTGGCCTCCATTTTGACCGCCCATCATGTCAGGCGGACCACCAAATTGTCCCGGCATCATACCTGGAGGACCTCCATTTTGACCGCCCATCATGTCAGGCGGACCACCAAATTGTCCCGGCATCATACCTGGAGGACCTCCATTTTGACCGCCCATCATGTCAGGCGGACCACCAAATTGTCCCGGCATCATGCCTGGAGGACCTCCATTTTGACCGCCCATCATGTCAGGCTGACCACCGAATTGTCCCGGCATCATACCTGGCTGGCCTCCATTTTGACCGCCCATCATGCCTGGAGGACCTCCTATTTGACTCTCCTTTATGCCTGGAGGACCTCCATTTTGGCTGCCCATCATCATCCCTGGCTGACCTCCGTTTTGGCTGCCCGGCATCATTCCTGGTTGGCCACCGTTTTGACCGCCCATCATCATCCCTGGCTGACCTCCGTTTTGGCTGCCCATCATCATCCCTGGCTGACCTCCGTTTTGGCCGCCCATCATCATCCCTGGCTGGCCTCCGTTCTGGCCGCCCATCATCATCCCTGGCTGACCACCGTTTTGACCGCCCATCATCATCCCTGGCTGGCCACCGTTCTGGCCGCCCATCATCATCCCTGGCTGACCTCCGTTTTGGCTGCCCATCATCATCCCTGGCTGGCCTCCGTTTTGGCCGCCCATCATCCACGGCTGACCTCCATTTTGGCCGCCCATCATACCTGGTTGGCCTCCGCTTTGGCCACCCATCATCCACGGCTGACCTCCGTTTTGGCCGCCCATCATCACTGGCTGGCCACCGTTTTGGCTGCCCGGCATCATCCCTGGTTGGCCACCGTTTTGACCGCCCATCATCATCCCTGGCTGACCTCCGTTTTGGCTGCCCGGCATCATGCCTGGCTGACCTCCGTTTTGGCCGCCCATCATCATCCCTGGCTGACCTCCGTTCTGGCCGCCCATCATCATGCCTGGTTGACCTCCGTTTTGGCCGCCCATCATCCACGGCTGATCTTCGTTCTGGCCGCCCATCATCATGCCTGGCTGACCTCCGTTCTGGCCGCCCATCATCATCCCTGGCTGACCTCCGTTTTGGCCGCCCAACATCATGCCTGGCTGACCTCCGTTCTGGCCGCCCATCATGAATCCTTCATATTGTGGAGCCGATTCTACTGACTCTTCTTCATTTTGATATTGCATCTCTATTCCCATCTGAGACTCTTTAGGTGCCATCCCTGGGTATGGGGCCTGTTGCTGTGATTGAACGGATTGATATTGGTGATCCATTTTTTTGTTTCCTTGATACTGCCCTTTCACTTCCGGCCCATAAGTTCCAAGTAACCCCTTATTACAGCCGCAATCTTCCTCTTCCTCACCGGCAATCTGGGAATAATGCTGAGGGAAGTTTTGATTGTATGAAGAAGGCGATTCGCCTGGTGACTCATAATCTTGTTGCATATATGAACCTGCTACTTGAGCTTGTTGATTCATCCCTCCATAAAAATGGTGCGGAACCGGTGCGGAGGCTTGATATGGATAATATTGCTGGCTTGGTGCATTCATGCTCGCCCCTTGGACGAATCCTTGATCCATCATTTGCATGTCAGAAGATTCTCCCCAAATATCAGAGCTCTCATCCATCATTTGATAACCATATGTTTCCGGAGCCGCCTGATACCCTTGAGCGCCTTGATATGGGGCTTGCATCCCCTGCATGTGCATATGCGCCCACGGTGGCGGCTGAATACAATAACCGCTTCCAGGCAGGATTGGCGTTACTGGAATACAATCATCCTCCGGCTCACTATATTCCTGAGCTGGCTGTACAGCTGGCTTTTTCTTCTTCTTTTTAGTGACTGCAGGCTCTTCTTTCTTCTTTGGCAAAGGTGGTGGTGCAGGTGGCTTTTGAACACTCATATTGGTCATGTTGACCATATAATAATTATTGATATCGATTTCCGGAATCACCGGCATGGGTACCGGCACTTCTTTTGGAACGATTTTTTGCTTTTCTTTAATGATTGGCTTAGGCTGTACGATCTGCTGCTCTTTCTTAACTGGCTGTTGAACGATCTGCTCTTTTACTGGTTGTTGAACGATTGGTTGCTCTTTTACCGGCTGTTGAAATTTCGGCTGCTCTTTTATCGGCTGTTGAAATTTCGGCTGTTCTTTTTTCGGCTGTTCTTTAACAGCCGGTTTTTGCATAATTTGCTGCTCTTTCATAGGTGCTGGCTGAGCCTGGTACGGTTGAATTTGGGATTCTTTCATTCCCGGTTGAATATTCACGTTTGGTTTAACCGTTTCTTTTATTACAGCTCCGGAAGCCCCTGGTATTTTAATTTTCATTCCGGGCATCATCATGTCCGGGTTGCTCAATTGCGCGTTAACTTTTTTAAGTTCATCAAAACTGACGCCGTATTTTTTGGCGAGTTTCCAAAGTGTATCGCCTTTTTGGACTATATGAATTTTCACGCTGTTAACCCCTCCTGTGCATATGTCCATATATTCTATGAAGCAGTGGGTGAATTGCTATTATTTTTATCATGAAAACTTATGCTTGAAAAATGACTTTTATGATTGGATCAATGATTTAGGGAAATGGAAGTTACTTTTTGGGAGAGGAAACCCATGTTATGAAACGCTTCTTTCAAGCTTCTGTCTAAACTCAGGGAAATCAGGGTATAAGAAAGTAAATGACCTAAGGCTTTGTCTTCAGGTACTCATCTTACATCCCTGGGGGGAATAATAATGAAATGGAAAGGTAGACAGGGCAGCTCGAATGTCGAGGACAAAAGACGCATGAGCGGAAAAGGCATGGCCGGAATAGGCGGAGGGGTCGGATTGGTAATTGTCTTGATCGTGACGCTCCTTGGCGGTAATCCAAGCGAATTGCTAGGCAGCTTGAATTCTACTGAATCGAACAATGGCAGCACTTATGTCGAAACTGATGAAGAGAAGGAACTTGCGCAGTTCGTATCTGTCGTCCTTGCAGAAACGGAGCAGGTCTGGACAGAAGAATTCCGTAAAAATGGACTGGAATATAAGGAACCGAACCTTGTCCTGTATTCAGGTAGTGTCGAATCGGCATGCGGGATGGCAGCTTCTTCGGTAGGGCCATTTTATTGTCCGGGTGACATGAAATTATATATTGATCTCAGCTTTTATCAAGAGTTGAAGCAAGAATTCCAGGCACCCGGGGATTTCGCCATGGCCTATGTCATTGCACACGAAGTCGGACATCACGTTCAGACACTTTTAGGGACAACGGAAAAGGAAATGCCCGATCGTTCAAAGGTCAGCGAGACCGAATATAATAGGTTTTCTGTCCGTCTTGAATTACAGGCTGATTATTTTGCTGGAGTTTGGGCACATCATGTCCAAGGAGAGAATTTGCTTGAAGAAGGCGATCTTGAGGAAGCCTTGAATGCAGCAAGTGGTGTGGGGGATGACCGTATCCAGGAAAAGGCACAGGGGTACGTGGTTCCAGATAGCTTCACGCACGGTACATCCGAACAGAGGAAACGGTGGTTCAATAAAGGATTTAAATCCGGTGATATGAATGAAGGCAATACTTTCAAAGCGAATAACCTTTAAAAGTTCTTACCTGTTTAGATTACAAAAGAAAAAAGGGGGTCTTATCCCCCTTTTTCTTTTGATCCAAAGTCTTTTTAGAAAGCACTGACTCAAACGCGTTCCAGCATTCTGTTTAAAGCTAGGATGGCATTATCCGCAATGCTCTTCTCCACTTTTATCGGATTGATGATTATCCCTTCTTCAATGGATTCAAGCGCCCACAGCAGGTGAGGCAGATCAATCCGGTTCATTGTAAGACATGGACACATATTCGGATTTAACGAGATGATGTTCTTGTCAGGATTATTGGCGATAAGTCGCTTGACAAGGTTCATTTCCGTGCCGATTGCCCAGGAACTACCTGGTTCGGCTCTTTCGATCATATTTATGATGTATGATGTAGAACCCGCATAATCTGACAGGGCGACTACCTCACGTCGACATTCGGGATGAACGATGATATTCATTTCCGGCTGCTCCGCTCTAAGCGTTTCAATATTCGCCGTAGTGAAATTTTCATGGACTGAACAATGTCCTTTCCAAAGAAGTACCTTCAGATTTTCGAGTTCCCCTTCATAGATCAATTCATCCTTATGCGGATCCCAGACAGCCATTTCATTCAATGGGATTCCAAGGTCAAAGGCTGTATTCCTCCCGAGATGCTGATCGGGAAGGAAAAGGATTCTTTCTTTTTGCGAGAGGGCCCAGGAGACCATCCCTTGTGCATTGGAAGAAGTCACCGTAGCCCCGCCATTTTTCCCCACAAAAGCTTTGATGGCCGCAGTGGAATTAACATAAGTTAGCGGAAGGATCGTATCACCAAATAAATCCTGAAGCTTTGTCCACGCCCGTTCCGTTTGTTCAATATCCGCCATATCCGCCATGGAGCAGCCTGCACGCATGTCAGGAAGGATAACCGTCTGCCCTTCTTCCGTCAAAATATCGGCTGTTTCAGCCATGAAATGCACGCCACAAAACACGATATAATCCGCTTCGCGATTTTGCGCGGAAAGCTGAGCCAATTGAAGTGAATCCCCCGTTGAATCCGAAAATTGAATGACTTCCTCCCTTTGATAATGATGGCCTGGGATATAAAGGCGGTTCCCCAGTCGTTGCTTGATGTCATGGACCCGATTCTCCATCTCTTCCTTTGTCATCGTTTTATACTTTTCAGGTAATACATTTCCTGCTGTTTTAGCCATCTCCAATATGTTCATTTCAATATCCCCTCACGTTCTTTGACCTTTGCGCTAATATCAAGTGCCCTGACACTGTGCGTCAAGCTGCCCAACGAAATATAATCTACCCCTGTTTCCCGATATGAGGCTAGATTGTCTAAATGGATCCCTCCAGAAGCTTCAGTTATGATGTGGGCGGGAACCAATTTAATCAGTTGCTTGATTTCTTCGGGGCTCCGGTTATCGAACATGATGATATCTGCACCGGCTTCCACTGCTTCAAGCACCTGTTGTGGTGATTCCGTTTCCACTTCCACTTTAGTGGTATGTCCCAGTTTGGATTTAACCGTTTGAACCGCTTTCGTTATGGACCCAGCGAAAGAAATATGGTTGTCCTTTATCATGACTGCATCATACAGACCATAACGGTGATTGAATGCCCCGCCGGAACGGACCGCATATTTTTCGAGCATCCGCAGGCCTGGTGTAGTTTTCCTCGTATCACAAGCTCTCGTCTTCGTCCCCGCTAAAATCATGGCAGCTTTATGAGCCTGTGTCGCAATGCCGGACATACGCTGCACTAAATTCAAAACGACCCGTTCCCCTTTTAAAAGGGAGGCCATATCGCCGGTCATTTTTGCAAGCTCCTGTCCTTCTTCAAATACTTCTCCATCTTGAACAAAAAGGAAAACCTCGATTTGCTCATCCAACAACGCAAATCCCGTCTTGATGACGTCCCCTCCGCTAAAGACCCCGCCTTCTTTTGCGATGAATGTCAAAGTTCCTTGTTCACCTTGATCAAAAATCGTATCACTCGTTACATCGCATTCCCCTATATCTTCCATTAAAAATTGTTGCAGCATCTGCTTAAGCTTCAATATATTCATATAGTCGTCTCCCTTTCACTCGGTATTTCACATCCGTGCAAGCAAGGATAACCGAATTTTCAAGCCATTGGGTGTCATCTTCGCTTGGATAGTCACTGCGGAAATGACCGCCCCTGCTTTCCGTCCTGGTCAATGCGGATTCGGCAATCAGCCACGCCACGATTATGCTATTGATTTTGGTTATTTCTTGTAGCGATAATGCCGTTACTTCCATCTGCAGCAATTTTTCGATAGTAAATGTCTCAAGATAATCCTTCAGTCGAGTTAAACCCGCTTCATTTCGAACGATTCCCGCTTCGTTCATTAATTTTTCCTGCAATGTCGTGAGATCAGGTAAAAAGGAAAATGGACTGGAACTCTTGGACTGCTCTTTTTCTTCCGGTATCGACCTTGCCGGCACTTTAGCAAGGAAACGGCCAAGCGCATTTCCAAAAACCAGCCCTTCGAGAAGGGAGTTGCTTGCCAATCGGTTTGCACCATGTGCACCCGTGCATGCCACTTCACCAACTGCATACAAAGAGGGTACTGCGGTTTGCCCCGATTCATCCACTTCAATCCCTCCCATTAGAAAATGGTTTCCAGGTGCAACGGGGATTTTCCCCAATTGAAGGTCCAGCCCGCTTTTTTCACATAATGAGCTCACTGTCGGAAAACGATTTTTAAAATCCTTAATCATCGAAATATCCAAAAATACCTTTTCACCGCGCTGCAAATAAGAAAAAATCGTTTGTGCAACAATATGCCTTGGTGCTAGATCTTTCAAGCTATGGACATCCTCCATGATCGGCCTTCCCATTTCCGTCACTAATCTCGCACCATCCCCGCGGACCGCTTCTGAAACCAGCCCTTCCGCTTTGCCATTTACAAAAAGCAGGGTCGGATGGAACTGTATGAATTCCATGTCACGAACTTTTGCACCGGCCTTGAATGCAAGTGCGATTCCATCACCTGAAACCGTTTGTGAATTTGAAGTGAAATGGTATAGGGAACCACAGCCGCCTGTTGCCAAAACCGTCTGTTCAGCATGATAGGTAACAAGTTCCCCTGACTTATCAAGTGTTTTGACGCCTATGCAAGAATCATCTTCCCCGATGATCAACTCCACTGCGGCAACATTCTCCATTACAGTAATCGATGATTTTTTCAAGCACCCTATAAGATGTTCCATGATGTACTTTCCTGTAGCATCCCCATGACTATGAAGGATTCTTCGTTCACTGTGGGCGCCCTCCATGCCAAACAATAGAGTTCCGTCATGGTCATGGTCAAATCGCATACCCGATTCAATAAGTTCAGCTATAACCGAAGGTGCCTCTTCAACGAGTTTTTCCACTGCCTTCACCTTGTTGTATCGCTGACCAGCAGCCAGCGTATCTTTTTTATGAAAGGATACTCTATCACGATCAGATATTGCAGCAGCAATCCCGCCCTGAGCCAAATAGGAATTACTATCACGGATACTTGATTTTGTGATGAGTATCACATGCTTATGTTCACTAGCTTCCAATGCCGTTTTCAAGGCAGCGATCCCGCTGCCTATCACGATGATTTCCGCCTTTACCATTATTTCATTCCTCCTGTTTATGACAGGTGTCTTGACAACTATATTTACATATTATTAAACTATTATCAAGAGTTTTTTAAGTTTAAAGGATGGAAGTGATTTCTTGATTTATTTGGATTACGCCGCAACAACTCCGATTGATGAGGAGGCTCTCGACGTATACAGCCAAGCATCCCGGAAGTTTTTCGGGAATGCGAGCAGTTTGCATGATATCGGCTCTGAAGCGGCACGTTTATTGGATATGTCACGGCAGCAACTCGCAGAAATGCTGAATATAAAAAAGGAAGGAATCATCTTTACGAGCGGCGGATCAGAAAGCAACATGCTTGCCATTGATACATTCATCGCTTCGAAACCATCCTGGCAGAACCACTTGATTGTAAGCCGAACTGAACATGCATCTCTTGCCAATTTCGTGGCAAAGCTTGAACAAGATGGCTTCGAGGTTACTTATTTACGGCATTTGGAAGATGGCCGTGTTGATATTGAACATCTGCAGGAATGTATGTCGGAGAGAACATGCTTGGTCATTGTCCAACATGTGAATTCGGAAATCGGGGTCATTCAACCCATTGAGCAAATAAGTGAAATCGTTCGAAAACACCAGGCTTTTTTTCATGTGGATTGTGTCCAATCATTTGCTAAATTACCGCTTGGGAAGATAGCTGCCTCATGTGATGGACTATCCATTTCCAGTCATAAAGTTTATGGTCCAAAAGGGACTGGGGCCGTCATTTTCCCGGCCATCCATCAGTTGAAGCCTTCGGTACCGAATATCACTCATGAATATGGTTTCAGACCAGGGACAGTGGACGTCCCCGGAATCGCTTCCTTCGTAACCGCTGCTAAGAAATTGGGGGATATCATGGAAGATGAACGAAAACGGATTTCCACACTTAGGATGCAATTGATCCAACGGCTAACGGAAAGGAAAATCGATTTTCAAATCATCGAAGCAAAAAACGAGCAATTGCCTCATATTCTGGCGCTGACCTTCGCTGGATTGCAAGGACAGTACATCATGCTGGAATTAAACCAGAAGGGATTCGCTGTTTCGACGGGAAGCGCCTGTCAAATCGGTAAACAGGATCCTTCAAAAACGATGATGGCCATTGGGAAAAGCGAAGATGAAGCCCATCAATTCGTCCGCTTTTCCTTTGGTAAAAACACGACGGCCGACGACATTCACAAGTTGGCAGACTGCATCGAAGGAATAGCTGCCATTCGATAAAACCCTCCAATCTGTGTTAGAATGTTTGTAATTAAAGAGGTGAATGTTTATGGAAAGAAAGAAATTACTCGGGGAAGAAAGACGGACGAAACTCTTACATTTATTGCAAAAAAGCGCGGAGCCTGTAACAGGCAGCGAGCTTTCGCAGATCACGAATGTAAGCCGGCAGGTTATCGTTGGTGACATAACCCTCCTGAAAGCGCGGAATGAACCGATCATTGCCACGAGCCAAGGCTATCTGTACTTACAAACGGGGAGCACTCAAAAGCCGGAAAGGATCATTGCTTGCCAACACGATCCTTCCCGGACCCAAGAAGAGCTATATTTACTCGTGGATATCGGCATCACGGTGAAAGATGTCAAAATCGAGCACCCCGTATACGGCGACCTAACCGCTTCCATCATGGTCAGCAGCCGTAAAGAAGTCCAGCAATTCCTTTCAAGGGTGACGGCAACGAACGCATCTTTTTTATCGGAACTAACGAGCGGCATCCATCTCCATACACTGAGCGCATCATCTGAAGAACTGCTCGACGAAGCGGAGTGTGCTTTGAGGGATGCCGGCATTTTAGTCGATTGAATTAATGAAAAATCCTCAAAAGCCATATCTTTTGAGGATTTTTTTTTTGGCCTTATGCCCAATCATCATTGGCATTACCATCATTTGAGCTGCCATCCCCGGAGTTTTCTTCACTTCTCAACTGCCCGATAAGACTGATGACGGAACCGACCGCCTGAATCCAGCCTCCCATCACTTGAATCAATTCAGCATCAGATGACTTCTCTTCCAAATCAGGATATTGATATTTTTGCAGTTCCTGCTCCTCCTTATCTTGTTCTTCTTGCTCTTGATCCTTTTCTTGGTCTTTATCTTGAACACTATTTTTAAGTTCGGCAATTCCACCAATCGCTTGCATCGAATTCCCAATCGCCTGCAACAAATTTCCCGTAACATTGAAGGCCTGCTCCGGTTCATCCGGATTTTCGTATGCCCCCGCCAATGCGGTACCTCCGCCCAACGCCTGAATCAGATTACCTTTAATGATCAATTCCTGTTTGGTTACTTCATCGAAATCAATGACCAATCCTAAGATGACCGTCGAATTCCCGATCGCCTGTAATACATTACCGATTTTATTCAGTGACCAGGTTTCTTCTGCGTCCGCCAATATGGCATTTCCTGTTGCTTGAAGTTCATTTCCAATCAAATCCAACTTTTCACGAAATTCTTCGTCCAAGACATTTGATGGGGTACCAGCAACAGCAGAAATGACGGTTCCTATCGCTTGGGTCCAGGAACCGAAAGTTTCTTTGAATTGACTATCCATCTCTGCTGACCACCACCCTCTCCCTGCATTTTTGATTTAAAAAAGGTGCATCCACTGATTTAGTCATCAAGGTATGTATTACTGTTCCTATTTCCGAATGTGGCCTACCGGGATTTACTTATTGTATTTGCGTTCATCAGAATCGGTGTTTTTTTCATCCAGAACCATGTCCTCTTTTTATCATGAAAAACTTTCTCCCCTCATCCTCAAAACCAAAAAATGAATGCATTCCTTTCTTGCTCTTTTCCTGCCTATTCCTATATATTTCATAAAATGACTGTCAACCATTTTAGGAACTTGTACGCAAGCGAAATCAAACCTTAACGAAAAACTCCATAAAAAAATGCCCCGGAAATACACCCGGGGCACGCTTATTATTCATTGTATATAACTTGACTGAGGCTGTACCATTTATCACTTTTGAAAAATTTCACAAATGATAAATCATCGTTGCGGTACACCATTTTGGACTTTAAAGCATGAATAGCTTCCCATGATCGAAACCGTACATCCTAAGGCCTCGAGCTCAGATATCGCTCCTGGGATGAGGACATCGTCAAGGGGCATTTCTATGTCGATGATGAAAAAGTAATTGCCTAATCCTGTTTTCATGGGTCTTGATTCAATCTTGGAAAGGTTAAGTTTCCTCCAGGAAAAAGCGGAAAGTACTTGGTGCAGCTGCCCTGAGTGGTCGGCAGGCAGCTGAATCATCAAGGTCGTTTTCTTGTCCCCTTCAACGGTCAAATGCCCTTCATAGTCGACTTCACTGTTGGATACGACGATAAACTTGGTGTGATTATGTTCGTAATCGTGAATATTTTGTTTTGCAATCGTCAAACCGTACTCCTTAGCAGCCATATCATTTGCAATCGCAGCAATATTGATATCGGGATTCTCCATCACCATCTTCGCAGCGGCTGCAGTGGATGTTACATACTCATATGGAATGCCCCTTAGCTCATTATGTAGAAATTTGCGGCATTGAGCGATGGCATGGGAATGCGAATAAACCATGTCAGGTTTGAAACCAGGATATGCATGATCGGGATGCACCATATAATGCTGTTGGATCGGAATCGTCACTTCGCCTTTCATCGGTAATGTGACTTCATGGACTAAGTAATCCATCGTTATATTTACCGAACCCTCCAAAGCATTCTCGATCGGCACGAGCGCGTGATTCACTTCCCCGTCCCGAACTGCATCAAGGCAGTCCGGAATCGTGTTCATCGGTATTTTTATATCATTAGGAAATAGTCGCGATACAGCTAAATCCGTGAACGTTGCTTTTGGTCCAAGAAATGCAATTTTTGATGTCATATTATAAACTCCTTCACGGAAAATCTATGTTTATGTTATGCCATTTTCTGATTTTTTACAATAGTTAATCGTTAATTTCCTCTTACAAATGAAAACAGCCTGTAGACAAACCCGATAATAAATGAGTTTGTCTTCAGGCTGTTTTAGGTTTTTAAACTTTGACCGTTGATTTCCACTCCAGGCACTCGCTTTCCGCGGGCGGTCCGGGAGCCTCCTCGGCGCCATTGCGCCTGCGGGGTCTTCCCTTGGACGCACTTTTCCCGCAGGAGTCTCGTACCTTACGTTCCAATCAACTTTGTCTTTTCAGCGAGATCAATTTAAAATGATTACTAGAGCCCGTTGGTCTTTAGGTTACGGTTTCCATGATAAATCCTCACTTCTCTACGTTCGGCAAAAATTATGAGCCACGCTTTAAAGATACTGACCTGTTTTTATCCGCATCTTAATGAAAGCTTCCGGATTATTTCGTGGTGCTACCATCGTCTCCCAACACAAATCCATTACTGCCTGCGCCGCATGAAACGAATAGGTGAACTGTTTTGTTCGTTCACCTTTCACATAGTAGCCACTCTCAGAATCAGTTGGAAAAGGTTTCAGAATGAGACCAATTCGAAACCTTTAGTCTACAAACTAACAGCCTGTACATGTGAAATGTACAGGCTGTTTTCATGCGCCATTACCAATGATTTCGACCTTTTCGACGAACTCCATTTTACGCAGTTTAGTAAGCAGATCATCAATATCCATCGTCATCCCACCCGTATTCAGGGATAGGGTGACATTTGCACGTCCCTGCAAAGGGATCGTTTGGTGGATGGTCATGATGTTGCATCCGGATGAGGCGACGAGCCGTAAGAGCTCCGATAGAGTACCAGAACGATCTTCGAGATAGAAGAACAGTGTAATCAGCTTTTCCTTAACAACTGTATGAAACGGAAAAACCGTGTCACGGTATTTGTAAAAAGCACTCCTGCTTAGGTCCACCCGCTGTACCGCTTCCCAAACTGATTCTGCTTTTCCCCGTTCAATCATTTCTTTTGCATCCAGCGTTTTTTTCATCGCTTCGGGAAGGACATCCTCTCGAACGAGGAAAAACTTCTGATCGGCCTTATTCAAACTCCGCACGCCTCCTTTTGCCTGCCATCATGGTTTACAATCAATCAACAAATTCAAATTCATATTCAAGGATACGGACGATATCGCCATTTGTCGCACCTTTTTGGCGAAGGCCTTCGTCGACTCCGAATGAACGAAGCTGTCTGGCGAAACGACGTATAGACTCTTCACGGGTGAAGTCAGTCATTTTGAATAGACGCTCGATCTTGAATCCTGATACCGCAAAACTGCCATCGGATTCGCGTTCAATGTTAAATTCATCCGACTGTGATGTATGTTTATATAGAACACGGTGAATTCCAGTATTCTCTTCTTCATGCTCAAGAGGGAACTCAGGAGTCTCTTCGATTTTATCGGCAATTGCATAAAGAAGCTCACGGATCCCTTCACGCGTTACGGCAGAAATCGGGAAGATAGGAAAGTCTTCTTCCAGTTTTTCTTTGAATGCCGCCAAATTATCTGCTGAGTCCGGCATATCCATTTTACTTGCTACAATGATTTGCGGACGTTCAGTCAAGCGCAGGTTATACTCTTCCAACTCTTTATTGATTGTTTGGTAGTCTTCATATGGATCCCGGCCTTCAAGACCCGACATATCGATTACATGAACGATTACCCTCGTTCTTTCAATATGGCGCAGGAATTGATGTCCAAGGCCCACTCCTTCTGAAGCACCTTCGATCAGACCAGGTAAATCGGCCATGACGAAGCTGCGGTGATCTTCCGTTTCCACCATTCCGAGGTTCGGTACGATCGTCGTAAAATGGTATTCGGCAATTTTAGGCCTTGCTGCAGATACGACAGAAAGCAAAGTGGATTTCCCCACACTTGGGAAACCAACCAAACCGACATCAGCCAATAGTTTCAATTCCATGACTATATCGCGTTCTTGGCCCGGTTCGCCGTTCTCCGCGATTTCAGGTGCAGGATTGGCAGGTGTGGCAAAACGGGAATTCCCCCGGCCTCCGCGGCCACCTTTGGCAATAATGGCGCGTTGCCCGTGCTCGACTAAATCAGCAATGACTTCCTTCGTTTTATCATCAATGACAACCGTGCCAGGTGGAACCTTGATGACCATATCCTTGGCAGCCGCACCATGCATGTTTTTGGACATGCCATGTTCTCCGCGAGGTGCCTTAAAGTGACGTTGATAACGGAAATCCATTAATGTACGCAAGCCCTCTTCCACTTCAAAAACGACATTGGCTCCATTACCGCCATCTCCGCCGGCAGGTCCGCCTTTAGGTATGAATTTCTCACGACGATAAGCAACTATCCCGTTACCACCGTCTCCGCCTTTTACATAGACTTTCGTTTGATCGACAAACATGCTATCACTTCCTTGTTTTCTGCAAGTCATTTCTTGCTGTATACTTCTCTAAAAGTTAATATCCATCTTAAAAAATATTTCATTCTCATTACATTCAAGAATTTCAATTGATTGCTCGGCCGTTAATGAACTTTTCAAAAACTCGATCACTGGGGATTGATCAATGAACCTGCCTTGCATATGAAATGAACAGTGCATATCGCTCACTTCGTTTTTACACATGGAAACAGCCAGTATATTTTCAAAAAACGGGTCCAGATTCTTATCCAGAATTTTGAAGAAATCGTTTGTCCAGCGATACATCAGCCCGTCCATTTCAGTTGAGCCTTCAAAAATATCAATGATTTCATATTCGCAATAAAATGAGCCATTATTCCAATTCGACGTCAACAGCATCTCGGTGAACTTAGGTAAATTCAAACTGGAGAGGCGTGCTTCATTCTGGGTTTCAACAATGATTTCATCAATGATGCCCTTGACACGATCAATTCTGTTCAACTCCAGATTCCCTTTGATGATTTGAATTTTATTCAGCCAGTCATGCCTGGTTTGACGCAGCGTTTCAATAGTCGTCCAATTTTTATCCATTATTAACACCTTCAATTATGATAAAGAAACTTTTTTCAGCTCTATCATGTTGAATACTTCCATTTGTACAGTATATCAAAAAAACAACAAACAGGAAATGAAGCTCGATTCACATGCCTTCACATGAAAGCCCCCGTCCAAAAAATACAGCCGCACACCCTGTGTTCTTTGGACGATGGTAGAGCCATTTGAACAAAAAAAGAGAATGGGCCTTATTTATGCACCAATTGGAGATATTATACTTGAATTGGAGTGTCTATTTGGTTTAACCAAATCGAATGGATGAGTAATCCTGGATTTCCCCCCTGAAAGTTTAAGAAAGCCCGCCGATTGGCGAGCCTTTTGTAAGTCAGAGGTTGTTTTCCTTATACTAATGACTAAAGTCTCCTGCAAAATGCTGGTTCGTTCCTATAGTATAAATAAAGGGCCGGACCCCTTCATCACTATATAGCATACCATTATTAAAAATGACGCGGTATATAGTGTCTTGTAGAAGGAATCAGACCCTTTTGAGTCAGCCTCTGTTCAAAGATGCCAATTATGCTTCTTGTGCAACTGGATATACGCTTACTTTTTTACGGTCACGTCCGAAACGTTCGAATTTAACAACACCGTCTACTTTAGCGTATAGAGTATCGTCTCCACCACGGCCTACGTTCTCACCAGGATAGATTTTTGTTCCGCGTTGACGGTAAAGGATAGAACCACCAGATACGAATTGACCATCTGCACGTTTAGCGCCAAGACGCTTGGAGATTGAGTCACGTCCGTTCTTTGTAGAACCTACTCCTTTTTTCGAAGCGAAGAACTGAAGATTTAATCTTAACATTTGTTCCACCTCCTATTGGTTGAGGATAATTTTCATGTATTTACCATAATCACGTTCGATGGTTTGCAGCGATATGAGCATGCCGTTCAAAAGCAGCTGAACCTTCTCTTCCGATTCCGGCGAAAGATTCCCCGGAATGACGCAGCGAAGATAGCCGCCTTCTCGCCCTTGCTCAATCTCAGGCTCTACGTCCGTTAAGGACATGATCGCATTGACTGCCCCGAAGGATACAGCCGATACACCTGCACAAACGATATCGGAACCTTTTTTAGCAAAATTAGCATGTCCGCTTAAGGTGAACGAAGCAATCCGTTCCTGCGGAGCATCAAATACAACTTTAATCATCTAGAATCAGCCCTTACGCGTTGATTGCTTCGATAACAACTTTTGTGTATGGTTGACGATGACCTTGTTTTTTACGATTGTTCTTCTTCGCTTTGTATTTGAAAACAGTGATTTTCTTTTGCTTACCTTGTTTTTCGACAGTACCTGTTACAGTAGCGCCTTCAACTAGTGGAGCACCGACTTTCACGTCTTCGCCACCTACGAATAAAACTTTGTCAAATGTAACAGTTTCGCCTGCTTCTGCGTTTAATTTTTCAATGTAAACCGCTTCGCCAGCTGCTACTTTAATTTGTTTACCGCCAGTTTCGATAATTGCGTACATACTTGCACCTCCTTAAATGTCTCAGACTCGCCAATCACAGGCGTTTTACCAGAAAGGCAAAAGCTTAAAACCTGTTGTTGAGCGGTTGTAGCACGGGTGCTACAAACATAACATTAAAATCCTAACATGAAACAGGAAAGGCTGTCAATATATTTATAAGAATTCCCGCTCTTCACCCGAATGCCCGCCCGATTTCCTGAAGGCTTCCGAAGCGCTTGATAGAATAGGCATTCGTCGAACCTGGGATAAAAGATAGGAATATCTTTTTAGCGATCAATTCCTCCAGTGTCGGCCGATATGATTCCTTTTCACCCAGCAGCACGTCCGCCACCGCTTTACTGACCTCCACCCAGACCGCTTCATCATCCGTCTTCCTGTGTTCCAGCAGTTCCCGTTCCAACCGGAAGGCCACCGTTTCAGGGCTCTCGATTTTACCGCTTCCACTGCACACGGGGCAAGGCACCGACATCATTTCACTTAAAGACGGGGAGGTTCGCTTTCTCGTCATTTGTAAAATGCCCAATTCCGTAAAGCCGATGACCTGGATTCGCCTCTCATCCCTCACCGCTTCCTTTTTGACGATTTCGATGATTTCCTGCTCATGCCGTGAATTGTCCATATTGATGAAATCTATCAAGATGATTCCGCTGATATTCCTCAATCTCAGTTGCCGTGCTACCTCTTTAGCCGCAGCCTGATTAACCGCAAACAATGTTGCTTCCTTGGCCACCTTGCCGGTGAACTTACCTGAATTGACATCGATTACGGTGAAAGCTTCCGTTTCTTCAAAAATTAAATATCCGCCATTCTCAAGCCAAACGATTTTCTTGGCCATTTTCTCAACTTGCGCTTCCACATTCCATTCGGAAAAAATATTCTTCGGACCAGATACATGGGATATTACCCACTCCTTACGGTTTTCCTGTATCCACTTTTTCAACTCCCGATAAGCCTCGAAATCATCGATGGCAAGTTCCCCGGTCGCCGTTCCCGACATTTCAGAAATGATCATGTCAAGGTATGTGTCCCTCTCATAGAGAAGGGACGGGGCCTTGAGGGACGCAGCCTTAACTTCAAGCTCTTTATGGAGCTCCCGCAATCCAGTTAACCTGTCAAGGAAGACCGATTCACTTTCGTTCTCCATCGAAGTGCGGACAATCAATCCCTCATCAGGATTTTTATACTGCAAAGCCGTTTCCCGCCACTGCTTATGAAGATCATCGTTTTTGAATTTCTTTGAAACACCAACATAATCTATTCCATGTATGTATACGAGGGAATCTGTTGAAAACTCGATCAGCCCAGTCAATTTAGCTCCTTTGGTGCCCGTTTCATCCCGAGTCACCTGAACGAGCAGCTTTTCTCCCTGACGGACAAATTGACCGATGGATGCTTTCCCTTCACTTTTTTTTGTCAGCTGGAAAGAGGGAATCTCGTCACGGTGTAAAAAACCATTCTTCTCTGCACCATAATCAATGAAGACGGCATCCATTCCCGGTAACACCTTCGTCACCTTCCCAAGATAAATATTACCGACCGTACTGCGCTTTTGAGGCGGCATGATTTCAAGTTTACGTAAAACACCATTCTCAAGTACGGCCACTCTTTTTTCGCGTGAAGCTAGGTTCGCGATCATTTTTTTCATCAAAAAAAATCCTCTCCTCAATTTGAAGAAAGGATAACATATTTAATAAGAATATAATAGGTCGCCGATTTTCCCGTTTGTCATTTTCTCTGAAAAATAGGCGTGAAGGATTTCCGTTTCATCCAGCGAGCCGCTCTCTTTCCCGTTTTTCATGATGATGACTGGGTGTTTACAACCGCGTTGAAACAGTTCCAGCACTTTATAAATCGGTTCTTGTGAATCCACCGAAATCGGCTTCAATTTCGCCAAATCATTCGTATGCCCGTAATGGCGCTGCAAAAGAAAGCGGATGAACGCATAATACCTTTGCCGCCATTCCATGACGAGTGAGAGACTTATGAAAAAGATGATGAGCCAGATGTTCAAATTGAGCGGATCCAGAATGAGCCAGGTCAAAAAAGCCAGGACAGCGAATACTGCTGAAAAGTGAAGTGTATGTTTCTGCGCTTCCAGAAAGGTGCAGTATAGGGATACACCGATGAATAGCAACCGTCCCCCGTCCAAGGGCCAAATTGGCAGCAGATTAAAAATCAGCAGCATAAGATTCATATACAAAAAGGGCTGATACAGCTCATATGGGATAATAGTAAAGAAATAGAGCAAAAAAGCTGCACCAATGAGCCAAACATGTTGAAGCGGACCGGCAAGCACCACCGCCAAATCCTCCTTCAAACTCTTATTTCCATATTCCTCAGTCTCGACAGCCCCGCCAAAAGGAAGCAGCTGGATTGACTTTATCCGCCATTTGAAGTGCTGGGCACAGACGGCATGCCCCATTTCATGAATGAAGACGATGAGCAACAGCATCATCACTTCAACGAAATGGGCAGTGAGGATGGCGATGCCAATGACAAACCACAATGTCGGGTGCACCCTGACTTTAAGCAGTAATTTCCCATATTCACTCAAAGGAAATCACCTTGTTAGGATCGACGAAAGCGTCATTTTCTTTTATCGCTAAATAAAATCTGCCCTTGGATCCATCTTCACTTAGTGTAACCTGTCCGACTTCATTGCCCTTTTTAACGAACTCATACAATTTCACATCAATTCCTTCCAGCTGCCCATACCAAGATTCACTTTTATTGGCATGCTGAATGACGACCGTCTTTCCAATCCCCTCCTTTTCACCGGCAAAAATGACTACCCCTTCATTAACGGCCTCGACCTTTGAGCCTTTGCCCGTTTCCAATATGATTCCCTCACCGTTCGTCTCGAAGCTTTGGGTAATCTTCGCAGAGGCTGGCCTTGCATATTCTTCATTCGAATCAACAGTTTCCGTATCAGCTTCATTCGGTAAAAAAGCGATTGGTTTACCAAACGCACTTTCGTACCAATTGGAGATTGAAGCGAACTGAAATTCCTTGTTCATGTTCTCCGTGACAAAACTTCTGGCAGGGTCCAGCCGCACAGATGGGTGTTTGAACATCACCGCGATAATCAGGAACAGGCATACACTGGCAAGGATTTTAAAGAAAAAATATTCTTTCTTGAAGAGCGGATGATCTTTCTCGGAATACCCGTTATATGAATCAACCCCATATGGTTCCTCATTATTGATCTCCGTCCAACTACTGCTTCCTGCCGGTTTATCATTAAACTTACGTCTCTTGGCGATACGATTTCGGATATCTTTCCTGCGATCATCCATTCCAGATTTCCCCCCTGCTCATGTCAAAGCGCTATATTACAACGTATGAGCAACTTGTCCTGACTATGACGGTGAAAATATTTTCTTTCTGCACATCCCTGAAAAAAATTTTTTCAATGAAAAATCATCCGGAAACTTATGAATTTCCAAGGAGATTCGGGTATCGATTCAGAAAATCGAATAATTGAGATTGATATTGTTCCCCTGAATTTGTTATAATAAAGTGGTTTTAACATTATCGAGGGGGAACATTTTTTTATGTCAATCGAAATAGGCAGCAAAGTACAAGGTAAAGTAACAGGTATCACTAATTTTGGAGCATTCGTAGAATTACCAGGAGGCTCAACAGGTCTTGTGCATATCAGTGAGGTAGCAGATAGCTATGTAAAAGACGTAAATGACCATCTTAAAGTAGGCGACCAAATTGAAGTAAAAGTGATTAGTGAGAAAGACGGAAAAACTGCCTTGTCCATCAAAAAGGCTATAGATAGACCCGAAGGGCAAACCTCTTCTTATACCAAACGCCCACCACGCCAAGGGGATAGCCGTTCTAAAGATTTTCGTTCAAAAGGTAATTTCCAGCCAAAGGAAAATTTCGAAGATAAAATGGTTCGCTTTTTAAAGACTAGTGAAGAAAATTTATCGACTCTTAAACGCAGCACTGAATCAAAACGCGGCGGCAGAGGCGGAAGACGCGGATAACCCGCTGCATTTTAGCATATAGATCAGGCAAGCCAGTTATATGGCTTGCCTTTTTTATTTTACAGTTCCGGGCAAAAAAAAAAGCGAGGGCATCAAATTCTCCCCGCTTCTTAATATGGAATATAGATTTACCGCACGCTAAAGAATTTTTTCAATTTGGACATGAAGCCCTTTGGTTCGCCGCCAATTGGAGTCAAGGGCACAGATTCACCAAGGATCCTTCTGGCAATGTTCCGATAGGCAAGCGAAACTCTATTGTCCGGATTATAGGCAATGGGTTCCTTTTTATTAGCTGCCACTATGACTTGGTCATCATCAGGAATGACGCCGATCAAATCAATCTTAAGAAAATCGGCAACTCCATCGATATCCATTTCTTCATCCTCATGAAGCAAATGGCCGCGTATTCGGTTGATGATCAATTGAGGCGGTTCAATATGCTCTTCTTTTTCAAGCAGGCCAATAATACGGTCAGCATCCCTTACAGCCGGTCTCTCTGCAGTCGTAACGATGATCGCCTTGTCTGCCCCAGCTATGGCATTCCTGAAGCCCTGTTCAATGCCTGCAGGGCAATCAATGATGACATAATCATAGTCAGGCTTCATATCGCTTATGAGTTTCCTCATCTGCTCTTCATTCACCACTGTTTTATCACTATTTTGCGGAGCTGGAAGCAGATAAAGCAAATCTTCGAAATGTTTATCTTTAATAAGCGCTTGATGTAGCTTACAGCGCCCTTCGACCACATCGACCAAATCATAGATGATGCGATTCTCCAATCCCATGATCACATCCAAATTCCGAAGACCAATATCTGTATCAATCAAGCAAACCTTTTTGCCTAGAAGAGCTAAAGATGTTCCTAAATTGGCGGAGGTGGTCGTTTTCCCGACACCACCCTTACCGGATGTTATAACTATTGCCTCTCCCACGATTAGAGACCCCCTTCTAATCTATTTAAATTAGGTCTATATTTCTTTAAAACTTGCAGTTTTTCTATAATGATATTTTCATCTTCATCCATGAAGGCACATTCCAAGTCATGTCCCCATTTTGTATATTGATCAGGAGATAAATTCACTTGTCCGGCAATGCGCAGCTGGGCAGGCTTCATGACAGAGGCAGCTATAATGGCTTCATTATTCCCTTTATATCCGGCATGGGCTATTCCCTTTAGCTGTCCCATGATATATATATTGCCACCCGCACGAACCGTTCCGTCGGGATTGACATCCCCAATCAGCAGTAAGTCTCCGGGAACTTCAAAAACCTGTCCCGACCTTATCACCTTGGTCACGGTCGTCACTTGGTTTTCATCTTTCCATCGTTTCGCTTCATCCTTCGTCAGCACATTCGAAATAATTTCATCTACGAAAAGCTTCTTCTTTTTATGGATGACCTCTTTAATCTTTTCTTCTTGTTGTTCATCAAGATAGCGGTTCCCTGTATGTACTTTTACGGAAATGGACGGGTCATTTTCTTGAAACTGATAGTTTGCCGAAAGCTTCACTTCTAACTCTTTCAATAACTCGGAAAATGAGCAAGAATCATCGAGATGAAGCATAAACCCGTCTTTTGTTCCCTTAATCATGACATTTTGCTGAATTCTTTTATTCATGACGTTTGTTTCACCTCAATGAAATATAATTCGACATAGGAAAACAAATTTCCTTTTTCTACGTACACGGAAAAGAGAAAATACATGTCCCACCTGCTTCTTAAGACACAGGAACGTTATTCCGTTTCTCCTTGCAAATCAAGCTTTTCAATCATTCTCTTTAAAGGATAGCAGCTGATAATAATGAATGCTAGATTCAATAATAATGTCGGAATCAATCTCCGTTCCGCAAATTCACCAAATCCCATATCTGCAAAAGATAGGATGATATTCATCTCAAAGATGACAACCTCTAAAACTGCCGTGAATAAAAGCGCAGTAAGGCAGGCAACCAATATATTATTTTGCAGGATTTTCATGCATTTCGATATCAGATAGGCAAGAAAAGGCAGCAGGAACATGTAAGTACCAAGGATTTCCGTATATACAACATCATAAGTCAACCCAAGGATCGCCCCATAAAGCATACCCATTTTCCTGGACCCGTACATGGTTAGGAAAAAAACGAAAATCATCATGAAATGGGGCACGAGGATTTTATCGGCCCCGAATGCATCTCCAGCGAACATCTGGGCGAAGATGCTTTCAAAAACAAAAAAAACCAAGGCTATAAAAGAAAGGATGAAATATCTCACTCAGCTTCATCCTCCCCTTCACTTTCTTTCGGTACACCGTCCACTTCGCGCTGAACGACCATAACATTATTAATATCATAAAAATCCGTCGATGGTTCAATATATGCGGTCTGGTTCAATCCATATTGATCCACTTTGACATCGACAACTTTCCCGATCAGCAGGCCTTTCGGAAAGATCCCTCCATAACCGGATGTGATGACCAATGAATTTTTCTTGATCTTTTTATCATATGGAATCCGTTTCATCAGCAAAAGGTTCTTCTTATCATCGAATCCTTCAATCAAGCCATATGCTTTATCATCACCTTGAACGATGGCGGAGACACGATTGGCTTTATCGATCGAACTTAAAAGTTGAACCGAGGCCGTGAAATCCGTCGCTGATTTCACCTTACCGACTAACCCATTGGACGTGATGACAGCCATGTTTTTTTCTACCCCATTACGCTTCCCTTTATTAATCGTCAGCATTTCATGCCACCGGTCGGGATTACGTCCAATGACCGTCGCCTGAGTGGGCGAATACTTCCGCAGGTCATCTTCTTTTTTGAGGTTATCGCGAAGTTCTTCGTTTTCTTCCTTTAAATCTTGGACTTGTGTTTTCAATAATACATATTCATCCAAGCGGGCTTTCAATTTTTTGTTTTCATCGTATGTATGTTGAAGGTCTTTTAAGCCCCCTACAAAACCTGTTATACCCGATACTGGCTTATTAAACACATTTCCGACCCAGCCTGTCGTATCTTTCAGGAATTGCTCCGGCCAAGTCAACTCTTCTCTCTCCCTTAATGAAAAACCGATCAATGCCACGAGAACGATAATACTAACGAGCAAGAGAAGGAGTTTTTTATTAAAAAACTGTGGCATGGTGATTACACCTCTATCTAAAATTTACTCTATGGATTTAATTAAACAGCAAAACATAAGAAAAACCGGCTCAAAATTGCACCTTTTGTTGAGCCGGCCCTATTTGAGAAGTAATGCTTATCGCGAATCTCTTGATTTAGTCTTGAATAAATGAATGTGGTCCAGCGCTTTTCCCGTTCCGATCGCAACACAATCCAGCGGATTTTCAGCGATGATCACCGGCATTTGCGTTTCTTCACTGATGACTTTATCCAAATTGCGCAGCAAAGCCCCCCCGCCTGTCAGTACAATGCCTCTGTCCATGATGTCAGCAGCTAATTCAGGTGGTGTTTTCTCTAAAGTGTTTTTCACGGAATCCACAATTGCAGAAACTGTGTCGCTTAATGCTTTGGATATTTCCTCAGCTGTAATTTCGATCGTTTTCGGTAATCCAGTCAATAGGTCACGGCCGCGAATTTCCATGTTTTCTACGCCTTCCGTGTCTCCAGCAGAACCAATTTCCATTTTGATCGCTTCAGCAGTACGCTCACCGATCATCAAATTGTAGTTCTTACGGATGTAAACGATAATGGCATCATCCATTTCGTCACCGGCAATTCGGATCGATTGGCTTGTAACGATTCCGCCAAGGGAAATGATTGCCACTTCCGTCGTTCCTCCGCCGATGTCAACGACCATGCTGCCTGTAGGCTCCCAAACAGGAAGGTCCGCACCGATCGCTGCTGCAAACGGTTCTTCGATCGGATATGCGTCACGGGCTCCAGCTTGTCTAGCCGCATCGATGACTGCACGCTGCTCAACTGCCGTAATTCCTGAAGGCACACAAATCATGACATATGGCTTGTTGCCGAATACGCCCTTCTTTTGAGCTTCCTTCATATAATACTTCATCATGGTAGCCGTCGTTTCATAATCGGCAATTACTCCATCCTTCATCGGGCGAAGTGCAACCACGTTACCGGGTGTACGGCCGATCATGTTTTTCGCATCGTTCCCGACTGCAACGATTTGCTTTGTATCTGTTTGCACAGCTACAACCGATGGTTCACGTACTGCGATACCTTTTCCTTTCACATAGACAAGCGTATTCGCCGTTCCTAAATCAATCCCTATATCTCTAGCGCCAATTCCAAACATTATGGTATCTCCCTTTCGTAAACAAAAATGCCTTTTTATAAGTTCAAATAATAATTTGTCGTTTTTTGACAATAAGAGTTTTGAAAAAGTTTCCTCTTTTAAAAATCATAAACAATATTATATCGTATCGTCAAAAATTTTGATAGTGTCATAAATAACCTTTTTCCTTCAAACTAACATATTTATGCTCCCCGATGATGATATGGTCCAATACTTCAATCCCGATTATTTTACCACATTCGACTAACCTTTTCGTCACTTCAATATCTTCTCTGCTGGGAGAGGGGTCTCCGGAGGGGTGGTTATGAAGACAGATGATAGAGGCAGCGGACCTTTTGAAAGCCTCTTTAAAGACCTCGCGCGGATGCACGATCGAGGCATTGAGGCTGCCGATGAATACCGTAGTTTTTTGAAGCACTTGATTTTTCGTATTTAAATAGAGACAGACGAAATGTTCCTGTGATAAAAACCGCATTTCTTCCATGCAATAATTAGCTCCATCTTCAGGAGATCGAATCACATAACGGTCTTGATCATTCAACTTGTTAATTCTCCTGCCAAGTTCGACAGAGGCCAGGATTTGAATCGCTTTTGCTTCACCAATCCCTTTAATCACGGTCAGTTCTTCAACAGAGGCTTCTTTTAGCAGGCGCAGGCCCTTGAAGGAATTGATGAGCCTGCCGGATAGTTGCAGGACTGATTCCTCCCTTGACCCCGTCCTCAATAGCAAAGCAATCAATTCCTGATTGGAGAGACTTTGCGGCCCGTCCTGCAGAAACCTTTCGCGCGGCCTCTCTTCTTTCGGGTAATCCCGTATTAACATTTTTTCACTCAAAAGATCAACCCTTCCTTAGAAAAGGGTAGATGCCAGAGGAAATCAGATTATCCTAACTCTTCCTGCATCGCTTTAAGTTCCCGGGCCAGTCTTGAGACCGGAAGCCCGACGACTGAGAAATAGTCCCCTTTGATTTGTTCGACAAGAAGAGATCCGTATCCTTGAATCCCATAGCCTCCAGCTTTGTCAAAAGGTTCCCCGCTATCCAGATAACGTTCGATTTCAGCTTCTGGCAGCTCCCAAAATGTCACTTCCGTTTTTTCTGCGAATACTCTGCGATGCTTGCCGAATAGGATGGCGACACCTGTGTATACTTCATGTGTCCGTCCTGATAACATTTCCAGCATTCTTTTTCCATCCGCCCGGCTTGTCGGCTTACCCAATATCTCACCATCAAGGACAACAACGGTATCCGAGCCGATTACCCAGCTTTCCTGAAATTTTGCTGCGATGGCTTCCGCTTTACGGGAGGCCAGTTCTTTCACCGCTGCATCAGGACACATGTTTTCATCAATACTTTCATCGACATTGGAATTCATGCTTTCAAAGGGGATTTGAAGAAATTGAAGAAGTTCTTTACGACGTGGTGATGAAGAAGCTAAAATCAATGGCTGCATAATATAAAAGTCACCTTTCTCTACATAGGGAGATACATATCTATCCTATCAAATTATGGTGCAATCCACAATTATTGTTTACTAGGAATCGACAAATGCCTGTAAGTATTTCCCGGAAAATAAAAAAGGTGTCACAGATGGTTTCATATTGGGGAGCTTGTCCTATCAGGCAGCCCCCCTTTTTTCTTTACTTAACTCGATATGTTTTGGTAATTCAATAAAAAACCAAGAAGACTTTCTTGAGCCTTGAATAGCTTTTCTTCATTTTTGGAAGTCTCATATTCGTCAATCGACTTTGCGGCAGCAGTCAAGTGATCGTTCATATTCGAAAACTCCGGCGATAATTTCACCGCCTTCAGTTCATCCATGTTTTTTTTAAGGGTTCCTTCGTTTACCGTCCCTTCCTTTCCACGAAGCTTTGTTGCGGATGTCTCTGCCAACGAAGCATATACTGCCTTCATCTTGTTGAGGGTTTCCTCATCTTCTTGGCTTGTCCCAGCCGCTTCAAAATTGATTTCCTTCCAATATACGTCCACATCATAGGACTTTAAGAACAAGGCCAGCTCCTTACTTGCATCTAGACTCTCTGCCGATCCCAAGAATAGATAATAGCTTTCTTCCAAGTTGAAAATTTCAGCAGGAACCTGCTTTTCCATGATTTTCTTTTGTATTTGCCTTGCCGCGTCCTCGCTGCTGAATACTCCTCCCTGTACAAGGAATGTCTTTAGCTGGTTTCCTGGTTCAGTCACTGCCGCTTTTTTATCCTCAACAGTGGCTTCTGTTGGAATCGAGGTCTCGATCGAAGATACTTCGGCTTTTTCCTTAGTAATCGTTTTAACGGCAATCAAGCCAAGAATCGACCCAAAAAAAACAGCACAAATGACAGCGATCATGAATGTCTTGATCGGTCTTTTATCCAAACTTTTCAGCGAACCGGTACCAAAACCGATGAACTTCGGCATTTTCCTCTTTGGCGGTGAGGGAACCAATACGATTTTGTTTTCGTTTGAATCCTCAGGGAGTATCCATTCGAAACTCTCATCTGTGTGTTCCTGTTCCTGTTCCTGCTCCTGCTCCTTACTCGCCGCCTCTTGACTTTCAATCTTTTTATCGGCAAATACTTTTTCTTCCCCATTTATTTTAATCGTTACACCCTTGCTTTGTTCCGGCTTGCCCAATTTTTTTCCTCCCCTCCAGATCATTTTTCTCATCCTAACATAGAGGTAAAAAAAAATAACAAGACTTTTGTCGTCTTGTCATTAATAGGTTTCGTCAAATTTCCCTATTCATATATGGGTAACCAAAAGGGAATTCCAGGTACTGGTACTTCTGGTTCATGAACTATTCAATATCGCCTCTCACCAATTACATATATTCCTCTTCCATGTCATCTACACTTGCAGCCAAATGGGGATAGTTCCCTACTGCGTTATTGCTCAGGTGATTTTTGACAAATTCCTCTTGAATTAAGATGGTCCTTTAAGCTCATCTTAAAAAAGTTACATACCAATGTAAAAGGGAATCGCCCCAAAAGTAAGCGGTCAATGTCCCAAAAACGATATACGGTCCGAAAGGAATAAGTGTTTTCTTTTTTAGGATTCCGGCCAGCAACCCGATGATGCCAAGGAATGCCCCATAAAAGCACGCAAAAAGAAACGATAACAGCACCATCTTCAATCCCAATACAAGGCCAATCACTGCAAATAGCTTGATATCACCGCCACCCATGCCACCCTTACTCACGACAGCGATCAATAACAGCAGACTAAAGCCAACCGCTGCCCCGACAATTGAATCCCACCAGGGCGACAGTGGAAATGAGACTCTTAAAACGATAAAAATCACCGTAAAGAAAAGCAGTATTTTGTCAGGTATGAGCATATAGGCTACATCAGTCACGAAGATGATCATAAATAATGAAATCAATGTCCAGCCAATCAAGAGTTCGTTCGACCAGCCAAGGAATATGGGAGCAGAGGCAAACAAAACACCGGTCAGCATTTCCACTGCCGGATAAAGCGGGGAAATCCTTGTTTTACAGCCGCGGCATTTTCCGTCTTGCAACAAATAGGAAATAACCGGTATCAACTCGAAGAATGTCAATGTACGCCCGCAAGAAGGGCAGGCGGAGCGACGATTCGCAAATGAATGACTAGCTGGAACACTTAAACCGACAACGTTAAAGAATGAGCCTAAAATTAGGCCCAAGACGAAGAGATAGATATGGATTGCCATCATTTACACAAAGTGCATGAGGATCCGATTGCCTTCCTTTGAAACCTTAATATAAAAGTCCCTTCCGCTATGTAATGAACACTTGGGTTCTTCATGATCATTCATACCTCCCGTCATTTTATTAAGTAGACCTACTATTCATCAGTCATATAGAATCAATATATAAACATATTTTAACAAATATACTTGGTGATTTGTTATCAATCACTCTATTAGATTTTTTCCTTTCTTTTCAAGAGACTCTGTTAACAAGAGAAAAGGACCTTTGAAAAAATCCTTTTTCAGGTTACTCATTAAGTTGATCATTCACTAGTTCTCTCTGCATAGTAGAAGGAAAGATGATTAGTCCACCGGTAAAGGCATCCCTTTAGGCATCTTCTCTGATTAAGAACTCCCTCACAAGTGATAGGAAATGAAGGGACCCTGTGATGACAAGAATCTCTTTTTCCCCTGTTTTCCTTCTGCCTTCCGTAATCGCCGCCTGCCAATCCTTGTTTATACTTTTATTGGGATGACTGTATTTTTCATAAAGCGTTTCCGCATCCGCCGCCCGTTCATGGTCGAATTCGGTAATGATGATTTCCATCGCTTCCGTTTCCAGTCCATGAAGCATCTCGGAATAATTTTTATCTTTAAATGAACTGAATACGAATCGGTACTTATAGTCGGGGTAATGCACTTTTAGCGTTTCCTTCAGTACGTCGATGCCGGCAGGATTATGTGCACCATCAATGATCACCAAGGGCTCATCCGATATTATTTCAAAGCGGCCATCCCATTTCGCTTCCACTATTCCTTTAAGTATGCTTTTTTCATCGATATTTTCCATTCCTAATGTGACAGCTGCAATGGCCAGTGCCGCATTCTCCATTTGATGACGGCCTAACATCCGCATTTCCACATTTTCGATGGACCTGTCGGCAAGCGAAAATGTGAAACTTTGCCCTCGTTCACTTTGCTTTATATTGCCTACATGAAAGTCTTTACCTAATTGGTAATAAGGTACGCCTAAAGATGACGCTTTTTCTTCGATTACTTTTGCTGGTTCCCCGGCTGTGACTCCGCTGATGATCGGCGCCCCGCTTTTAATGATGCCCGCCTTCTCAAAAGCAATTTCCCCAAGTGTGTTACCCAGGATGTTCGTATGTTCCAAAGAAATCGAGGTAATGATCGAAAGAAACGGCTGGATGACATTCGTTGTATCAAGCCTGCCTCCCAAACCCGTTTCCATCAAAACCAAATCCACTTCCTTTTCGCTAAAATAAGAGAATGCCATCGCAGTCAAAATTTCGAATTGAGTGGGACCATTCCCCTTACTGTCCATCTCTTGGATGATCGGCCAAAGCTTCCGGAAGACAGCGATAAAATCCTTATCACTGATTTCATCCTCATTTATCTTCAGCTGTTCATTCATCCGCATTAAATAAGGCGAAGTGAAGGAAGCGACCCGAATCCCTTGGGCAAGCAGGATTTCTTTAATATATTGCAGTGTTGATCCTTTCCCGTTAGATCCTGCAAGATGAATATACTTTAGCGCCTTGTGCGGGTCACCTATTTCAGTTAACAATGTTTCCATCCGTGATAGACCAAAATTCATGCCCAATTGAACTTGGCGCCGTTCAAAAAAATGATTGATTTCTTTCATGGTCGTTACCATATCGTTGAACCTCCTCTTTCTTTATACCGCTCTTATGCGTTAAGATTATTTTATCAATATATGAACGATTAACCTAGATGAAAGGTAGTGTTTTACCATGAAACCTTCAGAATTCCACTGTTGGATTGTCGTTAACGGCTATTTACAGCATGATAAGTTTTCCAGTTTAGCTTTGTTCATTAAAGAGGCGGCTGAAAGGAAAGATATCATGGCAACCCTTATCCGCAATTCAGATCTCATTCCCATAATCGAAAAAGGAGTGCCACTGCTTAAAGGAACCTTTGAAAAGCTGCCTGATTTTGTTCTGTTCATGGATAAAGACATTCATTTGGCCCGCCATTTGGAATTGCTCGGCATCCCCGTATATAACAGCAGTACAGCGATCGATATTTGCGACAGCAAAGCAAAAACACATCAAGCATTAACCGGGCATGGCATACCGATGCCGAAAACCTTATTTCCCCCTTTTACGTACGAAGGGATTGAAAGGGTCAATATGGATGCCTTCATACAAATCGGCAATGAACTTGGGTATCCCCTTATCGTTAAGGAAGCATACGGTTCTTTTGGGGAACAAGTATATTTGATCCAAACAGAGGATGAGTTACTAAAGACCATCCGTAATCTTGGCCACAAACCATTTATCATCCAGGAATTCATCGAGCACAGTAAAGGTCGGGATATTCGTGTGAATGTCGTGGGCAATCAAGTCATAGCAGCGATGCAACGCCATTCCGAGCAAGACTTCCGAGCTAATATGACTGCCGGGGGGCAGGCTGCACCATATATACCCACCAGTGAAGAAGCACAGCTTGCCATCCGATGTGCGCAAATTCTGGGTGCCGACTTCGCTGGCGTCGATTTGTTGTTCGGTGAAGAAGGTCCGCTCTTGTGCGAAGTGAATTCGAATTCGCATTTACTGAATATTTATGAATGTACAGGCATCAACATCGCTGATAGCATGTTCGATTATATCTTGAAAGAATTAGGAAAAGGAAGTGCATCATGAAAAAACAGTCAGGCTGGTTGATTTATAACCGTGAGGATGCCGTGAAAAATAAGGGATACATAGATTGGATGCTTGACGAAGCCAGTAAGCTTGATCTTGATTTACACTTTCACTTCCGGGAAGACCTTAGGATCGGTCATCGTTTCAACGAGTTGTACGTCGAATATGAGACGCAGCCAATTTCATTGCCAGACTTTGCTATCGTCCGGACCATCGACCCTTTTTTTACAAAGCAACTGGAGCAACTGGGGATTGCTTGCTTTAATTCCTCCTTCGTATCGGAAATCGCGAATGACAAAGCAAAGACGCATCAATATTTGTCTTCGCTGGGGATTCCAATGGCCGATACCGTATATTGTAACGGAAGGCCGAGTGCCGATGACATGGAGTTCCCTTTCATCGCAAAAGAAACACGTGGCCGCGGCGGGAAACAAGTATATCTAATCGAGCATGCCGATGATCTTGCCGAACTGAATGATGGAAATTGGATAGTCCAAAAACCTGGCTTATTCGGTAAAGATATCCGCGTCTTTGTAATTGGTAAAAAGGTGAAGGCTGCTGTACTTAGGGAATCCGCTTCCAGTTTCAAGGCAAATTATACGTTGGGCGGATCGGCTTCTCTATATGAGCTGACTGCATCTGAATTAGCCCTTGTTGAAAGAGTAATGAGGTCGTTTGATTTTGGCTTGGTCGGTATCGATTTCATATTTGCCGAAGATGGCAGCCTCATGCTCAACGAAATCGAGGATGTCGTCGGCAGCCGGACATTAAGTGCACTAAGTGATATGAATATCGTATGGGAGTTCCTTACATTCATAAAAGAAAGAATATCCTCCTAACGGAATATTTTTCTTAAATAGCGTTTAAACACAAAAAGGATGAACCGGCTTCAAGCTGGTTCATCCTTTTGTTTTACAGTTGTTTCAGTTCGCTGATCCTGTGGATTACAGAGTCGCGTTTTTCGCTATAGTCTTTTTCCTTGGCACGTTCTTCTTCGATGACGCTTGCAGGCGCCTTTTTAACGAAGCCCTCGTTGCCCAATTTTTTCTGTACGCGCTCAACTTCTTTATTAAGTTTGTCGAGTTCTTTTTCAAGACGTTTCACTTCTTCGTCAACATTGATCAATCCTGTAAGCGGAAGGATTAATTCTACGCCAGTTACGACAGCTGTCATGGCTTGAGCAGGTTCTTCGACTTCGATTCCGATCGTCAATTGTTCAGGATTACAGAAACGCTCGATATAGCTGCTGTTTTTCTGTAAAGTCCCTAAGATGGACTCATCTTTCGCTTTTAAAATCAAATTGATTTTTTTGCTTAGCGGTGTGTTCACCTCAGCACGGATATTACGGACGGAGCGGATGATTTCAACAAGCAGCTTCATTTCCTCGGCGGCAGCTGTATCTGTCAACCCTTCATTCACTTCCGGCCAAGCGGCAACAGTGATGGACTCACCTTGATGCGGTAGGTTCTGCCAGATTTCTTCGGTAATGAATGGCATGAACGGGTGTAACAATCTCATCGTGTTATCCAGTACATAAGCCAAGATCGAGCGCGTCGTTTTCTTAGCTGCTTCGTCTTCGCCATATAGCGGAAGCTTCGCCATTTCAATATACCAGTCACAGAAATCATCCCAAATGAAGTTGTAAAGCACACGGCCCACTTCACCAAATTCATAACGGTCCGCAAGTCTGGTTACGTTTGAAATCGTTTCATTCAAACGCGTCAAGATCCATTTATCGGCTACAGACTTCTCACCGCTTAAATCGATTTCGTCATAGGTCATGCCATTCATGTTCATCAAAGCAAAACGGGATGCGTTCCAAATCTTATTGGAGAAGTTCCAAACCGCTTCCACTTTTTCCGTACTATAACGAAGGTCCTGGCCTGGCGAGCTGCCCGTAGATAAGAAGTAACGCAGGGAATCGGCACCGTATTGATCGATGACATCCATCGGATCGACACCATTGCCAAGCGATTTACTCATCTTGCGCCCCTGTTCGTCACGAACCAGACCGTGGATCAGCACATCTTCAAATGGTCGTTCACCTGTGAACTCAAGAGCTTGGAAAATCATCCGCGATACCCAGAAGAAAATGATATCATAGCCTGTTACAAGTGCCCCGGTTGGATAGTAACGTTGGAAATCGACACTGTCCTTGTCAGGCCAGCCCATCGTCGAGAACGGCCATAATGCCGAGCTGAACCATGTATCCAGAACATCTGTATCTTGTTCCCAGTTTTCAGCGTCCGCAGGCTCTTCGTGACCTACATACACTTCACCTGTTTCTTTATGGTACCAGGCTGGAATGCGGTGACCCCACCAAAGCTGACGGGAAATGCACCAGTCACGGATATTTTCCATCCAATGCAGGTACGTTTTTTCGAAACGGTCCGGTACGAAATGAACTTTTTCCTCATCGGTTCCTTTTTGAAGCTCAACGGATGCATCAGCCAGCGGCTGCATTTTAACGAACCATTGAGTCGATAGATATGGTTCAACAACAGCACCGCTTCTCTCTGAATGGCCTACCGAGTGAAGGTGATCTTCGATTTTGAAGAGTACTCCTTCTTCCTGAAGGTCCTTGACGATTTGTTTACGGCATTCAAAACGGTCCATGCCTTCATATTTACCGGCTTTTTCATTCATCGAGCCATCTTCATGCATGACAAGGATGCGCTCCAAATCGTGACGGTTCCCGATTTCGAAGTCATTCGGATCATGAGCTGGAGTAATTTTGACCGCGCCTGAACCGAATTCCATATCGACATAATCATCACCGACAATCGGGATTTCCCGGCCTGTAATTGGCAAGCGGACCATTTTGCCGATCAAGTGTTTATAACGGTCATCTTCAGGGTGTACAGCAACGGCAGTATCGCCAAGCATCGTTTCTGGACGGGTGGTGGCAATTTCAATTTCACCTGATCCGTCAACCAACGGATATTTCATATGGTAAAATGCACCCTGCACATCTTTGTAAATAACCTCGATATCGGATAACGCCGTTTTCGTTGATGGATCCCAGTTGATGATATATTCGCCGCGATAAATCAACCCCTTGTTATAAAGCGAAACGAACACTTCGCGCACAGCTTTTGAGAGCCCTTCATCAAGGGTGAAGCGTTCACGTGTATAATCAAGTCCAAGACCCAGCTTTGACCATTGTTCACGGATATGGCTCGCATATTCCTCTTTCCATTTCCATGTCTCTTCTACGAATTTTTCACGTCCAAGGTCATAACGGCTCACGCCTTCTGCACGAAGTTTCTGTTCTACTTTCGCTTGAGTGGCGATACCGGCATGGTCCATGCCTGGTAACCATAAAACATCATAGCCTTGCATCCTTTTCATGCGTGTCAATATATCTTGAAGTGTCGTATCCCAAGCGTGGCCAAGATGAAGCTTACCTGTCACGTTAGGCGGCGGGATGACAATCGTATATGGTTCTTTTTCATCGTCACCCGTCGTTTCGAAAAACTTTCCATCAAGCCACCATTTATAGCGGCCTTTCTCTATCGTCTGCGGATCATATTTAGTCGGCATAGAAATTTGGTTCTCTTCCATATCATTTCCTCCTTTTTGGGCATAAAAAAAACTTCCATCATCACAAAAGGACGAAGGAAGTTGTTCGCGGTGCCACCTTTTTTCCGAAAAAGAAAAAAATCTCTTCCGGCTCTCAAATCGGATAACGGCTCTTCACCGGCCTTCGCTACTAAGAGATTCACGAAGACTGCTCGCGGACGACTTCGGATGCTGCTGCCTGGAAACCTCGCACCAAGTTGGTTTCCTCTCTGAAAAGTGCATTTCATCTTACTATTTCCGGTCTTTGCATTGATTTATATTCATATGTAAAATCATTGAATGCATATAGTATATAGTACAAAAAATATGGGGCTCCAGTCAATCATCTTTTCGCTTACTTTCTCAGGAATCATCCCATTTGATACATTCACGTTCATTTTCTTTATTTTATCCTCCAGGAACAGTGAATGTGACGGCTGTTTCACCATTTCCACTGCTCACCCATAGAATATAAGAAGTCCTAAAAAGGAAGGTAATAATATGAAGCGAAGATATACTCCCTATACTTTACCGCCTTGGGTGAAGAAATTCCGCGGTGTCTGCCAGCAGTTCATCGTCCCCTTTATCGTATTCCAAGGATTACGTACGCTGATTTTCCCGACATTCTTCGATATGCTCCTGCTAATCGCCTTTATTTTCCTGGCCATGTCCTTGCATTTCGACTGGATTTAATTATTCCCTTACAGCAAAAAAATATACATGACTGGAGATGATCCAATCATGTATATTTAGCTTGGGGGTGATTGTTCCGCTTTCGCAGCCTCGGCAGCAGCCTTTTTCTGCTGTTCGATTTCTTCGATTTTCATCACCATATATTCAATATTTTTCAAAAGCCAAAATTGCCGCTGCAGTTGAGTAACATTATCAAGCTCTGAACGATGGCTCCTGCCATCGGAATAAACCTTCACCAATTCCAAAGCTGATCCAGGGAATGCCAGATAACTTTGCATGAGCAGCAATTCTTCTTCTTTCATCGGAAAGTAACGAAAATAGTTATAAAGCCAGTCAACGCAGTCATCGCATTGGACAGGATAGGTCCTGGCCGATTTAACGAGAAATGGCAGTAAATCGAAATGCGGCGGAGCCGTATTCGAATTCTCAAAATTGATGAAGTAGCCATATCCCCGCTCATCATAAATGAAATGCTTCAAAGAAACCTTTCCGTGCGTGACCACGGTTCGAACCTTTTCACTATCCTTCGTTTTTTCATACCAGGTTTCAAACTTCTTGATCGAGTACTTCAGCGCTTGTGAAATATCAGTGTAGAAAGAACAAACCGTCAGTTCGAATGGAGACATATACCACTTCTTTTCACAGCTGACAATATACTCATCCATAAAGTCCTTCTCATTATTCCAGGCATCAAGCGTCCGCTCATAATGGGCTTCCCGTTCCTCCATATCGACTTGTATTTCCTTAACGGAAAGTGTATGCATCCGAGCAAGCTCCCTGAACATTTGCTTATGTTTTTCATCGCGCTCCCCGTCCCTTTCATTATTGAGCCAGGGCATCAGGTAATACAAACGTCCATTATGAAGAACGGCGTAACGCTGATCCATCGTTTGATAAATGGGAACGATCCGGTTATAGCCGCGATGGTACAGTTTTTGAACATTTTTGATAAAATCAATGCCGTTCTGCGGCAACATGGATTTCAAGGCAAATGTACCGCGATCACTGTATACTTTTTTTACACGCCCGAAGTTCTCAATATATTGTACATACATGGCATATTCCTTCAATACGGTCTCTGTGTCCCGATCCCGATTGGCAGGCTGCTGATTCTCGTTTTCCCTCACGAGACTCACTCACTTTCTCTAAAAAAACTAAACAATCCGATTACTCTAGCACCTAAAAAACAGGAGCAGACCATATGCTCTGCTCTCTGTCCTGGTCAATTCTTATATGCAACCGCCTTCGGTATATAGATGACTTGCCCTTCATGGACGTTCTGATTCGACTCCAATTCATTACTGAAAAGTATCGATTGAACCGTAACATCATATCGTTGAGCCAAGTCATCAAGCGTTTCCCCTTGCTGAACAATGCAAACCTTCATCCTTACCAGTTCTTCTTCTTGTTTCCGTCCGAATAAATCCATGATGGAAAGCTGCTTTTCATCCTGATCGGCCGTTTCTTTATCATCACGTTCCGCGGCTTGTTTCCTGCGTTTGAAATTCTTACCCTCCTTAGCCGGAGGCGCAGGTCTTTCCCTCTTTTTGAATAGATCGCTTATGGACGAATTGGATTCCTCTTCCTGCTCCACCTTCACATTCTCATTAAGGATAGGACCCGCTGCAACATCTTCTTCCTGCCGGATGACATCCTCGGTTTCTAAATTTGAATCAGAGCTAGTTTGATGATTGTTTGCAAGACTTGGCTTTTCCACTACTTCTTCTCTCATTGTCACTCTAGGAATCTCCATCTTCTCCATGGAATCCCGCCTGCTTGGTTCTTCCTCCAGTTTCGCCTCTCCCATGGAAGGTACCTTTTCCGTGGAGTCAGGCGGATCACCAATTACTTCTTCTTCTACAGCTTCTTCCTGTCTATGCACTTCCGTTTCCCACTCCTCCTCTTCAGGATATGGTGAAACGGGAATTTCAAAAACTGGGGCATTATGCTGATCGCTTAAATAAATCGGTTCCTCTTCTTCTTCTTCGTTTGCTTCAGAAACTCGTTTTGCCTCTGCAGAAAAAGGCGTGTATAACTCTTCTTCCTCCTCATCACGGAAAACAGGCTGAAAATCCGGGATTGGCGGCACTGCAGCTGCATAAGGAATATATGACTCAGTTTCCCCATCCGTTTCTTCCTGTTCCTCTGTTTCCCCAACTTCCTGCTCAGTATCGAACCGTTCTTCCACATATGAATCATTATAGATTCCTGTTATCAAAAGGTCTGCCTGCAATTTCAAACAGTTATGCTCTGGCATGGCATAATCAAAGCTTTGAATCGAGACATCAACCTCATCCAATGAGGCAATCCGATTATTCGGAATCGTTATATCAACCGGAAAACGGTGTGTGAACTCATTAAGTCCATTGGGATGCCTCTCGACCTTTTGAACCGCTTTTGGCAAAAAGGTCTGCGAAAACTCCTCTTCTTCACCATTTTGCGAGTCTTTGTATTCACCGCTTAAATCTAACGAGCCTCGTATAAAAACATATTGATCACTTTCTTGAATCGACACATTTGGATCAAGGGAAATGGAATATAGCTCAGCCACTTCCTGTCCCTTCTGGAACCAAACGGATTCCTCTAAAGAAAATCGTAAATACGATTCATTTTCTTGCGACAAGACAACTCCTCCTTTCAGCTTCAGGAAACGGTACCTATACCAATATCAATCTATGAAGGAAGGAAGCTGATTATTCCTTCATTTCATTTGCAACACTCCTTATATTCCCTGAACCTTTTAAAAAGAAGGAGATTCAATTTTCAGGCCAAAATTAAGCTGGATTGTATCAATCGGCCTGAAAGTCGGCATGAAACCATTTATTCGGCCTACCGCCATTTAATTCCACCTAAATTAATTCGGCCTTCAACGTTTATTTGGTTCTTCCACAAACTGATTGGCATAAAAAAACTGGCTACCTTTCTCCAAAAGTTTTTGGAAAAATGGTAGCCAGTTCAAATTTATTATCATCGAATATAGCGGTAGTTCATGAAGCGTTGCATCATTTTTTTAATTTTGCAAAAGCCTGTTCTGCCGCTGCAATGGTCTTTTCGATATCTTCATCACTATGTGCAGTGGAAAGGAATAAACCTTCAAACTGTGACGGCGGCAAGTAGATGCCTTGATTCGCCATTTCCCTATAGTAAGAAGCAAAGAACTCTAAATCGGATGTTTTTGCTGTATCATAGTTTACGACTTCTTCATTTGTAAAGAAAAGTCCAATCATGGAACCGGCACGGTTGAATGTATGGGGAACTCCGTACTTTTCGGCTGCTTCTCCAATTCCTTTTTCGAGCATATCCCCTTTTCGAGTGAACTCATCATAAGATTCTGGAGTCAATTGGCTCAGCGTTTCAAGGCCGGCCGTCATGGCAAGCGGGTTACCAGACAATGTTCCTGCTTGATAGATTGTCCCACTCGGGGCAATTTGTTCCATGAATTCGCGCTTGCCTCCGAATGCCCCGACAGGCAATCCGCCGCCAATTACTTTCCCAAGGCAAGTCAGGTCAGGTACGATGCCAAAATAGCCTTGTGCACAATTATAGCCGACACGGAACCCTGTCATAACTTCGTCAAAGATCAATAGAGCCCCGTATTGGGTCGTCACTTCACGTAAGCCTTCGAGGAAACCAGGTTGTGGCGGAACCACGCCCATGTTCCCTGCAACAGGTTCTACGATGATACAGGCGATGTCTTCGCCAAATTGTTCAAACGCATATTTGGTTGCTGCAAGATCATTATATGCTACGGTAATCGTATTTTTTGCAATGCCTTCCGGTACTCCAGGGCTATCCGGTAAACCTAATGTTGCAACGCCGGATCCCGCTTTGATTAGCAATGAATCGCCATGGCCATGATAGGAGCCTTCGAATTTCAGGATTTTATCACGGCCTGTAATGCCTCGTGCCAGCCTTAGTGCACTCATCGTCGCTTCGGTTCCTGAAGATACCATCCGGATCATTTCAATCGAAGGCACCCGTTCAATGACCAACTTGGCCAGTTCATTCTCTATCAGCGTAGAAGTTCCGAAGCTTGTACCTGATTCCGCTACCTTTTTCAAAGATTCCACGACACGGTCATTCGTGTGACCCAGGATAAGCGGTCCCCATGAAAGAACATAGTCGATGTATTCATTTCCATCGATATCATACATTTTTGAGCCTTTTCCACGCTCCATGAAAATGGGATCCATGTCCACAGATTTGAAGGCACGTACCGGGCTGTTCACGCCGCCTGGCATCAAATTTATTGCTTCGGCAAACGCTTTTTTCGATTTTTCATATGACCGCATGATTCAATCCCCTTTTTCCATTTCAGGTTATATTTTTTATCATCATTGATTATCTTCGTTTATCCAGCGTGCTACCTCTTTTGAAAAATACGTAATGATCAAGTCGGAACCTGCGCGTTTCAAGCCTGTCAGCATTTCCATCACTATCGCTTTTTCATCAATCCAGCCATTTTGGGCAGCAGCCTTAACCATTGAATATTCACCGCTGACATTATAGGAAACAATCGGAAGATTAAAGTTATTCTTAACGTCCCTGATGATGTCCATGTAGGAAAGGGCTGGTTTCACGATTAGGAAGTCCGCACCTTCAGCAACATCGGATTCAGCCTCACGAAACGCTTCAAGGCGATTAGCGGGATCCATTTGGTAAGTTTTCCTGTCGCCAAATTGTGGAGCACCATTCGCAGCATCACGGAATGGGCCGTAAAAAGCCGAAGCATATTTCACCGCATAGGACATGATCGGAATATCTTCATATCCCGCTTCATCCAGACCTGCACGGATGGCCGCAACGAAACCGTCCATCATATTGGAAGGCGCAATGATATCGGCGCCGGCCTCTGCCTGGCTGATTGCCGTTTTGGCAAGAAGGTCAAGAGAAGCGTCATTGAGGATTTTTTCCCCTTCAACGACCCCGCAATGGCCATGGCTTGTATACTCACAAAGGCAGGTATCCGCAATGACAATAACTTCAGGGTATTGTTTTTTAATAAAGCGGGTTGCCTCTTGCACAAGTCCGTTGTGATGAAATGCCCCTGTGCCCTGTTCGTCTTTATCATGATCAAAAGGGACACCGAATAAAATGACTGATTTAATGCCCAGACTCACGACTTCATCCATTTCGGCCCCCAGATTATCCATGGATAGCTGATAGATACCTGGCATGGAGTTGATTTCATTTTTCACATTTTCCCCGTCAATGACGAAGATCGGATAGATCAAATCCTCTTTATGCAATTGTGTTTCACGGACTAAAGCCCTCATGCCAGCACTTGCACGCAAGCGGCGGTGGCGATTGAATGGAATGTCTTTCATTTCAAAGTTCCTCCCTTTTTACTTCTTTTCAAGATGAAGCGTATTAACTCCGCAACCATGGCATCCGTCGTATAAACATCTGGACAGACATCGACGGATAGCCCATGTTTTTCAGCCGTTTTAGCGGCAATCGGCCCGATGCAGGCGATGATGATCCGGTCTATGTATGTATCCAATTCATGGCGTTTCATGATCTGTAAAAAATGATTGACCGTCGATGAACTCGTAAAGGTCATGATGTCGATTTCATGGTTCTTTATAAGCTGCACCAGTTTTTTTTCACTGCTTCGAGGAAGCACTGTATGATAAATAATCACTTCATCACAGGACGCACCAGCTTCATTGATTGCCTCCGCAATAACCGCCCTTGCGAGATTCCCTTTTGCCAGCAACACGCGGGACCCCGGATCAAGCAGGGTATTGAACTCCGCCACGAACCCTTCGGCAACAAACTGAGCTGGTACGAAATCCGCCTTATATCCATGTCGTTTCAGGGCCGCTTCTGTTTTGGAGCCGATTACGGCTATTTTCGGAAGCTTTAAAGGCTGGTTTCCAAGAAGCTTAAAGAAGAAATCCACCCCATTTTGACTGGTCAGAATGATCCAGTCATATGTAAGCAACTCTTCTAACCGCTGTTGTACATCTTCCATATGATCAGGAAGAGTGAACTCAAGCAATGGCACAAGAAGCGGTGTTCCGCCATTTTTTTCGATCGACTCTTTTAGACCATCCGCCTGTCCTTTCCCTCTGGTGATTAATACCTGATAATCCTTAAGAGGTTGTACGGGATTCATTACTGATCAAGCTCTTCTTTTACGCGATCGATCAATTCTTTACCGCCCATTTCGCTAATCTGTTTGGCAGCGGCATGCCCAACCGCCTCGGGATCAGTTCCCTCAACCATTTCTTTATATATCACCTTTCCATCCGGAGCAGCGACCAAAGCCGTCAAGGAAACGGATCCATTATCTTTTGCCACCGCAAATCCGGCAATCGGCACCTGACATCCGCCTTCCATTTTATCCAAAAAGGCACGTTCCGCTTCAACCGTTCTTTTCGTTTTTTCACAGGTCAATTTCGAAAGTTCCGCCAGCAGTTCTTTGTCATCTTCGCGGCATTCAATGGAAAGTGCTCCTTGTCCAACTGCCGGAATGCAAATATCTTCATCTAAGAATTCCGTTACGATGCCCTTCTCCCATCCCATTCTTGATAGTCCGGCTGCTGCTAAAATGATAGCATCATAATCTTCCGTTTTCAGTTTATCCAGACGGGTATCGATATTACCGCGAATCCATTTAATTTCAAGGTCCGGCCTTCTAGCCAATATTTGCGCGCCACGGCGCAAGCTGCTTGTACCTATGATGGAACCGGGCTTCAGTTCGGAAAGGGTTTCATGATTTTTTGAAATCAAGGCATCCCGATGGTCCTCCCTCGGTGGTATGCAGCCAATCGTCAAGCCTGGAGGCAGCACTGCAGGCATATCTTTCATACTATGTACTGCCATATCAATTTCTTTATCCAGCATCGCTTGTTCGATTTCTTTAACGAATAAGCCCTTTCCGCCTACCTTGGAAAGTGTTACATCAAGGATTTGGTCTCCCTTTGTGACAATTTCCTTCACCTCGAACTCGTATGGGACCCCAAGCTCTTTAAGTTGATCGATAACCCAGTTCGTTTGGGTGATCGCTAATTTACTACGTCTAGAACCGACAATTATTTTTCTCATAGTTTCCTCCTATGTATTCCAAAAGTGGAATGTTGAAAGGCTTCCGAAAAGGAAAAAGTTAATTAACACAATCATGAAAGATCCAATATTCAGAAAGGCTAGCGTCCTTCCATACATTTGTTTCCGAATTTTCAAGTATAAAAACACACTGTAAGCGATAAGCAAAATAAATGAGCCGATGATCTTCATGTCCAGCCAGGATACCCCAGGCACTTTTATATAAGCCCATTGAATCCCCAGGATGAGGGAAACCACTAATAATGGAACACCTATTACTGCAAGGACATAAGACATTTGCTCAAGCTTTGTTAAATCGCCGAGTCGAAGCAGGCGTTTTCCCCATTTCTTCCGTTTCAGTAAATCATATTGAATTAAGTATAAAAGTGAAAAAACGAAAGAAAGCGTGAATGCCCCATATGATAGGATGGCAAAAGTGATATGTATGAGCAATAGCTCTGAAACCAGGCGCTGTGCAAGCACTTGAGATTCTATCTGAACAGGTGCAAAGGTATGGATGGCCATAACCATGAAACCTAATACATTCGTAAAAAAGACCGTAAAATCGACTCTTAGCAATCTGTTAATGATTAACGATAGCGATATGAGGACCCATGCATAAAAATATAAGCCTTCAAAAATCGTCAATACCGGGAACCTTCCCGTTTTCAACACATACAGAAACAAAAAAATTGTTTGCAGTACCCAAACAATAGAAAGCAACCAGAAAGCGACCCTGTTCGCCTTCTGGTTATTATTAAGGAAATCGATAAAATATAAAAGCATACTGATGGCATACAACAATACAGTGGCTTCATGCAATCTTGTCATTAGTAATTCCATATCTACCTCATTACTGGACAGGAACTGGATTCAATAGGGATGATTTGGAGCTGTTCCGTTCTTTTTCATCCTCAACCAGCTGGTCTTCAATCAATTCCTCTAAATGGAAGATTTTCACGAAATTATTTAATTGCTCTTTTGCATTCGGCTCATCTGCCAGCTCTTTTGCATAAAGTATCGGATCTTTCAGCATTTGGTTGATGATGCTTTTCGTATGCTTGTTCAGAACTTTTTTGTCACGTTCGCTTAAATGCGGAAGCTTTCTTTCGATGCTTTCCATCGTTTCTTTTTGTATCGATAGGGATTTTTCCCGTAATGATGAAATGACGGGAACCACACCAAGCAAATTAATCCATTGATTGAAGTCAACGATTTCTGATTCGATCATCAATTCTATTTTCTCGGCAGCTTTTTTACGTTCTTCGATATTGGCTTGCACGATTCCTTCAAGATCGTCAATATCATACAAGAAGACATTTTCCAGCTCGCCCAATGTTGGATCGAGGTCACGCGGCACTGCGATATCGACCATGAAAATAGGACGGCCTTTACGAAGCTTATTGACGAATGACATCATTTCTTTTGTTACAAGAAGATCTTTTGATCCAGTGGAAGTAATCAGGATATCAGCTTCCACTAATGCGCATTGCAGCTCTTGAAGCTGTTTCGCCGTACCATTGAATCTCTCCGCCAGGTCGACCGCTTTCTGAAAGGTGCGATTAATGACTGTAATGCTGTCGGCACCATTGCTATGCAGATTTTGAATGGCCAGCTCACCCATCTTACCGGCCCCAAGAATCAAGACATTCTTGCCGTTCAGGCCTCCAAAGATTTTCTTTGCAAGCTCGACTGCCGCATAGCTGACGGAAACGGCATTTGTATTGATTTCGGTTTCCGAATGAGCCTTTTTAGCTAATGTAAGGGCTTGCTTGAAGAGATGGTTAAAAACGGTACCGATCGTATCTTCCTTCTGCCCTAACAGATAGCTTGAACGTACTTGTCCCAAAATCTGAGTTTCTCCCAGTATCATGGAATTCAAGCCGCAGGTAACTGAAAATAAATGCTCGACAGCCCCATCGCCTTCATAAATGAACAGATATTTAGAAAATTCTTCTTTATCGATATTAAACCATTCCGAAAGAAATTCCTTTATATAATACCTGCTTGTATGAAGCTGATCACCGACCGCATATATTTCCGTTCTGTTGCATGTTGAAATAATAATATTTTCCAAGATGCTTTTTTTATTTTTAAGAGCTTTCATTGCCTCGGCAAGTTCGGCTTCGTTAAACGATAGTTTTTCCCGAATTTCTACAGGGGCAGTTTTGTAATTTATACCAACCGCTAGAATATGCATCCTTTTGTTTTGCACCCCCAAAATTTTTCATGTAAATTTATTATACCATGTACTAAAATTGTTTCACGCAAATAATATGAACAGTTTATGAAAACGTATGCTACCATGAAAAGACAGCCAAAACGCCTAAATTGCGACAAAAGGTGTCTAAGCGGCGGATTTATAAGTTACATTCATATTTCGACATTGTGTACAAAAGTACCATATCAAAAATGGCAAAAAACTTCAAGTAATCGAATTGCATAGGAGGATAAAATGAAAACGCAGCGTATTTTCCCAGGAATCGTTTTAATCGGTTTCGGGCTCTATTTTTTTCTTGAACGCTCCCAAATCGAAATCTTTCCAGGCTTTTTCAGCTGGCCGACTTTATTATGTATAGTTGGTGCCGCCTTCCTGATTCAGGCATATAGCGGTAATGAATATGAGTCCATCCTGCCAGGCGTCATCTTACTGGGGTTCGGGGCTCACTTCCACATCGTCGAGAACCTGGATATTTGGCCGGATAATATAGGTATCTTTATTTTAATCATCTCGCTGGGATTTATTCTCCGGGCACGTAAAACAAATTCTGGAATGTTTCACGGGATGGTAATTTTCATCATCTCGATCACTTTCTTATTCTATGATAAAATCACAACGTCTTTCGGGATTGTTGAAACAAGCACGGCGAACATCGAAAGGTTTTGGCCATTTGCCTTGATGGCAATCGGCATTTATTTTTTGGTTCGAAAAAAGTGAAAATTTCCGATTCGCCATTTTGCAAATTCCATAATGAAAAAAGGGTATTCCAGATGCGGAATACCCTTTTCTTTTACATATATTTCTTAAGGACGCCCCATGCTTGTTCCTTACCTTCGCCTGTTTCACCAGAGAATAGAAGCAATTCATCTTCTTTTTCCATATTTAACGTTTGGCGCGTTATTTTCAAGTGTTTCTGCCATTTGCCTTTTGGGATTTTATCCGCTTTGGTGGCAATAACGATCCGGGGCAGATCATAATGCTTCAGGAATTCGTACATTGCGATATCATCCTTTGTCGGCGGATGACGCAAATCGACGATCAGAAGCGCAGCGCGGAGCTGATCACGGGAAGTGAAGTACGTTTCGATCATCTTTCCCCAAGCATCTCGCTCCGTCTTAGATACTTTTGCATAACCATAACCCGGTACATCCACAAAATGGAGTGCTTCATTTATGATATAAAAATTCAAGGTCTGCGTCTTACCCGGTTTAGAGGATGTGCGCGCCAAGTTTTTTCGATTGATCATTTTGTTGATGAAACTGGATTTCCCAACGTTGGAACGGCCTGCCAAGGCAAATTCCGGTATTGGAGTATTGGGATATTGTTCAGGCTTCACAGCACTGATGACAATATCTGAACTCGTCACTTTCATTCGTTCACACCTACCAATGCATGCTCAAGGACTTCATCGACGTGTGAAACTGGAACAAATGTTAATGCTTTACGGACACTTTCCGGGATATCATCAATATCCTTTTCGTTATTTTGCGGGATGATGATTTTCGTAAGTCCTGCGCGATGGGCCGCTAAAGATTTTTCTTTAAGCCCGCCGATCGGAAGAACCCGTCCGCGTAATGTAATTTCGCCTGTCATGCCTACCTCTTTTCTGACCGGCCTATTTGTAAGGGCCGATATTAACGCTGTTGCAATCGTGATGCCTGCAGAAGGGCCATCTTTTGGGACCGCACCTTCGGGGACATGAATATGAATATCATATTTTTCATGGAAGTTCGCATCAATCTGAAGTTTCTCGGTTTTTGAACGGACATAACTGAAAGCAGCCTGGGCTGACTCTTTCATTACATCGCCAAGCTTTCCTGTCAGGATCAGCTTGCCTTTACCTGGTGATAAGGAAACCTCGATTTGCAGCGTATCGCCACCTACCGACGTGTATGCTAAACCATTAGCTACACCGACTTGGTTCTCGACTTCCGCCTGTCCATAATGGAACATGGTTTTCCCTAAAAACTCCTCGACATTTTTTTCGGAAATGACGACCCGCTTTTTATCTCCGGACACGATGATTTTTGCAGTCTTCCGACAGATGCTTGCAAGCTGTCGCTCCAGACTCCGAACACCGGCTTCCCGAGTATAGTAACGGATGATTTTTGTAAGAGCTTCCTCACGGATTTGCAGTTGTGTCTTCAATAAACCATGGTTTTCCAGCTGTCTAGGCAGCAAGTGATCCTTGGCTATATGAAGTTTCTCTATCTCAGTATAACCTGCAATCGAAATGATTTCCATACGATCACGAAGCGGACCGGGAATCGATCCCAAATTATTCGCCGTCGCGACGAACATGACTTTGGAAAGATTGTAGGTTTCTTCAATATAATGATCACTGAAATTATGATTTTGCTCTGGATCGAGCACCTCCAGCATCGCAGCAGATGGATCGCCCCTAAAGTCATTGGACATCTTATCCACTTCGTCCAGTAAAAAGACAGGATTGATCGTTCCAGCTTTTTTCATGCCTTGAATGATCCGTCCCGGCATCGCCCCTACATATGTGCGGCGATGTCCGCGGATTTCTGATTCATCGCGCACCCCACCTAAAGATATACGGACGAAATTCCTATTCAGGGATGAAGCGATCGATTTAGCCAAGCTGGTTTTCCCGACACCAGGTGGTCCCACCAAGCAAAGGATCGGTCCCTTCAATGAATTGGTCAATTGCTGTACGGCCAAATACTCAAGCACCCGCTCCTTCACCTTTTCCAAACCATGGTGGTCCCGGTTCAGGATTTTTTCGGCTTTATGAATATTCAAGTCATCTTTGGTCGCTTTGGTCCAAGGAAGAGAGATCAACCATTCGATATAATTGCGGATGACAGAACTCTCGGCTGAGCTCGAAGGAACTTTTTCATAACGGTCCAATTCCTTTAATGCCGTTTCTTTGATGTGCTCAGGCATATCCGCTTCTTCTATCTTTTCGTTAAGGACCTCGATTTCCCCCGTTTTTCCTTCTTTATCGCCCAATTCCTTTTGGATCGCTTTCATTTGTTCTCGTAAATAATATTCCTTTTGAGTCCGTTCCATCGAACGCTTAACACGCTGACCGATCTTTTTCTCGAGAAAAAGAACTTCTTTCTCGTTATTGATGATCTCGATTACACGGCTTAAACGCTCTTTCATATCAATGGTCTCAAGCACTTCTTGCTTCTCCTTCAATTTCAAAGGCAAATGCGAAGCGATTATATCCGCTAATCGCCCAGGCTCTTCAATATCCGAAGTGGACGAAAACGTTTCACCGGTTATTTTCTTGGACATTTTTATGTATTGTTCAAAATAATCCAGTAGTGTGCGCATTAATGCTTGATGTTCAGCATCCTTTTCATCACTGTCTTCATATATTTTAATCTTGGCACCATAATGTGTCTCATAATCGTAAAATTCAATGACCTCTGCGCGGTTCAATCCTTCCACCAACACTCGGATTGTACCATTCGGAAGCTTCAGCATCTGTTTTACCTTTGTTAAAGTTCCCATTGTAAATAAATCTTCTTCACCTGGTTCGTCCAACGAAACATCTTGTTGTGTCGTCAAAAATATAAGATGGTCTTCCACCATTGCTTTCTCAAGGGCTTGTACCGATTTATCTCGGCCTACATCTAAATGAAGTACCATCGTTGGATATACAAGCAGTCCTCTAAGCGGCAGGAGGGGGACGATGAGTTCTTTATCAGTCATTTCCTGACACCTCCATCTAATTAGTATCGTCGTTGTAAACTATTTACCCATGTTCTCAACCTTTTAACAATTCTATCCTATTTATATAGAAGTGTCTATTCGTTTACCTTAACACGTTTCGACTGCTATTATTATCTCCAATATTAGATAAAAAAGCACGTCTGAATGCGTGTTTATTTTTACGTAAGGTTGTCGGGGAACGCCAATATGGTCCGTAAAATGCCCCGGTTTTGTTTTTAGCCGGGGCATTTCCTTTATACACTTTCTTTTTTGGATAGGTCCATGGTTGTGAGGATTTGTTCCGACATCATTTCTTTTTTGAGTGCCTGATCCAGCACTTCTTTCACATTCGTAACGGGAATGATTTCTATATCCTTGATTTCGGATAGAAGTGGCTGCATGTTTTCGGCTGGGATGATTACTTTCTTTGCCCCGGCAAGTTTAGCCGCCTTGATTTTCGGAATGACACCGCCGATCGGTTTAACGCCGCCATGAATGCTTATTTCTCCAGTCATCGCCACGGTGTGATCAACAGGGATTTTATATATGGCCGAGTATATGCCTGTGGCCATTGCAATTCCTGCAGAAGGGCCATCTACTGGACTTCCGCCCGGAAAGTTCACATGGATATCGAATTGATTTGCAGGCACTCCCATCGACCTTAAAACCGTAATGACATTTTCAATCGAACCTTTGGCCATGCTCTTGCGGCGAATCGATTTCCCACTCCCGCCGCCGATACTTTCTTCTTCAACGATGCCTGTAATGTTTATCGAGCCTTTTTCATCAGAGGCGGCCATGACCGTAACCTCGATTTCCAGCAATGCCCCGCTGTTGGGACCATAGACTGCAAGACCGTTGACAAGACCTATTTTAGAATTCGTTTCTATTTTCCTGTCCATTCTTTGGGTCAGCTGGCTGCTATGGGCCATCCAATCTATATCTTCTTCTCTGATAAAAGACCTGTTCTCATTAATTGATATTCCTGCAAGAGTCTGAATCATGTTGACGGCTTCCCGGCCATTTCGGGCATAATCCGAAATGGACTGCAAGCCTTTTTCACTGATGGTGATCCCCACTTTATCTGAGGCATTCTTTGCCACGGTGATTATTTCTTCCCGGTCAAGTTCACGGAAAAACACTTCTATGCATCTTGAGCGTATTGCAGGCGCGATTTCATTTGGCGTTCTTGTTGTGGCTCCAATCAATCGAAAGTCAGCCGGCAGTCCATTTTTAAAAATATCATGGATGTGAGTTGGAATATTTTGATTTTCCTCTTGATAATAAGCACTTTCCAGAAAGACCTTACGATCCTCCAATACCTTTAATAGTTTATTCATCTGTATTGGATGAAGCTCCCCAATTTCATCAATGAACAGTACGCCTCCATGAGCATTGCTGACTGCCCCCTGCTTTGGCTGAGGAATGCCAGCCTGTCCCATTGCCCCAGCTCCTTGGTAGATTGGATCGTGCACAGAACCAATGAGCGGATCGGCAATCCCCCGTTCATCGAACCTGGCTGTAGTGGCGTCCAATTCAACGAAAACGGCCGAATTCTTAAAAGGGGACTTGCCATTTTTCTTAGCTTCTTCCAAAACAAGTCTGGCAGCTGCCGTTTTCCCTACCCCTGGAGGACCGTAAATTATCACATGCTGGGGATTCGGCCCACATATAGCAGCTTTTAAAGATTTAATCCCATCTTCTTGACCGATGATATCATTGAATGTGCTTGGTCTAACCTTTTCTGCCAATGGCTCTGTTAACGAAATCGATCTCATCTTCCGTAATTGGTCCATCTCCTTACGTGAATCACGGTCAATGGAAACTTTTTGTGTCCGCTGGCCTTTCAATAAGTTCAAAAAATACAATCCAATAATAATCCCAAAAAACAGCTGGATAAACAACGCCAATCCTGTCCAATTCATCGTATTCCCTCCTGCACTCTCCTAGTTTGTCATTTCTGTTAGTATCTCCTCCGGAAGGGCGAAATTATCCAAGAAATTCGTGTTGAAAATTTTGGCGTTTTTATCCTAAATAACAGCAATTTGAAAAAAAGACAAGAAAAAGACTGCCAGGGTGAACTGGCAGTCTCAGACTGTAGACAAGCTCGAAAATAATTTATTTTGTAATTTCCGACGTTGATTTCCAATCCAGGCACTCGCTTTCCGCGGGCGGTCCGCCCTCGGCGCTCTTTGCGCCTGCGGGGTCTCCCTTGGACGCGCTTTTCCCGCAGGAGTCTCGCACCTTCCTTTCCAATCAACTTTGTTATAAAATAAAAATTTGGATACTTTAGTCTACAAACTGAAAGACTGCCAGGGTGAACTGGCAGTCTTTCTTTTCCTTATAAATCAAGCAGATGTTTTCTTTTCTTGTCCTTTGATGGTTGTACCGTCTTTAAGGACGAGCTTTGGAGATTCATTTTTCGAAATCGTGCTGCCTGTGATTACACATTTTGCAACATCATCACGTGAAGGCAGATCGAACATCACTTCAAGAATGATGCCTTCAATGATCGATCGCAGACCACGTGCACCCGTTTTACGTTCAATTGCCTTTTTAGCAATTTCACTTAGCGCTTCCTGTTCGAATTCCAATTCAACATCGTCAAGCTCAAGCAATTTTTGATATTGTTTAACAAGGGCATTTTTCGGCTTTGTAAGGATTTCAATCAAAGCAGCCTCATCCAATTGCTCAAGAGTCGCAATTACCGGAAGACGTCCAATGAATTCCGGAATTAATCCGAAACGAAGCAAGTCTTCAGGAAGGACTTTGGAAAGCAATTCTTTTTCTGCAATATCATCCTTTTTCACGTCAGAGCCAAAGCCAATGACTTTTTGACCAAGACGGCGTTTGATGATCGGTTCGATGCCATCAAAGGCACCGCCGCAGATGAACAAAATATTGGTCGTATCGATTTGGATGAATTCCTGATGTGGATGTTTACGTCCACCTTGAGGCGGAACGCTTGCAACCGTTCCTTCAAGAATTTTCAATAAAGCTTGTTGCACACCTTCACCAGACACGTCACGTGTAATAGAAGGGTTTTCCGATTTACGGGCAACTTTATCGATTTCATCAATATAAATGATGCCTTTTTCCGCTTTTTCCACATCATAATCAGCTGCTTGGATCAATTTTAGAAGGATGTTTTCGACATCTTCCCCAACATATCCAGCTTCCGTCAATGAAGTGGCATCAGCAATGGCAAAAGGAACATTCAGTAGTCGCGCCAATGTTTGCGCAAGAAGGGTTTTCCCGCTTCCCGTCGGTCCGATTAGGGCGATGTTACTTTTAGAAAGCTCCACATCGTCGACTTTGCTATTGGAATTGATACGTTTATAATGGTTGTAAACAGCGACAGCCAAAGATTTCTTTGCCTGTTCTTGTCCAATCACATATTCGTCAAGAATTTCACGGATTTCCATAGGTTTAGGAACATCTCTGAATTCTACTTCTTCATCAGTGCCCAGCTCTTCTTCAACGATCTCCGTACAAAGTTCTATACACTCGTCACAAATATAGACACCTGGACCAGCAACCAGTTTACGGACTTGTTCTTGTGTTTTACCGCAAAAAGAACATTTCAACTGTCCTTTTTCATCATTAAATTTAAACATGTACGTTCACCCCTTTAAATACTCTTCCAACTCTATTACATAGCGGTACCCAATCGTAATGAAAAAAAACTAGGCACACAGCTACTTAAACATTCCAAAATCCCTAGTATGTTTTGCAGTTTATCATGTTCTTGGAAGTTTAGTAACAAAAATGCTCACGGTCCGAGTTGTTAAATAAGTACAATAATCAATCAATATGTATTTGCCCTTTACCAGTATGCCCAAAACTTTGGATTTTTAAAAGCAGGATTTGCTGTATAAATATGTATATGCGGTATTAGAACTAATCTACACCGAAATCCAAAAAAAATCAATCAGGAAATAACCGATATTTGAAATTTACACTAATTCTCAATATGTATAAAACAAGGCACGATTACTCGCGCCTTGTTTTTTAAAGGAAATATTTAAATCTACTTATTTATAAAAATTATTTTGCGTCAACTGTTTTGCTGTTTTCTACCAAGAAGTCAATCGCTTTCTTAATTTTAAGATCGCCTTTGATTCCTTCTAAGTTTCCAAGAGCTTGTTTGATCGCGTCAACTTCCATATTGTACATAGTAGCCATTTGTGCAAGTTCAGCTTCTACATCTTCGTCAGTCGCTTCAAGTTTTTCAACTTCAGCAATCGCTTCAAGAGTTAGGCTCGTACGAACTTGTCCTTCAGCTTCTTCTTTCATTTGCGCTTTTAAAGCTTCTTCGTCTTGACCTGAGAATTGGTAGTAAAGTTCCAAATTAAGACCTTGAGATTGAATGCGTTGAGAGAACTCATTCATCATGCGGTCAACTTCGTTTGAAATCATTGCTTCAGGAACGTCCATTTCTGCACCTTCAACAGCTTTACCAATTACAGTGTTTTGAATGAAGTTTTCTTCTTCATGTTTTTTGTCATGCTCTAATTTATGTTTTGTTTTTTCTTTAAGTTCAGCCAATGTTTCCACTTCGTCGTCGACATCTTTCGCGAACTCATCATCCAACTCAGGAAGTTGTTTTGTTTTGATTTCGTGAATTTTCACTTTGAATACTGCTGGTTTACCTGCAAGTTCAGCAGCATGGTATTCTTCAGGGAATGTAACTTCGATATCTTTTTCAGCGCCAGTTTCAAGACCGACAAGTTGCTCTTCAAATCCTGGAATGAAAGAGTTTGAACCGATTTCCAATGAATGGTTTTCTGAAGCTCCGCCTTCGAATGCTTCACCATCAACGAATCCTTCAAAGTCAAGAACAACTGTATCGCCTTCAGCGACTTGTCCTTCTTCTTTAACGACAAGCTCAGCTTGACGCTCTTGCAAAGTTTTCAATTCGTTTTCAACATCTTCGTCAGTTACTTCAGTATTGAATTTTTCAACTTCAACACCTTTGTAATCTCCCAATTTAACTTCAGGCTTAACTGTTACAGTTGCAGTGAAGATCAGGTTTTCGCCTTTTTCCATTTTCTCGATGTCGATTTCTGGACGATCTACAGGCTGAATTCCAGCTTCTTCGACAGCATTTGCATAAGCATCTGGAAGAATGATATCAAGCGCATCTTGGTAAAGTGATTCTACGCCGAATTTTTTTTCGAACATTTGACGTGGCATTTTACCTTTACGGAAGCCAGGTACATTTACTTGTTTCACTACTTTTTTGAAAGCTGCGTCTAAACCTTCGTTTACTTTTGCAGCGTCAACTTCAATTGTTAGTACGCCTTGATTACCTTCTTGTTTTTCCCATTTTACAGACATGTGTTTCCCTCCAAAAAATCTATATACTTCAATAATAAGCATTGGATGAATATGCTTTGCAAGTCTTAACAAGTCATCCTTCATATATACCCAAAAAATTTTGGGGAAATCGTCAAAATTAGACGATTATACATTACAACCACTACATTATACCACAGGATTAATCTGTTACAACAGCAATAGCTTAAATAATGGGATAAGAAATTTCTTCAATTTCTTTTATATAGGAAAGTATATCCGCAACGGTTTCCTCATCAGCCTGGTAAAGGTCCGCTAAGCCCCTCCCGAAAACTTCCCCTGTCATGTATTCTTCCGCCAAGGCATGGTAGGCAGCTGCCCATGCAGGCAAGCTCTCAGGTCCGGGTTCAAAAGGAAACAATAAAAAAGAATGACGTTCAATCAAACTATGGACCATTTCAAATAAGCTCGGATTATCCTGACTGATTTCCTCTTCAGTCAATCCGGTTACCTTCTTATAGAAGTCCGTCTCCTTCAAACTTTTCAATTCCCTTGGTATGACCGACTTCGATTGATTGAATTTCCTCAGAGTCACTTCCTCGTTATATTCCTGGTCGATCAGGATGTTAAGGAGCATGGTTTTAAAGAAAGGGTGTCCCTCATCTTTCTGTAGAAATTCTTCGATTTGAGGAATAAATGGTCGAATATTGATATTCGTGAGTTTGGAAATGACCAAAAGCATTTCATTATCCGTTTTCCCTTCAAAAAGTTCATCCTCCTGCAATTCCTCTGAAAGCTGCTGATTTTGCCTTTCCTTCTCCTCTTTTTTATCCTCAAGGGCCCTTTTACTGAACTGAAGCATCTTTTCGAAATGTTCCTCTTTATCAAAGGGAATTTGGCTTTCTTCAAATAGCAGTTCGATCGTCGTGACCATTTCCTGATGCTCGCCTAATTGCAGCAGTACCATCAAATAAATATTGATCAGTTGAAAATAGTCGCCGATGCCTTTATTCAGCATCTCTATACACAACTCTTTTGACTCCTGGTAATACTCAAGTTCGACTAGTGAGACCACTAGCCCCATGCAAACTTCATCATTTTCGGGTTCATACTCCCTAGCTTGGCTGAAAAGCTGTGCAGCCGCTTTAAAGTTCCTGTTTCCAAGCTCATCCAGTCCTTTTACAATCAGCCTTTCACCAAGATTTGGAAAGGCGATAATTTTGGTTTCTCCGGCCTTCTTTTGGTTTTTCTCATCATCCATCCTATTTTCCGCCTCACCGTTCGCTTTTTGAGAAACAGTGTAGCATGTAATAGCAGGAAACACAAAAATTTATGTGGGCGGATGAACGCCTTTCCTTCTTTCCCGATAAAAAAATCCCGCATCCTTTCAAATATAAAAGGAGAACGGGAAAATGACCTTTTTCTATTAAATACTCGATACAGCCTTTTTTTGAGATTCATAGGCAGAAATCTCTTTATCATATTGAAGCGTTATCGAAATTTCATCCCAGCCCTTGATGAGCATTTCCTTCCAATATGGATGAATTTCAAAGCTTGTTTCAAACCCTTGACCATCTTTCAATGTCTGATTGGGAAGGTCGATCGTCAACTCATAATCAGGTGCCGACACTCTCTCCATTAAATAGTTTACTTCAGTCTGGGTTAAAGCAATGGGGACCATGCCATTTTTCATGCAATTACTTTTAAAGATATCAGCATAAGACGGAGCGATGATGATATCGAATCCGTAGTCCTTCAATGACCAAGGGGCATGCTCACGCGAAGAACCGCAGCCAAAATTTTCACCTGCTATTAAAATGGACGTGTTTTGATTATGGGGCTGATTCAATTCAAAATCAGGACGTTTCTTTCCATTTTCATCAAAACGCCAGTTATAGAATAAAAATTCGCCAAATCCGCTTCGCTCAATCCGTTTTAAAAATTGCTTTGGAATGATTTGGTCCGTATCCACGTTTTTACGGTCAAGTGCCGCCGCTCTTCCTTTATATATAGTAATGGGTTCCATTCTCTGCACCTCCGGTTAATTCGTATTCTTAATGGACTCGTTCAGTTCTGTTCAAATTCCTAATATCGACAAATTTCCCATGAATGGCGGCCGCGGCAGCCATAGCCGGACTAACCAGGTGTGTCCTTGCTCCAGCTCCTTGCCTGCCTTCAAAGTTCCGATTACTTGTGGAGGCACAATGCTCACCGGCCGGAACCACGTCAGGATTCATGCTCAGGCACATGCTGCAGCCCGAATCGCGCCATTCGAAGCCCGCTGATTTGAAAATCTCATCCAACCCTTCATCTTCCGCTTGCCTTTTGACGCTTTGTGAACCGGGAACGACCATCGCCCGAACCCCTTTTTGAACAGTTTGGCCTTCGATCATTTCTGCGGCTTGCCGTAAGTCCTCAATGCGTGAATTGGTACACGATCCTATGAATACATGTTGTACGGGAATTTCCGTAATCGGCATGCCTTCCTCAAGACCCATATACTCAATGGCTCGATTCAGTTCCTTAGGATCCATGATATCTTCTGCGAAGGTAGGTACTTTTCCGTCCACTCCACTAGCCATTCCAGGATTTGTCCCCCAGCTGACCATTGGTGGAATTAGACTGCCATCAAGTATGATTTCTTGGTCATATACAGCATCCTCATCACTGGAAAGAGACTTCCAGTCCTGAACACACCGCTCGAACTCTTCTCCTTTCGGCAAATATTTCCGACCCTTCAAATAAGAGAACGTTGTTTCATCAGGAGCTACCAGCCCCGCTCTTGCCCCTCCTTCGATCGACATATTGCAAACCGTCATTCTCTCTTCCATTGACATCTCCCGGAAAACTTCCCCACAATACTCAATGATATGTCCCGTACCGAAATCGACGCCGAATTTAGAAATCACATATAAAATGACATCTTTAGCCATAACGCCATGACCAAGCTTGCCATTAACCTCAAGCTTTAATGTTTTGGGTTTTGTTTGCCATAGGGTTTGCGTGGCCAAAACATGCTCGACCTCACTCGTACCGATTCCAAACGCAATCGAGCCAAACGCACCATGTGTGGAAGTATGACTGTCTCCGCAGACAATCGTCATCCCTGGCTGTGTGAGCCCTAATTCCGGCCCGATAACGTGAACGATACCTTGTTCCGGGCTGTCTAAATCAGCAAGGCGGATACCGAACTCCTTACAGTTTTGCTCAAGCGCCTCTAATTGTTTCCTTGCAATATCATCCTCGATGAAATAGCGATTAACGGTTGGCACATTATGATCCATTGTCGCGAAAGTACGGTCGGGTCTCCTGACTTTGCGTCCTTTTAATCTCAATCCTTCAAATGCTTGCGGAGAGGTCACTTCATGAATATATTGAAGGTCTATATAAATTAAATCCGGTTTATTCTCCTCTTCATTTACAATATGGCGATCCCATATTTTCTCTATTATCGACTTTCCCATCTTTATCCCACCTCGATCAATCTTGTATTTTTTTAAAAAACACGGCCTAATGTTAGGCCGTGAAAGAAGTTTATGCGTAAGCTCCCATGATGTTGGAAATGGCTTCCTGGTCTAAAAGATTTGCTTTTATTTCTGCAATCATTTCTGAAGTAGACGTAATATTTGGTTGGCCATTTGCGATATCGCCTGTTCTCAAGCCATATTCAAGGACCGTTTCCACCGCCTGCTCAACGGCTTGCGCCTCATCTTCCAAACCAAAGGATAGACGCAGCATGGAAGCCGCTGATAAAATCGTCCCAATCGGATTAGCCAGGTTTTTGCCCGCGATATCCGGGGCAGAGCCATGAATCGGTTCATATAGATTAGGCCCTTTTGTTGATATAGAGGCGGAAGGGAGCATTCCAAGCGAGCCAGTCAATACCGACGCTTCATCGCTTAAAATATCACCGAACATATTCTCCGTCACGATAATATCAAATTGTTTCGGGTTTTTGATCAATTGCATGGCTGCATTATCAACAAGCATATGTTCAAGGATTACATCCGGATAGTCCTTGGCAATTTCTTCAGCCGTCTCACGCCACATCCTGCTGGATTCAAGAACATTCGCTTTATCCACGGATGTTACTTTTTTCTTGCGATCCGATGCCAATGCAAAAGCAAGTTCAATGATGCGCTTCATTTCGCTTTTCTGATAGAAAAGTGTATCGACGACCGCCTCTTCCCCTTCTCTTTCAACGCGCTCACTTGGCTTTCCGAAATAAAGGCCGCCAGTCAGTTCCCTGACAATCACGAAGTCCACATCTTCAATGAATTCCTTTTTAAGAGGAGAAGATTCCGACAAGCTGGAATAATAGCTGATTGGACGGATGTTAGCATACAGATTCAAATCTTTTCGGATTTTCAACAAACCTCGTTCCGGTCTTAGGTGCGCAGGCTGGTCATCCCACTTAGGTCCTCCAACGGCCCCTAATAATACCGCATCGCTGTTTTTACAAATCTCCACTGTTTCATCCGGCAGGGGCGAACCTGTGTTATCGATGGCCCCGCCTCCAATCTCACCATATTGAAATTCAAAATCGTGTCCATATCTTTGGGCAACGGCTTCGAGGATTTCTACAGCGCCTCTTGTTACTTCTTTCCCGATGCCATCTCCTTGAAGCACCGCAATATTCCTTTTCATCGAAATCTCCCCTTCCTATAGTAATACTGCTTTTTCTTCCAGTTCCTTCATGATGATCACACGGTTCACAGCATTCAAATATGCTTTGGCGGATGCTTCCAAGACGTCCTGATCAAGACCGCGGCCGCTAGTTTCCACACCGTTATAATTAATTTTCACAAAGACCTGAGCAAGGGCATCCATTCCGCCGCCTACCGATTGAATTCGATAGTCCAGCAAGTTGATCTCGCTGCCCAAACATCTTTCAAGCGTGTTATATAGAGCTTCAACACTACCTGCACCTGTAGCCGCTTCCTGAATCTCCTCATTATCGCCTTTTTTCAGTGTGACCGTCGCTGTCGCCGTCTGATGGGTACCATGGGAAATTTGTAAGGAAATCATGTCATAAAAACTGATATCCGTCGCTTTCTCTTCAAGCACCAGCGCAACGATATCTTCATCCGTCATCGTCTTTTTATTATCGGCCAATTCCTTGAATTGGACGAATAATGAGTTCATTTCCTCATCCGTTACCGTAAAATTCAACTCTTGTAATCTTTCTTTGAAAGCATGGCGTCCTGAATGCTTTCCTAAAACGAGTGAATTGGACGAAACACCGACGAGTTCAGGTGATATGATTTCGTATGTCGTTTTTTCCTTTAACACGCCATCCTGGTGAATGCCAGATTCATGTGCGTATGCATTTGCACCAATAATGGCTTTATTAGCAGGAACCTGCATACCTGTAAGGCGGCTGACCAAATCACTGGTCCTTTTAATTTCATTCAATACAAGATCCGTTCTCGCTTGATAGAAATCTTTACGGATGTAAAGTGCCATAGCCACTTCTTCGAGCGCCACATTTCCGGCACGTTCACCAATTCCGTTGATTGTGCCTTCTACTTGCGTAGCCCCGCCTTCGATGGCAGCCAATGAATTGGCCGTCGCCATTCCAAGATCGTCATGGCAGTGTGCGGATAAACTGACTTTATCAATAGAAGGAACATGTTCACGAAGGTATCTGAAAATGTTTCCGTATTCGATTGGAGCTGCATACCCTACAGTATCCGGGATGTTAATGACCTTGGCACCAGCTTGAATGACCGCTTCAACGATTTCAGCCAAGTAGTCAAGTTCTGTACGGCTTGCATCTTCTGCAGACCATTGCACGATCGGAAAACGTGCTGCCCCGTACTTGACCATTTCAACCGACCTTTCAACCACTTGCTGCTTCGACATTTTCAACTTATATTCACGATGAATGGGCGAAGTGGCGATGAACGTATGCAATCTTGGTTCTGCGCCGCCCCTTAATGAATCCCAAGCTGCATCAATATCTCCTTTTACAGCACGCGCCAGCCCTGTGACAGAGCTGTTTTTGATTTTGCGCGCGATTTCCTGTACGGAGTTGAAGTCCCCTTTGGATGCTGCCGGAAAACCGGCTTCGATAATATCAACACCCAATCTTTCAAGCTGATAAGCAATTTCAAGTTTTTCGGTAAAATTCAAATTTACACCGGCTGATTGCTCCCCATCTCGAAGTGTAGTTTCAAATATATTAATTTTTCGCAACGGCTACCACTTCTTTCTCTTTTTGTTGAGGTTTTACGAATGGCATCATTTTTCTTAATTCACGGCCAACCACTTCGATTTGATGTTGGTTTTCACGATTATTGATAGCATTGAAGACTGGACGATTCGCTTGGTTCTCCAAGATCCATCCTTTAGCGAACTCACCGTCTTGGATGTCTTTCAAGATCGCTTTCATTGCCTCTTTCGTAGTTTCCGTCACAACGCGTGGTCCAGAAACGAAATCTCCCCATTGAGCTGTGTCAGAAATGGAATAGCGCATGTTTTCCATACCGCCTTCATACATAAGGTCGATGATTAATTTAAGTTCATGTAAACACTCGAAATATGCTACTTCCGGTTGGTATCCAGCTTCTGTCAAGGTTTCGAACCCAGCTTTCACAAGGGACGTCAAACCGCCGCAAAGTACAGCCTGCTCTCCAAATAGATCCGTTTCCGTTTCTTCCTGGAAAGTAGTTTCCAAACCGCCAGCTCTTAAAGAACCGATTCCCCGAGCATACGCAAGGGCCAATTCTCTTGCTTCACCCGTAACATTTTGATAGATGGCGAACAATGCCGGCACCCCTGCACCTTGTTCATATGTACGGCGAACAAGATGTCCCGGACCTTTTGGAGCGACTAATAATACATCTACGTCTGCCGGCGGAACGATTTGATTGAAATGGACGTTGAATCCGTGTGCGAACATTAACGCTTGACCTGCACGCAATACCGGTTTGATTTCTTCTTGGTATACTTTCGGCTGAGTTTCATCCGGTAATAGGTTCATGATCACATCTGCCTGTTCAGCGGCTTCTTTCACTGTGTAAACATTAAAGCCGTCTTCCACCGCTTTATCGAAGGATTTACCTTTCCTGATTCCGATGATTACATCTACACCGCTGTCACGTAGGTTTTGTGCGTGTGCGTGTCCTTGTGAACCATATCCGATGACCGCTACCTTTTTATTGTTGAAAAAATTCTCGTTTGCTTCTGCGTTATAATATACTTTTGCCATAATAATTACATCTCCCTTTTCATCATTGTTTTTGTTTTTGTTTTTTTGTTTTGGTTTTTGTTTTTGTTTTATACGATTGTCGCACTCTTAGCGTGTGCAATTTGCATTCCACGTGGGATGGCGGCTGTCCCTGTCCTTGCCAATTCCTTGATGCCATATGGCTTGATCAGTTCAATGAAGGCTTCGATTTTATCCGATTCCCCTGTGATTTGAACTGTCAGGCTATCTTTACTGACATCAATAACTGAAGCCCGGAAGGGTTCGATGACTGAATAAATCTCGGCTCGGGTCTGTGTAGTCACCAATATTTTAATGAGTGCAAGTTCCCTCGCCACAATCGATTGATTCGTAATATCATATACTTTCAAAACATCGATCTGCTTATTCAATTGCTTGGTGATCTGTTCAATGACAGCTTCGTCATCAACATCGACCACAAAGGTCATCCTTGAAATGCCATCCTGTTCGGAAGGTCCGACAGTCATGCCTTCAATGTTATAATTTCTTTTCGTGAACAGGTTCGTAATCCGATTCAGGACGCCTGGCCGGTTGTTCACGGTGAGACTAAGAATTCCCTTCATTGATTAAACTCCTTCCATTTCATCAAGCCCTTTTCCTTGTGCTACCATCGGAAAGACATTTTCGTTTTGTTTTACCCGGAAATCAATCAACACCGGACCATCAGTCTTTAACGCTGCATCCAGGCAGTTGCTTGCTTCTTCCTCCGTCGTCACTTTGTATCCCGGAATTCCATATGCATCGGCCAATTTCACGAAATCCGGATGCGATTGAAAAATACTGTGTGAGAAACGGTTATCATGAAAGAGTTCCTGCCACTGTCTTACCATCCCTAGTGCCCCGTTGTTGACGATGATGATTTTGATTGGCAGATTCATTTCAGCAATGACTGAAAGTTCCTGCAGGCACATCTGGAATCCACCATCCCCCGATATGGAAAGCACCGTCGCTTTCGGATTCGCCAGTTGCGCTCCGAGAGCCGAAGGTAAGCCAAAGCCCATCGTCCCCAATCCACCGGAAGTGACCCATGAATTCGGTTTGTTAAACGGATAGTATTGCGCTGCCCACATTTGATGCTGTCCAACATCCGTCGTAACAATGGCCTCCCCATTCGTTTTTTCATGAAGCATCTGGATGACCCGCTGAGGTTTCAGTACGCCTTCTTCATGTGTATAACGCAATGGGAACTCTTCATTCCATGCAGTCAGCTGTGTTGTCCATTCATCAATTTCAGGTTTCTTGCCGTTTTGCGCAATCAACTCCGCCAGTGCTTCCCTGGCACTTCCGACGACCGGGATTTTTGTCGGCACATTTTTACCGATTTCCGCTGGATCAATATCGATATGGGCCACCGTTGCATGCGGTGCGAATTTCGCTAGATTCCCAGTCAATCGATCATCGAACCTGGCACCGATATTGATTAATAGATCACATTTCGATAACGCCATGTTTGCTGCATAGCAGCCATGCATACCACCCATTCCGATAAAGAGAGGATGTTCCGCCGGAAAGCCCCCAAGACCCAATAAAGTATGAACGACGGGAATGCCTTGCTGCTCGACATATTCCTTTAATAGATGGGAGGCCTTTGCATGCAGGACACCTGCCCCTGCAAGAATGACCGGTCTTTTCGCTCTGCTTACGGCTTCAACTAGCTTTCTGATCTGTAAGTAATTCGGCTTGGTCGTCGGCTGATAGCCAGGGAGATCCATTTCTGGCTCCTTATCCGTCGATACACCTTCTATAATGGCCATATCCTTAGGAATATCGATTAATACTGGACCGGGCCGGCCGCTTGAAGCGATATAAAAAGCTTCTTTTATAATGCGCGGAAGGTCTTCCGGCTTCCTTACCTGATAGTTATGTTTTGTAATCGGGGTAGTAATCCCCAGTACATCAGCTTCCTGGAAAGCATCCGAACCAATTACACTGGTTGCTACCTGACCCGAAATTACCACAAGAGGCAAAGAGTCAATCATTGCATCGGCCAAACCGGTGACAATGTTCGTTGCCCCTGGACCGGATGTGACTATGACCACCCCCGGCTTGCCGGTAATCCTGGCGTATCCTTCCGCTGCATGAATCGCACCTTGTTCGTGCCTAGTCAAAATATGAAAAAGTTCTGAACTGTAAAGCTTGTCATAAATCGGCAATACAGAACCTCCCGGATAACCAAAGATGACTTCAACATTTTCCTTTTTCAATGCATTCAGCAGAAATTCGGCACCACTATAATGTGTCTTTCCACTTTTCCGATCAGCAACAACTGACTTTTGTGTCATTTCGTAAAAACCTCCTTCACTTTTCCATTAAATGTTTTCCTAAGATTCAGAATTTTCAGCTTTTTAAGCATACAAAAAAGCCTTTTCACCCCAAATGTACTTGCACTTGGCAAGTTAAAGGGGTGAAAAGGCTTGATGAGCCACTCCACGGTACCACCCTTTTTCGCATGAAACTCCATGCGCACTTTGAATAGCCTACACTATTCTCTGTTTTGGTAACGGGTACTGGTACGCACCCGTTCAGCCCTACTAGTCTGACGTTCAAGCTGAAACTCCAAGGTGAGTTCATCTTTCGGGACAATACCGGCTCTCAGCTACCCGGCTCTCTGTGACTGCCTTTTTAAAAGACTACTTATCCTCTTCAATGCTTTTCGCATTATTCATATTTTTCGAAACGCTTATGTTTGATGTCTTGTATTTGTGATTATCTTACGTGTATTTCAGGTAGTAGTCAACAGGTTTTTTGAAATTTTTTGATAATTCTAAATTGAAAGATTTGTTGTATACGCTTACATACCTATCATGACCACATTTTATAAAAAAAGTTTTTTCAATTTTTAATTTTTAAAAACATCAGATATCCCATTAAAATTATTAAGTGATAACAAACTTCACCACTGAAATATCCTTGCACTGCCCACATGATGCCAGTCACTAGTAATGGTTTTCTCAAATAGCGGATCATCCATTTTCCCTTTCAGCTTCATTTTCACTGTTCGCTGACGCCACTCTTGATACACAGGATTCGGCCTCATTCCCTTTTGAAGATCTCTCATGGATAAACCACCTGACATTCCAAGATGCAGAAAATCACGGAACTATAAATTCCCTCCCCGAACAAATCCCAGCGATTTTGCCAGGGCTGCAACCCTTGTCCACTTTTCGCCCTCTCACAATGCCCGCTTGCCGTCATCACTAACCATGACAAAAAACTACAGTAAGTCCATAATTATGCAAGGATTGGCCCTCTCTTGCATAAGTCACGATTGGCTTGATCATTCGTCCTGCCTCGTTCATACAATTCATTTTGTTCAGGGAAACTCGATAACCAGCCGTTATTTGAAGAAATATCCCCGCTTCATAAGCTAATATAACCACTTCGAGTATCGTCCCGTTCACGACCGGGTCCATACCGATTCCCAAAGTATTCCTTTTCACGATTCAATAGGGTTTGTACTTTGATGGCCATCCTAGCACCTACCCTATATTAAATGCGAACAACACTGTAGATGGAAAGGCGTTTAATATTATTTTCTTGGTGGATTGAAGGGGTAAAGATTATCTAAAAAAAATGACAAAGGGCTGAACACAGGTGATATTAATCATCCCCTGGTCCAGCCCTCTGGTTCATTTAGCCAATACATCCTCGTATTCTGCATTTTTTTCAAATTGTTTTTGAACAAACGAACATACCGGAACAATTTTCAGTTTTTCCTCCCTTGCGAACCCAATTACCTTTTCAACAAGGGCATTTCCTACCTTTTGCCCGCGAAGCTTGTCAGAAACAACGGTATGATCGACCGTGATTTCATCATCACCTGATTTAAAGAATGTGATTTCCGCTAGTTTCTCACCAGATTCTTCGACAAAAAAAGAACTTTCACCTTTTTTGATATCCACCATCTTGACGACCTCCTTTAAGTTCCTTTTTATCATATCTCACAAAATGGAAATTAAACAAATATTTAAAACGTGATCGAAATTTAAAAAAGCAAAGTACTTCCAACTTTAAAGCTAGGATTGCCCATGTGAAGTTTATTCACAAACTGATGATGGCTGATAAATATTTCTTCAAGGAAGGCAAAGACAAAACTTGCTCGACCTTTTCCTTGCCGCTGATATACCCTTCCGGTAAAACCTTAGTTTTTCCATGGCTGACGTGTACAATACTGAATGAAATTATTTTAAAAGGTTTTAATTACTCTTACGTACCCAAAATGAAATACCATATTTTTCAAGCTTTCGATTTTTAATTACATTTAATTAATGGAAGAAATCTTTCCGTAACGATGTAAGAATAAGTATATAATACTAGAAACTGAAAAAACTGCCCTATATAGGTTAGGACAGTTTTAAGCTTTTATGAAAACAAAATATAAAATGATCATCAATAACAATATGACCATAAAAACAGCGATTAGAATTACGTGCGCACTTGAAGGCTGGAACGTTCCTTCATTGATTTGCCGCTTCTTCTGAAGATAACCGAATGTCGCCAGCACTGTAATCACAAGGCCCAATGCACACGCAAACATCCCCAGCACGATACTGATCAAGTCAATCCGGGCATCCCGATGCACACCAATCGTAAAATGCAGGCTTGTCGCAAGAAAACCAACCCCCACTATCGCAATCACCGTTCTTATCCACGCTAAGAAAGTGCGTTCATTAGCCAGATGCTGCTGGGCATATTTCAATTGGTTTTTCTCCATGTCATCACCTTAATCGAACGTTTTTGATCAACCTAAAAATCAGTCATCTTTTCAGGAGGGAAAAGGCCCTGAACATAGACCCGACAAACATTAGCCCTGCACCGCCGAGCAATAAATATATACATAGCGTTTTATCAATAACATTCAAAGGATAAAGCAAGGCCCCCAGCGCAATGATTGCTCCTATCCCCGTTATGGTCCATCCTATTTTTTTCATTCGCAACTCCTAAAATTAATTATTTAGTGAAGGTCCTCCACGGGTTTCCCCCTATAACAGGTCCCTCATTACTAGCTTAAACCATTTACAAACTAACAACAAGTGAGATCCCCTGATTATCTTCCCACAAAAAAAGAGCCATAAATGACCCCCTATTTTGAACACGCCCAAAATTCAGCCGTTCTTTTTATCCTTTTCCATGTATTCTTTTATTTTTCTTTCTTCCCACTCAGACCCGAAGTTTCCTTGTGCAAGGGTAGTAATTCCGTGTATCAGAACACCAATCCCCCACCCGCCAAGGGGATAAAGGAACCACCAATAACCAGGATTCGTTAAAAGGTTAATCGCAAACAACATGACATTCACCAATACATACACCGTTATATGAATGTAGAATGCCTTAAGGTTTTCGACTCTTTTTTTCGCCCGAAGATATCGATCTCCATTTTCCATCCCAGCACCTCCTAATCATAACACTAAAATATATTACCATTTGCTTCCATAATACCTTATTTATCATAAAGAAATAAGAATGAAATGCATCAAAGGTAAATCAGGAGCTGGGAATCGCGGAGAATCTCTAAAGGCCACGTACAAGTCAGTTGGATTTGATTCTATTGTATCCCCGTTCTTCGTATGGCTGTATTTTTTCCATCCACTTTTCTTCAAGTTTTTTCAATTCCCGTTTAGCATCAAAAAATCCTGTTTCTTTCGGCTTCAATATCTCCAGTACCTCAAAAGAAAAAGCATCTTTCCCATATTGGTTCCACTCACCTTGCAGCACTTTATTGGTGTTCGTTCCGACTTCCAATTCAAATTGTTTCCCCTTCAACGTCTTTAAATTCCCAGTGCTTCCGATAAAGACTTTATTATTTACCGTATTTCTGATTTGGTATACACCTGCTTCAACTTTCGTTTCTTTATATAATTGCTTCAATTCTTTTTTACGATCCATCTTTCTTGCCTCCAGTCTTCATTTCTTCAGCCAATATTGGCTCCCATCAGGCTTTCTATCCAAGAAGCCATATTCTATTAAATATCTTCTCAAAAGAACATGATCATGATAAACGGATCCCAATATTTGATTGATTTCTTTTTCTTCGTATTTCCGCTCATTTTCAAAACGGTTCATAACTTCTTGGAGAATGATCAGCCTTTGTTTTTCCTTTGGCGGGAAAGACTTTAATGATTCCTGACTGCCTTTAGGGAAGTATTTTTTCAGTACAGTCACCTTTTCTTCCTCGGTAACGTTATAACGATCATCGACCATCCTTGCTTTTTGATGGAGCGGGATAAATGCCGGCGCATGTTCATCTTTATCTTTCAAAAGTTCCATCAGGGCTAAAAACAACTTAGCCTGACGCTCTTTCTCTTTCAACACAAAGCGATGGTTCCGAATGGTGGAAGGACTGCCAATTCCCATTTCCTCCTGGACCTCAGCATCATTCTTCCCTTGGTAAAAAAGGCGAAGAAGGCGATTTTGATGGTCCGTGAGACCTGTAAGTTTTTTATCGAGATCAATCAAGTATTCAAAAACGGAGCGGTGTGCATGTTCAATATGAATTCGCATATACCTCTTTGCTTCATAAAGAACCCCATCTTTCGGGTATACTATCCCCTTTTCAATTGCATTTCCGCACAGCAAACAAACATATTGATTCTCACCTTCGATATACCCTTGTTTAAGCTCATCCTGAGATGCGCTCCAAAACATTTCAGCATCCTTCATAAAACAAACACTTCCCTAAAAAGTTTATAATATAATAAACATAATATTAATTTGTTTGCATTGTGTCAATGTTTTTTCTAATTTTTTTATAACTCCAGCAAAGTATCCAAAGATGACCTTGATTGTCAGAGGGGCTTCATATCATACAGCTGTCAGGCGAGTTCACCATCCATTAAACGATTCTAATGGCACTATGCCGATATAGCAGATTGAATAATAAGCGTAATTTCCCATGTCGAAATGGAGCCTTCTTTGTATAATTATCATCTCTCAATAATATGCTATATAAGCGTGAATAAGCTTTAGAGGAGGATATCTTATTGAAAGATGAAAACCATGCGATAGTTCCTTCAATCCATAACTCCGATTTACACAAGGCATTACATCATTTATCTGAACAATTCAAGGTATCACTGCCAGAATTACGCGATACGATTGAATTATTTATACAAAATGCGAAACAGATCAGTGAAGAAGATGATAAAAGTCCACCCGTCGAAGAGTTGAAGACGGCAATAATCAAAAACCGGGAAATCATTAAAAAAATCTCCAAACATTAAATAGGACTTGATAAAAATAAATAAAAAAGGCATCCAATTATGGATGCCTCAGACTGTAGACAAACTCTTGAAATAATTGAGTTTGCCTACAGTTTTTTAGTACTAGTACAATATGAACGTTGATTGGAACTCCCGGCACCCGCTTTCCGCGGGTGGTCGGGAGCCTCCTCGGCGCTCTTTGCGCCTGCCGGGTTTCTCCCTTGGACGCGTTTCCCCACTGGAGTCTCACACGCCTACAGTCTTTTTTGTTATAAATCAGAAGGATTAAAACTTGAGGTGAAGGGTGGTTTCCAATACTTAGGCATCCGATCATGGATAGCTTTTTTCCGAGGAGCATATGAAATTCCTAATATAATTCCTACGTTAGAGCTCAATAAGTATTAGCTAGGCACAAACTTAAGTATTCCTTCCAGATAAACACCTTGTTCTTTTCGTGTGCATTCCCTCAACTTGATTCTTCCTTCTTTTTCTAACTCCTTGGCTAATTGGACCACTTCAGTTCCATCTTCGGTTATTTCGACTGAGAAGAAATTACCCCGAGTGGAAGTTTGAATGAACTTGAATAATCTATCTTTATTCATTTAAACATCTCCTTATTTATAACAAGTTCGACATAAAAGGTCATCCACCTGCGATAAAAATGAAAAAAACTTCTTTCGTTGCACGAACAATAATGGTTCAAAGGATGCAAAACAAAGACATTCTTTTTACATTCATTCAAATTACCCTCATTAACTTAAAAAGTAAAAAAGCCAAAACCTTTAGAAGGTTTTGGCTTTTTAAGTTAGTGTCCCAGGAGAGATTCGAACTCCCGACCGACGCCTTAGAAGGGCGTTGCTCTATCCAGCTGAGCTACTGAGACATTTATGATATAAGTTGCGGTAAAACTTATGTATTACCTTAACTGTTCCCTTAGGACACTTCTTATTATAGTAGGATATCAAAAGAAAGTCAACGGTTTTTCAAAAAAAGTTTTTTTCTTTTTTTATGAACCAGGAAGCGGGGAAAAACGCTTCCTGTTCATTATACATGAAGTCATTCCATTTGATAAGCATTTCTTAGTTCCTCAACGATTTTTCCTTCAAGGTCATAATAGATGATTTCAAGTTGGTCATTTCCAATATCCAAAATGGCATAGGTTTTCTCTTTTCGTCCACGCGGCTGACGTATGCTTCCCGGATTGATGAAGAGCTTGCCGTCAATCAATTCGGAGCCTGCAGCGTGGGAGTGACCAAAGCAAATAATATCCGCCCCTGTCTCTTCACTTTTATAAGATAGGTTCATCAAGGTCCTATTTATGTTATAGAGGTGTCCATGCGTTAGGAAGAAACGCTTGCCTGCGATACTCTCCACAATGTCATTCGGATAAGCCGAATCATAGTCACAATTTCCACGTACGGCTAAGAACTCCGACATGTGAGGGTCATTTCTTTCCAACTCTGAATCACCGCAATGAATCATGGCAGCAACCTCTTGTTTATGACGGTCGGTAATCATGCTGATTTCATGAGTTAAGCCATGACTGTCACTCATTATTAGCACTTTCATCGTCACATTCCTTCTTCCCTTTTTAGAAATAGATCAAGTTTTTCATCTAGAGCCCTCAATGCGTTGGCACGGTGGCTGATTTTGTTTTTTTCCTCTTTTGTCAATTCGGCGTTTGTTTTGCCCTGTTCCTCAACAAAAAAGATGGGATCATAACCAAATCCATTCGTTCCTGAAGGCTGTTCTGTAATCAAGCCTTCCATCGTTCCCGATACCGTAATCGTTTCCTGGTTGGGTGACGCAAGTGCCAACGCGCAATAAAATCTCGCCGTTCTATCCTCTTTTGGCACGCCTTCCAGTTCCCGGAGGACTTTTTCCGTGTTTGCTTCATCACTTTTGGACTCTCCAGCATAGCGCGCAGAATATACGCCTGGACGGCCCTCCAATGCATCTACAATCAATCCGGAATCATCAGCAATGACAAAGTGGCCTAGCTGACGGGCAATGGCCTCTGCCTTCAGGATCGCATTTTCTTCAAAGGTCGTGCCTGTTTCCTCAACATCCGGAGCATCCGGTACATCGAGAAGTGTTTTGACTTCATATCCTTTAGCAGAGAATAAGCTTTCGAACTCCTTGGCTTTCCCTTTATTTTTCGTTGCAATGATTACTGTCTTCATTTCCATTTCACCCTTTTTTATTTTATCGGCACGAGAGCTTTTGGGGCTAAGAAAGATATTGCTGTAACTCGTTATATGTAAAAGCCGCTTCTTCTCCAGTGCCAAACGGACGGATTCAGCGCTGCCTTTCATGATTAACAACGGCCGCTGAATTTTCCAGATAAGTTAAGTCTAACACAACTCCCTCATCTGCAATAACCTGAAACTTATAAACTAACGTTTGTAATTTTCACTATGTTCAATATGGATATTAACTTTTATGTTATTTATTGAAGTCTTATCAAAGGAATTAATAATTTTATTATCCCACTTATTGACATGGTATCTGTATGCCTTTTCACTTATGTTAAAAAGGTCTGTATTGATTTTTCCCCCGTCTCCAATGTCTTCAAAATATCTTCCTTAACTTTTATTTCTACCTTTTTTTCGATTTTTTCGAAATCCAAGTTATCTATATTTTGTTTCAATATTCCATTTGCTCTAACCTCTAAATCATACAAAGGTTTCTTTTCTTGTTCCAAAACTATGATGTTTGTTTTGGGGTTCATGATTTCAACACTTACCTTTTGTTTGTTCAGGGAAAAAAACATCATTGTCGCCCTGTTTTCAACCCATTTTAAACCGATCAAATCTTGTTTACTTACGAACCCTTTATACTGTTGTTTTGATAAAACATAGCCGCCATTCAACGTTGGTATCTTTTTTTCTTTCCCCTTCTCTGAGTAATGATGCTCATTTATGACCAAAGAGGGAATTAAAATGGAACCAACCGGTTGATAAAATTCCGAAACCAGTTCACTGAAGTAATTTCCCCTTTCAAAAATTTATTTATGTAAAAACTTTCTCACGATACGGGAAATTGCTTGGCGGGGGTATTAGTTTTCAACTAATACAATAAGTAAGATTTATAAACAAGGGCTCTAACACTTGGTAATCAATGGTGGAGGTAAAAAAATAAGAGGCAGCTGGTAAGCTGCCTCATTGTGCTATATCTAAATATATTTAAAAACTACCTGTGTTGACTTTCTCTGGACGGACCACTGGTTCGGATAATTTCTTCCCTTCTTCATTAAGAACATCGGCGCTGCCCTGCACTTGCACTTCAACGCTTTCAATTCCTTTCTGTTCCGTTAAAGAAAGGACCAAGGCATCAAGTACTTCCTGTGATACCTTTTTCTCTTTAAAGCTTCCAAGGATATTTTCGTTAAAATTAAGGCTTACCTTACCTTCTGCCACTTTAGGCTCGTCAAGTAAAGCTACATCACTCATGAACCCTGTTTGCAGGTTAGAACCAGAAGGACTCTTCGTTAATTCCTGAATGACTGCTGTTACATTATCAGACACCGTTTCGCTGATCCTGCGCGTCACCGGAACATAATAGGTGTACTCCTCGTCACCGCCTACATAATAAACGGTCAGTGCTTTGGTATTGGAAATGTCGACAACGTCACTCGTATCGATATTGATTCCTGACGACCTTGAGATATTCTCATCTATCGGCGTGCCGTTGACCGGCATTTCGGAAATATCTTCCCCATTAATTCTCATTTGGATTTTATCCACCGAGTCGAATTGTGTCAGGGTCCATGTAATGGCTTGAAGGATTTTAAGTTCATCCTCTTTCTGATAGTTTTTGAACTCCGGCGAAAAGTCCGCCACAGCCACTCCGTCTTTGATGTTCACGCTTATTTGGGTATCGGCAGGAATGACGGCCCTGAACCCATTTGGAAGTTTATCCGTGACTGGTCCATTATCGACAAGGTAATCAAGGGCCTGTTTAGCGACAGCTTCCGATTTAGGAAGTTCCATTGTCTGCGGAACCACATACCCGCTTTTATCAATTAAATATAACTCCGTCTTCACTGTTTTCGATTCAATAGCGCCTTCTTCTCCATCAGTCGCTGGTTTTTCCTCACCATTCGTTTCTGTTTCTTTTAATGAAGATTCATCCTCGACTAATGATACATCCTTTGGTGGATCTATTTCCTTTTTCTCTTCACCGCCAAATAATCCGCAGCCTGAAAGCCAAAAAGAAGATGCCAGAATGGTCACAGCCATTGTTACTTTTGATTTATTGGACATAAAATCACTCCTAGGACAGTTTGTACTCCTATTTATACGAGCCCTAGGAAAAAATAGACCAATTATTTTTCTCTCTGATAATGGAGCTGGGCAATTTGCCCGTACTGCAGCATCTTTGTCAGCTTCATTGGGATTTCTGGACTTCCTGATTGGAACAATCGAATCCCATCCCCCAGTATAATCGGGATGATGGACAGGATCATTTCATCCACCTGCGTTTCCCTCATGAAATCACTCACTAATTCTGCACCGCCGACAAGCCAGATCCTTGAACCGCCTTTAAGTCTTCCGATGAAATCACCCACATCTTCGTTCACAAACTCCACATATCCTTCTTTCCCTTTCGCACTTCTTGAAAAGACATAGCAGGCTTTATCTTGATAGGGAAATTCTTCTGCCAAAGTATGAATCTGTTGATATGTCTTATTTCCCATAATCACCGTATCGATACTATTATAGAAATCTCCGTATCCATTGTCCCCTTCCCCGTCTGTCCCTTCAAGCCAATCAATGCTTCCATCTTCTCTAGCAATATATCCATCCAGGCTTGTAGCTATATACATAACAATATGCTTTTTCACTTTTTCCCCTCCTGAAAAAAAGACTTCCAAAAGGAAGCCTTATAAGTGATCAATTTTAATTGTTTCGATGGTATTGGCATGAATACCGAGCCAGCTCGACGCGATGGAACCAAACATATCTCTTGAACCGGTTGTATAAAAGCGATGAACTGGACGGAGCTTGCTTTTATTGATTAATTTATAGTAATCCAAAATGACACTTGCCTCACGTGCCGTCTCTTCCCCAGAGGAAATGACTTGTATTTCATCCCCCATATAGGAAGAAATTACAGGCCCCAGCAGTGGATAATGGGTACAGCCAAGGATTAGTGTATCGATTTTCGTTTTCTTCAACGGGTTCAAGGTTTGTGCCACGACCCGATTGACGATCCCCCCTTGAAACTCCCCGCTTTCTACGATAGGGACAAATTTCGGGCATGCTAAACTATCTACTTTCACATCGGAATTGATGGAGGCAAGTGCATCGTCATAAGCTTTGCTTTTTACTGTGCCTTCCGTACCAATAACGCCTATATGCAAGGAATCAGAAACTTTCAATGCCGCCCTTGCGCCTGGATGAATGACACCCAACACAGGAATCGGAAGTGTTGCCCTGATTTCATCCAGTACAGCTGCAGTCGCTGTATTGCAAGCGATGATCAGCATTTTTATATCCTTCTTCATCAAAAACCTCGTCATTTGCCATGTAAAGGTTTGGACATCTTTTTTGGTCCTCGGCCCATAAGGGCATCTTGCTGTATCACCTAAGTAAATTATATTTTCATTTGGAAGCTGACGCATGACTTCTTTAGCTACTGTCAAGCCGCCTACCCCTGAATCAATGATGCCTATCGGTTGTTTCAAAAAACTCGCCTCATTTTTCTTTCATTTCTAGATGTAGTTTTGCCAGAATCCCTCTGAGGGACATGATGTCAGATTCGTTGAAATTGACTAACACGCCACTCAAGTACTGCTGCCGTTTATTAATCACTTCTTCGATAATCCGTTCACCTTCTTCAAGAAGGTGAATTCGAACCACACGCCGGTCCTTTTCATCCCTGACACGCTGGACAAGCTGATGTTTCTCCATGCGGTCAATCAGATCCGTCGTTGTGCTGAAGGCGAGAAACATCTTCGTGGACAATTCGCCAATCGTCATGTCACCCGATTCAAAAAGCCATTGCAAAGCCACGAATTGAGGAATGGTAATTTTATAATCATGGAGAATTTCTCTTCCCCTTTGCTTAAGCCATGTCGATACATAGCGCAATTCCCTCTCGATATCGGCTACATATGCCGCCTGCTTCTCTTCATCCATACACACAGCTCCCCACTTCATGAAACTTATCATACTACCATTTTGGATGAAAGTGAAATGATTTTCAAGATTGATTGTCTGGAATCATATTGAAACCACCAACATAAAAATAAGCAGCATCCAAAGAAGTCAAAACAACCAAGTTGTTTTGCCCTTCCTTATATGCTGCCAATGAACGGGAGAGAAAATATTTATAAGGCTTACGTATTAAGAGTTAACACATTAAAGCTTAAGTTCTCCCATACGAAGGAGTTCTATGACTGCCTGCGAACGTCCTTTAACTCCAAGCTTCTGCATCGCATTCGAAATATGGTTTCGAACTGTTTTTTCGCTAATAAACAATTCACCTGCGATTTCTTTTGTTGTTTTGTCTTGTACTAGTAACTCAAATACTTCTTTTTCTCTTTTGGTGAGTAGTGGCTTATGAGTGAATTCGTTCTCCTTCAAGTAATGTTACCCTCCTTGCCTTCACCAGCATAAAACCCGGAGTGGGTGTCTATTTAGTCAAGATATAGTATGTCGACTAGGGCAATGGAGTGACTCTTTTACTTGTCTAAATGGAAATATTTTCAGGAATGTTCCAGCTCAGTATGCCACATCGATCGCTTCATTTCTTCCGTCCATGGTACCGGCTTTCCGGTTGACTTGGAGACTTGTACAATCGTCCCCCTGCCCGTTAAACAAATTGAACCATCTTGTTTGGTCCCCATATAATGTATGTCCACTGAAGAATTTCCGATATGGTCAGCTTTCACATGGATTATCAATTGATCATTGAAAAACATCTGCTTCAGGTAATCACACTGTAAATTGGCAACAACCGGCATCTCACCACATTTAGCCGAGGTCCAATCCTTCATGAACCCCATACTGTTGAAATACTCAATCCGAGCCTCCTCAAAATAAGTAAAAGGAATCGTGTTATTCAAGTGCCCAAACATATCAGTTTCCGAAAAACGGACCTTAATCTCATGTTTAAAAGAAAAATCATTGATCCACTCCGTTATATTATCGATATATGATATTCTGCCCATCTTGGCACACCCTTTCTGAATTGAATGACTATTCACTCATTTTATAAGAAAATAATGATATTGAAAAGGCTTTTCTATTGAAAGCAGGTTAATTTTATCAAGCTCACTTCACAAATCCTTCACAGTTGGCCTGGTGCCGGATTTACACTTCAACCCCAGTTATCAATCGTTTATGATTCTCTCGATTCCCAACCAAGTCTGCGTATGTAAAACAATGAAAAAAGAACCCATATCATAAGATACAGGTTCTTTCATGTTCATTATTAAACTTCGTCGCTGCCGAAGAAGTTACGGAATTGTTGGATCGTAGTATCACGGTTCAACGCTGCAATCGAAGTCGTTAATGGAATGCCTTTAGGGCAAGACTGCACACAGTTTTGTGAGTTACCGCAGTTTGCAAGTCCTCCATCACCCATGATCGTATTTAAACGTTCTGCTTTGTTCATCGCACCCGTTGGATGTGCGTTGAATAAACGAACTTGTGATAATGGTTGTGGCCCCATGAAGTCTGAATTGCTGTTTACGTTCGGACAAGCTTCCAAACAAACACCGCAAGTCATACATTTAGATAACTCGTAAGCCCATTGGCGTTTCTTTTCTGGCATACGAGGTCCAGGTCCAAGATTGTACGTTCCATCGATAGGAATCCATGCTTTTACCTTTTTCAATGAGTCGAACATACGGCTGCGATCGACTTGCAGGTCACGAACAACAGGGAATGTACGCATTGGAGCTAGACGAACCGGCTGCTCCAATTGATCGATAAGAGCTGTACATGATTGTCTTGGTTTACCATTGATAACCATTGAACAAGCACCACATACCTCTTCAAGACAGTTCATGTCCCATGCGATTGCTGTAGTGTGCTTGCCTTGTACAGTTACTGGATTACGACGAATTTCCATTAGAGCGGAAATTACGTTCATATTCGGGCGGTACGCTAATTCGAATTCCTCATCATAAGGAGCTGAATCCGGTGTATCTTGACGAGTGATTATAAAACGGACTGTTTTAGTCTCAGATTTAGTTTCAACCATTTTTTTGCTCCCCCTCTTTAGTGTTTCGTAGTGTAGTCACGTTTACGCGGTGCGATCAGTGATACATCAATATCTTCATAATGGAATTCAGGTGCTTGATCCATGCCTTTGAATGTTGCCATAGTAGTTTTCATGAATTCCTCATCATTACGTTCTGGGAAATCAGGTTTGTAATGCGCTCCGCGGCTTTCGTCACGGTTTAACGCACCAATTGTGATTACACGAGCCAATTGCATCATGTTTTGCAGCTGTCTAGTGAATGCAGCTCCTTGGTTACTCCATTTAGCCGTGTCATTGATGTTAATTTTCTTGTAACGTTCCATCAGCTCAAGAATCTTGTTATCCGTTTCTTTCAGCTTGTCATTGTAACGAACTACAGTAACATGCTGTGTCATCCACTCACCAAGTTCTTTGTGAAGGACGTACGCATTTTCGTTACCATCAAGAGACATGACTTCATTCCATTTCTCTTGTTCTTGTTTTTCGTACCCTTCATACAATGAAGAAGGAATGGATTCTGAAGTTTTATCAAGGCCTTCAATATATTTAACGGCATTCGGTCCAGCGACTGAACCACCAAAGATTGCAGAAAGAAGTGAGTTCGCACCAAGACGGTTACCGCCATGTTGTGAGTAGTCACACTCACCTGCAGCGAATAACCCTTTGATGTTAGTCATTTGGTCATAATCAACCCAAAGTCCGCCCATAGAATAGTGAACGGCAGGGAAAATTTTCATTGGAACTTTACGAGGATCTTCACCCATGAATTTCTCGTAGATTTCAATGATTCCGCCAAGTTTAATATCAAGTAATTTAGGATCTTTATGTGATAGATCCAGGTAAACCATGTTTTCTCCATTGATGCCAAGCTTCATGTTCATACATACGTCGAAGATTTCACGAGTCGCGATATCACGAGGTACTAGATTACCATAAGCAGGGTATTTTTCTTCAAGGAAATACCAAGGTTTTCCGTCTTTATATGTCCAGATACGTCCACCTTCACCACGAGCGGATTCACTCATTAGACGAAGTTTGTCATCGCCAGGGATTGCTGTCGGGTGAATTTGAATGAACTCACCATTTGCATAATTTACACCTTGTTGATAAACGATGGAAGCTGCTGAGCCTGTATTGATCATTGAGTTAGTTGATTTACCGAAAATGATTCCAGGGCCGCCGCTTGCCATGATGACTGCGTCTCCAGGGAATGATTTGATTTCCATTGAAGTCAGGTTTTGAGCTACGATACCGCGTGCTGTTTGCTCATCATCGATAACAGCTCCAAGGAATTCCCAGCCTTCGTATTTCGTTACAAGGCCTTCCACTTCATAACGGCGAACCTGCTCGTCCAATGCGTAAAGTAATTGCTGACCAGTTGTTGCACCAGCGAATGCTGTACGGCTATGTTGAGTACCACCGAAACGACGGAAATCAAGAAGACCTTCCGGAGTACGGTTGAACATTACACCCATACGGTCAAACATGTGGATGATCGATGGTGCTGCATCGCACATCGCTTTAACCGGCGGTTGGTTAGCCAAGAAATCTCCGCCATAAACTGTATCGTCGAAGTGGATATATGGAGAATCCCCTTCACCTTTTGTATTTACTGCCCCGTTGATTCCGCCTTGGGCACAAACTGAGTGAGAGCGTTTAACAGGCACTAAAGAAAATAAATCAACCTGTTGTCCCAGCTCTGCTGCTTTGATCGTAGCCATTAATCCAGCTAGACCTCCACCAACGATAACTATTTTACCTTTACCCAATTCTGTCACTCCCTTATTTCCATTAGCCAAGCTATGTTTTTCCTAATACTTATTAATGAACTCTATCTTCTTATACGAAAGCGAAAATTGCGCTAAGTCCGATATAAGAAAGAAGAACGAAAACGATCAATGTAAAGTAAGTCATGATTCTTTGCGATCTTGGTGAAACTGTCAGACCCCAGCTCACTGCAAAAGACCATAATCCATTAGCAAAGTGGAAGATTGCCGAGATAATACCAACAATATAGAACACAATCATGAATGGACTAGAGAAAATATCTGCCATCATGTCAAAGTTAACTTCAGCACCCATGGCTGCTTGAATTCTAGTTGCCCATATATGCCAAACAAGGAAAATCAACGTTATGATTCCAGTTAGACGTTGCAGCATGAACATCCAGTTACGGAAGAAACTAAATCTGCCTAAATTGTTTTTTGCTGTAAAGGCAATATAAATTCCGTACACAGCATGGAAAATGAGCGGTAGATAGATGACGACCCATTCTACCAAAATCTTCACGGGCGTATACTCAATTAAATGAACTGCCCCATTAAAAGTCTCTTCTCCTTTTGTTGCCATAAAGTTTACCGATAAATGAAAAATTAGGAATAGACCAATTGGAATTACTCCTAGAAGTGAATGAAGCCTGCGATTCCCAAACTCACGATTCTTTGCCACTAAGTGCCCCCCCTTAATTTGTGAAAAATCATGCAAAGATAATCTGGTGGCTACCTTTTATCTCCGCGTGAAAATACAGTATAGAGTCAAAAAAACTCCTCTATACTTCCTTTACAATTATGTGACATGTCCATTTTACTCCTGACTTCTATGTGCGTCAAGAAAACGGATACAAGAAATCTCTTTTTCAGAATAGATTTTATTGGATTAAATTGGATAATTTTTGTTTGTCAAGATGATATTTTGAAGAAATTTCTAATTTAACTATTAATATCTCGGTATAATTTCTCATTTTTTTCCAATTGCGATTTAAATAAATAAAAAACAGTATAATTTGCAAAAGAAATACGTTTATAATAGATTTACAGAAAGAGGCGATAAATTATGAAAAAAAATATTGCTGCTGCGATAGAAGAAGAGATTCAAACTGAAGAAATTCAAACTGAAGAATTCAAAGTTCCAGCTTTCGGATACGAATTAATCAGAGAAGTTCTATTGAACGATATTCTTGGAAAAGACTCTAATCAAATCCTCTATTGGGCAGGTAAACAATTAGCAAGAAAATTCCCATTGAATGGCGATCAGGAAGTTATTGAATTTTTCCAAAGCGCTGGATGGGGCAATCTGGAAATCTTGAAGTTTACGAAACACGAGATGGAATTATCCCTGTCGGGTGAAATAATCAGCCGCCGCCTGGATTTACACCCTGATTGTCACTTCCAACTTGAAGCCGGTTTCCTTGCCGAGCAGTTTGCACTGCAAAAAAAATTCCTCAGCGAATCAACGGAAGAAATCAAACGCCGCGCAAAAAAAGTGATATTCACCATCCAATGGGATCCCAGAGATCCAATCTAATGAGCCCTTAAAACAGACTTACCCTTTTTACCGGAAGTCTGTTTTTTATTGGACTCCAACACTTAAGCTAGCACTTTTGCATGCTGACCTAGTTTAAATGCTTCATGAAGAGATTCAACCGCCTTCACCATTTCCTTTTCATTGACGACGGTCGAAACTTTAATTTCCGATGTGCTGACCATTTTCACCTGGATGCCTGTGTTGGCCATCACTTCAAACATCTCGGCAGCCACTCCCGGATTGGATACCATACCAGAACCGACGATGGACACTTTGGCCAACCCGCTCTCCGTTTCGACTCGGTCGAATCCCAATTGTTCTTTATTATTTTCCAGCACGATCAAGGCCGCTTCCGTATCTTCACTTTTTGTGGAAAAAGATAGATTCGTCGTATCCTCCGCAGTCATGCTTTGAATGATGATGTCCACATTAATCCGGTTTTTCGCAAGTGTCGTGAAAATTGTGGATAATGAACCAAGTGATTGGGGCAAACCATATATTGTAACCCTAGTAATACTGTCTTCAAAAGCAATGCCGCGTACAATTAAGTTTTCTTCCATAGTTGCTTCCTCCTCAATGATCGTTCCTGATTCTCTCTCCATGCTTGAACGTACTTCAAGCGGAATTTGATAATTTTTTGCATATTCGACTGCCCTTGGATGAAGGACGCCGGCCCCCAGGTTGGCAAGTTCCAGCATTTCATCGTAAGAAATGGATTGGAGTTTTCGTGCGCCTTTTATGTAGCGCGGGTCCGTTGTGAAAACGCCGGTTACATCCGTATAAATATCGCATCTATCCGCATTCAGCGCTGCAGCGATGGCAACCGCCGTCGTATCGGAACCGCCTCGCCCTAAGGTAGTGATTTCCCCATTTGCATCACTCCCCTGGAAACCGGCTACGACCACTATTTTCTTCTCTTGAAGCTGAGCTTGGATCCTTGAAGCATCGATGTTTAAAATCCGGGCATTGCCATGAACGGATTCCGTTTGCATGCCAGCCTGCCAGCCAGTATACGAAATGGCTTCATATCCTTCTTCAATCAATGCCATCGTTAACAGGGAAATCGTAATCTGTTCCCCAGTAGTCAATAGCATATCCATTTCCCTTTTGCTCGGGGTTCCGGAAATATCCCGGGCCATGGAAACCAATTGGTCCGTGGTTTTCCCCATAGCTGAAACAACGACGACTACCTCATTTCCATTCTCTGCCTCCTCGATTACCCGATTGGCAACATTTTTGATTTTTTCTACGCTACCGACGGATGTTCCGCCGAATTTTTGAACGATTAATGCCATCCTCATGCACCCTCTCTACCTTTTTAGGCAATAAAAAAAGCAATGAGAAATATCTCATTGCTGTGATCACATATCTAATACTGTAAACACAGTGAGATAGCTCTCCAGGGTATAACCCCTGACAATCCGCCATTTATTAAATGTCGGACCAGGAAAACAAGGTATGAGTCTTGTCTTCCTTCGGCGTCATCCCCTTTCAAAACCTTTCATGGAAGCTCATACTTCTCCAGGTTTTTACTCTTGAATTCCGCACCTCTATCAGCACTTTTAAGTTGTCTAATTAAAAATTCCTTTTAATCATAGCATAGAGATTAATCGGTAGCAAGATTATTCTTGTAATTTTCTAACGATTCCCTCGGCTACCCCTTTTGGCATGCCAGCTTCCATGATTTCCTCGGCTGTTGCCTCTTTGATTTTCTTCAATGATCCAAAATGTCTTAATAATTGCTTCCTTCGCTTTTCCCCGACTCCTGGAATATCATCAAGCTGGGAGTGAACCGCATTTTTCCCGCGCAGCTGGCGATGAAACGTAATCGCGAACCGATGCACTTCATCCTGAATTCTTTGCAATAGGTAAAATTCCTGGCTCCGTGAATCAAGAGGCACGAGTTCAAGCGGATTTCCGATCATCAATTGCGATGTCCTATGCTTTTCATCCTTAACGAGGCCAGAAAGTGGAATATCAAGGCCCAATTCATTTTCCAGAATATCCCGAACGACTTCGACATGTCCCTTTCCGCCATCAATGATGATCAAGTCCGGAAGCGGAAGCCCTTCTTTCAATACTCGAGAATACCTTCTTCTGACCACTTCACGCATCGATTCATAATCATCAGGCCCCTGAACCGTCTTGATTTTATATTTTCGGTACTCTCTTTTTTCCGGCTTCCCATCAATGAACACGACTAGAGCGGAAACAGGGTCACTTCCCTGGATATTGGAGTTATCGAAAGCTTCAATTCGATGCGGGGTGTAGATACCCAGTTGGTTCCCGAGGTTTTCCACCGCATTGATCGTTCTTTCTTCATCCCTTTCAATCAAAGAGAATTTTTCCTGAAGGGCGATGGAGGCATTTTTATTCGCCAATTTAAGCATGTCTTTTTTCGCTCCCCGTTTCGGGTGAATCGTTTTGACACCAAGCAGCCCTTCGGCCATTTCGGCATCCACTGATTCAGGCAGCAAGATTTCCTTTGGTTTAAAGTGGTTCGTAATCTCGTAAAACTGACCGAGGAATGTAAGAAGTTCCTGTTCGGGTTCATCGTAGACCGGAAAAAGTGAAACATCCCTTTCTATCAATTTACCCTGCCGGACAAAAAATACCTGAACGCACATCCAGCCTTTATCATAGGCAAAGCCGAATACATCCCTGTCGACGAAATCGGTCGTCATCATTTTCTGCTTCTCCATCGTAATATCGATGTGGGCAATCTTGTCCCGGAACTCCTTGGCCCTCTCAAAATCAAGCTCTTCTGATGCCTCTAGCATTTTTTCAGTCAGTTCTTTTTTTATTTCAGTATGCCCTCCGTTCAAGAACCGGTTGATATCATCCACCATTTTTTTATATTCCTGTTCCTCTACTTCATATACACATGGGGCCAGGCACTGGCCAAGGTGATAGTAGAGACAAACGCGATCCGGTAAAGTATTGCATTTCCTTAGGGGATAGATGCGGTCGAGCAATTTTTTCGTTTCGTTAGCTGCAAATGCATTCGGATAAGGACCGAAATATTTCCCTTTGTCTTTTTTGACTTTTCGCGTAATGATGAGACGTGGGTGGCGTTCCGCAGTCAGCTTGATGAAAGGATACGTCTTATCATCCTTTAGCATGACATTATATTTTGGATCATGTTTTTTGATTAAGTTCAACTCTAAAATAAGAGCCTCGATATTGGAAGAGGTGACGATGTATTCGAAATCCTCAATCTCATTCACGAGCCGAAATGTTTTTCCATCATGAGATCCCGTAAAATAAGAACGGACACGATTTTTCAACACCTTCGCTTTGCCTACATATATGATCGTTCCCTGACGATCTTTCATTAAATAACAACCAGGCTGATCGGGAAGAAGGGCAAGTTTATTCTTAATTTGTTGATTCATGCATTCAGCCTCCTGTTCTCCCATTTTTACAATCATTATATATCAAGATAGCGAAAAAAGCTTCAAGTCCGCAGACTTGAAGCTTTTTTCAGCTAACTTACTATTACGCGTGTTTTGCAATAAGTTCAGCAAGTGCTTCTTTAGGTTGGAAACCAACAACCTTATCAACCACTTCACCGTCTTTAAGGACGATTAATGTCGGGATGCTCATCACACCGAATTTTCCAGCTGTTTCTTGGTTTTCATCTACATCCACTTTTACGATTTTTGCTGTATCGCCAATTTCAGTATCAAGCTCTTGAAGAACTGGAGCGATCATTTTACAAGGTCCACACCATGGAGCCCAAAAATCTACAAGAACGACACCTTCGCTAGTATCTGTTGTGAAAGTTTGGTCAGTTGCATTTACAATAGCCATATATATTTCCTCCTCAAATTTACTCAAATAACTAAAAACAGTATACCATTGTTGTTCGAATCGATGCTAATATTTTGCTTCAGTGGTAGGATGTCCAAAAAAAGAGTAAATATGCAGGCCGAAATCCTTGCCGATTAACCAAATAAAGGGGCAAGACATATCGGCTTATGCCAAATGTCTTGCCCCTCATCTGTATTATTTCTCTTACGCGTTAACTTTAAGTTTTTTGAATTCTTCCGTAAGTAATGGAACGACTTCGAAAAGGTCTCCGACAATTCCATAATCAGCCACATTGAATATGTTAGCTTCCGGGTCTTTATTGATGGCAACGATAACCTTGGAGTTGGACATCCCCGCTAAATGCTGGATCGCACCAGAAATTCCGCAGGCGATATAAAGGTCAGGTGTTACGACTTTACCCGTTTGCCCGATTTGCAAAGAGTAATCGCAATAGTCCGCGTCACATGCTCCGCGGGAAGCTCCTACCGCTCCGCCAAGAACTTGTGCCAGTTCCTTTAATGGTTCAAAACCATCTTCACTTTTCACGCCCCTGCCACCTGCGATGACTACTTTCGCTTCTGAAAGGTCGACCCCTTCACTAGCTTTTCTAACAATATCTTTAATGATTGTGCGTATATCCTTAATATCCACACTTAATGTAGAAACATCACCAGAGCGGGACTCATCTTTCGCTAATGGTTCGATATTGTTCGGACGGATCGTCGCGAATATCACGCCATCCGTAACAATTTTCTTTTCAAATGCTTTACCGGAATATATCGGGCGGGTGAATACGATATTTCCGCCTTCTTCGTCAATGGATGTAACGTCTGAGATCAAACCTGATTCAAGCTTTCCAGCCAATTTAGGTGCAAGGTCTTTTCCTAGGGCCGTATGTCCAAAGAAAATCCCTTCTGGCTTTTCCTGCTCGATGACGGCAAGCAAGCTTTGCGCATATCCATCTGAAGTATATTGTTTCAATTGATCATTTTCGACTGCAACAACCCGGTCTGCGCCATACTGGATCAATTCATTTCCAAAATTTTGAACACTGTCACCAACTAAAACACCTACGATTTCCCCGCCATCTGCAGCAAGTTTAGCCGCACCGATAGCTTCAAATGATACATTTCTTAGTGAACCGTCACGAACTTCGCCCAATACAAGAAACTTTCTAGCCATTTATAAAAACCTCCTGTGCTCTATTTTTCTTTTTGTCGTGTGTCGTTGTTTTGAAAAGTACCGTACCGATTAAATCACTTTTGCTTCACTGCGTAATAATTGAACAAGTTCGCTAACTTGATCACCGATTTCGCCGTCCAATACTTTTCCAGCTTCTTTTTTAGCAGGAAGGTAAATTTCAATCGTTTTTGTTTTTGCCTCAACATCTTCTTCTTCCAAATCCAGGTCATCCAATTCCAATTCTTCAAGCGGTTTTTTCTTCGCTTTCATGATTCCTGGCAATGAAGGATAACGTGGCTCATTTAGCCCTTGTTGAGCTGTCACCAACAATGGAAGGGATGCTTCGATCGTTTCAGAGTCCCCTTCGACATCACGGATAACGCTTACATTTCCATTTGCGATGTCCAGTTTAGTAATGGTTGTAATATAAGGAATTTCTAAAATTTCGGCAACGCGTGGTCCCACTTGACCAGAACCGCCGTCGATTGCAACGTTCCCTGCAATGATCAAATCGGCATCTTTACCCTTTAAGTATTCGCCTATAATCTTGGCAGTCGTGAATTGGTCGCCATTTTCTATGTCGTCTTCTATATTTATCAATACGGCTTTGTCAGCACCCATTGCCAGCGCTGTGCGCAATTGCTTTTCAGCCTCTTCGGTTCCGACAGAAATAACCGTTACTTCGCCGCCTTGTGCATCACGCACCTGGATTGCTTCTTCAACTGCATACTCATCGTATGGATTAATGATGAATTCTGCTCCGTCCTCATTAATTTTCCCGTTGGATAGTGTAATTTTTTCTTCTGTATCAAATGTTCTTTTCAGCAGTACATAAATGTTCACGATAATACCTCCCGAATGATTTGAGTTTTGAAGATTATGAATTTTATTGATATATAGTATTGTTCTACAGATTTCATCAAAATCCTGCATGATATATAAAAATAGTTATTTATACCGAATCATCATTTCCCTTTGAATACAGCTTCCCTTTTTTCAATGAAAGCGCCGATTCCTTCTTTTGCATCAGCGGTATCGAAAGCTTGGCCAAAGAGGGCGGCTTCCCTTTCCACACCTTTATGGTAGGAATCATGCTTGGAATAATTTAATAGCTCAATGGCCGACTTTAAAGCCAGCGGGCTTTTCTTGGCAATTTTATTGGCTAGTTCCTTCGCTTTTGGAATCAGTTCTTCATCCGTGAAGGCATGATTCGCCAATCCGCATTGCACAGCTTGGATTCCTGAAATCGGTTCACTTGTAAACAGCATTTCAGCTGCTTTCGCCATGCCCACATAACGAGGAAGGCGTTGAGTCCCAGCAAATCCAGGGATTAAGCCCAACTGCAGTTCTGGCAAACCCAGTTTAGCCCTTTCGGTTACCAAACGGATGTGACAGGCCATAGCCAGCTCCAATCCTCCGCCAAGCGCTGCTCCATGGATGGCTGCAATGACCGGTTTTGGAAAAGATTCGATTTTCTCAAATACAGATTGACCATTCTTGGTCAGCTTCTCGAAAGCTTTCCCGTTTTTCACTTCCGTAAACTCTTTAATGTCTGCTCCTGCAGAGAAGAATCTTCCTTCACCATGAAGAAGGACAACCCGTACGGCTTCGTTTTTCTCAATTTGATCGAAGGCCTGTGAAAGCTCTCCGATGATAGCCGAAGAAAGCGCATTTGCAGGTGCATGATCAATCGTTATAAAAGCCACATGATTTTCGACAGAAAGCTTAAGATATTCCATATCAATCCCTCCAGGCATCTAGTCAAACTTTTTTGAAAATTCAATATGTACCGCTTCCAGTCAAATCCAGAAGCAGAATTAACCGATTCTTTCGAGGATGGCTAGCCATCCTCTATTTAAATCGTTAACTTTTCAGGCCACAGCCGCCAATTAGAAGGCGGTGAACATCTGGCGCAAGGTCGGGGAGCGAATACTTTTGCTCATTCATGACCCAAGTCGTCACTGTTTCGTCAATCGTTCCAAAAATCATCTGCCTTGCAAGTAAATTATTTAAATCAGGCAGGAATTCGCCGTTCTCTTTTCCTTCTATAAGGATCTGATCGATTAAATTTAAATACCCTCTTAACACATCATTAATTCTTAGGCGCAATTCTTTATTCGACTGTCTTAATTCCAACTGAGTGACAATTGCTAAATTCACGTCTTCTGAAAGGTTTTGAAAATGTTTTTGGATGAGCACATGCAGTTTATCCGAAGCAGTGGTCTTTCCTTTTAGTTCTTCTTCGATCTGTTCCACAAAATAGCCCATCTTTTCATGAAATAATGATATTAAGATATCTTCTTTATTTTTAAAATAAAGATATATGGTGCCATCCGCTACACCTGCCTGCTTGGCGATTTTGGATACTTGGGCTTGATAGTAACCATTTTGGGCAATGACGATAACGGCCGCATCAATAATTTGATTATACTTTGGTCTGTTGCTTTTCACTGGATGTCCCCTTTCAGAAAATGAATGAACCATCATTCATATTTCTATCATAAAATGACGACCCTTTACTGTCAAGCAAAAACTTCTAGGAGTCCTGTCATTCCACTTCTGTTCATTGTACAGCCCCCATCCATAGCTTGTCCAGTCGTTCTGCAAAACACGGAGCTCTCTTCCGCTGCTCCGTTAAAGGGGGGGGCTTGTTTAAGCTTCTTTTCTTTCCTCGGATACTTTTTTCTGTTCTTCCTCGATAAGAACTCTTCTCAGGATCTTTCCTATCGTCGTTTTAGGAAGTTCATCCCTGAATTCATAGCTGCGCGGCACCTTATAGGAAGCCAGGTTCTTTCTGGCAAATTCATCCAATTCCTCTTCAGTGGCCCTGGCATTTTTTTTCAGTACGACATAGGCCTTGACGGTCTCACCTCGATATGGGTCAGGGATACCTGCCACAACTACTTCCTGTATAGCCTCATGCTCGTATAGCACCTCTTCCACTTCACGTGGATATATATTGAAACCGCCTGCAATGATTGTATCCTTTTTCCTCTCGACGACATAAAAGAACCCCCGCTCATCCATGTAACCCAGATCGCCAGTAAGCAGCCAGCCATTTTTAAAGGTTTTTTCCGTTTCATCCGGACGGTTCCAATATCCTTGCATTACCTGTGGTCCTTTTATGGCAATCTCGCCTATTTCATTCGGAGGAAGCTCTTCAAAGGTTTCCAGGGACAGGATTACCGAGTCGGTATCTGGCCATGGCAGTCCAACGCTTCCTTTTACACGCGGCTGATCCCAAATGAAATTGGCATGGGTTACCGGTGAGGTTTCAGAAAGTCCATAGCCTTCAACAAGCTTCCCGCCAGTAATTTTCTCAAACTGCTCTTGTACCTCTAAGGGCAATGATGCAGAACCGCTTATACAGGCATTGATGGAAGAAAGGTCATATTTAGCGATATCCGGATGGTTCAAGAGGCCGATATACATCGTTGGCGCTCCTGGAAACATGGTCGGTTTCTGTTTTTGGATGGTTTTAAGTGTCGCTTCCACATCAAACTTTGGCATGATGATCATCGTGTTCCCTTCCATGACGGAAAGAACCAAGACTGTAGTCATACCGTACACATGGAAGAAAGGCAGAATCGCAAGGATCCTTTCCTCACCGCGCTTATTTTTATAAAGCCAGGCATTGCACATTTTCGTATTTGCCAGCAAGTTCTTATGGGTAAGCATGACCCCTTTTGGAAAGCCTGTTGTCCCACCTGTATATTGCAAAAGGGCAAGGTCATTATCCACATCGACCGGCACAGTGACCTCTTCAGTGATCTTTCGTTTCATGATTTCGGAGAATAAATGATGATTCCCTTCATGCTCCACATTGATGACAATGCCGTATTGCTTTTTTTGAATAAAAGGATAGATAAGATTTTTCGGGAAAGGTAAATATTCCTTGATAGCGGTTACAATTATATGTTCTATATCCGTTCTTGATGCCACTGCAGTAACACGGGGAAATAAAATATCCATCGCTAAAATAATTTTCGCTCCGGAATCTTTCATTTGATATTCCAATTCACGTTCAGTATAGGTTGGGTTCGTTTGAACCACGACTCCGCCTGCCATCAATATCCCAAAAAAGCTTATGACACCCTGAGGGCAGTTAGGAAGCATGACGGCAACGCGTTCACCTTTTTGAAGACCGATACTTTTTAAATAGGCTGCAAACTTTAAAGCAGATTCATGCACTTCCCGGAAAGTTAATTCTTTTCCCTGGAAATGAATCGATACTTTATCAGGGAATTCTTCGGCTGATTCCTTCAAAAAAGAATAAAGAGGTTTATCTTCGTACGACAAAACAGCGGGTATCTGTTCCGGATAAATAGCTTGCCATGGCTTATTGCTCATTTGCCCCCTCCTTCTGAATATTCTCAATACTCTTAATCATTATAATACAATCGGCATTTTCTTACAATTGCCGAATTTCAGATATAAAGACCTTATGAAGATAAGCAAGACAGTATATATGCCCTATACCAAGCACCAGGGAATATTGGATGAAACACTTAAAAAGGGAATCAAAAAAAGGAGTGGTTCTACTCCTTAGTTTTAATTCTATACCAATACTTATATTTTTCTTCAAATCCCAATTTTCCGTACAAGCTTAGAGCAGGCGCGTTCGTTTCTATCACCTGAAGATACGCATTTTTTGCTCCATTTTCTTTACCCCAATGCAATAGATTACGAATGAGTATTGCACCATTTCCTTGGTTTCGAAAGGTTTCATGAGTAATGATATTGTACAGGCCTATGTATTCGTCTTCCAAAACACCCAGTCCACTTGCTGTCGCGGTTCCACCCTCATCAGTCAACAACATAAAGCATGTTTTTGGAATGATATTCCTTAACATCTTTTTCAGGATGGTTTGATCATGATCATTGATATTACTTAGTAGGCAGAAATCGTGAAACCAGTCATCATGTAAATGATCATACTTTATGACATGGGTTTCATTCGGTGATTCTATTTCTGCCAAATTCAATACTTGGACACTTGTTGTTCCCTCAAGGACATACCCAGACTCTTCCAGTACACTATCCAAGTTGATAGGCTTTGCCTGTGGAGTCATTTTGTACACTGCCTTATCATTCCTTGCAAAATATAATTGTTCACAATTCAATATTTTCTTTTTCACATTTTCATTCGATAAATAGATGGGGGTGATAGAATTCGCCCGTTTCGTATATCCATCCGCAAATCGGATAACCCATCCGTCATAGATTTGCGTTTGCATGGCCGGTAAAGCATTCAGCGATAATTCTTCAATCTTTTGTATCAATTTGGACTGATCCATAATCCTCTCCTTTTCCGAAAAGTCTATTTGGCCATTATTATTATACATACCCCCCACTCTTTTTAATAGAAATCAAATAAAAGAAGCGGCACAATGGCCGCTTCAATTGAAGAATGTCATATAAATGATTCCTAACAGAAAAAAGATTCCGCAACAAACAATTAAGACTTTTGCAAGTTTCTCCACAGCTTACTCCCTTTCATGAAGGGCATTAAGAAATTCCAGCGCCGATGACGAAAGATAATGCGATTGATATGATCATCGATAGGAATCCCACTGCCCGATTATCTTTTTGTATCTCTTCATCTATTTTAAATCCAGGAGTCATAAATTCAAAAATGAAATAACCGATCAACAGCAGGACAAATCCGTATACGCCCCAGCCAATCATGGTAAGAAGCGAATTCTGATGGAGAATGGACTGTTGGAATACATAGGCGATCCCAAATATTTTACCACCTGTTGCCAACGCGACAGAAAGGTTTCCCTGTTTGATTTCCTCCCAGTTCTTGTACTTTGTGACAAGTTCAAAAATGGCTAAAAAAACAATCATGCACAGAATAACGACACTGTAACGAGCAGCTATATATACATATTCATTTTCCCACATGTTCTCCATGGTCCAACTCCCGAATGGTAACTAGCCACCCGGCTTGGCTGAATAGCCGGAGTGACCACTTTCCTTTATTTAAATTCCACCACCGTAACACCTGTTCCGCCTTCACCGGCTTCACCGAAGCGAATCCTTTTGACAGAGCGGTGATTTTTCAAGTATTCCTGGACCCCGGACCGAAGAGCACCCGTTCCTTTACCATGAATGATGGAGACACTCGAATAACCGGCCAAAAGAGCATCATCAATGTACTTCTCCACTCTTGATATTGCATTTTCAAAGCGTTCTCCACGGAGGTCAAGTTCGACGCTAACGTGATAATCGCGGCCTTTGATCGTGGTAAGCGGCTTTGTTTCTTTTACTTTTGTGGCTTTGATGAATTCCAGGTCAGACTCCTTCACCTTCATTTTCATGATGCCGATCTGAACCTGCCATTCATTATTTGAGACCTTCTCAATCAAGTGTCCTTTTTGACCAAAGCTTACGACCTTTACTTCATCTCCAGGTTTCAAACTTTTATCCAGCGGCCTTGCAGCAGCTTTATTTGATGTTTTTTTCACTTTAGGAGCTGCTTCTTCAAGCCGTTTTTTGGCATCGATCAGTTCATGTTCTTTAACATCGGCGTGCTTTTCAAGTCGCAGTTTACGTAAGTCGGCAATAATCGCTTCCGCTTCCTTTTGTGCATTTTCAACGATTGCCGCTGCCTCTTTTGCTGCCTTTTCGACCATCGCGTCCCGTTCTTCATGATATTCACCAATTTGCCTTTGAAGGTCTTTATGAAGAATTTCCGCCTGTTTCAGGTGATTCTTGGCTTCCAGCTCCTCTTCTTCGGCCTTCTTGCGGCTGTCTTCAAGGGACGCTATCATATTCTCCACTTTATTCGTATCCTCACCAATATGGCTGCGGGCGTTGCTTATCACGCTTTCTTCCAAACCAAGGCGCTTGGAAATTTCAAACGCATTACTCCGCCCTGGTACACCAATCAACAGTTTATAGGTGGGACTCAAGGATTCAACATTAAATTCAACGCTTGCATTAATGACGCCTTCCCGATCATATCCATAAGCTTTTAATTCCGGGTAATGTGTCGTTGCAATCACACGTGCTCCGCGCTTATACACTTCATCCAAAATGGAAATGGCCAAAGCGGCACCTTCCTGTGGGTCAGTTCCCGCTCCAAGCTCATCGAATAAAACAAGGCTGTCATAATCGACATGCTTAAGGATATCGACAATATTGACCATATGCGAAGAGAATGTACTTAAGCTTTGTTCAATCGACTGTTCATCGCCAATATCGGCATAAACAGAGGAAAACACAGCCGTTTCAGAACCATCCAGCGCAGGGATTTGCAGACCTGACTGGGCCATTAACGTACAGAGGCCAATCGTTTTCAGGGTAACGGTCTTACCACCTGTATTCGGACCGGTGATGACGATTGTCGTAAATTCATCACCAAGAAAAATGTCATTGGCCACGACAACATCACTCGGAATGAGCGGGTGTTTCGCTTTGAATAATTTAACGCGTCCCTCATTATTCAGAATCGGCTTGGATCCTTTTATCGATTTTGCATACTTTGCCTTGGCTACAAGGAAATCGATTTGTGCAAGAACTTTGACATTATGAAGCAATTCAGGCGTGAACGCACCGACTTTTTCCGATAGTTCGACCAATATCCGTTCTATTTCCTGTGTTTCCTTCACTCGGGTTTCCTGCAGGACATTATTCAGTTGAACGATTGCTTGCGGTTCAATGAACAACGTCTGCCCTGATGAGGATTGATCATGAATGATCCCGCCATACACACTGCGGTATTCCTGTTTTACCGGGATGACGAATCGGTCATTCCGGATGGTGATGATGGCATCGGATAACATTGTTGATGCATTGGAAGAACGGATCATGCTTTCTAGTTTTTCCCGGACCCGGCTTTCGTTCGTCCGAATCTGGTTTCTTAGGGAACGAAGCTTGTCGCTGGCAGAATCCATCACTTCGCCATGTTCGCTTATTGCATAGGTAATTTCCTGCTGCAAATCAATCAATGGATGAAGGGAATCGATATATTCGGCTAAAAGCGGAACATCAATTTCCTGTTCTGCGAGTTCTTCGAAGAAACGGCTGAGGATCCTGCCGGCACGAATCGTACTCGCAAGTTCCATCAATTCCATCGGTGAGAGCATTCCGCCAATCTGTGCCCTTTTTGCATGTGGTCGGATATCAAAAATCCCGCCCAATGGCAAATTACCTTTCAACCGGACGATTTTGGCTGACTCATCTGTTTCTTCCTGCCATCTCGACACCTCTTCAAAATCCGTGGAAGGCATCAATTGCTCTGCCTTCTCTTTTCCTATGGATGAGGAAGCGTGTGAAATTAATTGTTCTTTTATTTTATGAAATTCCAATGTCTTTAAAGCTTTATTATGCATGGAGTTAAGGCTCCTCCTTATTTATGGGCAAATAGTTAATCATTTCTCTTTAAAAACGCTAATAATCCATCCGTGTCCCTTGCATTTAGAACCGTTGCTTCTTTAATCCAGCCCTTTTTGGCCGACGAGACCCCAACAGGCATATGTTCAAGCATGTCGATGCTGTGGGCATCCGTATTGATTACGATTGGAACGCCTGCTTCCTGTGCTTTGCGCAGATGGGGAGGTGCCAAATCCAATCGGTTTGGATTCGCATTCAATTCCAAGGCAGTATTCGTTTCACGGGCCAGTTCGATCAGCATCTCTATATCAACATCATATCCGGTGCGTCTGCCGATGATCCTTCCCGTTGGATGTGCGATGATATCGACATGAGGATTATTCAGAGCCGTTTTTAAGCGCTCCATGATCGTTTCCCGAGGCTGTGAAAAGCTTGAGTGAATCGATGCGATCACCAAATCCATCTCAGCAAGCAGCTCATCGTCATAATCAAGTGTCCCATCAGGAAGTATGTCCATTTCAATCCCTGAAAGAACGGTAAAGTCAGCGTATTTTTCATTTAGTTCATGGATGATCCGTTTTTGTTCACGTAAACGTTCCACGGTCAAGCCGTTCGCCACTTTCAGATATTGCGAATGATCGGTGATGGCCATATATCGATAACCTTTTGCACGGCATGCTTCAATCATTTCTTCAATCGTATGAGCTCCATCACTCCATGTGGTATGCATATGCAGGTCACCTTTAATGGCCTCTAAAGATATGAGAGGTTCATTAGCATCATAATGCTCCACTTCGGTTCCGTCTTCACGTATTTCTGGCGGAATGAAAGGAAGACCAAAATGATTATAAAATTGTTCTTCTGTTTCAAACGTCAATACATCACCAGTTTCAGCCACTTCCACCCCATATTCGCTGATTTTCTCTCCGCGATCTTTAGCAAGCTGGCGCATCCGCACATTGTGATCCTTCGAACCTGTAAAATGATGGAGTGTCGTGATGAATTCCTTATCCTTCACGATTCGGAAATCGACAGAAATATCATATTCATAATCAAGCACGACCGATACCTTTGTATCACCGGCCGCAATCACCTGCTTTATCCCCGTTAATGCAAGCAGTTGATCCTTAACTTCTTCGGGATGATCTGTCGAGATGATGAAATCGAGGTCCTTGATGGTCTCCCTCATACGCCGGATGCTGCCGGCCCTGGAAGAACGGATGATGTATTCCATGTTAGCAAGGGCCGTTTCAATATCATCCGCAATCGGCCTCATGAAGGCAAGGGGCAGTCGATCGGGCCTTGAACCCGCCTCGGCAATTGCAGACAGGATCTTCTCTTCCGTTTTTTTGCCGAAACCGGCAAGCGCCGCGACCCTGCCTTCTTCACAGGCGATTTTAAGATCATTTACATCATTGACATGCAGCTCTTTATGAAGCTTGGCAATTTTCTTCCCGCCCAAACCTTGAAGCTGCAAGAGTGGAATCAATCCTTTTGGCACCTGCTCCTGAAGCTCTTCAAGTACAGTCGATTTCCCCTCATTTATATACTCTTCGATGACGGATGCCGTTCCTTTCCCGATTCCATTTAAAGCGGTAAAGTCTTCGATGGCCGACAGGCTCCGGTCATCCGTTTCCAAGGCGCCCGCTGCCTTCCGGAAAGCTGAAACCTTGAACGGGTTCTCTCCTTTTAGTTCCATATATATTGCAATTTTTTCTAATAGTTTAATGATATCTTTTTTATTAATTGTCATTTAATTCACCGCCGAAAAAATTAGTAGGGTGTCCCCTGTTCACTTTCTTAAAGATACCTTTCTTGGAGGTAAAGTACAAGCAGTCCGATTCTTAACTTTCGAATCAAATAGGGGGAAGTTACAGGCTGCTACATAAAAAGGGGCCTCCCCCGTTCAAAGTATAGGAATTCAGGACTTTGAGAAAGGGAGGCAGGCCCTCTTATACTGACATTAAGATTGTTTTACATCATGAAACCAAAGTTCCTTCACTTGCTCGGAAAGGAACGGCGTATGTTTCACGATCGATTCTGCCAAAAATGAGCCCGTTAATGGTTTCTGGATGGAATCCATTGGCAGCATGGCAGCTATATATAATATAATAAACATGATAAGATAGACTTCGAGAAAACCCAATATCCCTCCACCCCAGCGATTCAGCTGCTTTAATATCGGAAGATGGGTAATGAAATTGAGCATGGATCCTATCATTTGCCAAAGAATCTTGGCAGCAAAGAAAATGATTGCAAAGGCAATTGCATTGTAATACGCCGTATCAAGGCCGACTGTATCGAAAAACATATTAAGGGTCGACGAATCACCCATCGTTGGGAATGGAATCCACAACTTTAAATTGGGAGCAAGATCTCCGTAAAATACATAGGCGACGATGAAGGCTACAATGAACCCTGTCATATGAACCGTTTGTAAAATGAAGCCACGCTTTAAACCGATTAATAAACCGATTAAAAGAATGGCCAGAATTGCTAAATCAAGCATGTACTCAGTCCTTCTCTCTCTTTAATTCCAGTTGAAGCTGGTCTAGTTCATCTTTTAATTTAATATATTCGTGGATGGTATTCACGGCCGTTAGCACCGCTAGCTTGCTTGTATCCAAATATGGATTTTTCATCCTGATCTCTCTCATTTTTTCGTCAACCATCGAAGCGACCAGGCGCATATGACTTGCGCTTTCTGTGCCGACGATTGTATATGGTTGTCCGTATATATCAACTGTTGTTTTATTTCGTTTATCGTCTGACAAAATGATGCCCCCAATCTAAACAATCCTAATTCTATCATATCATGAAGTTTTTCGTCATGAAAGAGAGTACAACGTCATTTCTTGCATTAAAATTTCAATAATTTGTCAAACGAAAGCGGATTTAGGAAGAAGATTACCTAATAAACAAAATGAAGTTAGGAGCTAACCCATTATGTCCCATGTTGTTTTACTTATCAGTCCTGAACAAATAAAGGCGATGAAGTCCCATTATTCTTCATCCTTGGCCGCCAAGCTTCCGCCGGGGAGCATCTTTTCCGCCAAACCGCCGCTATGTACGGTGACGGCCTATAAATCCGGGAAGGTCCTTTTTCAAGGTAAGAATGCAGAACTAGAAGCGGGAAAATGGCAAAAAGGTACCACTGCTGCGGCTCCAAAGAAAAAAACGGCATCATCTGCATCAGTCAAGGTCCATCGATATTCGCCGCCTGCAAATATCGGAACCATGTCAGTGATTGGTTCCGATGAAGTCGGAACAGGAGACTATTTCGGCCCGATCACCGTCGTAGCCGTATATGCAAAAAAGGAGCAACTCGCCCTATTGAAGGAGCTTGGTGTCCAGGATTCCAAAAATCTGAAAGATCCACAGATCATCGAAATTGCCAAACAGATTAAGGATGTAGTACCATTCAGCCTGCTCACATGCGACAACCCAAAATATAATACGCTGCAGGCAAAGGGAATGTCACAAGGAAAAATGAAGGCACTCCTCCATAACCAAGCAATTAAGCACCTCATGCAAAAAATCCAGCCGGAACAAGCGGAGGCGGTCCTTATTGATCAATTCGCTCAACCAGAGGTATTTTTCAATTACCTAAAAGGCCAAGAACTATTCCAAGCTAATGCCACCTATCTATGCACAAAAGCGGAAGGCATTCACCTTGGAGTAGCAGCCGCATCCATCCTGGCCAGATATGCATTCGTCAAACGCTTTGACTCACTGAGTGAAAAAGCTGGATTCAAAATCCCAAAAGGTGCCGGATTTGCAGTCGATGAAGCCGCCGCAAGATTGATTCATGAAAAAGGAATCGATTCATTACACGAATTCACGAAAACCCACTTCGCCAACACAGAAAAAGCGAAGCGACTTTATCAACAGAAATATCATAAATAGAAGAAAGCGGCTGATCTTCCGGAACAGCCGCCTTTTTCTCGTGAGTTTACGCGGTTTATACGTGAGTTCGCGCGGTTTACTCGTGAGTTTGCGCGATTTACTCGTGAGTTTGCTCCATTTACTCGTGAGTTTGCGCGGTTTACTCGTGAGTTTGCTCCATTTACTCGTGAGTTTGCGCGGTTTACTCGTGAGTTCGTGCGGTTTACTCGTGAGTTTGCTCCATTTACTCGTGAGTTTACGCGGTTTACTCGTGAGTTCGTGCGGTTTACTCGTGAGTTTGCTCCATTTACTCGTGAGTTCGTACGGTTTACTCGTGAGTTTGCGCGGTTTACTCGTAAATTCTAAAAAGACAGCTCCCCATGATTCAGGGAGCTGTCTTTTGGGTTTATCCTCTTAGCTCTGCGCCAGCTTTTTCTTTAACGGCTTCAAGCACTTTATCATGTGCTTTTGTAATGTCCTCGTCCGTTAGAGTACGTTCCGGGTCGAAGTATTTCAGTGAGTAGGCAATGGATTTCTTGCCTTCCTCCATTCTTTCACCTTCGTATAGGTCGAAGATGCTTACTTCTTTCAGCAGTTTGCTACCGGCTTCTTCAATAATATCCTGAATGTCCCCGGCTTTCGTAGCTTGATCCACAACGAGCGCGATATCGCGTGTGGTTGATGGATAGCGCGGAATGGTTTGGTACGCAATCGGCGCAACTTCTGCTTCGGCCAATGCTTTTAAGGAAAGTTCGAAAATGTATGTTTCTTTAATATCCAAGTCTTTTTGGACAGTTGGGTGCACTTGGCCGATAAAGCCGATTACTTCACCATTCAATAGTACTTCCGCTGTCCGTCCTGGATGCATGTCGTTGATTTCCGCTTGGCGATAGCTGATTTGATCAGCTAATCCAAGTGTGTCGAATAACGCTTCGATCACGCCTTTGGCTACAAAGAAATCCACTGGTTTCTTTTCACCTTGCCATAGATGTGACTCCCATAGGCCGGTGATTGCTCCAGCAATATGTTCTTTTTCTTCAGGCAGTTCTTGTTCGTCACGCTTAAAGAATACCGAACCGATTTCATACAGTGCCAGTGAATCAATTTGGCGGGCATTGTTATATTTCACGACTTCCAGCAATTGAGGCACGATGCTTAAACGCAGCTGGCTCCGTTCTTCACTCATTGGCATTGCTAATCGTATGGATTCTCTTGCTTCCAATGCGAATTGGGACGCTTTTTCCTGGCTAGTCAGTGAATAGGTCACCGCCTGATAAAGGCCTGCGCCTTCAAGTGTACGGCGTGCCTTCCGCCGTTTAATTTGATAGTCAGTCAATTGGCCTGGGGTAGCAGAACCGATCGGCAGTGTAGCGGGAATGTTATCATATCCATATAAACGTGCAGCTTCTTCGACTAAATCAGCTTCAATCGTAATATCACCACGGCGCGTCGGGACTGTGATTGTGAATGTTTCATTGTCAAGCTCAACGCCGAATTGCAGACGTTTGAAGATCGATTCCACAACTGATACGGTCATGCTTGTTCCAAGAAGTGTGTTGATTTTTTCAAGAGTGATGCTAATGACCGCAGGTTCCATTGTCAATTCGTCAACTTCTGCTGCTCCTTGTAAGACTGTTCCGCCTGCATATTGTGCAATCAATTGTGCAGCACGTTCCCCAGCTTCACGTACACGGGCCGGGTCGACACCTTTTTCAAAGCGGGCACTGGCTTCACTGCGCAATCCATGGTCCTTTGAAGCTTTACGAACTACAGTACCTGCAAAATATGCACTTTCAATAATGATGTTTGTCGTATCATTTTTGACTTCGGAATCCGCTCCGCCCATCACACCAGCTATCGCTACAGGCTCGCTGCCATTTGTTATCACTAAATGGTCAGCTGTCAAAGTGCGTTCCGCTTCATCCAATGTTACGATTTTTTCAGCATCCTTCGCTCTGCGGATGACGATTTCCTTTGAACCAAAGCGGTCATAGTCAAAGGCATGGAGCGGTTGGCCGTATTCAAGTAAAATGTAGTTCGTGATATCCACCACATTATTATGAGGTCGGATACCTGCAGACATCAACCTAGTCTGCATCCAAAGCGGTGAGGGTCCGACCTTAACATCCTTGATGATTTTAGCCATGTATATCGGGTTATCTTCTTTCGCTTCAACTTTGACACTGATATAATCAGTTGCCTTTTCAGCAGCCTCTTCTTTCCCGACAACCGGCCATTTCACTTCCCGGCCTAGAATGGCTCCCACTTCGTATGCAACACCAAGCATGCTCAATGCGTCGGAACGGTTTGGAGTTAAGCCAAGTTCCAGCACTTCATCACTTAAACCAAGTTCCTCCAATGCATCTTTCCCTACTTCCACATCATTAGGGAAGACGAAGATACCTGTAGCATAATCCTTGGAAACTAGCTTGGATTCGAAGCCCAATTCTTGAAGCGAGCAAATCATCCCGTGCGATTCCTCTCCGCGAAGTTTCGCTTTCTTGATTTTGAAATTACCTGGAAGGACTGCGCCAACAGTAGCTACTGCGACTTTTTGGCCTTTATCGACATTCGGTGCTCCACAGATGATCTGAACGGGATTTTCGGCCCCGATATCAACTTGGCATTTATTCAATTTATCCGCATTTGGATGCTGTTCACGTTCAATGACATGCCCGATGACGACCCCTTTTAGCCCTTCACTTTTCTTTTCTACCCCTTCAACCTCAATGCCGCTTTTCGTGATTTTGTCAGCTAGCTCCGTCGCATTGATGCCTGAAAGGTCAACATAATCTTGTAACCATTTATATGACACAAACATGGTAGGTCCTCCTTTTTAAAATAAAAATTTATGCTTCGTGATGATTGAATTGTTTTAAGAATCGAACATCATTCGTATAGAAATGACGGATATCGTCCACACCGTATTTCAACATGGCAATCCGTTCCACGCCGATTCCAAATGCGAATCCAGAGTATTTCTTGGAATCAAAGCCAGCCATTTCAAGGACGTTCGGATGAACGATCCCGCCGCCAAGCACTTCGATCCAGCCTGTTTGTTTACATACGCTGCAGCCTTTACCACCACAGATTTTACAAGAAATATCCACTTCGACGGAAGGCTCCGTAAATGGGAAGAAACTTGGACGAAGACGGATTTCACGGTCTTGCCCGAATACTTTTTTCGCAAATACGTCTAACGTTCCTTTCAGGTCGCTCATGCTGATGTTCTCACCGATGACCAAGCCCTCAATTTGCTGGAATTGATGGGAGTGTGTGGCATCATCGTTATCACGGCGATATACTTTTCCTGGGCAAATGATTTTAACAGGACCTTGACCTTTATGTTTTTCCATCGTTCTGGCTTGAACAGGTGAAGTGTGCGTACGCATCAGGATTTCATCCGTGATGTAGAAGGAATCCTGCATATCACGTGCCGGATGGCTTTTTGGCAAGTTAAGTGCCTCGAAGTTGTAATAGTCGCTTTCGACTTCAGGACCTTCCGCAACGGTATAACCCATACCGATGAATAAGTCTTCGATTTCTTCCACGACACGTGTTAATGGGTGTAGATTCCCTTTGTTAACCGGACGTCCAGGAAGTGTGACGTCAATCGTTTCAGTTGCTAGCTTTGCATTGACTGCCGCAGTTTCAAGTGCTTTTTGTTTCTCCTCGATCTTTGTTGCGATCGCTTCCCGTACATCATTGGCTAGTGCCCCGATTTTCGGGCGTTCTTCGGCAGATAATTTACCCATGCCGCGCAATACCTCAGTGATTGGCCCTTTTTTCCCTAAATATGCAACACGGACTTCATTCAGTTCTTTTAATTCGGAAGCGGCGGCAACTTTTTGCAACGCTTCTTCCTGCAGTTCTAGTAAACGTTCCTGCATCATGTCTTCCTCCTTTATTTTCCTTTTGTAAAAATGAACACAAAAAAACCCCAATCCCTAAAGGGACGAGGTTTATGTATCGCGGTACCACCCTTATTAGTGCACAAACAAAAAAACTTCTGCACTCACTTCATTAAAAATAACGGCTCTTCACCGGAACATTTTTCGGACATCCTGTCTTCCCAATGCCAACTCGAAAGGTGAATTCCCTTAAGCAGTGCCATAAAAATGCTTTCAGTCAAGGCATTTTTTCCCTGGATATGGTTAACTTAAGCTACTACTCTTTGTCATCGTTGTTTTCATTATAAAATTCTGTTTTATTATATTATAATTCTTCGGCCGTTTCAAATCGATTTTCGTAAATAGTACATTAAAATCCCGGCAGCGATCCCCACATTCAATGATTCGCTTTTTCCGTAGATGGGAATATAAAGGTTTTTAGTCGTTTTCTCCAGTAATTCCTTCGATACTCCTTGGCCTTCATTACCGACCAGCAGGGCAAATCGGGAAGACTTTTCCACTTCTTCAAATGGCGATGCGCCTTCTAATGCCGTGCCATAAACCGGTGTGCCGCTTTGCTTCAGCTCATCGATGATTTCCGAAAGGTTCCCTTTAATGACAGGCATATGGAAGAGGCTCCCTTGCGTCGAACGGACCACTTTGGGGTTATACAAGTCAGCACACCCTTCGCCAAGTATGACCGCATCGATTCCAGCTGCATCCGCTGTCCTGATCATCGTTCCAATATTCCCCGGATCTTGTACGGCATCGATCAACAATAGTTTATCCGGATTGATGGACGCCATGCTCGTTGATTTCTGTTCACAAACCGCAGCAATTCCCTGCGGGGCTTCGGTATCACAAATCGCCTTCATAATATCATTTTTCACATAAATGAGTTCTGTGCCTTCCACCTTAAAATGGGCAGGCATTTCAGTTTCTTCATTGATGATCACTTCCAAGACGATTTCTTCTTTTAAGGCTTCTTCAACTAGGTGAAAACCCTCGACTAAATATTTACCTGTTTTATCTCGTTCTTTTTTCGTCAAAAGTTTTTTCCATTGCTTAACTTGCGGGTTTTTTACGGATTCGATATATTTCAAGGGTAAACGCTCCTTTAACTTCACACTGATTTTCCTATTATAACGCAATTCACATACATATTGCATGCGAGTTTGTGAAATGCTATTAATGTCAGTCATTATGTGTTAGAGGAGGAATAATTATGAATTTAAACTTACGTAATGCGATCATCCAAAATGTATCTGGAAATTCGCAAGAGCAGCTGGAAGACACGATTGTCGATGCCATTCAAAATGGCGAGGAAAAAATGCTTCCTGGATTGGGAGTATTATTCGAGGTCATCTGGCAAAATTCATCTGAGCAGGAAAAACAGGAAATGATCACTGCCCTCGAAGCAGGATTAAAAAAATAACAGCCTTCAAAGGCTGTTATTTTTTTAATTTCGCTTCGCCAGCCTTCCGTTCTTCGATGGAGACTTCTTCATCAAGCAGCAAGATGAATTTTTTTGCGCTCACTTCTTCAAGCATCGCTTTTGTCTCAGCAAAAGAGTAGCCGTATTTCGTGAAAAAGCTGCGTAAATCTCCAGATCCTTCATCTGTGAAGTAGTGGAAGATTTTTAAAAAAAGAGTGTCCTCCTTATCCTGATTGGCGATGATCAGTATATCCGTATGTTCATTTCCAAGCTGCACATGATTTTTTATATCAGCTGCTACCGTCATTTGGGTGCCAGATACGCCTTTAGCTTTTAAGTCTTGAATTGCAGCAAGTAGTTCCGGATTAGAGTCAAAAACACCATATACGTTTTTTTCCATGTTTCTCCCCCTCCTTGTTACTTTACTTAAAATAAAATTCCTTTGTCATTATACCTTGCAGCTTTAACAATAAACAAGCAAATAGTCTATGGAGAATTCCTAACTAATGAACGAGGGAACCCTTTACCTATAGGGATTCAGATGAAAATTATCTACAGTTTTTTTAAGGGTTTGTACAATATGAACGTTGCCTCCAGGCACTCGCTTTCCGCCTGCGGGGTCTCCGTCGGCGTGCTTTCCCCGCAGGAGTCTCGCACACCCGTTCCAACACCTTTGTTTTGAAATTTAGATTGAACCCCCTTTTGTCTACAAACTGAAATAACAGCCTTGTGCAGGCTGTTATTTTGCGTATTATAGATTGTCGGTATTAATTCGATTTTTGATGTATTCATCCTTCAATCCTACATCTTGCTGCCCGCTGGCATTCGGGCTGAAGGTCCGATCCAGTGATCCTTGAGCATCCAGGGCTTTGTCAGTATTAAATTTTTCTGTGGAGTTCCCCTTGATTTCCCTTTCTTGAGCTCGCTTCGTATCCAGCTCTTCATTTTCAAAGATGTTGGCAGAATTTCCGTGAAGCTCTTCGCTTCTTCCTGGCTGTGCTTCCACTTCCCTTGTTTGATAGGCATTCGCTGTTGTTTCAGGAAAAAGGTTCGGGTCCGGATTGTTCACCACCCCTGTTTTAAGCGGATTCTCTGCAGGTAGCTCGTCCGTATCCTGCAGGCCATTTGAATTTAAGCCTTCTCGTGCCGATACGGTTTCCGCTTCGTCTAAAAGAATCAGGAATTTTCCGGCCTCCACTTCATTTATATAAGCGGTGGCTTCACTATCGGCAAGCCCTAAGTCACCTAGACGGTTCCTTATATCTTCAGAACCCTCGTTCAGGAAAAAGTGTTTCATCTTATCAATGAAGGAACCCTCGTTCGAGTTAGTAACGACGTCTACATCCGGATCCCGCTTTTGATTGACGAAACCCAAATCTTCTTCCTTATCAGCCATTACCGTTATTTCCCCTTCATGGACGCCCTTTTCCTTGAGGGATTGTACAGCCTGGATTAGTTCTCTTTCCGTACTAAAAACACCATATAATGTTTTTCCCATGCATCTTCCTCCTCTTATTATTCCGATATTTCTTCTTATGTGTATTTATACCCTGATGGGTGCTAATTAAACAAAAAATGGTCCATTCAAAGGTTCGCCTCCCCTAGATTCAACCTTTAATCAGTCTTTAAAATCAAAAAGAAACCTGCAGTTTTTAAAACTGCAGGCCATTTCCTTCACTCTTAGAAGCGGTCGGTTCTACGTTCAGCTGCCTTTTTCTCATTTACGATAGATTCATCTGTACTATCAAGCTGGATATCTTCCTTTTTAAGAGTATCCTGAACTTGTTCCGTTTCTTGTACAGCATGTTTCTTGATGACAATTTCATCTGTGACAACCGGTTTTTTCGAAACTTGTAATTTTTCTTCAACGACGGGGATCCGTAATGTTTCTCCATCTTCAATGCTTCCAGTTTCCAGATTCGCTTCACGTCCTGAAACTGATCTATGCTCGACGGTCACTTCTTCGTGTTCAACAGGGACATTAATCGATTTATGTTGTTCATTGACTTCTTTGTTAATGACGACTTCTCCAGTCTGAACTCTTTCTTTGTCAATGTTCAGCTGTTCTTCCCGAAGTGTAAGCGTCCTTTCATCCTCTGGCAATTCACGGCCTTGGCCGTTGACTCCATAAACATCTTCTAATGCATCGGTTTTTTCAGTGCCATTATATAGTTGGTTGGTGGAGTTTGTATCAAGCCTTGTACCGGCAGTATCCATTTTTCCGGTCGTGAATTGATCTCTTGACGTTCCAAGATGGCCTTCACCTTCTTCAACCAGAACCAGGACTTTTCCATTTTCTACATCAAAGACATGTTCAGCCGCATCACTATTCGAAAGACCTGCATTCGCCAATCTTGTTGAAAGGTCTGCCGTATCTTCCGGCATGAAGAAACGTGCCACCTTGTCCATAAATGATTCGTCATTAGGAACATTCGTCATTGTATGAACATCCGTTTCGTGTTGATGATTCGTGAAATCCAACGTTTCTTCCTTGTCTGCGACGACCGTAATATCGTCCCCTTCAAAACCCTTTGCCTTAAGTGCGTTAATTGCTTGGATCACTTCTGCATTTGATTCATATACTCCATATACTGTTTTATTCATTTTACATTCCTCCTTAGGTTTTGTTGTTTCGTTTAGTGGATGCTATATATAAACACTACCCGCCATGTTCCTAAATAAACGAGGAATCCATATTTCATTTTTGTTATATTATTTACAATTCGTTCTCAGTACAGAACGCTATTTCAATTGAAATCCAGGTTTTACAAGGGTTTCCCCATTTACAAAAATGTAATGTTTAACCAAATAATACTATTTCATTTTTCTTCAAATACTTTTTGTAATCTTTTTTCTTCTATTATAATGCCACAGCCTTTATTAGCAGGTCCGCTATATGCACCGCTTTCGTACATTCCCCCAAGTTTTCCCTCTCGATCCCCAATTGCATTTGCAAGAGACAGCCAGGGTTTGCCGTGACAACGATATCAGCCTGTGTCGATTTCGTGTGCTCCATTTTAGAGTCGAGAATATTCATGGACATCTCTGATTCAACAATATTATAAATCCCAGCGGAGCCGCAGCATCGATCGGCATCCTTCATTTCCCTGAAATCGATTCCTTCTATCGATTGAAGGAGAATTCGCGGTGCCAAGGAGGTGTTCATCACATTCCGTAAGTGACAGGAATCCTGAAAAGTTACGGATTGAGCTGGCAGTTTCAGGCGAACTTTTTCTTGAAAACGCAAATCAACAAGAATCTGGCTGATATCTTTCATCTTATTTTTAAATGCGATTGCACGGTCGTGCCATTCCCGTTCACCTTGGAGCAAATGGTCATAATCTATGAGAAAAGCTCCACAGCCGCCGGCATTCGTAATGATATAATCAACGTCCTCCGCTTCAAAAGCTTCTATATTACGCTTGGCGAGTTGCTTTGCACCTGCTTTTTCACCACTGTGCCCATGCAGCGCCCCGCAACATGCCTGGGATTTCGGAATCACGATTGCACATCCGGCCAGCTGAAGAAGCTTTAGTGTGGCCTTGTTCGTTTCCAAAAACATCGTATCCATCAAGCAGCCGGAAAAGAAAGCCACCTTTTTGAGCGGCGTTCCGATTGCAGGCAGATCGGTTGGCCTATTTTTCATTTCTGATTTTTTCGGGACTTTCGGCAGCACTTTTTCCATGGTTGCCAAATTATCCGGAAGCAGGTTGAGGACTCCCGTTTTACGGGCCATGTATTGCAGGCCTGATCTCTGATAGAAGCCGAGCAAACTTGTCATGGCCTGCATTCGCTCCTGGTGCGGGAATAATCCACTAAAAACGGCCTTGCGAATTGTTCTTACAGGGTAACTGTGCTTTTTATTCTGATGGATGATATCCCTTGCTTCTTCAAGTAGATGTCCATATTTCACACCTGAAGGACACACAGGCTCACAAGCCCTGCAGCCGAGGCAAAGACTCAACGAACGTTCTACATCCTCATCGGGCTCAATCACACCATCCGCCACCGCTTTCATTAGGGCAATCCGGCCCCTTGGTGAATGGGATTCCTTCAGCCCCGATTCTATGTATGTCGGGCAGTGGGGTAAGCAAAAGCCGCAGCGCATACAATTCAACAATTCATCTTCATTCATTTTTTCCGCGAATTGCATGGCTATGGTTTCCCTTTCCTGAACTGTCGTCATGAAGAAACCACCACCCTTTTCCTGGTTTCCTTGGCAAATACTTTGCCGGGATTCATGATGTTATTGGGATCGAAAGCTTGTTTAATCGCTCTCATGGCATCCATCCCTTCTTTCTTCAGCTTCCATTCAAGATAAGGGGCCTTCATCGCTCCTACACCATGTTCACCGGTAATCGTCCCGCCAAGTTCGATAGCTACGGCAAAAATGTCGGCAAAAGCGAGCTCCACCCTCTCCATTTCCTCATGATCACGAGCGTCGGTAATGCAAGTTGGATGCAAGTTCCCATCCCCAGCATGACCGAAAGTGCAAATGTCCACGTTATGCTTGTCAGCGATCTCATTAATCGCTCTAACCATTTTGGCAATTTCCGACCGGGGAACGGTGGCATCTTCCAAAATCGTCGTCGGCTTGAGACGTGCCAATGCGGAAAGGGCTGTCCGTCTTGCCGTTTTCAAGGCGACAGCGGCAGATTCCGTTTCGGCAATTTCCACGGAAACCGCCTTTTCCTCTAGACAGATATCGGCCATCCTTTTCATATCACGTTCCACCACTTCAGGCGGACCATCCTGTTCAATCAGCAGGACGGCTTCCACATTGGTGGGCATACCGATTTTCGCGAAATCCTCTACCACGATCAACGTCGGCCGATCCAGAAATTCCAATGTAACAGGAATGATTTTATTTGAAATGATCTTGGCCACTGACTGGGCTGCAGCATCCAGATCTTGATATAAGGCAAGCATCGTCTTTGTCGTTTCCGGCATTGGGATCAGCTTTAAGGTCGCTTCCGTAACGATGCCCAAGGTCCCTTCCGAGCCGACAAAAAGTTTCGTTAAATCATATCCAGCTACATCTTTGGCAAGCTTGCCCCCTGTTCGAATGATGTCCCCATTCGGAAGGACCACTTCAAGACCGATGACATAATCACGGGTGACTCCGTACTTTAATCCTCGCAGTCCACCAGAGTTCTCATTAATGTTGCCGCCAATCGTGGAGATTTTCATCGAACTTGGATCCGGCGGATAAAACACCCCCTTCTCCTCAACTGCTGAAATCAAGTCCAATGTGATGAGCCCAGGCTGGACAGTCGCCGTTAAGTTCTCCTCATCTATTTCAAGCAATGAATTCATTCGATTGAATAAAAGGACAAGCCCCCCCTCTGTCGGGCAGGTGCCTCCGCTTAAATTCGTCCCAGACCCGCGTGGAACGATCGGAACATTGTATTCGTTGCAAACTTTGACGATGGCTGCGACCTCAGCTGTGCAGCCCGGTTTAATGACAGCATCCGGCATCGCTTGAAACCCTGGCGTTGCATCATATGAATAGACTAGACATTCCACTTTCGAGTCATCGTAATTCCCCTGACCGACGATGGTAAGAAGTAGCTGCTTAACCTGCTTTGTTAACATGTACATCCTCCTCATATAAACATAGGAAATTCGAGATTTTTTATATGATTTAAGTATAAGAAATAAAACACTCAACCTTCTATGTATGAACATATAGAATTTAGAGCATTCCATAGAATTAATTTGTATGTTTATCCAATACACTTAATGCTAGATACATAGTGACTAAATCGGCTAGCTTCCTAGGGTTCAGCCGGGCCAAATCTTCTATGCGCTTTAGCCTGTAATGGAGGGTATTGATATGGATATGCAGGGCTGCGGCGGTCTCCTTCAAAGATAGGTCACATGCAAAATACATGGAAAGGGTTTTAAGCAGCTCCTCATTAGGTAGCAGCTCTTGAATCGTCCGGGATAAATATTCCTGTCTTGTTTCAGCGGAAACTTCATCAAGCAGGACCTCAAGCTTCAAGTCCTCGTCAAAGATAATCCCCGATGAAGGAACCGCGATTTTCAAGGAACGTTCCGCTTTAAAAAACGCTGACCTGAAAGCGGATCCTGATGCACGCGGACTAACTCCTTCACACACTTTATAACCCGAACTCTCTTCCAGCTTTTTTTGCAGTTCACTTAATTTCTTTAATTGCTGGATTTTTGAACCGATGAAATCGGCCATTGAAAGAATGACGAATTGGTTCCTCCCCCAACGGACTGCAATGTCATTGGGATGCTGCTGTCTTATGTATACCTGAAGCGTTCTCCACACATGAGGTTCAATGATTTCCTCAGTCTTAAATTCACCAAGGGTGATGATCCGGTCTGCATGAACATCGACCCCAAGCAACTTGGCCTTCTGAAGGAAGAGCTCATTGAACGTCTGCAGCTGATGCCATTCAAATACAAAGAATTCCATCAGACGTGATTGGGATTCTGCTTGTTCGATATGATAGCTTTCCTGAATGAACATCTCCGTCATCTTTTTTAATAGTTCCGCATAGGGGGAAACATGTTTGGGGTCGCCTGTGATACCAATGACACAAACGGCTTCCTGGTTGAAGAAAATAGGCAGGTTTATTCCTGCCTTCACTCCTTTCCAACTTCGTTCATCCTGTTTATTGATGATCAATTTCTCACGATTGTTGAAAGCGTGGATGGCTCCTTCATGAAATGATCCAATACGGCTGCTATCGGTGCTCGCGATAATCGTGCCAGCATGATCAATAATGATGATTTCCTCATCAATCAGTTTTCGAACCTCACGAACCAATTTTCCTGCTACAGCTGCCAATTGCATGATTTGTCCTCCTTTTTTTGAATGAGCTTGAAAAATATTTCGAGGCTCCCCTATGAAAAGGGAGCCTCATTCTACTTATGGAATCATCCAGGAAAGGACGCCATTTTGCAAGATGGTAATCACACAAACAAGCAGCAATAAGAATAAGCTATGTTTGAGCGTGAATCTCAATAATTCCGATTCCCTGCCCGCCAATCCAACGGCGGCACAAGCAATCGCTATCGATTGTGGTGAAATCATCTTTCCGGTGACCCCTCCGGAAGAGTTCGCCGCTAGTGCCAAGACCGGTTCCATCCCCACTTTAAGAGCGGTCACTTTCTGCAGACTGCCAAATAAGAGGTTGGCTGATGTATCCGATCCGGTAATGAAAACACCAAGCCAGCCGAGAACCGGTGCGAAGAACGGAAATAAATCACCCGATTTTGCAAGGGTCATCCCTAATGTTGTCGACATGCCTGAAGCATTCGTTACATAGGCAAAAGCCACCACGGTAGAAATCATCAAGATTGGTTTTGCCAACTCTTTCATCGCTTCAACAAAGGTGCTATAAAAGTCTTTTGCAGACATGTGTGCGATGAACTTCGTTACGATGGCAGCCAGTAAAATGGCAGTCCCGGCTGCACCGAGCAGTTCTATTTTATAGAAAGCCGCAATCGGTAATCCATTGCTTCCGATTATCTCATTATGCAGACCAGGGACTTCGATTTGGAAGGTTAATAGTTTCCCGATTTCATTGATTCCGCCAAGCAACACATTATTGCCTTCATAATGTCCGGAGAGTGCCGGCTTTATTGGATTCATCCCCCATATTGTTATGAAAAGCGTTAAGAGAAGGAATGGTGACCAAGCATGGAATATCTGCCATTTCGTGTATTTTGTTTCCGCTTCGGCTGTATATAAAGGTTCGACAGCTGCTGCCGTTTCCTCGGATGCAAAGCGAAAGATCGTTTTAGGTTTCCAGAATTTAAGGAAGATCGCCAATGCAAATAGTGACACTAACGCGGAAAGGATGTCCGGTAATTCGGGCCCAAGAAAATTTGAACTTAAGTACTGTGTGATGGCAAAGGAAAATCCGGAAACCAAAATTGCCGGCAAGACTTCAAGCGACCTTTTCCACCCAGTCATTATTAAAATCAAATAAAGCGGAATGAAAACCGAAAGGAATGGCAATTGGCGGCCTACCATTTTTGAAATCTCCATGGCGGCTATGCCAGTAGGGCCTTCCATGGCGATGATCGGGATTCCAACCGCCCCGAATGCTACCGGAGCGGTATTCGCGATCAAACAAATCCCGGCTGCATATAGCGGGTTAAATCCGAGACCCACCAAAAGAGCGGCTGAAATGGCGACCGGTGCTCCAAATCCCGCGGCACCTTCTAAAAAGGCCCCGAAAGAAAATGCCACCAATAATGCCTGAAGGCGGCGGTCTTCCGTAAGCGAAAGCACCGAAGAACGAATAATATTGAATTGTCCGCTTTTAACAGTCATTTTGTACAAAAAGACGGAAGTGATGATTATCCATCCGATTGGGAGCAGCCCATATACGGCTCCTTGTGAAGCAGACATCACTGCTTTTCCTGCAGGCATTCCATAGATCAAAACAGCCACTGCAAGAGCTACAAGCAACGTGGTTATACCTGCAATGTAACCCTTCATACGTTTGATGGTAAGTGCCCAGAAAAAGTAAAGAATGGGAATGAGTGCGGCAAGAGATGATAAAACTAAATGATCGGTGATCGGCGTAAAGTTTTGTGTCCATGTCATACATTTCGACTCCATTTCCTATAAATTTTTAAAAAATTCAGAAATCAATCGCTAATTGAAACCCCTTACATATTCAAATATTCAAAGTCATCAGATGACTTGATGAGTACTCATTAAAATTAAATGATTGAAAATATAAAATCAAGATTTTTTTTTATTTCTTGTTGATTTTTTGACCTTCTGGAAGTGTCAAAGATCATTTGTGTTATATAATATTAACCAGAGAAACTCATAGAAAATAGAGGTGCTACTACTTGGTATATAAAAAAATAAAGCCGAAAAAAATTTATGAAGAAGTCAGCGATGAACTTTATGAAATGATTCGGTCAGGCAGCCTGAAACCAGGTGAACAATTGGATTCCATTCAGCAGCTTGCGGAAAACTTCCAAGTCGGGCGCCCGGCCATCCGCGAAGCATTAAGTGCATTGAGTTCAATGGGTCTTATTGAAATAAAACAAGGTGAAGGGACATTCGTCAAAACCTTCGACCCCACCATCATGAACCATCCCTTGTCTGCCGCCCTTTTGATGGATCAAGACAATATCAAACATTTACTGGAAGTTCGAAAAATACTAGAGTCCGGTACGGCAGAAGTGGCAGCGAAGAAGAGAACGGAAGAAAACCTTATCGAACTCAAGGAAAGGCTTTTTGATATGGAAAAGGTATCAGATGATGAAGAGCTAAGTGATAAAGCGGATATCGCCTTCCATGTTGCAGTGGCAAACGCATCACAAAATGAGCTGCTGATTACATTGATGAACCACGTTTCAGAATTAATGACGGAAAAGATGCGTGATATCCGTCGGATTGCGCTTTATTCCGAAGAGATGACACTTAAGCAGCTTTACCAGCAGCATGTCAGGATTTATGATGCAATAATGGCACAGGATGAAGACGGAGCCCGCAGTGCCATGCTGTTTCACCTTCAAAGCGTCGAGGAATCACTGGACCGGGTCATCCAAAAAAATCAGCAAAAGCATAGTTGACCTTCCTTTAAATTTCAAAAATACCCTATACAAAAAAGGATTAAATTGATATATTATTTTGAAAACGATTACTTCATTTAAAAAATCTTGGAAATTGGTATATTCTCATAACCATTTCCTTTTTCCATTTTCTAGTCATCAGATGACCTGTTAACCTATTTGAAAAAGGAGGAGTTCAGATTGAAAGTTACTCTCTTTGCAACATGTTTAGTGGATTTGTTTCAATCCAATGTCGGCAAAGCGACAGTGGAGCTACTCGAGAGATTAGGCTGTGAGATCGATTTCCCTGAGTCCCAGATATGCTGCGGACAGCCCGCATATAATAGCGGGTATACGAAGGAATCGAAGGAAGCCATGAAAAAGATGATTAAAACGTTCGCGGATGCTGAATACATCGTAACCCCTTCCGGTTCCTGCGCAGCGATGTTCAAGGAATATCCGGTCCTTTTCAAAGGCGATGCCGAATGGGAAAAGAAAGCGGCAACATTAGCGGCTAAAACATATGAATTGACCCAATTCATCGTGGATGTCTTAAAAGTGACCGACGTCGGGGCGACCCTTAAGGGAAAGGCCACTTATCATACTTCATGCCATATGACACGGCTGCTTAAGGTGAAGGAAGCACCTGCCATTTTGTTAAGCCATGTCAGGGGGCTGGAAATGACACCACTTCCCGATGCCCAAAACTGCTGCGGGTTCGGTGGGACCTTTTCGGTTAAGATGGGTGACATTTCCGGGCAAATGGTCGAGGAGAAAGTCTGCAATATTGAAGATACCGGGGCCGATTTTTTAATCGGCGGGGATGCAGGATGTTTGATGAATATCGGCGGACGGATCCAAAGGAAGGGGCAACCGGTGAAAGTGCTTCATATTGCGGAAGTCCTGAATAGTATTTAAAGAAAGCGAGGAGGGAAAAACTTATGGCTATGAAAACCAGCTCTGCCAAATTTAAAGACCGGGTGGATGAAGGAATACATAATGATTTTATGCGATTGGCTGTATCGAGTGCCCAAGAACGATTACACGGACGGCGGCTGACTGCCGTTGATGAATTGGGAAGCTGGGAGGATTGGCGTTCCCTTGGGGAAGAAATCCGGCAGCATGTGCTTAGTAACCTTGATTTCTATTTGCACCAGCTTGCAGAAAACGTTTCGAAAAGGGGCGGTCATGTCTTCTTCGCTGAAACCGCTGAAGAAGCAAGCGGATACATTAAGGATGTCATTGTAAAAAAGAATGCCAAAAAGGTCGTGAAATCCAAATCGATGGTCACGGAAGAGATCAATTTGAATGCAACTCTTGAAGCAGTTGGCCTCGATGTCGTTGAAACGGACCTTGGTGAATACATTTTACAAGTGGATGATCATGATCCCCCTTCCCATATCGTCGCACCTGCTCTCCATAAAAATAAGGAGCAGATTAGGGATGTTTTTAAAGAAAAGCTTGCCTATACGCAAACCGAAAAACCGGAAGAGCTTACCGCCCATGTGCGGGGCATTCTGCGGAAAGATTTCTTAAGCGCCGATGTAGGCATTACCGGCTGTAATTTTGCGATTGCGGAAACGGGCTCGATCGGTTTGGTGACGAATGAAGGAAATGCCGATTTGGTCACTGCCCTCCCAAAAACGCAAATCACCGTGATGGGAATGGAACGGCTTGTGCCTACATTCGATGAATTCGAAGTCCTTGTCAGCTTATTGACGAGAAGCGCTGTCGGCCAAAGGTTGACCAGTTACATTACCGCACTTACCGGTCCTCGTGATGAAGGCGATGTAGACGGACCCGAGGAATTTCACCTTGTGATCGTAGATAATGGACGCTCCTCCATTTTAGGAACTGAGTTTCAATCCGTTCTTCAATGCATTCGCTGTGCTGCCTGTATAAATGTCTGCCCGGTTTATCGCCAGGTTGGCGGTCATTCATATGGTTCAATCTATCCGGGACCAATCGGGGCCGTGCTTTCTCCCTTACTCGGAGGGTATAATGATTTCAAAGAGCTGCCATATGCCTCCACTCTATGTGCAGCCTGTACAGATGCCTGTCCGGTAAAGATTCCTCTCCATGATTTACTGAGGAAGCATCGTGAAGTCATCGTTGAAAAGGAAAAAATGGCACCATTTTCAGAAAGGATGGCCATGAAAGCCTTTGGAATTGGTGCGGCCTCGCCTATGCTTTATAAGTTCGGCTCCAAAATGGCCCCATCAGCGATGTCTCCTTTTAAATCGGGGGATATCATCTCGAAAGGACCGGGACCACTCAAAACTTGGACGGAAAGCCGCGAGTTCCCTGCTCCAGGGAAAGAGAGCTTTCGGGACTGGTTCAAAAATCGGGAAAAAGGAGGGAAACCATCATGAATGGAACCATCCATAATGAAGGGACATTTTTAAACAATATAGCCAAAAACCTGGGAAGGGCTCCTATTACGGATGGCATCTCCGTTCCGGAATGGAAGCACGCCCCCCAAAAAGAGGTTTTGAAACATGCGACACCAAATGATCTTGTCGCGGAATTGGAGGAGCAATGTAAACGGGTGCATACTCAGTTTCACGTTACCGACTCCAAGCAAGTGATGCATTGTTTAAAAAAGGTGATCGGGGAGCTTGGAAACGGACCCTTGATCATCCCTAAGGACGATCGATTTTCCGACTATGGGTTAGAGGGTATCTTAAAGGAAAAAGATGTCCATATATGGGATCACCAAGCCGGGAAAGAAAATATTGAAAAAGCAGAAAGTGCTAACATCGGAATCACATTCAGTGAGATGACACTAGCAGAATCAGCGACCGTCGTCTTGTTCAGCGACAAGGACCACGGCCGTTCCATCAGCTTCCTTCCTTCCTGCCACGTTTCCATCATTCCAAAAAGCACCATCGTTCCGCGAATGACCCAGGCTGCTGCGGCCATCCGTTCAAAAGTTACCCGGGGCGAAGTCGTTCCTTCCTGCATCAATTTCATAACAGGGCCGAGCAATTCGGCTGATATCGAAATGGACCTTGTCGTCGGCGTCCATGGACCCATCAAAGCGGTCTATATAATCGTCGAAGATAAGTAGAAATAAGGAAAAGAAAATGGAGAGGACCTGATTAGGCCTCTCCATTTTTAACTTTCACTATATTACTCGTAAATGATCCGATCAACCGCTTCACGATCGAGGCGTTTGATCACTTCGACAATGAGCTTAACTGCATTCTCATAATCATCCCTGTGAAGCATTGCTGCATGTGAATGAATGTAGCGTGTGGCAATCGTGATCGCCAGTGCGGGAACGCCATTTGCCGTTAAATGGATGGATCCAGCATCCGTCCCGCCGCCTGGAATCGATTCATATTGATAAGGAATATTCATTTCATCAGCCGTGTCGGTGACGAAATCACGTAATCCCTTATGTGCCACCATCGATGAATCATAGATGACGATTTGCGGGCCTTCCCCCATCTTACTCATCGCTTCTTTTTCGGAAACCCCCGGTGTATCACCAGCAATGCCGACATCGACGGCAAAACCGATATCCGGCTGAATTTTGAATGTGGATGTTTTGGAGCCACGCAGGCCGACCTCTTCTTGCACAGCGCCAATTCCATAAACTACATTAGGATGGTCGCTGTCTTTCAGCTGTTTAAGCACATCAATGGCGATTGCACAGCCAATTCGATTGTCCCAGGCTTTGGCGAGCAGCATCTTTTCATTATTCATGACCGTGAATTCAAAATATGGCACAGCCATATCCCCTGGCTTGACGCCCCATTCCTTAACCTCTTCTTTGCTGGATGCACCAATATCAATAAACATATCCTTAATATCAATCGGCTTCTTCCGCGCCTCCGCTGAAAGGATATGTGGCGGCTTGGAACCGATAATGCCAGTTATATCGCCTTTACTTGTAACGATCGTCACGCGCTGGGCCAGCATTACCTGTGACCACCAACCCCCTACCGGCTGAAAACGCAAAAATCCTTTATCATCAATTTGGGTGATCATGAAACCGACTTCGTCCATATGCCCGGTAACGACGATTTTCGGTCCGTTTTCATCACCCGTTTTCTTGGCAATCAAACTTCCCAGGCCATCTGTCGATATTTCATCCGCAAATGGTGTTATGTATTCGGTCATCACTTTTCTTACTTCACTTTCATTTCCCGCAATGCCTTTAGCATCCGTTAAGTCCCGAAGCATCCTTAACGTTTCATCCAATTGAGCCATCCTTTTACCTCCCTATAACTTACATTACAAGAATAATTATACAGATAATCGATTGCATAAACAATCAGCAATCAGTAGCCTTGCTTTTGCCTTTCGTAATTCACTTCATTTTTGCTTACATATGCTTTTTCCACATCCACTGCTGAAAATCCTAGCAGCTCCCCTAAATGTAAATACGCAGCAAAAACCTTTTGGAAAGATGACTCTGTCAACTGTGTGCGAAATTCACTGATGTAGCCGTAAATAGCAGTAAATTGAACCGTCAAATCCTCCTGATGCACCTTGAGGGCGGATGGAACTTCCGGTACAAATCCCCGTTCGATCCCAAGTGACAAAATGAAATGAATGCCATCCACGTATTCAGCCAAAATCGTTTCTTTATCAGAGGGGCCTTTAAGACTCCAGAATTTAAAACATCTTGTTTCATTGGCAAGCTCCCCAAGCTCCACTAAAAGAGCAAGTATCTTCCGTTCCACCAAGTCTTCAGCACCCAAATCATGCTTTGATTGTATATGCTCATCCAAAGCTGCCTGCATTTCCATTAATTTACCTATATTCATTTTCATCACTTCTTTCTATCGTCTTCCCCTAAATTATATCAAATAAATGAAACTTATTAAAAACCCATACGTAAATGAAGGGAATCACTCTGTTTAAGGAGGTAGCTCCATGGTATTGATCATGCGGTTCATTCTTTTGGCTCTCATCATTTTCTTAATATATACAATCATCAAATACCTATTTAATCCGAAAAGAAAATTAGAGCTGGCACATGAACAGAAAAAGTTCTTTCTGCTCGACGATACAGCCAATATACGAAAGAATTTTTTATTGACGTACAACGGGGTGATGTTTGAAGGGGAAAAATATTTAGGGACGACGGAACGCTCCTTCGAGGTCATCTCCATCTTCATATGGCCTAAAAAAGTGGCCGGCCTGAAAGGCTTGAAGCGAAATGACTTCTTAAAAATCGAGGCAGCCATAAAAAAACAATATCCAGATGCCGTTATTGATTGGAAGAGCCCGGTTAAGGAGTTTTTACAAAAATGAAAAAAATCACGCGTAATGAAGAGCCTTGAGAAAATGGACTCAAGGCTCTAAATTAATCATCTGAACGAAAAAATTCCTTCCAGGGGACGACCGTCTGCTTTTCTCTCAATAAATATAGCAATAAGGTTAAGGATAATAAAATAATGACGATCAGCGTTGGACTGAAATCTGCAATATAGTGGCCAAAAACCGTGTATACGAATGCTACAGGAAGATTGGTCATGAAGGATAGATAAAAATAATTTTTCAGCCCTTTATTGGATTCCAATAAGCAAAGCGACAGTAAGTAAAAGTGTATGAATGGTATTAGTCTCAGTACTGCAATTTGCCGGCTGTTTAGCTTTCGGTTTCCAAACAGCTTATTCTTAAGCCTTAGCAGCCTATCCTTTGTTTTCGGAAATTTGCCTATCACGAAATAAAAGGCCATACTGGATAACGTCAAACCGATTACCGAATAGATGGTTCCAAAAGCTGCCCCGAATAATACTCCGCCAGACATGCAAACCACAATGACGGGAATGAATAAAAATTGCCTTACTAAATGAAAAGTGATAAAAATCAACGGTGCAAACACGCTTCCAGATTGAACGTAGCTCATCACAAGTGTCAGTTTATCATTCATGCTCTCCCTCCAGCTACTCTTCGCTGCTTCTACAAGCATATACATTATACGGGCTACATATTACAATTGAATGAATATCTTAATCAATAAGGCTATCTGAAGAATCATCAATATAGGCAGGCCCCACTTAAAAGCGGCATGCTTCGTCTTATGGCGGAATTGCTTCATCCCCAAAAAGGACCCAGTCCCTCCGCCTATGAACGCCCAAAACCAAAGTGTCTTTTCGCTGATCCGGTACTCCCCATTACGAGCTTTCCTTTTGTCGATTCCCATTAAGGCAAACCCGATGATGTTTGTGATGATCATATAAGCAGCAATGAACCATACTCCTTGCATTCTCATTCCCTCCTTTAAATATGTAAAAAGCCACCCTCTTGAAAAGAGAGTGGCTGTATCAGTCAGACTTATTTGTCTAATTGTTGTTTAGCAGCAGTTGCTAATTGAGCAAAAGCTTGTTCGTCAGCAACAGCAAGATCAGCAAGCATTTTGCGGTTCACTTCGATACCAGCAAGCTTTAGACCATGCATTAAACGGCTGTAAGAAAGACCGTTGATGCGTGCTGCAGCGTTGATACGAGTGATCCAAAGTTTGCGGAAATCACGTTTCTTTTGACGACGGTCACGGAAAGCATAGTTTCCTGACTTCATTACTTGTTGGTTAGCTACTTTGAAAAGAATATGTTTCGCGCCATAGTAACCTTTAGCTAATTTTATTACCTTTTTACGACGTTTGCGAGTAACAGTACCGCCTTTTACACGTGGCATGTTATTTCCCTCCTATTTAACTCGATAAATCGAACTTATTTAATGTTGTCTAACATATGACGAATACGTTTGAAGTCACCTTTGCTTACAAGGCTAGCTTTGCGAAGCTTACGCTTTTGCTTAGTAGATTTGTTAGCAAATAAATGGCTTGTGTAAGCGTTAGAACGCTTAAGTTTGCCGGATCCAGTCTTTTTGAAACGTTTAGCAGATCCGCGGTGAGTTTTCATTTTAGGCATAAGGTATTCCTCCTCATTACAAATTACTTTACAATTACTTTTCGTTTTTCGGTGCTAAGATAATGAACATGCTGCGCCCGTCCATTTTTGGGTGTTGCTCGATTGTAGCCACTTCTTTACATGCTTCAGAAAAACGAACGAGTACACGTTGACCAATTTCCTTATGCGTAATGGCACGTCCTTTGAATCGGATAGAAGCTTTTACTTTATCGCCTTTTTCAAGGAATTTAATACCGTTGCGAAGCTTCGTATTGAAATCATGTTCTTCAATCGTCGGGCTCAAACGAACCTCTTTCAGACTGATGACTTTTTGATTTTTACGTGCTTCCTTGTCTTTCTTTTGCTGCTCGAAGCGGTGTTTTCCGTAGTCCATGATCCGGGCTACCGGAGGCTTTGCATTTGCAGCAACTAAAACTAGATCAAGATTTACACGAGCGGCAATTTCCAATGCTTCGAATTTCGTTTTAATTCCAAGTTGTTCTCCGTTTTGGTCAATAAGACGAACTTCACGGGCTCGGATGCCCTCGTTTACCATCGCGTCTTTACTAATAGTTAGCCACCTCCAAAGATATTGGCGAATACGAATATTTGAATAAATTCGGTCACGCTCACAACTCGCTTACAGGATATAATCATAATAAAAAAGTGTGGATGCATGTTGCACCCACACTGATAGACTCATTCAGAAAGATCCAAATAATCAAATCATGACCTGTTAACTGCATTGTTTGCGTCAACCAGGTGAGAAGCGGGTGCTTCTTCTTTTCCTCAAACACGTATTCAATTCACTTTAGAAATATATCATAAACACTGATGACTTGTCAAATGCTAATTTATTCGTTTTTTACAACAAAATTAATATTATCAGACATTCAGTTATTTGACAATACGTTTTTTAAAGTAATTTGGACAAAAAATATTCATCATGATACATACCATCGAAAAACAGTGATTCCCGCTTTATTCCTTCTTTTCAAAACCAATCTTTCGATATAAGGAAAGCGCAGGGGCTTTGTTTGCAATCACGGACAATTCCAGGCGCTGGATTTCGTTTGTCCGTGATTGCTTCCTTGAAGCCTTTCGAATTTCCATTTCTCCCCACTCCCACTTTGGTTTCGGACCATACCGATCGAAGCCATCAATTGTTAAGAGTTTTCTTTCGCCTTTTTCTTTTTCTCAATGCTGTCCCAAGAAAATAAGGCTATCCAAAAAAGCAGGACCGGGACAATGGCATATTGCCGATAACCATCCAATAATAATAAGATGATGATGACAAGGAATGTTGGCCCGAATAGATAGGTGAATTTCTTTTTCATGCTGACCCTCCTTTTCATTGCTGTACATAATTTCACATGATGGTTTCATTTTATCATGCCTTAATGAAAAAGAGGGACACAACTATATGTGCCCCTCTTTTTGCTATCAACGGCTTACTTCCGCCTTAATCGCTGAAACGAAATCTTCAAAAGCGATCGTTTCGGATTTTTGTTCACCGTATTTACGTACATTCACGCTGCCTTCTTTGGCTTCATTGTCTCCAACAACCAGCATGTACGGGATTTTTTGCATTTGCGCTTCACGGATTTTGTAACCGATTTTCTCGTCACGTGTATCCAGATCGACACGAATGCCTTGCGCTTTAAGTTTTTCCTGTACTTCTTTCGCATAATCCAAGTGCACTTCAGGTGAGACCGGGATCACTTGTGCTTGGATAGGTGCAAGCCAAGTCGGGAATGCCCCCTTGTATTCTTCAATCAAGTAAGCGACAAAACGTTCCATTGTGGAAACGACGCCGCGGTGGATAACAACCGGACGGTGCTGCTTGCCGTCCTCACCGACGTAATTAAGATCAAAACGTTCAGGAAGCAAGAAATCAAGCTGAACAGTGGAAAGCGTTTCATCTTTCCCTAAGGCAGTACGCACTTGAACATCAAGCTTAGGACCGTAGAATGCCGCTTCACCTTCCGCTTCAAAGTAATCCAGACCCAGTTCATCCATGGCGCCTTTTAACATGCTTTGTGCTTTTTCCCACATGTCATCATCATCGAAGTATTTTTCTGTATCCTGAGGATCGCGATAAGACAGGCGGAATGAATAATCCTTGATATCGAAATCTTTATATACTTCCAGAACCAGGTTCACAACGCGCTTGAACTCTTCTTTGATTTGGTCGGGACGGACGAAAATGTGCGCATCATTCAATGTCATTCCACGTACACGCTGAAGGCCTGAAAGTGCACCTGACATTTCATAGCGGTGCATCAAGCCTAGCTCGGCAATCCGGATTGGCAGTTCGCGGTAGCTGTGGATACTGTTTTTATAGACCATCATGTGATGCGGACAGTTCATCGGACGCAGGACAAGCTGTTCGTTTTCCATCTCCATGACAGGGAACATGCCGTCCTGGTAATGATCCCAGTGTCCAGATGTTTTATAAAGGTCCACGCTTCCCATTACAGGTGTGTAGACATGGTCATAGCCCAAACGTTCTTCCTTGTCCACGATATATCTTTCGATTGTCCGGCGGATGGTCGCGCCTTTTGGCAACCACATCGGCAGCCCTTGCCCCACTTTCTGTGAGCTCATGAACAAGTTCAATTCTTTGCCGATTTTACGATGGTCACGTTCCTTGGCTTCTTCAAGGAAACGCAGGTGCTCGGCTAAATCTTCTTTTTTATAGAAAGCCGTACCGTAAATGCGCTGAAGCATTTTGTTTTTGCTATCGCCTCTCCAGTATGCTCCAGCAATGCTCAATAGCTTGAATTCTTTGATTTTCCCCGTTGATGGAACATGAATTCCACGGCAAAGGTCAAAGAATTCACCCTGCTCATAAAGCGTTACCTGCTGATCGGCAGGAATCGCATCGATCAACTCCAATTTATACTCGTCGCCGATTTCTTTAAAACGGGAAATCGCTTCATCACGACTCACTTCGATGCGGGAAATTTCCAAGTTTTCGTTGACGATTTTCTTCATTTCTTTTTCAATCAATGGAAGGTCTTCGGGAGTCAATGATTCCTCCATATCCATATCATAGTAAAAGCCGCCCTCAATGACTGGCCCTACGCCGAATTTAGCGTTTTTGTACAAACGTTTGATCGCTTGTGCCATCAAGTGCGCTGTACTGTGACGCAATACTTCAAGAGCATCCGCTGCGTCCTGTGTGACGATTTCGATTGTACCATCTTGTTCAATCGGACGTTTCAAATCATATAATTCACCATTGAATTTTCCGGCAATGGATTTCTTCCTTAAACCAGGACTGATGGATGCAGCGATGTCTTCAGTTGTTGTGCCTTTAGCAAACTCCTTAACCGCTCCGTCAGGAAAAGATATTTTCAGTAATTCTGACATTGAGTTTCACTCCTTCTTATTGTTCGAACAAATTACAGGTTTTTGATTCCATTACAACACAAAAAAGCCCGCCCCTGTATAAAACAGGGACGAGCTTAGTAATAAATATCATTAACCCGCGGTTCCACCCTCGTTCCAGCTTGCTTTTCACGGCAAAATGGCACTTGTAACTTGGTAACGGCAGCTTCCCGTCAGCTCATATTCGCAGAATGCCTGCTTTCCGAGCCGAAGTTTAAAGGTGGTAAGTGTTCCATGCGAATAGGAAGCTTACAGCCTGTTGGCTCCCCTCTCTGGTAATCGGCGACTAGAATACCCTTGTCCTCATCATAACTTTTAGTTTTTTAATAGTATGTAGGAAATTATAATTTGTTATACGGTGAAAATCAAGGTTAATTTTCTTTTTTCCATGAAAGATCATTCAAATGCATAGAAAATGACGAAAGTGGCAGGATAGTCGCCCGTTCTTCGAAAATCCTTGAAATGGTCTGGATCAGCCCCTCTTCCTTGTCATCGGTATAGATGCACAAGTTTTCAGGAGCAATCGATAGAAGCGGGGCGAGTATCACCGTATCGAGAAAAAGTGAACTTTTGGCAAGAAGCCTCCTGTCGATCATACTATTGATTTTTGGCCGGTCTAGTTTGCTGAATTTCTGATCATAGAAATGAAAACCATCCCGGTTGACCAGGTGCAGCTTTCTTAATTTCGACTCCTGCCCATGAAGGCAATCACGGAGCGTAGCAATGAAATTTTGATAGTCCTGTTCCAGCTTGTATTCATCAATCGCCTTGACGACATACTTTTCCAAAGTATGCTGAAATGTTTTTAAACGGAAGGTCGTAAAAGAATCGAATGAAAAAGATACCTTTCCAGCCAAGATGCTTTGAAGTCCTTCCTCAATCAATCGTTTCTCCGTACTGAATGCTACATCTTGATTCCTGGCTCTTTCCACCTCGATGATTGATGATGCAATTTCAATGATGGCTTCAATTTCTTCCCGTTCCCTATAAAAATATTTACCGACTATTATTTGCTCCAGAACAGGAAGCGTCTTTTCTTCCAATAAAAAAGAATGAAAAGCATCACGAAGCAGAATTAGCCATTTATCACCTGAAGACTCCGTCACATCCACATGCATGCCTTGTTGCGGAAGAAACCGAATGTATGCTTGAAATTCTGCCCCCAGTGGATGGACAGAAACGAAATTCAGTAATTTCAATGCCTCTGAATCGTTTTGAAACGAAATTTGCACTACGACATCCCCCCTTCCCCCTTGCTTCTTTTTTCATGTATATGGGGATAGGGACGTGTTTAGAAGTAGGATGGGTCTTGTAAAGAAGAAAAAAGTGACCTCCATTAAGAGACCACTTTTCTTCATCTTCTCCGATTCACGCCATCCAGCTTGACCGGCTCCGCTAAATATTGAATTCTTTCCAGTACCCTGGCCGCCTTCACTTCTTCCTTCTCACCACGCTGTGAAAAGGTTAGGTGGTTCTCCAGGCCATTCAGGTCAAAATTCGAAGTGAAAAACGTCGGCAGGTTTTCCAACATCCTAAATTGCAAAATCGGACCAAAAACCTCATCGCGTCCCCAGCTCGTCATGGACTCCGCTCCAATATCATCCAGCATGAGGACAGGTGCCGTTTTCACCATCTCAATTTTTTCATTGACTGTATTATCACCTATCGATCCCTTAAGTTCCCTCAAGTAGTCAGGGACATAGACAATAAGGGAGGAAATTTGCCTTTCTGCAAGTTCATTGGCAATCGCACCTAATAAGTACGTTTTCCCAACACCGAATTTCCCATATATATATAAGCCTTTTTGCCTTTTACCTGGCTCATATTCCATAATGAACGACATCGCCTTACTTAATACACCCAAGCGTTTGTTTTCATTATCCGTTTGGGTAAAGTCCTCAATGGTCGCCTTTAAAATATCCTTCGGTACATATAGGCTGCGGATCAATTTTTCCCGTTTCCGCTTTTCATCCTCTGCCAATTTCCGCGGGCAGATTTCATAATGCAGGTTCAGGGCCTTCCCTTGAACCACCAATTTGGGATAATACCCTTGCATCATATTGATGCAGCCATTCAAGCTTGGACATTTATCACACTTATTGCTTTGTGAAGTGAACTCATAAAGCTTCCCCAAATTTTTATCAATCATTTCCTTCGTGACCGTCGAACTGTTGGCATTCAAAAATAACCGCACTTGTTCGTCTTCAAAAATCTCCTGTTTCAGCTTTTCATAACGCTGTTGAAATTGATTTGTATTGGCTAATTTATTAAGGGATCTATTAATCTTTTCCATCGTTCATTTCACCTCCTGCTTTCCACTGCTTCCATTTCTCCTGAAGCTCGCGTTTCTGGGCATTCAATTCAGGCTGATCTGCATTCTGCTCCTGCTGTGTTTCTTCTTTTTTCTCAAGCCACTCCGGAACCACTTCTTCCCGTATCGCCTTTTTCCGGCTGCCCTTCGCAGCATTCCTGCTCCCTTGAGCCCAGTCCTGATATTTCCTATGTTCATTTTTAGCTAGTTCCATCGCCTCGACGACCGTAGAGACCTTCAGCCGTGCCCAATGGCCTGCCAGCTTTTCCACATAACCCTTCGTGAACTTCATATCCGTTTTGAGCATGACATATTCAATCAAGACATTGACGACACCCGGATTCAGCTTTTGATTGATCATCACGCCCTCAACCACTTTCAAATCACCGCTTGATGGCTCTGCACCGCCAGACAATTGCATCAGCCGCTCCCTTGGAGAAATCGTCTCCAAATGACGGATTAACTCTTGTTCCTGTGTTTTCGGTTCTTCCTTTTGTGTCCGTTCACGAATCGGCTGCACCCGATTGACAAGGGAAGGCATATCGGCCTGCCGTTCGATCTGATACCAGTCCCTTGCCGCCTTTCTAAGCACTTCCTCATCGATCTCATCATCCAATGAAACGGCATCCATTACTAGTTTTTGCATTTCCAGCGGATCAATGCCATATAAAAAAGCAAGTTTGGCAATCGTACTTTTTATTTTCGGAGTAAAGGCCTTTTTCGGTACGATCGAGGATTTCATCCCGGCAAATAAAAGGTCAAAATCGAATAATTCGTCAAACCCCGATGGCTCGACGCCTTCCGTCCGATCGATGAATTGCTGTTCAGGCATCGGTTTCCATTCGTTTTTCGCTTCATCCGTTACATATAATGAGTCCAAATGATCTGATGAGAATACTTCCGCAAAAGATTTAGTCACACCTTCATATTGATCGGTTAAGATATAGTCATCACAAAAGAATCTCTTTAACCGGTTGAATTGCGCTTTACCGATTTTTTTGTATAAGTAAATATTCAGCATTCCATCCGTGAAAAACTGCTGGGGGGAAAGCGGCGGGTTTAACTCATAGATGAATTCCTTCGTTTCATTTGTCGATTTCTTATATACATTCAACAGACCAATTCCTTCAAGTAAAAGGCGTGCTTCGTAAATATCACCTAACTTAAGGCCGATGGTATTCATTAATTGATAATGTGAGGAGGTTTCCGACCATAGCCTGTTTTCCTCTAACTCACTCCATAACGTCATATATAGGCTAATGCAGATAGGTCCAATAAGAGGTTGATATAGTCGGGTCAGTATTTTCCGATCATAATCATGAAGCAGCCCCGCAGATGAGACCAAATATGAATCCGCTGGGAGCAATTCTTGCCAATGCATTGACATCTCCATTCAAACCTTTCAAAAGATGTAGTGAAAAAAGAGCCAAAGTAAATCTTCAGCTCTACTTTCTTTCTTTATTTATTAAATCTTTCAATTCATCGATAAAGACATTGATATCTTTAAATTGCCGATAGACGGATGCGAACCTTACATAGGCAACCTCATCGACTTCTGCCAGCTTGTCCATTACCATTTCGCCGACACTGTCGCTTTTCACTTCCGATATGCCCTGGTTGCGTAGTTCTTTTTCTACATAACTGGTAATTTGCTCTAGTTCTTTCAAGGGAACCGGACGTTTTTCGCAAGCCCTGATTAAGCCACGCAGGATTTTATCACGACTGAACTCTTCCCGTGTCCCGCCCTTTTTCACTACAATTAGCGGTGTTTCCTCCACCTTTTCAAATGTCGTGAATCGAAAACCACATGCCTCACATTCACGGCGTCGTCGAATCGATTTACTTTCATCGACTGGCCTGGAATCGAGCACTCTTGTTCCGTTATATTGACATGATGGGCATTTCATCATTATCAGCTCCGTATTTTATGTAGGACTCCCCTATCTAAATGTTCCCCAAGGAATTACTTCTCTATCTTAATCTTATATTAAAAGGAACGGCCAGTACAAGTAAAAAGTGTAACTTCTGGCAGCAGGCACTTTTTGTCCTGCCCCTGAAGCACCGTTGTTAAGGTCTTTGTGCTACAAGGCAATCCTCTTCCATAAAGTGAAGCAGGCTGCCGATTCATTGCATTAAAAAAGAGATGCACCCATGGCATCTCTGTGTATACGTGTTTTTATAGGGCACTTATATTGGCTTTTTTCATTTGTACAGGACCTAATCCACGTGGTAATTCTATGTTTTCACGTGTTTGCGCATTCAAAGCTTCTGCAATATAATCTGCCGCAATATTCGGATCCAAGTTACCGCATGTATAGACATCAATGCTCGCATAGCCGTGTTCTGGAAAACTGTGAATCGTTAAGTGTGATTCAGAAATGATGACAACCCCGCTGACTCCTTGTGGAGCAAATTTGTGAAAGGCAACTTCTCGTACCTCTGCACCAGATTTCAAAGCAGCATCAACAAAAATCTTTTCAATTAAATCGATATTGTTCAGTTTTTCAAAGTCACAACCCCAAAGTTCAGAAATGACATGTCTACCCATTGTTTCCATAGTGTAAGCTGTTTCCATATTAAGCTTCCCCCTTACCATGATTTAAAAATAAGTTCTGATAACTACCACGGGGGAAAGTTAGTCCAAAGAGGTCCTAACCCTTTAAGTAGCCATCATGCAAACCGCTTTTGAAGAAGTTCACGATTCATAGTATATATGGTTTGAATTTTTTTTGCAACTCCAAATTGAATTTTTGGAAAGATAAACTTTATATGTAATAGGGATATAGCGTAGGTTCCAATGTGGTGCAAATTCTGTTATCAGGTTTATTCAGCGCCTCAGAGCAGCAAGGAATTGATTAATCACTGAATTAAAAATAGCCCGCTAAAAAAATGTAGCAGGCTCAGACTGTAGGCAAACTCGATAATAATTGAGTTTGTCTACTGTTTTTTAGGTTTTTTTATATTTGGCCGTTGATTTCCACTCCATGCACTCGCTTTCCGCGGGCGGCCCGGGAGCCTCCTCGGCGCCATTGCGCCTGTGGGGTCTCCCTTGGACGCGCTTTTCCCGCAGGAGTCTCGTACCTTCCGTTCCAATCAACTTTGTTTTAACAGTAAGATAGAACTCCTTTTACCTACAGTCTATTTAAGGAAGAAACCAAGGAGATTAAGGACAGTTCAACTGATACCGAGAGTAGCTACTATGTGAAATATGAACGAACAAAACAAGTTTGCCTATTCGTTTCATGCGGCATCAAACCGCAATGTATTTGTGTTGGGGACGATAGTAACACCCGGAAATACGCATGATAGTCATATCTTAGGGCCTCTGGTTGAACAAATGATTGAGAAAGTTGGAAAAACCGGGAGCAGTTGCCGCTGATGCAAAAGAAAAGCATGGTATGCCTTGGGCCACCATTCTCTATAACTGCTTCAAATCCAATAAACATTAAAAAGGTTTCGGAATGTGACCATTTTGAAACCTTTTTGACTACAAAAAAAATAGCCCGCTAAAAAATTTAGCAGGCTCGATTTTTTCATTATTTTACTGATAATTCGACTTCAGAAGTTTTTTTCAACTCGGATCCAACCAATTTCACAAGGTCCACTACCCGGTTGGAGTAACCCCACTCATTATCATACCATGCAAGGACTTTCACTTTCCTGTCCCCGATCATCATCGTCGTCAAACCATCGATGATTGCAGAATGAGGATTCGTTTTGAAATCACTGGAAACTAAAGGTTCCATCGTAAATTCCATAATTCCTTTGAGTTCATTTTCTGAAGCATCGATGAAGGCTTGGTTCACTTCATCAATCGTGACATCACGGTTTAAATCCACAACAAGATCGACTAGAGATACGTTAGGTGTCGGTACGCGGATTGCCATTCCATGAAGCTTGCCTTTTAATTGCGGCAACACTAGTGAGATGGCTTTTGCAGCTCCTGTAGTCGTAGGAATGATGCTTTCCGCAGCGGCACGGGCACGTCTTAAGTCTTTGTGCGGGTTATCGATATTATTTTGATCATTTGTATAAGAATGTATCGTTGTCATTAACCCGTTGTTTATGCCGAATTTTTCATCAAGCACTTTTGCAACCGGTCCAAGACAGTTGGTTGTACAAGATGCATTGGATATGACGAAATGCTTGTCAATTTCCAGCACTTCCTGATTTACGCCCATTACAATGGTAACGTCTTCATTTTTACCCGGCGCTGATAAAATAACTCTTTTTGCCCCTGCATCTAAATGAAGAGCCGCTTTAGAACGATCATTGAATTTGCCCGTGGCTTCAATTACAATATCTATGTTCATCTCTTTCCAAGGCAATAGCTTTGGATCGCGGTTATTAATTAGTTTTACTCGGCGGCCATTCACTACTAGTGAATCATCTTCCGCTATAATGATACCGTCGAATTTACCATGTATCGTATCATATTTTAGTAAGTGTGCTAAAGTTTCAGCTGGATAGCTTGCATTAATGGCAACAATGTCCAAACTCTCATCTAATATGGCTTTTCGGAAAACCATTCTTCCAATTCTCCCAAATCCGTTAATCGCTATTCTTGAATTCATTGTTCGGACCCTCCAGAAAATATTAGTGTTATACTCATTAGTGTTATACTTATTACCCTTCGTATGTAATTAGTATAACATAATTCAAAGGAATTGTGCTAATAAAATTGCGGATTGTTCTTATTTTTTCAACATAAAAAGAAGAAACCGGGTGGTTTCTTCCTTTTATCATAATTATATGACATGCCATTCGCTAAGTATGGACTTCACTTGCCTCTTCGTTTCATTAATGTCCCCATTATTGTCGATGACGGCATCCGCTAAAGCCTTTTTGTCGGCCAAGGGCATTTGCGAATTGATCCTGGCAAGTGCTTCCGTTTCCGAAAGACCATTCCTGTTCATTAATCGCCTCAATTGAACTTGCTCATCTACATAGATCAAAAGCGTCTTATCCACCATGAATGTCAGCTTGCTTTCGAATAGGAGCGGAATATCCATGAACACCGTTTCTTCCCCTAATGAAAGTGCCGCTTCCGTTTTCAGGCGCATCCAATTCCTGACGGCAGGGTGCACGATGCCATTCAATAGCAATCTCTTTTCCTGATCATGAAATATGATTGACCCAAGCTTAACGCGATCTATATTCCCATCCGGCAATAAGATATCTTCACCAAATGCCTTCACAACTTGATGATAGGCTTCTTCACCTGGCTCAACGACAGCACGGGAAGCCAGATCTGCATCGACAATCGTGAATCCGAGTTCATGTAAATAGAGACTGACACTGCTTTTCCCACTGGCGATGCCTCCGGTGATTCCGATGATTTGTCCCATAAGCTCCCCCTTTTAAACCATGTATCATAACTTGAATAAACCGATGATAATCAATAGTACACCTGGAAGAAAGGTCAAATGCTGGACAACTTTATTATTCGAAAGCAATTTCCCGCTTTGAATTCCGCTCCAAATGAAAATCGAACTCATAACTGCGATGCACCCTGCGAGGATAATCGGTGAAATGCCGATCATAGCCGCTCCAACTCCGGCCCCGAACGCATCCAGCGAAAGTGCAAACCCCAGAACAAGCGCTTCAACACCCGTAATCGTACCTGATTTATCAAAATCGGCATTCAATGGTTTTTGTAAAATATTAATGACTACCCCAAGTGATTTAATTTCAAAATTAAAGATGATCTTTTCATGATATCTATCATCTTTCAGATCTTTTTCAGGCTTAAAATACTGGTATACCATCCAGGCACCAAGAAAAATGAGGATGATGCCACCCGTTTTTTCAGCAGCCCCGATAGATATGAGCTGACTGATGAATTGTCCGATGACCATCGCTATACCTAAACTCAATGCAGAACAAAATGAGATGACCGCTATTGACCTTAAGGGGATTTTCATCTTCCGCATACCGAATGTCAAACCTACGCCAAATCCGTCAATACTAACTGCAAAAGCGAGAAAAATAATTTGTAGCCACATCGGAATATTACTCCTTCCCTACTCGTCGCTACCCTAGTATATGGAAGGAGCCCATCCGATGTGTTTGAAAAAACATTCTCTAATTTAGTGGCTGGCATGACGGGCAAATATGTGTGCCGCGTCCTGCAACAACCAGTTTCTCAAGTGGCGTGCCGCATGTTTTGCAGTTCTCGCCTTTTCGTCCATAAACATTCAGTTCCAACTGAAACATGCCGATTTGCCCTTGGGAATTAATGTATGAACGAATCGTACTTCCGCCTTTTTCCACAGCTTCACCTAACGTCGCAATGATTTCTGCATGCAACGTTTTGATTTCCTGCAATGAGAGTGAAGAGGCAATTCTCTCCGGATGGATACCTGAACGGAATAACGACTCGTCTACATATATATTCCCAATCCCGACAACAACCGTTTGATCAAGGAGAACGGGCTTGATTTTCCTGTTGGTTCTTGCCAACTTCGCACTAAGCCCCTCGACAGTAAAATCTTCAGACAACGGTTCAGGCCCTAAATGCAGCAGGGGCAACCGCTCAAATTCTTCCCCTTTGGCAAATAGATGCATCGTTCCGAATTTCCGGACATCCCTGTACCTAAGTTCACTGCCATCCGTGAAAGTGAAGATTACATGGGTATGCTTATCATACGGCTCTTCTTTTGGATGGACGCCGTATTTCCCCTCCATTCTTAAATGCGAAACCAGCGAATAATCATCCAAGGTGAAAATAAGGAACTTGCCCCGTCGGCCTATTCCGGAAATCGTCTGCCCCCTTAAAGCATCCTGAAACTGTTCGACAGGTTCAGGCGCTTTAATGATCTTTGGCCAGAAGACGGACACTTCCTTGATCTCTTTTCCGATTACGAGCTGCTCTAACGTTCTTCTGACTGTTTCCACTTCTGGAAGTTCTGGCATTGCAATCACCTATCTTTTATTATTTGGCATCAAACCATGTTGGCCCGAAAGCATAATCCACTTTAAGGGGCACGTTCAATTCAATGGCATTTTCCATTTCCTCCGGAACGATCACTTTAAGGATTTCGAGTTCCTCAGGAGGAGTTTCAAAAATCAATTCATCATGCACCTGAAGAAGCATTCTCGTTTTAAGACCTTCCCTTTTCAGGCGCTTATTCATGTTTATCATGGCAAGCTTGATGATATCCGCGGCACTGCCTTGAATCGGCGTGTTCATCGCTGTCCGTTCGGCAAAGCTCCTGATGTTGAAATTCCTGCTAGTTATCTCAGGTATATAGCGCCTTCTTTGCATCAGAGTCGTGCTATACCCTTTTTGCCGGGCCTCATGTATGCTTTCTTCCATATATTCCTGAACACCAGGAAAGCTTCTTAAATACTTCTCGATGAACTCTCCAGCTTCTTTTCTCGTGATGCCAAGACTTTGCGATAGCCCGTAGTCGCTTATACCATAAACGATTCCGAAGTTGACCGCTTTGGCATGGCGCCTCATGTTCGAAGTGACTTGCTCTGCCGATACATGGAATACATCCATAGCTGTCCTTGTATGGATGTCCATCCCGGCCTGAAATGCTTCCACCAATCCGCTGTCATTGGCGATATGCGCCAGGACCCGTAATTCGATTTGGGAGTAGTCGGCAGCAAAAATGATCCAATCCTTTTCGGAAGGAATGAAGGCCTGCCTGATTTTCCTGCCTTCTTCCAGTCTGATCGGGATATTCTGAAGATTGGGATCTGTAGAACTTAACCGGCCGGTCTGGGTCAATGCTTGGTTGAACCGGGTGTGTACCTTGTCCGTTTTGCCATTGACCACTTTAAGCAACCCTTCAATATAAGTGGATTGCAGCTTACCAAGCTGGCGATACAGCAGTATTTCCTTAACAATATCATGCTTGCTCTCCAGTTTTTCCAGCACATCCGCTGAAGTTGAATAACCTGTTTTGGTTTTCTTCATGACCGGAAGCTCCAACTTTTCAAACAGGATGGCCCCAAGCTGTTTAGGTGAATTGATATTGAACGCCTCTCCAGCCAAATCAAAAATTCGCGCTTCGATATTTCTTAAGCGAATGGCTAATTCCTGTCCCATGTTTTTCAGTCGGCCGATATCCACCTTGATTCCCTGCCATTCCATATTGGCCAGGATGATCGACAGTGGCAGCTCCAGTTCCGTAAATAGGTGAAATTGCTCGAACTCTTGCAACTTATCAATCATCGGTTCTTTCAGAGAAAGGATCGCCTTCGATTTTCTGGCGATATGCTCCCTCAATTCCGCTTCCTCAGGTATTTTGCGTTTTGCACCTTTTCCATAAAAAACATCATCAGTTTCAAGACGGATAGTACCCTGAGTTTTCGTGATTTCTGCCACTTCGTCCACTGACTCTGCCGGATCCAGGATATAGGATGCCAAAAATACATCAAAATCGATGCCTTTTATTTCGACTCCTCGATGACGCAGTGCCACAACCGTACGCTTCGCGTCGAAAACCGTTTTCTTTTTTGTTTCATCCTCTGCCCAGGATTTAAATGCCCCGGAACTCAGAGCATCATCTCCATTGAAGTAAAAATGACCTTGTTCATTACTGATGGCGATCCCTATTATATCGGCACGATGATAATTATCTTCTAAAATTTCAACATACAAGGCACTTTCATCTGCAAACATTCCTTCTGTCATTTCAGCAGTATGCACCTCTATCTTCTCCTGTTCAAGCGGTGCACTTTCCGTTACATCCAATTTATCGAGCAAAGTCGAAAAGCCAAGCTCTTTATAGAACGAGATGACTCGATCCTGATCCATGCCAGTGTACTCGGTCTCGTTTACGGAAACCTCAAGCGGCGCTTCCCTCGTTATTGTAGCCAGCTCTTTGCTTAATAGGGCCAGCTCTTTATGTTCTTCTATTTTTTCTTTCAATTTTTGTCCGCTTACCTCATCAATCGACTGCAGAAGGTTTTCAACCGTTTCAAATTGATGCAATAATTTAAGGGCAGTCTTTTCACCAACACCCGGAATACCGGGAATATTGTCGGACGCATCTCCCATCAGCCCTTTTAAATCAATGATTTGCATGGGGGATAGACCGTATTTTTCATGTATATGCTTTGGAGTGTATTCCTCAATTTCAGTAATCCCCTTTTTCGTGATGGAAACCGTCGTACTAGGGGAGGATAATTGTGTTAAATCCTTATCACCGGAAATGACCTTCACTTCAAAACCATCTTTTTCCGCTTGTAAAGACAGCGTACCGATAATATCATCGGCTTCGTAGTTCTCCAGTTCATACCTTTTAATTTGAAAACAATCAAGCAGCTCGCGAATGAAAGGGAATTGCTCGGATAATTCTGGCGGCGTTTTTTGGCGCCCACCCTTATATTCTTTAAATGATGCATGCCTGAATGTCGTCTTCCCCGCATCGAATGCCACAAGTATGTGCGTTGGCTTTTCCTCTTCAAGAATGCGGTTGAGCATCATGGTGAATCCGTACACGGAATTCGTATGGACCCCCTTATCATTATTCAAGAGCGGAAGCGCAAAAAATGCACGGTATGCAATGCTGTTTCCATCTATGAGTACTAACTTTTTATCCAAATCCGTCTTCCTCCAGTCATACAAGTTTATGTATATAGCTTCTATATAAAAACGCAAAAAGCCGTTCATTTTCTTTCTCTATTCTACCATGAGTAGAAGCGGAAAGAAAAATGACGGCATCAAGGTTATTTAGTATTTCCCATTAACAAGCTGGCATAAGGGGAATCCGAAGGCAGAACGATGACCGTTTGATCTCCAATCGTTTTTTTGTAGGATTCAAGAGTCCGGTATAGTTTATAGAATTCGGGGTCTTTGGAAAACGACTCATTATAGATTTTCGCTGCTTCCCCTTCTCCTTCAGCCCTGATCACTTCTGCATCAGCCTCTGCTGTAGAGAGCAATTCTTTCACTTTCCGATCAGTATCCGCAATGATACGGTTTTTCTTCGCATCACCTTTGGATAGGTATTCTTGCGCTTTCGATTCCCGCTCGGAAATCATCCTCCTGAAGACGGATGCTTCGTTTTCGGCGGGCAGGTCAGTCCGCTTTATCCGGACATCCGTCAAGCTGATTCCATAATTGTCCTTTTGCAGCAGATCATTGACTTTTTCGGTTATCCGGTCGTTTAAACTTCCCCTGGATGACTTCTCATCATTGATGATCTCATCATAATTCAGCTGGCCCAGCTCAGAACGAACTGCCGAATAGATGAACTCTTCCATTTTCGTTTCGGCATTCTCAAGTGTCCTTGCATTTGTAATCAATTTCTTCGGATCTTCTATTCTCCAAACTGCATAGTTATCGATCAGCATCCGCTTTTTATCTTTCGTATTGATTTCCGCTTCGGAGACATCAGAAGTCATCTGATACTTCGGCAAGGTCATGATACTCTGAATGAATGGCACCTTCGCCTTCAATCCCGGAGTCTTATCGATCCTTACCACCTCACCGAATTGGCGGACGACTTTGTATTCGCCCTCTTTGACGATATATACATTGGTGAAGATGATTAGCAGCAACGCGATGAAAATAATCAGGAAAATGCCGATTCTCACATAGCCCCTCCAATGAAAATCCCCTTTTTTCAACTCAGAGAAATCTATTATTTTTCCGCTCATTGTTTAGTGCCCCCTTCCCCTGTCGCTTTTTCTTCCGATGCATTCCCTTTTTTCGTTTCTTCTTCAGGTATAGTGGCTTCATTAGGGGCAGGAGTTTTTTTCGTTTCCTCCTTTTCAAGCGAGCGAAGCGGCAAGTACTTCATTGTGTTTCCATCATCATTCATAATATAAATCTCTGCATTCGGCAATACTTCCTCAAGGGTCTCGATAATAAGGCGGTCCTTCGTAATTCCCTTATTGCCCTTATACTCACTGAGTAATTTTTCAAAGACCGCTACATCCCCGCGGGCAGCTTCCGTACGGGCAGCTTTATCCCCATTAGCCTTTGAAATGAGGGCATCTTTTTCCCCTTCCGCTTCATTCATACGCTTATTTTCATATTTATCCGCTTCGTTGATTTTCGTATTCGCCGTTTCCCGGGCATCCGTTACATTGGTAAATGCTTTCCGCACTTCTTCATTCGGTAACTCCACGTCCTGGAGTTTAACCGCAGATATGGAAATCCCCACATCATATTTCTCCATTAGCTGTGACAATAAATCGCGTACATCCGCTTCGATTTGCGCTTTACCAGATGTAAGGGCATCATCGATTTTCGTGCTGCCGATAATGCTCCGTAATGCAGCTGAAGTCGTATCGTATAATATTTTTTCTGGATCATCTGCATTGTATAGATATTTTGGAGGGTCGGTGATTTTCCACTGAACCACTAGGTCGGCCAGCACAATATTTTCATCACCCGTAATCATTTTCGTCTCACTCGGGTAATCCGTCACCTCTCCATCCTCTTCCTTATATCCAAATTTAAGACTGAATGTTTCTTTGGATAATTTCTCGACCGTTTGAATGGGCCAAGGCAGTTTAAAGTGAAGTCCTGGTTCCGTTATCGTCTGCTCCACTTTACCAAACGTCATTATGACAGCTTGATCGGATTCATCAACCGTGTACCAGGTAGATATCGCAACTACACCTAAAATTAAAATAAGAAAGACAAGTCCTGTGATTTTATATATCCTTTTTAAGCTAACGATATGTATCACCCCTTTTTTGCAGTTATATCTTATTTACGCAAGAAAGGGCCTAAAGTTTCATGAAAATCAAATATTTTCCTAGAAAAATAGGATAGAGGAATGGTTCCCGGGGAATATAGCCAAAATTAAAAGACAGAGACTATGTCTCTGTCAATGTTTAACTCCTTGGATGAGGGGTTGTACAACCATTGTACCCCTGCATTATGAAGTCCGTTTTAAGGAATTGTAAAGGACATGTAAATAAGAAACCCGCTACATTTTTCCTTTTAAGCTTTTATTTAAAGTGACTGTAAAAGTTGTCCCGGTTCCAGGTGTGCTTTCCACATTGATTTTACCTTTATGGACTTCTATTATATGCTTGACGATTGCCAGTCCAATGCCCGTTCCTCCTGAATCGCGGCTCCTCGCCTTATCGATCCGGTAAAACCGTTCAAAGATCCTCGGCAGTTCTTTTTCTTCGATGCCGATCCCGCTGTCTTGAACCGCAATATCGACCGTCTGTTCATTTTCAATGATATCAACGGTGACCCTCCCGCCATTTGGTGTATAGGTCAATGCGTTCGTAATCAAATTGATGAAAACCTGTTTGATCCTGTCAGATTCCCCTTCAATGAATACTGGTTCCGGTGATGTTTTAATTTCAAGGGATACTTCTTTTTCCTTCAGCTTGCCTATAAGCATCTCTTGTATTTCGCCAAGAACTTTCGTAATATCCACGACCCCTGCGTTTAAAACGAATTCCTGTTGCTCCATTTTGGATAAATTCAGAAGCTCCTGAATAAGTTCTTGCAGCCGATCACTTTCTTTCAGGATAATCGATAAAAAGTGCTTTAAGGTCTTTTCGTCTTTTAAGGCGCCATCTAACAATGTTTCAGAAAAGCCTTTAATAGAAGTGATCGGGGTCCTCAATTCATGGGACACATTAGCCACGAAATCCTTCCGCATCTGCTCGAGCCTTTTCAATTCGGTGATATCATGGAAAATGAGGAGGATCCCCTTCCATTCATCATGATTCCCGATGATTGGAGCCCCGTAAATCTCAAAATGCTTACGTTCGATGGCAAGCGGTATCTTCACCTGGCGTTTTATCGTTTTTTCCGTTCGAAAGATCTCTTCGATGATGGCAATCACTTCCTGATCTTTAATGACCGAGTAATATTCCTGAAACAAAAACGTAGCGGCGTTCACATGGAAACTTTTCTTGAATTCACGGTTGATTAAGGTGGTATACCCTTTACTGTCTATCAGCAAGACACCACTACCGATATTTTCAACAAGTGTTTCCAAACGATCCTGATTCATTTCCCTCGCTACCTCTGTTTCCTGAAGATTCCTCGCCAATATGTTCAAGGAAGTTGTCAGCATTCCCGTTTCATCTGAATGCCGCCCGAATGTCCGGGTTCCATAATTCCCTTTTGCCAGTTCAATGGCTGCCATCGTCGCTTCCTCGATCGGACGGGTATAATATGATGTGATTTTACTCGCAAGCATGAGAATGATGATCAGGGCGACGCCTAAACAAATGATCAATATTTGCCACATTTGTTTATTCACTTGATTGATGGCCTCTATTTCATTGCTATGAACGACAAAGCCTTCAATCTCGCCATCCTTTTCAACCGTCTTCCAATAATAATGGAGGTCCGATTCGCCTTCGACCACTTCATACCCTTCCCCAAGCTTTTGCCCTTTTTCCAAAGTTATTTTTCGAAGGACGTTGGCATGGCTTTTAAGTATTTCATTGGATGATGTCGAATCGTATAATATTTCCCCATTCTTGGAGAGAATGGTTAAATTCGAATCTAAAAGGGGTGTCAGTTTTGCCGTCTTCCCTTTTTCCAAAAAGGACTCGATCCCGCCATGCTCCTGAATATATGTAGAAATGAAAAATGTTTCGTTCTGTATACGCTCGTTGAACGTTTTAATATAATAACTTTTGAACAAGTGTCCTAATAAAAAGCCCACGGCCATCAGGACGACCATCACCAATGTGATGAGGGTGTATAAGAGCTTTTTACGATAGGTCGTCATTCTTTTTTAGGCTCCTCAAGCTTATACCCCAAGCCCCTTATCGTTTTAATATAGAGAGGTTTTTTTGTATCCTTCTCAATTTTTTCACGAAGATGGCTAATATGGACATCGACGATTCGTGAGTCTCCGGCGAAATCATAATTCCATACCGCACTGAGCAGTTGATCCCTAGTCAGCACCCTTCCTTTATTCTTCGCCAAGTATAAAAGTAATTCAAATTCCTTTGGAGTCAATTCTAATTGCTGTTCATCAAAGAATGCTTCGTATCGTTCCGGGAACACTTTCAATTCCCCTAATTTCAAGAGACCATCTTCCTGATCCTGATTTGACTCACTGCCGTCCGTTTGAAACTGGGATCTTCTTAAAATGGCTTTAATCCGGGCCACTACCTCCCTAGGACTAAAAGGCTTGGTCAAGTAATCATCCGCCCCTAGTTCAAGTCCCAGCACCTTGTCAAATTCATCGTCCTTAGCTGTCAGCATCAAGATCGGTATATTGATTTTTTGCTGGCGAAGCTGCTTACATACTTCAAGCCCGTCCATTTTAGGCAGCATCAAATCCAATACCACTAAATCGGGGCGTATATCCACGGCAGCCTCCAGCCCTTGTTCTCCATCCAAAGCTGTGATTACCGAATAGCCTGCTTGTTCTAAATTGTACTGAAGTAAGGTAACTATTGATTGTTCATCATCCACTACGAGAATTTTCTTTGACATTAGATCCTCCTGAATTATGTATTACCCAAAAAACCAATTTCTTGGTCTACTCATCCAATTCCATTATAAAGAATATTATATGAAATTTACACATAAAAAAAACGTAAAGAAAGTTATTCCTATCTTCAGCAGGGAGATTATAAGTTCCCGGATAGTTCCAGCGGTCTTTTGAAGCGGATTAAAAAACTGCCCGGAGTTGGAAAAAGGCCTTGGCCTTTTCCTCCAATATCCGGGCAGTCTGATCATGATTTCTCATTGAAGGACTTGCATGACTGATTTAACTGATTCAACTGATTTTGAAAGTGCCGCTTTTTCGTCTTCAGTCAATTCAAGTTCGATGATTTGTTCAATACCGTTTGCACCTAGTACAGTCGGCACTCCAAGGTAGATACCTTCAAATCCGTATTCGCCTTCAAGATAAGCGATTGATGGAAGAACGCGACGTTGGTCTTTAAGGATCGCTTCAGCCATTTCCACTAGAGATGCAGCTGGTGCATAATAGGCGCTTCCGTTTCCAAGAAGGTTTACGATTTCTCCGCCGCCAGTACGGGTACGAGCCACTATTGCTTCTAAACGATCTTGAGGGATCAATGTTTCCAAAGGAATTCCGCCTGCATAAGAGTAACGCACTAGAGGAACCATATCGTCTCCGTGTCCGCCAAGTACGAAACCAGTTACATCTTTAACGGATAAGTTTAATTCTTGAGCTACGAAAGTGCGGAAACGAGCTGTATCAAGGACACCTGATTGTCCGATAACGCGTTCTTTAGGGAAACCTGATTCTTTGTATACAGTGTAGGTCATTGCATCTACAGGGTTAGTCAAAACGATGATTGTTGTATTAGGGGAATATTTAACTACTTCTTTAGTTACTAATTTCATAACTTTTTGGTTAGTTTGAACTAAGTCGTCACGGCTCATGCCAGGCTTACGGGCAATTCCAGCAGTGATGATCACTACGTCGGAATCAGCTGTTTCTGCATAGTCGGATGTACCGATGATGTTCGCATCGAAACCTAGAACAGGTCCTGCTTCCGCCATATCAAGAGCTTTACCTTTTGTAGGGTTTTCAGCTTGCGGAATATCAACTAAAACGATATCACCAAGTTCTTTTTGAGCTGCTAGGAATGCTGCTGTAGCACCAGTGAATCCAGCACCTACCACTGTGATTTTTTTACGTTTAGACATGTTATTTCCTCCTTAAAATATATAAATACTTTTGGAATACTTTTAACATCCTCTGAAAATATATATAAGCCTCCTGGAAAAGCAGCCCGTTCAGGCACTTTTCCAGAAAGCATATAATGAATTATTTAAGGTTTTTGATAAGCTCGTCAGCGAACTCAGAACATTTAACTTCCGTTGCACCATCCATTAGGCGGGCAAAGTCGTATGTAACAACTTTAGAAGCGATTGTTTGTTCCACTGATTTAGTGATGCTGTCTGCAGCTTCGTTCCAACCAAGGTGCTCAAGTAAAAGAACGCCTGAAAGAAGAACTGAAGATGGGTTAACTTTATCAAGACCAGCATATTTAGGAGCCGTACCGTGAGTTGCTTCGAAGATGGCATGTCCAGTTTCGTAGTTGATGTTTGCTCCTGGAGCGATACCGATTCCGCCAACTTGTGCAGCTAATGCATCAGAAATGTAATCTCCGTTCAAGTTCATTGTTGCAACAACATCAAACTCTTTAGGACGAGTCAGGATTTGTTGTAAGAAGATATCAGCAATGGAATCTTTAACGATGATTTTGCCTTCAGCTTCAGCAGCAGATTGTGCTTTGTTAGCAGCTTCAGTGCCTTCAGCTTCTTTAATTTTGTCATATTGGTTCCATGTGAACACTTTATCGGCGAATTCTTGTTCTGCAACTTCATAACCCCAAGTTTTGAATGCACCTTCCGTGAATTTCATGATGTTACCTTTATGAACAAGCGTTAATGACTTACGGCCTTCTTTGATCGCATAGTTAAGTGCAGCGCGAACAAGACGTTTTGTACCTTCTTCGGAAATCGGTTTAATTCCGATACCTGAAGTTTCAGGGAAACGAATTTTTTGAACACCGAATTCATTTTGTAGGAATTCGATTAATTTCTTAGCTTCGTCAGAACCTTTTGCATATTCGATACCAGCATAGATGTCTTCAGTGTTTTCACGGAAGATGACCATGTCAGTGTCTTCTGGACGTTTAACTGGTGAAGGTACACCTTCAAAGTAACGTACTGGACGAAGACATACGAATAAGTCCAATACTTGACGCAATGCAACGTTCAATGAGCGGATACCGCCACCGATTGGAGTTGTAAGAGGTCCTTTAATAGCGATTAGATATTCGTTAATGACATCAAGAGTTTCTTGTGGAAGCCATTCGCCCGTTTGGTCAAATGCTTTTTGTCCAGCTAAAACTTCTTTCCATTCGATTTTCTTTTCGCCATTGTAAGCTTTTTCAACTGCTGCGTCTAAAACGCGGGATGCTGCAGCCCAGATATCAGGACCGATTCCGTCTCCCTCAATATAAGGAACGATTGGGTTGTTTGGTACGTTAAGAGCACCGTTAGTAACTGTGATTTTTTGGCTTTGTGTCATGTCTCTTACCTCCGATTCAAATTCAAAGGTTAGATGGCCTGCCATTAAATGAGGCAGAACCACTAACCTTTTTTACTCACATCTATTAATTTACTACAAATTCGATGAAATAAAAAATGATTTTCGAAAAAAATTTTAATTAGCGTTTTTCAATCGGTACGTATTTTTGCATACCTGGTCCTACATAATCTGCACGCGGACGGATAAGGCGGTTGTTTGAATATTGCTCAAGGATATGAGCGATCCAGCCTGAAGCACGGCTTACAGCAAAGATTGGTGTAAATAGGTCATGCTCGATACCTAAACTGTGGTATACGGAAGCAGAATAGAAATCCACGTTCGGCGGAAGATTTTTTTGACCGGTTACGATTTCATGAATTTTGATGGACATATCATAATATTGCGGTTGTCCAGTAAGTTCAGTCAGTTTTTGTGACATTTCTTTAAGGTGTTTAGCACGAGGATCACCTTTACGGTATACACGGTGGCCAAAGCCCATGATTTTTTCTTTATTGGCTAATTTTTCGTTGATATATGGCTCAACGTTTTCAACTGTACCAATATCTGTAAGCATTTTCATGACTTGTTCGTTAGCTCCGCCGTGAAGTGGGCCTTTTAAAGCGCCGATGGCAGAAGTTACGCCAGAATAGATATCAGATAATGTTGCCACACAAACGCGTGCAGTGAATGTTGAGGCGTTTAATTCATGGTCAGCATGAAGAACCAATGCTTTGTTGAATGCTTCTTCTTCGATTGCCGTTGGTTCGTTACCGCTTAACATATATAAGAAGTTAGCAGCGAAGCTTAAATCTGTACGTGGAGCAACAGCTTCTTTCCCTTGACGGATGCGAGCGAAAGTTGTTACCAATGTAGGGATTTTTGCTTGGATGCGGATTGCTTTACGATAGTTAGCATCTTCACTCATCACATCTGCTTCTTCATCATAAAGACCAAGAAGAGATACTGCAGTGCGAAGAGCTCCCATTGGATGTACTTTATCAATTGGGTATGTTTTGAAGTGATTAACCACTTCAGCTGGAATTTCAGCATTTTCAGCAAGTTGTTTAGTTAATTCTTCTAGTTGGCTTTTGTTCGGAAGAGCTCCGTGCCATAAAAGATAGATTACTTCCTCGAATGTTGCGTTCGAAGCCAAATCATCGATGTCATAACCTACATACGTTAATGTGTCATCGATAATGGAGCTTACTGATGAAGTTGTTGCTACCACACCTTCAAGACCTTTTGTTGCTGTCATACTAAATCTCTCCTTTTCCTAAATATTCCCCTATGCCCTTGCTATTAGCGTATAATTATAGCGCTTCCAAGAAATTAGCTATTGTTAACAACCATCTATTTTTTAGCAGAAGACATACATCTTCTATTGGAAGCGTTCACAGAATATGACCCCAACAATAGTAAAATGTACGATAATCTTAAAAAGAAATTCTAAAAATAATGCTTGTAGCTATTCCTAGTGAGCGCTTGCTCAATAACTACATCCTTTTTTTTAAGATTCCTCAAAAATATCAATGATATTCTGAATCCCAATTTTAATAAATCAGAGCAGTTACATGATTATTATAAACAATAAACACTTTTTTGGGAATGAAAAGCACTTAAAATGTGAAAAAATTATTATTTTATTAGAAAAATTAGCTACATATTCTCTTGCTTTTTTTAATGCGATTCAAAACGTTTTTTTTGAAAATTTGCCTCAAAGCAGAATAAATGAAACATTAAATAGAAAATTTATATTCCCAGTACTGACGGACTTTTCTACCTTTTGCCACTTGCTTCATTTAAAAAAATTGAAGATCTGCATGCATAAATAAGCAATTCCCGCCCCGATTAACGGACCGACAGCCACACCTTTGAATAATGCGACCGCCAGAATCGTCCCAAAAACAAGAGCCGTGGTAATGTGCGGATCATGTGATAGGAGCGTAATCCCATTTTTTGCAATGAGCGCAACCGCTATTCCAGATGCAAGCGCAATCCAAGCATAAGGAGATTTTATCGCGTCTCCGAGTTCCTTGAAACCTATCGCCCCGTTTGCTATGGGTATGAGTACGGAAATCGTAATGATCGTAACGCCAAGGTTGATTCCTTTCGCTTCTAGATATGGAAACACTTTAGCGTCAAGGCCAATCAGTTTCATGCTTAAAAGAAAACCCGCAGCCATGATCAGTGAGGTATTTTTCCCAAACCAACCGATTGCAGCAAGCAGAATTAAAAATACAACAGGACCGTTGATCATTATCCCTTCACCTTCTTCCTTCTGTTTTTGTTATTTTAACATAACAAACTCCCCTGTTTCCTGGGAGAAAAATGATTTATGGAACGATGCATCGGCGGAAAAAAGTTAAGCCAAAAGATGAAAGAATCTTTCCTTTCTTTTCCATCATCGTTACAATTATAATACAAACTTATGATTGAAGGAGGATATGACTTGAATCCGGTATATATGTATCGTTTCATTCGCTCTTTACTGGTCGTCGGAGGGATAATTTTAGGTGGAATTGCCTTGTTTTATTTATCTAAATATACATATCCATTCATCATTGCCATGATAATCGCTTTCTTGATGAATCCCCTGGTCACTTTTTTCGAAAGGAAAGGAAGGCTGCCACGGGGGTTGGCTGTATTCATATCCCTTTTACTCATTTTCCTTTTATTTGCGGGTCTTATCACCTTGCTTGTTACCGAGATCATTTCAGGGACCAATTACCTTGCCGGAGTCATCCCGAAACACATTGAAACCATCGTGGATTATATAGAAACATACATCGCGTCCACCGTCATCCCTTTATATAATCAAATAGCTGCCATGTTCAATAATTTGGATATCGAACAGCAGGACACAGTCCTCAAGAATATCCAAAATATCGGTGAATCCATCACTTCCGGAGTAAGCGGCTTCATTCAAGCTTTCTTGAAGAACATCCCCACAATCATCGGATGGTTTCCAACTACAGCAACAGCACTCCTTTTTACCCTGCTGGGCACTTTCTTCATCAGCAAAGATTGGGATACCTTTGGCCGAATGACCGGAAAAGTGTTGCCTGATAAAATTTTTGCGGGTGCCAAGCGTTTATTCAGGGACTTAAAACGGGCTTTGTTCGGGTTTATCCGCGCACAATTCACTCTTGTTTCATTGACGACTGTCACGATTTTAATTGGATTTCTCATTTTGGGGGTGAATTATTCAATAACCATTGCCCTGATATGCGGACTGGTCGATATCATTCCCTATTTAGGGACAGGTACGATTTTCATTCCTTGGATCATCTTTGAATTCATCGCCGGGAATACAAGTCTTGCAATCGGTTTGTCCGTCCTTTACATAATCGTCGTTGTCCAGCGTCAGTTAATAGAGCCAAAAGTACTTTCTTCCAGTATTGGTTTGGATCCGCTTGCCACTCTCATCGCCTTGTTCATCGGCTTCAAATTGATCGGTTTCCTAGGGCTGATTGCAGGACCTGTCGTACTTGTCATATTCAATACCCTTCAGCGTGCCCATGTCTTCAAGGCCATATGGACTTTCATCATCGGGGATACAAAGAAAACCACTTAAGTTATCCAGATATCCTTAGCATTCACCCATTTCCATTTAAAAATCCGCCTCGGGTACAAGGCGGATCTTTGGTTTTAAGCTTAAATTATTTTGACGTCTCGAATTGTTCTGTTTCAGTAGAACCTGCAAGCGCTGTTGTGGATGATGTTCCACCAGAAACGACTTGTGCCACTTCATCAAAGTAACCAGTTCCCACTTCACGCTGATGACGTGTTGCTGTATAGCCGTCGGGCTCACTAGCGAACTCCGCTTGTTGAAGTTCTGAGTATGCAGCCATGCCGCGGTCTTTATAACCAAGAGCAAGGTTGAACATGCTATGATTCAATGAGTGGAAGCCTGCAAGTGTAACGAATTGGAATTTATAACCCAATTTACCCAATTCTACTTGATAATTGGCAATCTCTTCATCACTTAATTTCGCTTTCCAGTTAAATGATGGGGAACAATTGTATGCAAGGAGTTTGCCCGGGAACTCCGCATGGATAGCTTCGGCAAAGCGGCGAGCATCCGCTAGATTAGGTTCAGAAGTCTCACACCAGATAAGGTCGGCATACGGCGCATAAGCAAGGCCTCTTGCAATGGCTTGGTCAAGACCTGCATTCGTGCGGTAGAATCCTTCTGGAGTCCTTTCACCAGTGATGAATGGTGCATCGACCGGATCAATATCATCGGTGATCAAATCTGCAGCATCAGCATCCGTACGGGCAATCAAGATAGTCGGTGTACCCATTACGTCGGCTGCCAATCGTGCGGAAACTAAATTACGTACTGCCGTTTGGGTTGGAAGAAGGACTTTACCGCCTAGGTGACCACATTTTTTCTCGGAAGAAAGCTGGTCTTCAAAGTGAACGCCTGCCGCTCCAGCTTCGATCATGCCTTTCATTAATTCGAAGACGTTAAGGGAACCGCCAAAGCCTGCTTCAGCATCCGCCACGATTGGAGCGAACCAATCGATATCATCTTTTCCTTCAGCAAAGCTGATTTGGTCTGCACGCTGAAGTGTCTGATTAATGCGTTTAACCACTTGCGGCACGGAGTTGGCTGGATATAAACTTTGGTCAGGGTACATTTGCCCTGCGATGTTAGCATCTGCCGCCACTTGCCAGCCGCTTAAGTAGATTGCTTTTAAACCAGCTTTCACCTGCTGCATGGCTTGGTTACCAGTCAATGCTCCTAATGCATTGATGAAATCCTCTGTATTTAATAGATTCCATAGTTTTTCAGAACCACGGCGTGCCAATGTTTGTTCAATATCGATGGAACCTCTTAGTTTAATAACTTCTTCGGCCGTATAAGGACGTTTAATACCAGTCCACCGTGAGTCATTTTCCCAGCTTTGTTGTAATTTTTGCGCTCTCTCATTCATCATCATTATTTCCTCCTCATTTATAAAATATATTTTGAATATTAAGATAATTTTTCGTATGCCGCGTTAGTTAAGAAATCTGCAAAGTCATCCGCTTCAATCAATTGTTCAAATAGTTTAGTAGACTCTTCAAACTTTCCTGATTTGAAAGTTTCTTCCCCTACTTCCGATTTAATGACCGCCAATTCTTCTTGTTTGATTTGATGGAATAATTCCTTGGTTATTTTCCTGCCATCTTCGAGAATGCCTTTTGGATGACGGATCCATTGCCAGACTTGGGCCCTTGAAATTTCAGCGGTTGCAGCATCTTCCATTAGATTATTGATGGGTGCCGCACCTCTGCCGCTTAACCAAGAGGCGATATATTGGATGCCAACGTTAATATTCGTCCTTAATCCTGCCTCTGTGATCGTTCCTTCCGGTACAGCCAGCAACTCTTGAGCTGTTACATGGACATCCTCCCGTTTTCGGAAAATTTGATTCGGTTTGGGGACGAGCAGGTCAAAAACCTCTTTTGCCGTGCTTACCATACCTGGGTGGGCAACCCATGTTCCATCATGACCGTCTCTTGCTTCGCGTTCTTTATCTGCCCTTACTTTCGCAAAAGCCTCATCGTTCTTAACCGGGTCATTTTTAACAGGAATTTGCGCGGCCATCCCGCCAATTGCTGGAGCATTGCGAGTGTGACATGTTTTGATTGCCAGTAAGGAATACGCCCTCATGTTCGGGACGGTCATCGTGACCTGCTGCCGGTCTGGGAAGATAACATCATCCGAGTGACGGAATTTTTTCAGGAAACTAAAGATATAATCCCAGCGGCCACAGTTCAGGCCTGCCGAATGTTCTTTCAGCTCGTACAGAATTTCGTCCATTTCGAATGAAGCAAGAATCGTTTCTATCAAGACCGTTGCCTTGATGGTTCCTTGAGGAATTCTCAAATCGTTCTGTGCATATACGAATATTTCATTCCATAATCTTGCTTCGAGATGGCTTTCCATTTTTGGTAAGTAAAAGTATGGTCCGCTTTGTTTTTCGACCAATGCTTTTGCGTTGTGGTAAAAGTACAGTCCAAAGTCAAAAATGCTGGCTGATATAGGCTGTCCATCTAAAAGGACATGTTTTTCCTCCAAATGCCAGCCGCGTGGCCTTACCTTTAGCACAGCTGTTCTTTCGTTTAATTCATACACTTTGCCATTTGGATTTTTAAATGAAATGGTTCCGCGGATTGCATCGCGCAGATTCAATTGACCATCAATGCAATTCTCCCAAGTGGGTGAATTGGCATCTTCAAAGTCTGCCATGAATACATTGGCACCTGAGTTCATGGCATTAATGATCATTTTACGATCGACAGGTCCAGTGATTTCAACCCTGCGGTCCTGCAAATCATTCGGGAGGGGCGCAATCGTCCAATCACTTTCACGAATATGCTTCGTTTCTTCAAGGAAATCAGGAAGCTTACCTTGATTCAGTTCTTCCTGAACGCTTTTCCGCAGTTCCAGAAGTTCTGCCCTTCTTCCACTGAAATGCCGTTCAATTCTTTCTATGAATTGAAGAGCTTCCGCTGTAAGTATTTGTTCATATCCTGGCTTAATGTCGCCTGTAATTTGTAAGCCTTTTGCTTCCGTAATCATGTTGCCACTCCACATCCTTTCCAACTTTTATATGTTATAATACAGTTGTTTTATTTCCTGTTTGTATTATATAACACGTTGTATAAATTTGTCACCAGTTTTTTCTAAAAAATCTAAAAAAAGATTTTTAAGCATGAAAAATCCTGATTTACCAATGTTTCTTAGGACTTAACCATTTAAAATCCTGTTATTATACACTTTTTCATTCTCGTGGAATTCATCATTTAATGGTGAAACAGGTAAAATCCGATTTACATGGAAGCTCCCATTTCAATGAAAAGCAAAAAAAGCACCCTATAAAAAACTTGGATGCTTTTGTTGACCTTTTTTCCAGACCAAAAAGGCTGCCTAAAAGCTTGAGCCTTTAGACAGCCTTATATTATTTATGCCGAATGACGGTAACTTTCCCTTTATTCATCCTGTTCATGATAAACCGGATAACAATCGGTTTGAGGAGATTCCGGGTTGGCGGAAACACAAGGATCAATCCCATGATATCCGAGATGAGCCCAGGGGACAGCAACAGTGCAGCACCGATAAAGATACAGATTCCATCAATGATTTCATTTCCTGGCATCATTCCGTAACGAATCTGTTCCTGTGCCTTTTTCCACGTTTCCATCCCTTGCCGCTTAGCTAAATAGGCTCCGATCAAACCTGTGGCTACAATCAGGAACAGCGTTGGCCAAAAACCAATCAGATTGCCTGACAGCAAAAGGACAATAATTTCAACGACCGGCATCGCAATGATAAACATCAAGAAATATTTCATCTACATTCCTCCTGCACAGCCCATTTCTGGTGCGGTACATCCATCTTACCTCATTGGCACGGAATCAGCCAAAATTTCGTTTTACAAAACGTTGGCATGTCCATCATAAATGACTCCACGACCTGCATCGACTGTTATTCTTTGACCATCCGTGAAAACCTTGGTCGCGTCCTCCGCCCCAACGATGACCGGTATGCCCAATGTGACACCTACTACAGCTGCATGGCTTGTCAAACCGCCTTCTTCCGTAATCAATGCCGCACACTTTTCAATCGCCGGCATCATTTCGCGGTCCGAACCGATCGTAACCAATACAGAGCCTTCCGTCACTTTTTCCAATGCTTCCTTGGCATTCTTAGCTATAACCACTTCACCTTTCGCTGATTTCCTGCCGATTCCTTGAGCCTTCAAAAGAATCTCTCCTAACACATGGATTTTCATCAAGTTAGTCGTACCTGTTTCACCTACAGGCACACCGGCTGTAATGACGACTAAATCCCCATGGGAAACTAAGCCAGAATGCAAGCTTTCATCTATTGCTGTTTGAAGCATTTCATCGGTAGTCGTCGCTTTTGGACCAATCTGCGGATAGACTCCCCAAGCCAATGCAAGCCGTCTTGAAACATGATCATTGGATGTAACCGCAATGATCGGTGCTTTAGGGCGGTATTTGGAAATCATCCTTGCCGTATGACCGCTTTCTGTAGGGGTGATGATTGCTCCGGCATTAAGATTAAGCGCGGTATGGGCAACGGATTGTCCAATGGCATCAGTGACATTATGACGGTTCACTTTGCTTCTGATTGATAAAATATCCCGATAATCAAGGGCAGTTTCAGCACGTGAAGCAATGTTATGCATTGTTTGCACCGCTTCGACAGGATAGGTTCCGGCAGCTGTTTCGCCAGAAAGCATGATTGCATCCGTTCCATCAAATATGGCATTGGCCACGTCACTTGCTTCTGCACGGGTCGGCCTTGGATTACGCTGCATCGAATCGAGCATTTGTGTAGCCGTTATGACTGGTTTCCCAGCATTATTACATTTTTTGATCATTTGTTTTTGGACTAATGGTACTTCTTCTGCAGGAATTTCCACTCCCAAGTCTCCCCGTGCCACCATCAAGCCATCTGAAACTTCCAAGATTTCATCAAGACGGTCTACACCCTCTTGATTTTCGATTTTAGGGATGATTTGAATATGTTCCGCTCCATTTTGCTGCAATAATTCACTTACTTCAAGCACGTCGGAAGCCCTGCGTACAAATGAGGCAGCAATGAAGTCGATACCCTGTTCGATTCCAAAAAGGATATCCTGTTCATCTTTCTCCGTTATGCCAGGCAGGTTAACCGAAACTCCAGGAACATTCACGCCTTTTTTGTTCTTAAGTGTACCGCTATTCAAGATCTTGGTATGGATTTCTTTTCTTACCTTATCTATCTTCAACACTTCAAGCCCGATCAACCCATCATCCAAAAGGATCTTAGATCCTGGGTGGACATCATGCAGAAGCCCTTCATACGTAATGGAGAATTTTTCAGGTGTTCCCAGGACTTCATTCATGGAAATAATGACATCATTGCCGGCTACGAGTTCCATAGAATCATTTTCCATATTATTTGTCCGTATTTCAGGTCCTTTTGTATCCAATAGGATGGCAACCTGTTTACCCACTTTTTCGCTCGCTTCTCTGATATTGCGGATTCTAGCGGCATGTTCTTCATGATTTCCATGAGAAAAGTTAAGCCGTGCTACATTCATCCCCGCTTCTATTAATTGAACCAGCTTTTCTATACTTTCACTTGCGGGGCCAATCGTACAAACAATCTTGGTTTTACGCATAGTGTCATCCTCCTTTAAGGAAAACTAGCCGCCTGTCCACCTTTGGAAGACAGGGGCGCAGTGTTTTATGTCTTCTTTAAATACCCAATTCTTTAAAAAGCAATTCCTATCGTCAATAATGATTAAATGGATAGCTCAGCGGATAAATCATACATCTTCTTGTCAATTGTATGCGGTTTAGCAAGAGCTTCGATGATATCATAATCAACCAGTTGATTTTGTTCTATCCCGACAGCCCTGCCCCCTTTTCCTTCAAGAAGCAATTCAACGGCTCTTGCACCAAGCCGGCTTGCCAATACCCTGTCATTTGCCGAGGGAGATCCTCCGCGCTGAACATGACCCAGGACCGTTACACGGGTTTCAAATCCTGCTTTCGCCTCAATTTTCCTGGAAATATCAACGGCACTTCCAACACCTTCAGCTACAATGATGATACTGTGCTTTTTCCCACGGTCATGTCCGCGGTTCAGCTTCCCAATCAGATCTTCTATATCATATTCATATTCAGGACAAAGAATCGTTTCAGCTCCGCCAGCCAATCCAGCCCAAAGCGCAATATCGCCGGCATCTCTTCCCATCACTTCAACCACATAAGTCCTTTCATGAGAAGTGGCCGTATCCCGAATTTTATCGATAGCATCGATGACTGTATTCAGGGCCGTATCGAAACCAATGGTAAAGTCCGTACCCGGTATGTCATTATCAATCGTTCCAGGAACTCCGATACAAGGGAAACCCCTTTCCGTTAAAGCTTTAGCTCCGCGGTAAGAACCATCGCCACCAATTATGACAATGCCCTCGATACCAAGTTTATTCAATTGTTCAATCGCTTTCAGCTGGCCTTCCTCCGTCTTAAATTCCGGACAGCGAGCCGTATGTAACATCGTGCCGCCTCTATGAATGATATCCCCGACCGACCCAAGTTCAAGCTTCTTTATATTCCCATTTATCAGGCCCTGATACCCATGATAAATTCCGAAGACCTCCATTTCATGAAAAATTGCTTTCCGGACAACTGCTCGGACTGCCGCATTCATTCCTGGAGAATCTCCTCCACTTGTCAATACACCAATTCTTTTCATAAATGTCACCTCTCTACAGCACTAATCAATTTTAGCTTCGTTATATCATTGTACCCTTTTTCAAGCTTCAATAAGCAGTAACTGTCTCACTTATGCTCACTTGATGTTATAAGCCTAACCGATTCTCTTCAGAAATTGAAGTAAAATGGTGTAAAAATTTACATTCTACACACAAACCATATTCTTTACTCGTTTCGATAATGAATACATATGCGCCCATGAAAGGATGAAAAAACGTGTTGCCCCAGGCAGCACGTTTTTCCTTTTGCAAAATGTGTTTATGAATGCTGTTCCACTTCCTTAGGTTCGCCCTCAGGTTGTTTTGCAAATTCATATTCACCGATTTTCTTGAATTTCATATAACGCTGGTTGATTAGATCATCACTATTCAATGGCAGAAGTTCATGGAATGAACGTTTCAGGATTTCCTTGATGGCTTCAGCCTGTAAATTTGAATCCCGATGGGCGCCGCCCCTCACTTCAGGAATGATCTCATCGATGACTCCTAAGCGGTTTAAGTCGGGAGCCGTGATTTTCATCGATTCCGCAGCCCTCTTAGCCTGAGAGGCATCCTTCCACAGCAAGGCTGCAGCCCCTTCAGGGGAAATTACCGAATAGGTGGAGTTCTCAAGCATGAAAATTCGGTCTCCGACGCCAAGTGCCAATGCACCGCCGCTTCCGCCTTCACCGATGACAATGCTGATGACCGGCACCTTCAGCCCTGCCATTTCGAAAAGGTTTTTCGCAATGGCTTCACTTTGCCCGCGCTCTTCAGCAGCTTTACCAGGGAAAGCTCCCTTCGTATCAATGAAACAAATAATCGGCCGGTTGAATTTTTCCGCCTGTTTCATCAGACGCAAAGCTTTTCGATAGCCTTCAGGATGGGGCATGCCAAAGTTACGACGGATGTTTTCTTTCGTATCTTTACCTCGTTGATGACCGATGACAGTCACGGCAAGTCCATCAAATTCTGCGATTCCAGCGACAATCGCTTCATCATCCCCATAATAACGGTCACCATGAAACTCGATGAAGTCATTGAATAATAGCGGAATGTAATCAAGCGTCGTCGGACGGGCTGGATGCCGGGCAATCTGAACACGATCCCACGGTTTTAGATGGTTATAAATATCCACTTCCAGCTTCTCTAAACGCTTTTCCAATGTTTCGATTTCAGCTGTAAGGTCTACATCAGCATCCTTCGAAATTGCCTTTAGCTCTTTAATCTTATTTCTCAGGTCCGTAACGGGACGCTCGAACTCTAATTCGTAAATCATAACCATTCACCGCCCGGGGCATGGATTTTAAGGATCGTCGTCAAGGTTTCCTTCATTTCCGTACGTTTGACGACCGCATCCAATTGGCCGTGCTTCATCAAGAATTCAGCGGTTTGGAAATCTTCAGGAAGCTCTTCATGGATCGTCTGTTCAATGATTCTTCGTCCCGCAAAACCAATAAGGGCTCCAGGTTCGGCTAGATTAATATCGCCAAGTGACGCGAAACTTGCCGAAACCCCACCTGTGGTAGGATGGGTCATCATTGAAATGATCAGTCCGCCTTCATTGCTGAACATTTTGAGTGCTGCACTTGTCTTTGCCATCTGCATCAAGCTTAATACACCTTCCTGCATCCGAGCGCCGCCTGATGCCGTAAATATGATAAACGGAATCTTCAATTCAGCTGCACGTTCAATGGCACGGGTAATTTTTTCCCCAACAACGGAGCCCATGCTTCCCATCCGGAAATTCGAATCCATGATGGCTGATGAAACCTGGTACCCATTGATGCTTCCCACTCCTGTGACAACAGCCTCATTGATCTTGGCTTTCTTTTTATCTTTTTCCAATTTATCCAAGTAATCCGGAAATTCAAGCGGGTTAACTGAAATCATTTCTTTATCAAATTCATTAAAACTGCCGGCGTCGAATAAAAATTCGATACGCTCATGGGAAGACATCGGATGATGGTGCCCGCAATGCAGACAGACTTTCTTGTTTTTTACCAATTCTTTTGTATACATGATTTTTTTACAGCCGGTGCACTTTGTCATGATTCCTTCTGGTACATCTTGTTTCTCCCGATCAAAAGGAACCGTTGCATATTTCTTCTTAGACTTCGCAAATAGCTCTTTAAGCAAGCTTAATCCTCCCTTTACCACCAATTATCTATTTTATGATACTTGGTACAAACTATATCAGAAATAAAATTAGTATCGTGTAAAAAGGTGTCACTCGTCCTTCGACATATTTCTAATTCTAATAAGATACGTTTCGATGGCTTTTTCTTCATCACGTTCGAGCAAATATGTAAGAAGTGCCAGATAATCTTCTTTTTTCACATTACCCTGTACCATCTCTGATGTTCTAGCATAGCTGTTGACAATGCGCCAAATTCTTTCCAGCAATCGATTGCGATTCAAAATGGCAATTCTTAAGAAGAAATCATCATCATGAAACTCATCGGCTTTGACCCAGGCCATTAATCTTTTGATATCTTCAGCCGTAGCGAAAAAGGCGACGATCCGCAAACAGTCAATTTCAATCAGCCTTTTCGTCTCAGACAAATCTTCTTGTACTTTTTTATCTTGCAAAAAAAAGGTTCCCAGAAGCTCGACTAGCTTATGCTCCTGGAAATCCCTGATAAACGTCCCTTCACCACGCCTTGTTTCTATTAATCCTAATAGCTCTAAGGCACGCAATGCTTCACGGACAGAGGAACGGCCAACATTAAAACGATCCGATAACTCCCGTTCTGATGGGATTTTATCTCCCGGCAGGAGGCTGTCCGCTTCAATCATGCTACGTAGGCTCTCAACGACATCGAGATAAATTTTGGATGAAGAAGTACGACCTGCCAAATTAATTATTCCTCACTTTTTCCAATGATCGCTAATTTCCTTGTTTTTTCTTTAATTTCCTCGGGATCTACATTTATTCTAGCTACTCCCGTTTCCATCGCTGCCTTGGCAACAGCAGCCGCAACGGCAGGTGCTACCCTTGCATCAAATGGAGCAGGGATAACGTAGTCTTCATTTAACTCATGTTCCTGTATTAAACCGGCAATGGCTTGTACTGCAGCTACCTTCATTTTTTCATTGATATGAGTCGCACGTACATCTAAGGCCCCACGGAAAATCCCTGGGAAAGCAAGGACGTTATTGACCTGATTCGGGAAATCCGAACGGCCTGTTCCAACAACCTTGGCACCCGCTGCTTTCGCATCTTCCGGCATGATTTCCGGATCTGGATTAGCCATCGCGAAAATGATCGCATCCCGGTTCATCGAAGAAACCATTTCTTTTGTCAATGCACCTGCGGCAGAAACACCTATAAATACATCAGCGTTTTGAATGACAGTTTCCAAAGGTCCTGAAATCTTATTTCGATTGGTCACTTTCGCCACTTGTTCTTTTGTATCATTCATACCTGTCGAACGGCCCTCATAAATGGCACCCTTCGTATCACACATGATGATGTCACGAACTCCATAGCTATAAAGCAATTTAATGATGGCAATGCCCGCAGCGCCTGCTCCATTCGCAACCACTTTAATTTCTGACATTGATTTATTCACTAGTCGTAACGCGTTCACAAGACCGGCAACAGTAACAATGGCTGTACCGTGCTGATCATCATGGAAAACAGGAATATTCATTTCTTTCTTGAGCCGTTCTTCAATTTCAAAACAATTTGGTGCGGCTATGTCCTCTAAGTTCACTCCACCGAAAGTCGGTTCGAGTAATTTAACGGTCTCTACAATTTTGTCCACATCCGTCGTTTTTAAACAGATTGGGAAAGCGTCCACTCCAGCGAAACTTTTAAATAAAACGGCTTTTCCTTCCATTACCGGCATAGCAGCCTCCGGACCGATGTTTCCAAGTCCCAACACAGCCGTTCCATCGGAAATAACGGCAACAGTATTCCCCTTCATTGTATAGTCATAAACGGTTTCCGGCTTATCGTAAATATCTTTACATGGTTCTGCGACACCAGGAGAATAAGCCAGGCTTAAATCTACTGCATTCCTTACCGGTACTTTCGAAACTGTTTCTAATTTTCCTTGATTCAAGCGATGCATATGTAATGCTTCTTCTCTTAATGTCATATTTTCACTCCTAATACAAATTGGGTAACCCATATCTTATATGCTGAAATCTAGTGGTCAGACCACAGCGGCCTGTTTTCAATATAACATAACTATTAAAGTTGTAAAACAGTTATTCTTTCTTGTAAACCACATTCCCTTTTCCGACCAAGTCAAATAATGCCTGCATCAGGCTATCTGTAGGATTGACCCAATCCCAATAAGATAGCTGTACATAGCGGTTTTCCCTCTCGTAAAAAAGCATGACCTTGGTTTCACCGCTATGCTGCATTAATATTTTTTTTATTTTTTGCAGTGTATCCTTCGTTTGCTTGCCAGCCTCAATTTTCAGGAATACCGTTCCGTTTTTTTCCTCTTTCATCTGCTTCACTCTTTCAAGCGGGTATACGTTCCTGATCAGGAGCTGTGTTTTTCCATCACGCTCTTCCAATGTTCCTTGCAGCATGACGAGTTGTCCATGATTCAAGTCGGCAGAGTGGTTTTTATAAACATTTGGAAAAACGACCGCTTCAATATCCCCCTCTTCATCACTTACGCTCAAGAAAGCCATCACATCGCCCTTTTTTGTCCTTATGGTTTTAACCGAAGTAATGTATGCGCCAAGTAAGACTTTTGATTCCTTTTTATTGGTAGCTTCATCTATGGTCAAACAGCCGAAGTGCTGAAAAAGTTCCCTGTAGCTTGTCACCGGATGATTCGATAGATAAAGCCCCAATGCGCTTTTTTCCAATGAGAGTTTGTGCTCGATGGGGATGGGCTCGACCCGGTTGTATTTCGGTTTGAGTGAAAACTCGCCATCCGAAAACATATCGAATAGGTCATCATCTGGATTAACCAATTCAGTATGATTGATCGCTACGTCCAAGCTCGCCAACAATGTTGCCCGGTCTTCACCGAATTCATCAAATGCACCTGAATGCACAAGCGCCTCCAACACTTTTCTATTTACGATTTTTCCCGAAACGCGCAAACAGAAATCGAATAAATCAGCGAACTTCTTCTGCCTCCTCGCAGCAAAGATTTCTTTTAGGACAGTCCCGCCTATCCCTTTTATGGCGCCAAGGCTATAACGGATCCCTTCCTTTTCCGGTAAAAACGGGTAACCGCTCCGGTTAATCGAGGGGGTCAGGACCATTATCCCTTTCTTTTTTGCTTCACGGATATATTGCGAAATCTTTTCATCATTCCCGACGACCGATGTCAGAAGTGCTGCCATGAAATATTCCGGATGGTGGGTTTTCAAGTAACCCAGCTGATAAGCGATGAAACTATACGCCACCGCATGGCTTCGATTGAATCCATAGTTAGCGAAGCGGACAATCAAGGAATAAATCTCATCTGCCGTTTTTTCGGAGTATCCTTGTTTCAATGAGCCGCTCACGAAATGCTGCCGCTCTTGATCTAGAACATCCTTCTTCTTCTTCGAAACGGCACGCCGGAGCAGGTCAGCCTCCCCTAATGAAAAACCGGCTAAGCGGGAGGCAATTTGCATGATTTGTTCTTGATAAACGATGACCCCGTATGTAGGCTCGAGGATATCCTTCAAATCTTCGTGCAGGTAATCAATCGGAGCCAGTCCATGTTTTCGCTCGATGAACAGCGGTATATTTTCCATCGGACCTGGACGATATAGGGCATTGACCGCGACGATATCCTCGAATCGGTTCGGTTTCAGCTTGATCAAAACCTTTCGGATGCCATCCGATTCAAATTGAAACACTCCGGTTGTTTCGCCTCTCCCTAAAAGCGCCAGCGTCTCGGGGTCATCCATCGGAATATGGGACAAGTCGAGCTTTTTCCCCGTTCCCTTTTTGATGTTATTTAAAATATTATCGATGAGCGTTAAATTGCGGAGTCCAAGAAAATCCATTTTAAGAAGCCCCAGTTCTTCGAGAAGGTCCATTGGATATTGAGTCAGATGGATGCCTTCATGCCCTCCCTGAATCGGAATATGCTCGGTCAGTGCCTGGTCACTGATAACGACGCCTGCAGCATGTGTCGAAGCATGGCGAGGCAGCCCTTCAAGCAATAACGCGGTTTGAAAAAGTTTTTGATTCAGGTCACTCTCATTAACGAATTCCCTGAGCCTTTTCGATTCCTTGAAAGCCTCGGGAAGCGTGATGCCCAGACGGCCTGGAATCATTTTCGATACCGCTTCCTGTTCTTTTGAATTCAAGCTGAAAACACGTCCTGTGTCCCTTAAGGCAGCCTTGGCAGCCAATGTTCCGAATGTAATGATTTGTGCTACATGAAGTTCCCCGTACTTCTTCGCGACATAGGCAATCACTTCTTCACGGCGGTTATCCGGAAAGTCAATGTCGATATCCGGCATCGAGACACGTTCCGGATTCAGGAAACGCTCGAACAGCAAGGAATGTTCGATTGGATCGACATCCGTTATCGACAGCACATAAGCGACCATCGATCCTGCGGCCGACCCCCTTCCAGGACCAGTCAGGATTTGATGGTCCTTAGCGAATTTCATGAAATCCCAAACGATTAAAAAGTAATCGCTGAATTTCATCTTGGTGATGATATCCAATTCATATCGCAGGCGTTCTTCATATTGAATGGATGGCTCCGGCAATCTTTTCTTCAGCCCTTGGAAACAGATGGCTTCTAGCATTTCCTCGGCTGTGACTCCATCTTCAGTAGGGTACTTAGGCAGCAGTGAACGATGAAACGGAATTTCCAGATTGCATTGCGCGTCAATATGTAGTGTATTTTCGAGTGCATCCGGTCTGTCATGGAATAGTTCTGCCATCTGAGCCCTGCTTTTCAAATAAAATTGATCGGATTCAAGAACCGTATGCGTTTCATCCGCCAGCTTGTCGCCATTTCCAATTGCCAAAAGGACTTCATGAGCGAGTGCATCACTTTCGTTCAAATAATAGACCGGATTCGTCGCGACAATCTTTATCTCTAAATCTCTCGCCAACTGACTTATGGCTTCGTTACCTTTTTCCTCATCCGCAATCGAAAGTCGCTGTATGGATACATAAAAGTTATCATGGCCAAAAATTTGCAGAAACCGCTCTGCTGCCTGTTTGGCTTCTTCAGGATTTCCTTCTCTCAATAGCGTTTCTATTTGCCCCTCTGCACCCGGTGTAATTGCAATCAAGCCCCGGGAATAGGCTTTAAGCCAATTCATTGGAATGCCTGACGGGGATTTAGTTTTTATGGCACTGCTAATTTTAAGCAGGTTTTGATATCCTTGTAGACTTTTTGCCAATAAAAGAAGTCCATGTGGAGATTCCCGTTCATCAAGGACATCCGCAAGTATGCCGATGATCGGCTTTATACCCTGTCTCTTGCATTCTTTATAAAAATAGACCGAACCGTACATAACATTTCGATCGGTTAAGGCAAGACTTGTACAGCCATCCGCTTTCGCTTTGGCCACAAGTTCAGTGATCTTCACTGTACTTGTCAGCAGGCTGTATCCGCTCTGAATATGGAGATGAGTATACACGTTTTTTCTCCCACCTTTGTAAGGCATGTTTCTTTTCATTATAGTGTTTATTTCAAAAAAAGAAAATATGTTCTCATTACCAATGCAATTTAACTTCTGATTTCCGGCGACTATCATATTACCTCTGAACTTCCCATATAAATGGAATAGAAGGATATCAAGCAAAAAAGGATGATGATATATGAATGAAGCCTTTGTTCCAGCCTTCCTCAACAGCTTTTTCATATCGCTTGGCGTATTGCTTGGCGGCTCGATAATCGGGGGCCTCGCCGCTTTTTTTACTGGACAAGCCCCGATGACGACTGTATTCCGGCTGTCGGACAGCCTTCGTATTTGGGCGATTGTCGCTGCGATCGGGGGTACTTTTGATATGGTCTATAATTTCGAACGCGGTATTTTCCATGGAGAAACGAAGGATATAGTCAAGCAGGTCCTATTGATTCTATCTGCACTTGGCGGAGCACAGACAGGAGCACTGATCATAAACTGGTTCACTCAGGAGCATATTTCATCATGAGGATTCCTCCCTATCACCGGTCTCCCACCTGGCAGCGTTTTTTTGCCGGAGCCGCACTCGGCGGATTGATCAGCTGGGGGATTTTCTTTTATATGCATGGTGTCCAGCAGGAGAAGCAGATCCTGACCCTTCACGAACAAAGAGAAAAGATCAAGGATTTAAACGGGAAAATCGCAATTTGGGAGCAGGATTATAAAAAATTGAACCAGAAAAACGAGGAAATCCTGACGATTCAGGAAGTGGAAGTAACCATTACGAATGAAAAATACAGTCTGGATCGGCTGAGTATTGCAGAAGCGGAGGATGTGATTGAGGACGACCTTTCCTCTCTTCTCGCCAAAGATGTCGCCAGTGTCTATGACGGAAAGGTGCTTTTGAAAAAATCCATAGAAAATAAGATCATGACCATCAATAAAAAGCGCTATCATCTTGAAGTCGTTGAAATCATGTTTTATACGAAAATGAATATTGAAATCAAACTAAAAAGGACTACTTCTTAAATGTGGACTTAATGGGTGAAAATCCACCAAATTTAAAGACCAAATCATATGCGATTTGGTCTTTGAATTTTTTCATTCCGCTTTATTCAACTCTTCCATGTCGGCAAGGATATTATCCACTTCATCCCAGGAATGGATCGAAGCCCCTGCTGCAAGCGGGTGGCCTCCTCCGTTATATTTACGGGCAATCGTATTGATGATTGGTCCTTTAGAACGGAAACGGACTCTGATTTCATTATCCTCTTCAATGAAAAAGACCCATGACTTAACATTTTTAATCGAGCCAAGCGAGGAAACGAGCTGGGATGCCTCAGATGTAGAAGCATGGAATTTTTCAAGTATATCTTTCGTGATGATCATTTTCCCTGTTCCATATGGAAGGATTTCAAAATGCTGCAGGACATAGCCATTCAACCGGACTATGCTTTCTTCGACATCATACATCTCCTGATATAACTGCGGGCGGGAGAACGAATAATGAATCAATTCACTGGCATAGGCAAATGTCTTTTCAGTCGTACTTTGGAATAGGAAACGACCTGTATCGCCAACAATGCCTGCATATAGAAGGCGTGCCGCTTCATCACTCATCTTCAAGCCTTGTTCTTTACCGAACTGGTAAAACTCATAAATCATTTCACTTGTGGAACTTGCCGATGTATCAACCCAGCGCATATCCCCATATGGATCTTCATTAGGGTGATGATCGATCTTAATCAGTTTATCGCCCGTCGTGTACCGTGCATCACAAATCCGGTCCGTATTTGCGGTATCACAAACGATGACCAGAGCGCCTTGATATGTTTCATCCGAAATCACATCGAGCCTTCTTAAGTAATTCAATGACGGTTCTTCTTTCCCGACCGTATAAATTCGCTTTTCGGGAAAAGATGCTTTCAGGATTTCCGCCAATCCCCCCTGTGAACCATAAGCGTCCGGATCTGGACGGACATGACGATGGAGAATGATAGTATCATAACGCTTTATATCTGCTAATATTTCAGCTTTCATATTGATCTCCCCTTAACATATGTATTATCGAGCCTTATAAAGATGATATATTTCATTTAATCAAAAAATTGCGGAAATAGGAAGACTCATCTTGTTTACTGTGGCATTCTCTTTCATTTCCCGCTACAATAAAAAGGTACATATGTTAAATTGGGGGAATTTCAAACGATGCCTATTCTTGTCACCTTGATCGTTCTTTCACTAGGGGTCTATCTGTTTTATAAAATCAAATCGGTCCGAACCAGAATGCCGATGGAGAAAAAGTGGATTTCAGGGAAGTCTTCCATTGCCCTTGGTTCGTTTGTCGCACTATTCGGAATCAATCAGCTTTTTCTATTCCACACGACCATCACTTATATCATTGCTGCCGTTTTCATCTTCGTTGGCCTATTCAGTGTTTGGGGCGGCTATAAAATGTATAAATTTTATTTGCCGCATGCAATCGAAGAAGCTGCAAATCAAAAAGGATAATCGAATTTCGATTATCCTTTTTATTTTTCATGACCTGTCCAGCAATTGGCAAGTCAACATCGCCTTGCCGACAAGTTTACCTTGGTTAAACACCTCGACATCCACTTTTCCGAATTTACGTCCTACATCAAGGACACGCGGATGGATTTCAAGCGTACTGTCGATCTGAACTGGCTTGATGAAGTAGATCGTCATGTTTTCCACGACCAAGTCACCGCGCTTATAGCTTCGAAGTGCACGGTTTGCCGAGTCGGTGACCAATGTCGTGAACACACCGCTTGAAATGGTCCCAAGGTAATTGGTCATCTGCGGAGTGACGCCATAGTTATACACTTCCTCGCCCTTGCCACGATTCGAAGTCATCACAAGCTGGCTGGTGATCGTATCGTCGATCGTTTCGCCGACCTGAGGCTGCCTTTGACTCATTTGCAGTGCCTTCAGCACATCCTGCCTGCTCACGATTCCCTTTAGGATATGACTGTCATTCACGACCGGGATTAACTCAATCCCTTCCCAAACCATCATATGTGCAGAAGATGCCACACTCATTTTATCGCCTACGGTCATCGGGTTTTTCGTCATCACCTTATCAATGAGCGTCAGCTCTTCCTGTCCAATGATATCTTTTGATGTGACCATTCCTTGAACCTTCATTTTGTCATCGACAACAGGGAAACGGCTATGCCCCGATTCCTGATTCAGTTCATGCCAAGTCTGAACCCGGTCACCCACTGTCAAAAAGGTCGTTTCCTGTACGGGTGTCAAAATATCCTCCACCAGCAAGATTTCCTTTTTGATCAATTGGTCATAGATCGCCCGATTGATCATCGTTGCGACGGTAAACGTATCGTAACTCGTTGAGATGACTGGCATCTCCAATTCATCGGCTAACCTTTTAACGGGCTCTTCCGTATCGAATCCCCCGGTGATCAGCACCGCCGCACCCGCTTTTAACGCGTGCTCGTGGGCCTGTGTACGGTTCCCGACGATCAGCAGGTTTCCTGCCCCTGTATATCTCATCATGGCATCCAGCTTCATCGCCCCGATGACGAATTTATTTAATGTCTTATGAAGTCCCGTTTTCCCACCAAGAACTTGTCCGTCAACAATATTGACTACCTCAGCGAAAGTGAGCTTTTCAATATTCTCTTTTTTCTTTTTCTCAATACGGATCGTGCCTACCCGTTCAATCGAGCTCACGTAGCCCTGGTTCTCCGCCTCTTTAATGGCCCGGTATGCCGTACCTTCACTAACATTCAATGCTTTCGCAATTTGACGGACGGAAATCTTTTCGCCAACAGGGAGCCCATCGATATGTTTTAATATTTGTTCATGCTTTGTAGCCAAGCGCTTCACCCTTTTCACGGTATTCCTATTCTCCATTATAAGGTCAAAGAGCCTAGTTTATCAAACAACTACTAGTATTGGCGCAACCTTTTGTATTCCAGCTGGCGTTTTACCTTTTGTTTCTTAGGAGAATATAGTATGCCCGTCAAGTTTCCAGCGACTGCCAACAATGCAAACAACAGCCAGGATCCAGCAAACAGACTCTCCAGACCGCCACTTTCCAACGACAAACGCGGCACGGCATAATACAGCATCACACCGCATAAAAGTAAACACAGTAATAACCTCTGTTTCATCCAATCCCCCCCTTTTTTTCATCTATTCATTTTATGCCTGTGACAGGAAAAAAGACTTGGCTGCTGAACGAGACTTTACTTTCCGATTGCCGGAATGATTTGCGTGAAAGGCAATGCTACAGGGAAATCTTCAATTTTGGCCGGCTATCCCCATAACAATCCACATAAAAAACGGAAGCCCTGCAGGCTCCCGCTCCTATTAAAATTCTATTTCATCCCCGGCTTCCATGATCAGCCCATTTCGCTCTTCAAGCAAGTCGATGAATTTGTCAGGGTCCTGTTTGATGACAGGGAACGTATTATAATGAATCGGCACGACTTGTTTGGCTTGAAGGAATTTCGCTGCAAGTGCTGCATCTTCCGGGCCCATGGTGTAATTGTCGCCGATTGGCAAGAATGCCAAGTCAATCGGATGTCGCTCCCCGATCAGTTTCATATCTGAAAATACCGCTGTATCCCCTGCATGATAAATCGTTTTCCCTTCTATCGTAAGCAATATGCCAGCAGGCATTCCTAAATAAATGATTTGCCCCTCTTCGTTATTGAATCCCGTTCCATGGAAAGCAGGCGTCAGTTTCACTTTTCCAAAGTCGAACTCGAAAGCTCCGCCGATGCTCATCCCGTGGGTCCTGACTCCTTGAGCACCCAGGTAGTCGGCAATCTCTGCAATGCCGATGACAAGCGCATCATGCCTTTTGGCCAATTCAACCGTATCACCGACGTGGTCATTATGGCCATGTGTTAAGATGATCACATCCGGTTTCACATCTTCTACCTTCAAATCGGTTAATTCGTTTCCAGTAATGAATGGATCGATTAAAATCGTTTTACCATTCGTTTCGACTTTTACAACTGCATGTCCATGAAAAGATACTTTCATTTTTGATGCTCCCTTCCCATACCAACAATTTTTTTATGTAGCTTTCTTAGGCCTTTCCCATTTACTATACTTTTAAATATTGCTAAGGTAATTATATCTTATTAATGGAGGTATCGTCATGAATGAACGTTTGACAGGACTACAAAATTGGCTGCAGGCCAATGAGGCTGATGCCGCTTTACTTACATCTACAGAGAGCATCTTCTATTTGAGCGGTTTTTTTAGTGATCCTCATGAAAGACTGCTGGCACTTGCCATTTTTGCAAATGCCGAACCTTTCCTTGTCTGCCCGCAGATGGAAGTTCCGGATGCTAAACAGGCTGGATGGGATGGAGATATCATCGGTTACACCGACATTGAAAATCCTTGGGAAAAAGTTAAGCAAGCAGTGGAGAATCGCGGGTTAACCATTCATACAATGGCCATTGAAAAAGAGCATATGAATGTAGAACGTTATGAAAAGGTCCAACAATACTTCGGAGCACCAAAGCTCGTTTCCGCAGAAGAAAAACTTCAAAGGATGCGAATGATCAAATCGGAAGATGAAATGGTCAAAATCCGTGAAGCATGCCGCCTTGCCGACTTTGCGATTGAAGTGGGTGTCAGCGAAATTCATGAAGGTAAAACGGAAATGGAAATCCTTGCAGCGATAGAATACGAATTGAAAAAGGCCGGAGTCAGCCAAATGTCTTTTTCCACCATGGTCCTGACTGGTAAAAATGGCGCTTCCCCACATGGCACACCCGGGAATACGAAGGTTCAGCGCGGCGATCTTGTCCTCTTTGACCTGGGCGTCGTTCATGAAGGGTACTGCTCTGACATCACTAGAACGGTTGCTTACGGAGATATCAATGATAAACAGGCAGAAATATATGAAACTGTACTTAGAGCACAGGAAGCTGCCGTTGCAGCCAGTAAACCTGGTGTATCCTGTTCCGAGATAGACTTGACTGCCAGAAACATCATCAGGAATAAAGGATACGGTGAATTCTTCCCGCACAGGCTCGGCCACGGACTTGGGATCAGCGTCCATGAGTATCCATCCTTGACTGAAACGAATTCCCTCGAACTCCAATCCGGAATGGTTTATACCATCGAACCTGGCATATATGTTCCAAATGTTGCAGGCGTCAGGATTGAAGATGATCTACTGATCACCGATACCGGCTGTGAGGTTTTGACCAAATTCCCGAAGAGCCTGCAAATCATAAAGTGATCATGCATTAACCATTTAATATAAAGACCCGGATACCCCCGCCTTCATTTAAGACGGGGGTATCTATTAATCAAAATTCATTTTACTAATCGGTCAGCCGTTCAAGCTTCACTGCTTTATCACTGCCGTCAAACAAAATGACCAGCCATTCACTATCTATTCTTATGATTCCCCTCTCGGCACCAAGAAAATAAACAACATGATCATTCTCTTTAAAATATTCCGTTGGGGACCCTAAAAGCATGATCACTTCTTCTTATGTCTTGCCTATCCATTCATTTTAATTCATTCAACCAGATATACTCTTCCTTCATCATCATTTAACCACCTTTCAGTGGTGAACCTTGATTCATATTCATCTACCCCTCACATAAAAACACAATAATAGAAGAGAAAAGCCAAGGCTTGAAATGATTATAAATCTAATTTTGATTTTCCTTTTATTATGCTGATCGGTATATTTCCATGAAATCCACCGAAAAATAGTAAAAGAACAAATGGAAGCAGCAGTGCTGATATACTCATTAAACTGATCGAAGCATGTACAGCATTGATGTAAAAAATATAAATGAAATAGATCAAAGCATACAAAATCTTATACATATGATGCATAATTTAATATTCTTGAAACACTCAAAGAAAAAAACTCCCCTCTCACATTAAATTCACCATAAATTAGGTAAATAAGGTGAGCGTTTCGTTCATGCAATGAATGTGCTTATCTTTTCATCATAATAAGGTTAGAATCATTTTTTTCATTTTGCGATTTCCAGATCATTGGCTAAAACATTCGCTAATTTGTTACAATTGAAATCAGATCCATTAGGTAAATCATAGTATAATAGGAATGAAATAGAAGGAGGAGATTCACTTGAATAGTATAGATTATAAAAATATTCTTGTAGCAGTGGATGGTTCGGAAGAAGCAGAATGGGCCCTAAAAAAGTCAATCTATTTAGCAAAACTCAGTGACGCTACCCTTGTTCTCACACATATCGTGGATACAAGGAATTTCCCTACTGTCGAAGCTTATGATATGACTATCCGTGATCACTCTGAAACCTTTGCCAATGAGCTATTGGACAAGTATAAAACGGAAGCCATTGCATCCGGGATTGCAAAGGTCCAAACAGAAGTTGCATATGGTTCTCCTAAAGTTCAAATTCCAAGGGATTTAGCGAAAAAGCATTCGATCGATTTAATTGTATGCGGTGCAACGGGCCTTAATGCAGTCGAACGTTTCCTTATCGGCAGCGTGTCGGAAGGCATCGTTCGCCATTCTAACTGTGATGTAATGGTCGTGCGTACGAATTGATAATAGAAAATGATAAAAAGCTCGTTCGCCAAATTGGTGAACGAGCTTTTTCCTGTTATTCACTTACCAGTTTTTCCGCTTTTTCAATCGCCAGCAAAACTTGGGCAAAACCTGTACCGCCCGCACTGTTACGGCGTTTAACTGCTTCATACGGATTTAATGCATCATAAATATCCTGTTCAAACAACTCGGAAGCTTCCTGGAATTGTTCAATGCTTAGGTCCACTAAATAGCAGCCATTCTGGACACAGAACAATACAAGCTTCCCGACCACTTCGTGCGCCTTACGGAAAGGCATACCCTTTGAAGCTAGGTAATCAGCTAATTCCGTCGCGTTCGAGAAGTCATTTTTTGTTGCTTTTTCCATTACGTCCGTTTTCACTTTCATCGTTGAAATCATGCCGGCAAATATTTTAAGTGAACCAACAATGGTCTTAACCGTATCAAAAACGCCTTCTTTATCTTCTTGCATATCTTTGTTATAAGCAAGCGGCAGTCCTTTCAAAACAGTCAATAACCCCGTTAGGTTCCCATAAACCCGTCCTGTTTTACCACGGATCAATTCCGCCATATCAGGGTTTTTCTTTTGCGGCATGATGCTGCTTCCCGTGGAAAACGCATCATCCAATTCAATGAATTGGAACTCTTGGCTTGACCAGAGAATGATTTCTTCGCTGAAACGGGATAAATGCATCATCATGGTCGCACTGTTGCTCATGAATTCAATGGCAAAATCACGATCACTTACCGCATCAAGACTGTTTTCATAAATTCCCTCAAACCCCAATAGCTCGGCACTGAGCGCACGGTCAATCGGGAAAGTCGTCCCAGCTAATGCCCCAGCACCCAATGGAGAAATATTAATCCTTTTGAAACTCTCGGTGAAGCGCTGCTTATCACGCTCAAGCATCCAAAAATAAGCCATTAAGTGGTGGGCAAATGAAATGGGCTGTGCACGCTGCAAATGTGTATAACCTGGAATTAGTGTTTCCACATTTTTCTTGGATTGTCCCAAAATCGCTATTTGCAAATCATTGATGAGTTCCAGAATCACTTTCGTTTGGTTCCGCATATACAGATGAAGGTCGGTTGCAACTTGGTCATTACGGCTTCTTCCTGTATGAAGCTTTCCGCCAACTGGACCGATTTCGCTTATTAGCATACTTTCCAGGTTGAGATGGATATCTTCCATCTCAACCTTAAAAGTCAATTCACCCTTCTCAGCTTTTTCCTGTAAACTTTTCAGACCCGCAATGATCTGATCCGCATCTTCTTCAGGTAAAATGCTGCATTTCTTTAACATGGTTACATGAGCTAAACTGCCTTGAATATCTTCAAGGACAAGTTCCTGGTCAAAGGAAATGGAAGCTCCGAACTCATCTACCCATTCTTCGGCAGATTTCGTAAATCTTCCTCCCCAAAGCTTGCTGCTCACACTGTCACCTTCTTGCTATTGACCATGCTGTTCACTTTCGTTGGAAGTCCCCATAACTTAATGAATCCAACTGCTGCATCATGATCGAATTCGTCCGCTTTTGTATAGGTAGCCAATTTTTCGTCATATAGGGAGTACTCGGATTTTCTTCCTTCAACAATCGCATGACCTTTGAATAGTTTCACACGTACCGTACCCGTTACATTCACTTGTGTTTCTTTCAGGAATGCAGCTAAAGCTTTTTGAAGCGGAGAGAACCAAAGTCCTTCATAAATCAATTCAGTCATTTTCTTCTCGATCACCGGTTTGAAGTGAGCCAATTCTTTTACAAGCGTGATATCTTCAAGTTCTTTGTGTGCAGCTATCAATGTCATCGCACCAGGAGCTTCATAGACTTCACGTGATTTGATTCCTACTAATCTATTTTCAACGTGATCGATACGTCCAACTCCGTGTTTGCCGGCAATTTGATTCAACTCGACGATCAGGTCAGCCAATTTATAGTTTTTATCATTCAATGTAACTGGCACACCTTGTTCAAAACCAATTTCAATGATATCAGCAGTATCCGGCGTACATTCAAGGCTTGTAGTCAAATCATATGCATCTTCCGGTGGAGCTGCCCAAGGATCTTCCAGGATTCCACATTCGTTACTTCTTCCCCAAAGGTTTTGGTCAATCGAGAACGGACTCGCCATGCCAATCGGAACGGGAATGCCATTTTTCGCTGCATATTCAATCTCCTCTTCACGAGACCATTTCCAGTCACGAACAGGTGCAAGAACTTGCAAATTAGGGTTCAATGCGGAGATTGATACTTCGAAACGCACTTGGTCATTTCCTTTTCCCGTACAACCGTGCGCAACGGCTACCGCGTTTTCCGCTTCAGCCACTTCCACTAATTTCTTCGCGATCAGCGGACGTGATAAAGCTGATACCAATGGATATTTCCCTTCATACAAAGTATGTGCCTGAAGAGCCGTCAATGCGAATTCATCAGCGAATTCGTCCTTCGCATCAATTACATAGGAACTTACCGCACCAACAGTGATCGCTTTTTCTTTAATGAAGTCCAAATCTTTCCCTTCACCGACATCCAAGCAGCATGCAACAACTTCGTACCCTTGATCTTGTAACCATTTAATTGCAACGGAAGTATCCAAACCTCCGGAATATGCTAAAACAACTTTTTGATTTTCCATTTCCATCGTCCTTTCGTATGAATAAAAATTCATCGTTTGTTATTTTTATTCAATCTATGATTAGTACTTTATCATCTTTATTAAAGGAATACAAGGGGTATTTTAAAGATTTTGCTAAATAATCCGCTAATATTTTCAGGGAATTTACACATTGGATGCTTCCGCGAGAATATAGTAAACTAGGAGTATGATAAATCGAAAAGTGGAGGGCATATGAAAGAACAATTTACCTATGATGAACGGCTTGGCATCCCAATTCCCGATTTGAATCTGGAATGGGATGAATATACAAAAGGCGAGCAACAGCAAATACTCGTACATTGGGAGAATATCCGGGGAAGCATCCCGGACCGCATCAAGGAACTGGAATCCACCATTAACCGAAAGCAGTTTCGGCTTTCCGATGAGAGTAATTTCGCCAAATCATGCCAGCTCAATTCCGAAATTGCGGAACTTGCTTCCATCATCAATGATTTATGGCTTTGGTATCGTGCCAATCAAGGCGTAACTGAAAAGATGCATAATTAAGGCCTATTCCATGCAAAAAAAGCCACAGTTTAAAACTGTGGCTTTTTTTGCATTCCTCTTATAAATCCTTGCGAAGTTCACCAACGACATGTCCCAATTCCGGAAGAATCAATTTATTCATCGCAAGCCGAACCGCCCCTGATGAGCCCGGGGTGGAAAAAACCGCTTTGTTGTTCACGACTCCGGCAATCGCCCTGGATAGAATGGCAGCCGAACCGATATCCTCTTGATAGCTGAGCATTCGGAAAATCTCGCCAAAACCGGGAATTTCCTTGGTCATCAATTCTTTGACCGCCTCGATCGTTACATCCCTATTGGCGATGCCAGTGCCTCCATTTGTTAATATGACATCGACCGTGCTGCTTTGGCAGCCAGAAGTGACCGCATCCTGAATCGCTTTCCGCTCATCTTTAATGATTACATAATCCGTCACTTCATGCCCATTCGATTTCAATAATTCCATCATCAGTGCCCCGCTTTTATCCGTTTCTTCATTTCGCGTATCGCTGACGGTTATCACCATGCAGTTAACTGCCTCCGTGACGGCTTTTTTATGATTCTTGACACTCATTCTTCATCAGCCTTCTTCTCCAGTAAATAACGATATTGATAGAACTTCTGGGCAAATTCACTGACACTCCGGGTCATTTGATAATTGGATCCAGCCCCGATGGCCATGCTGATGAACGGTATGCCCCGAACCAGTTTTTTCCGAAAAACAGTAATGGATAATGCTTTCAACAGCTGCTTCAGCGGCTGTTCCATCCAGGACGGGTTTGTCAGTTCTTCGATACCTAAATAAAAATAGTCATCTTCTGCGGTCTGGACCTCGCGGATCAATTCTTCCCAGGCTATTCCTTGGAGCCTCTTCGGCATCGCTCCTGCATTGAATACCTTAAGGGCCAGCATCATTTCAAACGGTGTATTCACCTCAACACCATAAGACATCGCAATCAGCTGTACGATCCTGACATTGATGACCGTCATGGCCGGAATATCGCTCCCTAGCAGAAGCATGCCTCCTGATCCGCTCATCCCGCCTTGTGCAAATGAATATAAGCGATGCTTAGCGATATGCTGGTTGGCTATGTAATTCAACTGATCGATCGATAAGTGATTCAAATCACTCAACGTTTCGATTTCTTCATTAAACACGCGCGCAGATGCTAAAATCCGCTCTCTTGCATCTATTTGAACTTGTGAGCTCTGAACCATGGCATGCAAATGAAAAAGCCAAGTATCAAGCTTTTCAAAAAACTGTTGTTGGACGTTTTCCGGAAGCAGGGCAAACCCCTGTTCCAACCATTTATCATACAATGCAGCAAGATCCGTTGGCTCATATTGATAAAGTTTTTCCTGCCATTCACTAATTTCATTCCAAAGTTTCATTTCCCGGTTCGTGAATTCCATGCATCAAGCCTCCTATGTACAGAATTGGTGGATTCTCCCTTAAGTATACCATAGAAGGAAGCTTTTCAGAGAATAGATGATGGCGATCCAGCGTTCAAGGGTATGGATTGCATGGACATAAAATCCATGAGAAGGCGGATTCCGAGAATGAAATTTTATATACTGCATTCACTGGAAAGACCCCTTACCAGAGAGATAAAGGGATCATTATAAAAAAACAGGAAGTCATGTTTTCCAAGTTTCGCTCAAAGCTATTTTCATGGTATCCCTGACAATCATGATTTCTTCATTAGTTGGGATGACCATGACCTTCACAGGGGAATAAGGTGCATTGATGAACGCTTCCTTACCCTTGGTGCGATTGAGATCCTTATCCCAATATACGCCCATGAATTCAAGTCCCTCCAAGATTCGTCCCCTAATGGTTTGACTGTTTTCACCGATGCCCGCTGTAAAAATGATGCCGTCCACACCTCCCATTTTAGCTGAATAGGAACCTATATACTTGTGAATTCGGTCTGCGAACACTTTAAGTGCGAGTTCGGCCCGCTCATTGCCTTTATCCGCTTCAACCTGAATATCGCGCAGATCGCTGGAAAATCCAGAAAGGGCCAGAATGCCGCTTTTCTTATTCAGGACATCCAGCACTTCATCTGCTGTTTTTCCCGTCTTCTCCATGATATAAGGAATCAGTGCAGGGTCGATGTTCCCTGAACGCGTTCCCATAGTAACACCGGCCAAGGGTGTAAATCCCATTGATGTATCAATTGATTTGCCGCCCTTTATGGCCGTAATGCTTGCACCATTCCCTAAATGGCAGGATATTAATCGAAGCTGTTCAATTGGGCGGCCAATCATTTTGGCAGCCCGCTGCGATACATATTTATGTGAAGTACCATGAAACCCATACTTCCTTATTCCGTAATTTTCATAATATTCAAGAGGTAAGCTGTACAAATAAGAACCTGCTGCCATCGTTTGATGGAAGGCAGTGTCGAATACCGCAACCGCTGGCACATCATCCAGTATTCGCTTGAAAGCTTTGATCCCGGTGATATTGGCGGGATTATGAAGGGGCGCCAACTCGGAAAGCTTTTCGATTTCCTCTATTATGTCCTCCGTAATCAAGACCGATTCGCTGAATATCTCACCGCCATGCACCACCCGATGCCCTACGCCATCTATCTCTTCAAAGGAGTCAATGATGCGATGGTCAATCAGCTTTTTCAATAAAAGCCCTACAGCTACTTCATGATTGGGTATATCCATCGTTTCAGAAACATTTTCGCCTTCGACACTTAAGGTAAATGCGGAATTCTTCAAGCCGATTCTTTCTACAAGACCTTTTGTCATTACTTTTTCACTTGGCATCTCAAAAAGCTGAAACTTCAATGAAGAGCTGCCCGCATTAATAGCCATGATTTTTGACATCCATCCTGCTCCTTTACTCTAAGCTAGTTATTCAAATATTCATCTCAACGAAACGTGCAGTGTATTGTACAATCTTATCATGGCAAGCGGATTCAACCAAATAATAATGAAAAATTGCAAATAATCACTCTTTCAAAAAAAAATGAAAGCCAATGCCTGCGGCATCAGCTTTCATTGACTATTTTTCCTCTTTAAACCAATCGTCCATCTGTTGCATGACAGACCTGGTCGCTTCGAAATCAGACAACTTCGGAAGTTGTACGAGCAATGCCTTCTTCGGTGCTTCGATACCCTCTTTTTTCTTTTGAAGGATCAGGATGCTTTTCGCAGCCGCTTCACTCTTAAACATGGAAAGCGGCAGTTGCACCATCCCTTGGATATGTGTATGCTTCTTCAGGAAATCATTGAGTTTCGGCGCTTCCTCCGAGACGAACAGGTTATTCGGGACAATGAAGAATAGGTGTCCGCCATCCTTCGCGTGCTTAACACCTTGTTCAATAAACAAATGGTGTGCATACGAATGTCCCTTATCGGCCTTCAAATCATACTCAGCTGCACGCACATCATTCGGGTAATAACCAATCGGCAAATCACTGACCACAACATCTGAAGGATCGATGAAAAGCGGCTCCAAGCTGTCCTGGTTGAAAAATTCCAGCGGGTGTTCTTGCAGGTTGGCACCTGCATAAGCAAGCCTGATCAAGGTTTCATCAATCTCGACACCATAAGAAGCGATGTTTTTATCAGTAAGTTGATTCAAGATCGCAAATAGTAAGTTCCCCGTTCCGATGGCTGGATCGAGCATGACTATCTCTTTTTGGTCCTTGGTGAATTTACCGACTAAATAGCTGACGAACATGCCGACTGCATCAGGGGTCATATGATGATTCGGCTGAACGCTCTGTTGCATGCCTTTTAAAATAGCAAGCTGATACGCTTTACGGATTGCTTCCTTCTCATATTTCTCTGGTGAAAAATCTGCATAATGCTTCACTAGCCTTTTCTTCGATACTTCACTGATTTCCTCCTGCAGGACTTTCCCTTGGAAGAAATTCTCGCCCGTTTCACCCAGGGCATCCAGATACGTACATGATAGTTCACTTTGCAATATTTGAGCTGTTTCATCAAATTCATAAAATAATTGTTCAACTGGGGTAGACTTCACTTATTAATTCCTCCTGTTTGCTTCTGTCCCTATTTTAAAGGTAAGAAGAAAGAGTTACAAGCCGTACGTCCTGCTCATCATTCTTCGTTTGTTTAACGTACTGTTTTCCGATTTGAAAGTCCGCATATGAAGACTCTCTCGCGCGGCACTCTTTTGTCAACATTTTTAACCATGGTAATTAAAAGGTAAATAAAATACAGGGTTGTTGCCCTGTATTAGGTATGGTTTGTAACTGAATTTTATAACAAAGTTGATTGGAACGGAAGGTACGAGACTCCTGCGGGAAAAGCGCGTCCATGGGAGACCCCGCAGGCGCAAAGGCGCTGAGAAGGCTCCCGGACCGCCCGCGGAAAGCGAGTGCCTAGAGTGGAAATCAACGTCCAAATTGTACAAGCCATAAAATAACTGTGACAAACTCGATGAAAATGATTTTGTCTACAGTTTTTTTATTACTTGGATAGGCTCAATGAATGCCCAAACAGAATACCATGCATGAGGTGGTGATTATATGGATAATCAATATCAAAACTATCATGGGCAGGTTAATCCGATAAATCAGCAACATGATATTCAGTCAGCAGATGAATTTAACAGGCAACAACAAGGGTTTCAACAAGGGTTTCGACAAGGGTATCGACAAGGGTATCGACAGGGGTATCGAGATGGATTTCGAGCAGGGCAACAATCGGGTTTTTTTCCAGGACCAAGACAAATGCCGTCGTGGCCTAATGAAATTGACATAAAAGTCGGTACACCTAATGGTCAAGAGTGGTCTGGCAAGATTGTTTTACCAAATGGTCCGACTTTAGAACCTTAACTAAATACAGCATATAATAAATGAAACTCGTCAAAAAATGATAAATAAACCAGTGTATTAGAAACGAACTGTATCGTCGAAACTTTAACATTAATATAACCACAACTCAATTGAAAATTAAGCCCCTGTCCACTTCAACGACAAGGTGTTTATCAACAAGAAAATCAACATTAAAACAAAAAACCGGGCACATTGCGCCCGGTTTCTTAGTATTCGCATCTTATTTTGCCGCTTTAGCCGCTTCGATTGCACCTTCGTAATTTGGATGGTTGGTACCTTCACTCACATATTCTACATATGTGATTTCATCAGAGCTGTTCACTACGAATACAGAGCGAGCCAATAGACGAAGTTCCTGCATGACGACACCATATGCTTCACCGAATGAAAGGTCACGATGATCGGAAAGAACTTGAACATTATCCAAGCCGCTAGCAGCACACCAGCGTTTTTGCGCGAAAGGAAGATCGTTACTGATCGTCAGTACTTTCACATTATCCAATTTTGCCGCTTCTTCATTGAATTTACGTGTCTGTGCATCACATACACCTGTATCCACGGATGGAACCACGCTGATAATGCGGACAGAACCTTTGGAGTCGCTTAATGTAACTGGTGATAAGTCATTAGCCAATACTGTAAAATCAGGTGCTTTGTCCCCAACTTTTAGTTCTTGTCCCACTAAAGTGATCGGGTTGTTTTTAAATGTAACTGAAGCCATTAATAATTCCTCCCTTTTCTGTATATGTACAAGCATAATAATATTTGTTTTGCCGGAATTTTGCAATTAATTGAATTGGGAAATGTGAATGGTGCTTGCACATGTCCGACATCAAGCTTTTTTGGGTGTAATGGAAGATTGCAGCAAAAAGAAAACTCGGCGGAAGCCGAGTCGCAGTTAGAAATCTATATCCTGTTTAGGTTCTTGGTAGCTCTTTACAGCTGGCTGACTGCCGCCTTGGTTTTGATTACTGCCTTGGTTTTGATTACTGCCTTGGTTTTGATTACTGCCTTGGTTTTGATTACTGCCTTGGTTTTGATTACTGCCTTGGTTTTGATTACTGCCTTGCTTTTGATTACTGTCTTTCTTGGATAGCATGGACTGAATCTTATCGACGACTTGTGGAGCTAAATCCATCATTTTTTCGAGAAGGTGCGTCCCTTCATCCAGATGAATCATTTTCACCCCATGGGAACCGACAATCAAAAAGGCAATTGGTGTTATGGAAACCCCACCGCCGCTACCGCCGCCAAAAGGCTGCTTGGAACCACCTTGCTGTCCTTGATGGTTACCGTCCATCACAAATTCGCTGCCACCTGCTGCAAAACCAAATCCCACTTTGGATACGGTTAAAATGACACTTCCATCCGGAGTTTCCACCGGATCCCCGATGATCGTGTTCACATCAACCATTTCTTTCAGATTTTCCATCGCTTCTTTCATTAAACCTTGGATCGGATGATCTGACATTTAAATTCCTCCACTCTAGAACGATTGTTTATTGGAATCACCTGATAGCTTCGCTAATTTCTTGGACTTGAAATGCGGCTTTCCGCCTTTCCAATAACGAAGCAGTTTTATTCCAGTCACCATAGCCTGCCCGATTCTAAATTGTAATATGCAGGAAATCGATGTATTTGCCTGCCACCTCTGAAAGTCGGGTGTAATGGAATAGGAGGGCATGATCCGGAAGTTGAAATAAGTTGTCAGCAAACCGATGATTGAACCTTTAAGTGCCCAGCATGCACCAGTTAAAACACCGGTGTGTGCAGCGTTTTTAGTACCGACCATACTATGCCAGGTGAATTTTTTGACTTGGACTTTTCCTGCGAATTGACGGACGATCCTATGAAATCCGATTATATGCTGAAGCATCTCCAGAATGTCTGCGAATCCGTCACGCAAATCTTCGGCTGTGATTTTTTTCTTTTCTTCCTTTTCCATTTTTCCGTTCATTTCTTGCTCTTCCTTTACTACTACAGTTGCCGAGTCATCTTCCATTTTGATGACCGGAACCTTGAATGTATAGTGAAAAAGCCCATACCAAGCTGATAATTTAATATGTATTCGGTCATTCGTTTGGACACGTTTGTAGTCGATGGACACTCTTACTTTAGTGAAAATAACAATAAGCAGCACCAAAATGAGGATACCTATAATCAACAAAAGCCACTTCATGCACCCACACCCCTTCAGCCTATCATTATCGGCATATGTAAAAAAAATAAACCTGCAAAAGCGAAAATCACGCTCTTACAGATTTATGTATGGAAGAAATCATCTTCTGATCAACACAACGCCCGTGTCTGCAAAGACATCATGCAAAGCCTGTTTCTTCGGTAATAGGCCTGCCAAGAGATAGCCAATCCAAGTGACTTTTGAAATATAGCGGCCAATCAGCTCCCTGAACAATATCGTACCCCATGAAATGGTTTTTTTCTCTTCCTTCAATGCAACGACTTTCAGTCCAAAAATCATCTTGCCAAGGGTTTGGTTCAAGAATTTGGTCATCAAAACAAAGTATAAGAAGAATACGCCCCCTGTTAAGAAGCCCTCTGCGGAAAACCAGAGATCATCTGTCCCTTCATAAAATTTGAAGATGGGATGAATCAAAATCCGGTTCAAACTTCCGATAACCAATAGATCGGCTAAATATGCCCAAAACCTCATCCAAAAACCAGCAAAATGCACTTTCTTGACTCCGTCATCATCCACGGCCTTCCTGGCTGATGTAAATTCCTGTTGAACGGGAACCCCTGGATCTGCCATTAGATTGGATGAAGCGATTTGTTCATTGTTTTCATTTCGTTCCGTCATCCTTCAGCCCCCCTATTCCGCATACAAATACATTAAGCGTGGAGAATTTGAAGAGGAAAGGATTTTTGTCAAGACTGCCGTTTCCACATCATTTCCCAACATTTTTTGCGCACCCATACTGAATAATGAACCGAAACCTACCTCATCTGTATAACGGATAACTTGAGCATCCTTTTTACCGATATCCGTTTTCATCGCTGCAATTACATCATCCAAATGGCCGAAATCATCGATAAGATTGTTTTCTTTAGCCTGACGTCCATCATAAATGCGGCCATCGGCGATTTCCCTTACTTCCTTCTCTGTCATATCGCGTCCGTCTGCAATGATTTTTACAAATTGATCATAAGAATTATCGATCATATCTTGGAGTATTTCACGTTCTTCACCAGTCATTTCCCGGGTTGGACTCATAATATCTTTGTGTGGTCCGCTTTTGATGGTTTCGAACTCAACACCATACTTTTTGGCCAACTTCTCGTAATTATAACCCTGCATGATGACACCAAGTGAACCCGTCATCGTTTCTGGGCTGGCATAAATCTTATCGGCTGGTGCAGAAATATAATATCCGCCTGAAGCAGCCATAGACCCCATTGATACATATACAGGTTTTTTCACTTTCTTGATATCAAGGATCTTTTCATAGATCTCTGCACTTTCGACGACACCGCCCCCTGGAGAATTCACACGAAGGATGATTCCTTTGATATCGTCATTTTCCTCTGCCATCTTCAGCTTATCCAAGAAGGCACGGTGATTATATGTTGCTGAACTAAGTAATGAGGCTTCTCCTGTATCTTGAATCGTGCCCTCTACATCAAATACGGCAATAACATTAGTGATATCATCGCCTTCTATGACTTCCTCGTAAAATGCACTTTCGGAAGCAAATAATTCATCAATGATATTTTCCGTATCCGCTGTAAATAGAGTCGTAGCCATCCCTACAGCAATAGAGACAAAAAATAAAACGGCTGCGATTCCAAGTGCCGCCCAACGCTTTCCATTCATCTGTTTTCCCCCTTCAATATATGTATCCTTCTTACCATACGAACTAATAACAAAAATGTTTCATTCCATGATAAACTAAGACATATAAAATTGTAGCAAAGAATCCTCAAATTGGAAATGAAATGGTGCATTTTGTACAATCTCCATTTATCCTAAACAAGATAAAGTAAGCCCTTTCATCACCATACATACTAGGGGGGAACATGATGAACACTCGAAGGAATATTTATTTTTTCCATGCACCGAATGCAGAGACGCTTAACAAGGTTGAATACTTGTCAGACTTAGCTAAGCAACATTCGTATGAAGTCATCCAGGATTTCACAAAAGCAAACATCATCGTAAGCATCGGTGATGACGGCACATTCCTGCAGGCTGCCCGTAAAACCGGGTTCAGGGATGACTGTTTATATGCGGGCATTTCCACCACAGGCAACTTGAATATGTATTGCGATTTCCACTTGGAGGACAGTGATAAAATGATCGATGCCATGACAAGAGAGCAAATCGAGGTGCGTAAATATCCAACCATCGATATCCAATTGGACGATCAGCCCTCCTTTTATGCCCTTAATGAACTCAGTATCCGGTCTTCCATCACCAAAACGTTCATCATGGATATTTTCATTGATGAACTCCATTTTGAAACTTTTCGCGGCGACGGAATCATCATTGCGACTCCGACCGGAAGCACCGCCTATAATAAATCGATCAATGGGGCCGTTGTCGATCCCCTTCTCCCTTGCTTCCAAGTGAGCGAGCTTGCTTCCATCAATAATAATACCTATCGGACCCTGGGTTCCTCATTCATCCTAAGCGGCGATAAGACGTTGACCGTCCACCTTGAACAAAACGGGCCAAGCTATCCGATCATCGGAATGGACAATGAAGCCTTAAGCATCAACCATGTCGAAAAGGTAAAGGTCCGGTTAAGCGGTAAAGTCATCAAGACTGTTAAGCTAAAAGACAATTCCTTTTGGGAAAAGGTTAAAAGGACCTTTCTTTAAACGAACTAAAAAGGTACCGGGAATGATAACCGGTACCTTTATATATGATAAAAACCTTTCGTATTTTGATAAAGGATTTCATAGACATCCCCAATCGGCAATCCTTTAATCGAAGCAATTTGGCACACACTGTCATGCATCATGCCGGGATGGGTCCATTTTTCTTTGAATATCCCTTCAAACGGCCATGGGCCATCCGTTTCAATCATCATCAGTTTAAGTGGGTATGCCGAAACTAATTCCTGTATTTCCCTCTCATAACAAACATCAGGTGTAATCGAAATGCGGTACCCCTTTTCGGCCATTCTTTCGACTGTCCGGATATCGCCTTTAAACCAATGAAAGTGTGCCTTTTTGATTTGATGCTTATCCAAAAGGTCGCAAACGATGGGTGCATCGTCATGGACGGCATGAAGGATAACCGGCTTTTCAACCTCTTTAGCTAAGGCCAGGAACCTCTCCAGTATCACTATATACGCTGAGTTATCAATATCGGGATTTTCCTGCCTTAAGTAATAGGGCAGCCCAACCTCACCTATGGCAACCATATCTTGACGATGTTCCCGCATCCAGTTCAATAATTCGTTCACTTCTTCATCACTCGGGAGGGGCTGCTCTGGATGAAAGCCAAAGGCAGGCTTAATTCGTGGATCTTTGAGTGAAAGCTGATAATTGTTAATCGAAGAAGCCAAATTCATGGAGACAGTCAGCAAGGATTCCAAATGAACCTTTTCCATGTCAGTCAGAATCTGCTTCCGCTTAACAACATCATACTTATCAAAATGGATATGGCTGTCGATGATTCTCAATTTTAATCGCCTCCTTACTTAAGTAGAAAAAGTTGGCTTGAGTGCTGCATATAATTCTCTCTTCAGATGAAAAAATTCATCACTAAGAAGCTGTTCTTCTCTTCTTGGCCTTGAAAATGGAACTTCCACTTCTTTGATGACAGCAGCCGGTTTTGCTGATAACACATAAATTCTATCTGATAGGAAAACCGCTTCATCTATGCTATGAGTAACAAAAAGCACCGACCTTCGATTTTCTTCCCAAACCGACAACAGCCATTTTTGCATTTGCAATCTTGTCAGTTCATCCAAGGCAGAAAAGGGTTCGTCCAGGCACATCAAGTCCTGTGGACTTAAGATACTCCGAATGAATGCGGCCCTTTGCTTCATGCCTCCAGATAATTCATGCGGATATGCTTTCTCGTACTCTTCTAATCCAGCTTTCATCAATAGGGCTTTTGCCTTTTCTTTATCTCTGATCCCAGCAAGTTCGCTTCCAAGCAAAACATTTTCCAATACCGTTCTCCAAGGTAAAAGGGAAGGCTGCTGAGGCATATAGCTGATATGGCCCTTTAAGCCATTTATCTTTTTATCATCCAGTGAAATGATGCCATGATCCGGCTTTAAAATGCCGCCGATCAAGTGGAACAATGTACTTTTACCGCTGCCCGATGGCCCAAGGATCGTGACAAATTCCCCATCATCCACATGGAAATTCATATTCTCTAATATATTCTGGTTACCATCGAAAGAATAGGAGACGCCTTTAATTTCCAGCTTCATCCTTTTCGCCCTCCTTTCTCTTCCAAGAAACTAAGTATTTCTCCAGGAAGGTGATGATCCCAAAAAAGATCAGGCTCATTCCCATAATGATGAAAATGGCAACAAACACCCGATCTGTCCTGAACGCAGAGGAAGCGAGAGTCATATACACACCAATCCCCGATTTTGCCCCAAGCCATTCCGAAATAACCGCACCCATTACACTATAGGTCGCCGAAATTTTCAGTCCGGAGAAAATGAACGGGATCGAATGAGGAAGTTCCAGCTTCCAAAATAACTGGTTTTTTCCCGCTCCCATCATCTTGAAATAATGCTTAAGCTCGTATGGTGTCTGGCGAAAACCGTCTAATGATGCAACCGCAACCGGAAAAAAACATACAAGCGAAATCACTATTAACTTAGGCAGCATGCCAAATCCAAACCAGATCACCAAAAGCGGCGCCAAAACAATGATGGGTATATTTTGTGATAGTATGAGCAGAGGATAAACCGCGTCCTTCACACCTGGAAATAGGTGTAAGATTGCCGCGATCAAAAACCCGATGCAGCTTCCAATAAAAAAACCCGACAACGCAAGCTCGGTTGTGGATATAAGGTGTCCGTAAAGATTGCGGGACGACTCAATTCCTTCAATGAAAATGGCCGATGGAGCGGGAAGCAGCCATTCTTCAACTTTCAATAAGACTGTCACTGATTCCCATACTATCAGCAACAATAATAAAAGAAAGAAGGGAGCCCCCTTCTTCCAAATTCCCCTTCCGATCATGCCCGATATTTCTCCGTTAACGTATCCATCGTAATCCCGCTTGGCTGATATAATATTTTCACTTGGGAAATGACATTCGGCGAGCCTATTTCAATCATTCTTACATTCATTTTTTCTATCACGGCAAAAAGTTCGGATAGCTCACCCTCCATTGTCGTTTCAAGCGGGTGAACCTCATATTTGACACCTGATTCTTCAATGATCTTGATTGCTTCATCGACCATAGGGATGACATTTTCCCCTTTAGGAATAATTTGTATACTAATTAATGAATTGGCCATTGTATTTCCTCCTATTTTGGTAAAAATTCATTGGTAAATGCCGTTTCAGGATCGAAATCACCTTCAAGAAGCTTATTTTCAGTCATCCAATCGCTGTAATTCTTCCAAATTTCAAGCTTTTGTTCACCCCATCGCGGAGCATCATCCTGATACTTGGCTGCAAGCCACTCCTGGCTTTTCTTCACTAGTTTTGCATCAAGATCCGGTGCAGACTTAATTAACATGTCTGCTGCATCAGCAGGATTCTTAATCGCAAACTGGTACCCTTTCGATGCTGCATGAACGAATGCTTTAACAGTCTCGGGATCTTCTTTTATCATCTTTTCATTTGTAGTCAAAACAGGCGTATAGTAATCAAGCTTATCAGAGTATTCGGTTAAGTAAACCATATTAAGCTTTTCATTTCGCAACTCAGCCTCAATGCCTGTCCATCCATAATAAATCCAGGCAAAGTCTATATCCCTTTTAACCGAAGTGAAAAAATCCGTGTCTCCTGTATTGACTATGTCCACTTTATTTACATCCGCATTCTCTTTTTTCATGAGTGAATCTATAATGGCCTTTTCAACTGGAGACCCCCAGCCACCATACGTTTTCCCTTCAAAATCCTTGGGAGTTTTAATGTTCTTTGCCTCAGGGGAAGCGAATCCAGAGGTATTATGCTGGATGACGGCAGCTACCGAAACAATCGGTACGCCCTGCACGCGGGCCTGCGTAATGCCCTCCTGGTAACTCACGCCAAATTCAGATTTCCCTGAAGCGACAAGCTTATCAGCTCCAGCTTCACCTGGCATGATAATTTCCACATCAAGGCCTTGCTCTTTAAAATATCCTTTTTCCTTAGCTACATACAATCCTGTATGGTTTGTATTCGGTGTCCAATCAAGCACGACCGATACCTTTTTTAATTCTTCATTGCCTTCATTTTTAGAAGCTTCTTCTTTTTCATTAGTTCCGCCTGCACCGCATCCAGCCAAAAGGAACAACGAAGTTAACAGTGGTAAGAATTTATTCAAGTTATTATCCTCCTACACATCATATAAGATCCATATGCCGGAACCATAATGGGGCTCCAGGGTCCATTCAAATACTGGATAAAAAAGCAAAAAACGCCCGAAGATGAATTCGGACGTTAACATACAAAACAGAAAATCAGTAATAATATGTTCCCTCCGCTGGCATCATCCAGATCAGGTTCAAAGAGTCAGCATCTAAAGGATGCAATCTCAGCCAGCAGTACTGGCCCCCCTACATTTCTCGCACATATGAACTTTCTCTCTCATTATATCAATTCATGGGGAAAAGGGAATACTAATTTGCTTCATCTCGCTAATTGGAAAGGTATTCCTTACAGTTAAGGATATCTAGTAAAACAACTTGTTGGAATGAAAATCATTGAAATCAAGATAATTCTGCCACTTTTCATTCAACATTCCTGGCTGTAACGGTGGCTGACACTTTCCAAATAGTCAATTCCTTACTGGCATTCATATAATGAGCATTACCTATAGACATTTTTGTTTACTGGTTTTTAAACCCTTAATTTCATAAGTAAAAGGTGGATATGATCATGATAAAGATTAATCACAAATGGTTAGATGTCAGTCAAATCCAACCAGGAATAGCATCTGCTAAATCGCTTGAAATTCTCCAATTGCTGGCGGAAGATTCTAACGTTTTTGAATACCGGAACTTTGGAGAGTTTAATTTCGAGATACAACTGAGGAACCGAGTCATTGAGGCAGCTATTGCGTTGAATAAAAGTGATGCAGAATTTTCCACACTTGAGGAATCGGCATCCAATAAACAATATTGGAGCCTTTCAAAGGATGGCACCTTTACACTTCAGCCAGGGATTCTCCCTCATGCTGCACTCGTTGACATTTTCATGAATGGAAGGCTTTATGCTTTCGAATGCGGGACAGCGATAGTCGTCACTTTTTTAAAGGCCATTTTGGATTTAATCGGCCCTAGGAATTTCGACTATCTTTTTTCAGAACTATTTTTATATGACTTTCGCCCTCCACAGAATATGGCTCTCATTATTCACCAAGGGAGAGATTATTTACCAGGTGATTGCGTTTACTTCAAAAACCCTGATCACGACGAGGCAACTCCTGAATGGCAAGGTGAAAATGCCATATTATTAGGAAGAAACCTCTTTTATGGCCATGGAATCGGGATTACCAGTTCACAGGGAATCATCGATGAATTAAATAGCAATAGAAGGCCGAACGCCACCATATCGGCATTCCTGACAGATCATATCATTTTCCTGGATAGTTCCTTCTATAGACAATTCCAACTAAATATCCCCCGTGCAAAGCCCGATCACAGTCCTGTCAGCCTTTCCAATTGCATTGTTTCTGAAATAGGTCCGAAGATTTACCTTTCATGACCCTGGCATTTCCCCTATGCCGTAAAACCGTTTTATTAAATACCGGCATGAAAAAATGCTTGGGAGAGATCTCCCAAGCATTTTTTCTTATTCATGCACCAATATTCCCTTTGCCTTTGAACCTGCGGGCACTTGCCTGACCCCATTTCGTTATGGATAGTGTATAAACAGCCAAGGCTGACCATATGAACAAAAAGGCTAAAAGATGTGATTTGGTGAAACTTTCATGATAGACGAATACTCCGATCAATAAAGATAAGGTCGGAGCGATATACTGAAAAATGCCAAGCATCGATAACGGGATCTTCTCCGCCCCTTTTGCAAAATATAAAAGAGGCAATGCCGTGACAATCCCGCCGCCCACCAACAGCAAGCTTGTGCTTCCCACTGTAAAGAATTGCATTTCCGATCGGTTCATCAAGTATATCAGGTAACCCAGCGCCAGAGGCGTCACCATCATCGTTTCGAGCGTCAGCCCGATCGCCGACTCGGCCTTGATCATTTTTTTTGCCAGACCGTATAATCCAAAGGTCATGGCCAAAACAAGAGAGATCCACGGGATCGTGCCGAAATGAATGCCAAGGATCAAGACTCCGATTCCTGCAAGCAGGAATGAAATGATTTGGGCCCCGCTCAATTTTTCTTTTAAGACTATCACTCCCAATAGTACACTGACTAGCGGATTGATATAATATCCAAGGCTCGTGTCGAGGATCCGTCCTGAGTTAACGGCCCAGATGAACACTCCCCAATTAGCTGTAACAAGCAGTGACGCCGTTAGTAATGCCGCAAAGAGTTTGGGATTTCCCATTATGTTTTTGACATAATCAAGAAACGCTTGCCATTTTTTCATGAACATCAATAAAACCAGCATGAACACGAAAGACCATAATACCCTCTGAGCCAAAATTTCCGTTGCACCGACTCCCTGAAGGAACTTCCAGTAAATCGGCACGACTCCCCACATCATGTAAGAAAGGGCTGCATAGAACGCCCCTTCTTTTTGATCATCCACTTTCATAACCTGCCTTCTTTCCATTTACATTCCTTTATCTAATTCCATCTAAAAATTTTGTATTTCCATTTCTTTTTTTGCAACTGTTATTTTTTATCATACATGATTTTATCATCGATGACCGTCATGATTGCCTCAGCTTTTAGGAGATCATCCGGCGCAGCAGCAAAGACGTCCAGATTAAACACGGTAAAATCGGCATCGTACCCTTTATCGATCACACCGCGACGTTTTTCCTGGCCGATTGCTGCAGCACTCCCTTTTGTATACAGTGCGAAAGCCTCGTAAACGGAAATCCTTTCACCCAAGCCATATACGGTACGGTCTTCACTGTTGATTTTCATCCTTGTTACAGCTGCATGAATGCCCAAAATTGGATTTAATGGTTCAATGGGTGCATCAGACCCTCCCGCGCAAATGATGCCCAAATTCAAATAGGTTTTCCAGGCATAGGAGGCTTCCAATAGATTGGCAGGAACCTTTTCTTCCACCCACGGAAAATCGGACGGGACGAAACCCGGTTGGATATCAAAGATTACCGGCAGCTTTGCCGCCCGCTCCAACAGCTCCGGGCGGACAATCTGCGCATGGATGAGCCGATCCCTCTGTCCCTTTTTCGGAGGGAGGGCTTCAATTGCATTCAAAACGTATTCAAAAGCGAGATCACCAATCGCATGGACAGCAATCGGCATTCCGGCCTCCCTTGCTTTTTTCACCCATTCCTGAAGCTCGTTTTCAGTGAATATCGCTACTCCATTCGTATTCTTCTGATCTACATAAGGCTCGCTCAACAGGGCTGTGCGTCCGCCTAAGGAGCCGTCGGTAAATATCTTCATACTGTCGAATTTGATATATCGCGTACCTTTCTGATAGCCGCCGCCTGCTGCCAGCATTTCTTCAAACGCTTCGTGATGGACGAGTAAATTGGCGCGAAAGGCCATTTCCCGGTCCTCGATCACCGATTTAAACGCCTGATATGTCGGCATGAAGCCATTGTAATAATGGAGGTCCTCAGTATGTCCGCCAGTCAAACCTAGCTTATAAGCGTCTTCTATCGCCTCTGTGAGCGCGTTTTCGATATACTCTTGATCAATGCCGGGAAGGCTGTCTAAAATAAGGTTCTGCGCCTGACTTTCTTTAAATAAACCATTTAAACGTCCGTCAGGATAACGGCAGATCACCCCGCCTGAAGGTTCTTTTATATCTTCTTTAATATCCGCTTCCAAAAGGGCACGGGAATTGACGGCCAAAGCATGACGGCAGATCCGTTTCAATACGATGGGATGTTCTGTCGATATCGCGTCAAGCTCATCCCGTAATATCAATTCAGGACTCGGCCATTCATTTTCATTCCACCCTTCGGCAACAATCCACTTTCCAGCCGGGGTCTTTGAGCACTTTTCCTTCAAGGATTTCATGATGGACTCCCTGCTATCCATCAAAGAGAGGTCTAAACGAAGCAGCCTTTCACCATGCCCGACCAAATGAAGGTGACTATCCACTAACCCCGGGAGCATCGTTTGTCCTTTTAAGTCGATTTCCCTGGAAATATTGCTGGCATATTCATTTTTCAAATAGTCCAGGCTGCCGGTATCAACAATTACCCCCTTTTCAGTGAAGACTGCCTCCACTTGATCGTTTTCTTTAACCATCGTATAAATCGACCCATTGAACCATAATGTACCCATACCGGCTTTACACTCCTTATTAAATGATTGTTACTGTGCAGATATGCAGTAAGTTTACCATCTCATATCACGAATTCCCATATTTACGCTTTTATCCAAGCCCCTGATAATAAAAAAACGCCAGCCTTGGAGGCTGACGGTCATTCAATCAATTGTTAAGGAGTGCTTCTTCCCTTTTCCGTAAATCCACCCGTTTGATTTTACCTGATGTCGTTTTGGGCAGCTCTTCTAAAAATTCGATTTTCCTTGGATATTTATATGGGGCAGTCAATTCTTTCACGTGCGATTGAAGCATCTTGATCAAGTCTTGGCTGTTCGGATCGATATCATCCATCAAGACTACATATGCCTTGACCACATTGCCCCTTATTTCATCAGGACTTGCTATAACGGCACACTCTTTGACATATGGATGCTTAACGAGTGCATCTTCCACTTCAAACGGCCCAATCGTATATCCCGAGCTGATGATGATATCATCAGAACGACCTTCAAACCAGAAATAGCCATCCTCATCCTTTTTCGCTTGATCGCCGGTAATATAATAGTCCCCACGGAATTGCTGCGATGTCCGCTCGGGATCTTTAAAATATTCTTTAAAGAGAGCAGGTGTATCTACATGTACGGCAATATCCCCCACTACGCCAGGAGAACAGGGTTTACCGGAATCATCAATGATTTCCACATGGTTGCCCGGAGTCGGTTTGCCCATGGAGCCCAATTTAATTTCCATACCTTTCGTTACACCTACCAACAGGGTATTTTCGGTCTGTCCATATCCATCACGCACTTCAATATGGAAATGGTTTTTAAAGACCTCGAACACTTTTTGATTTAAAGGCTCTCCCGCTGATACAGCACTATGGAGATGGGATAAATCATAGTCATCAAGGTTATCCACCTTTGCAATCAATCGATACTCGGTTGGTGTGCAGCATAATGCATTCACTTTGTAGTCCTGAAGCAGCTGAAGATATTTTTTCGCCTCGAACTTCCCATGATAGGCAAGGCCGGTCGCTCCCGTTCCCAGAACCGCCAGGAAAGGACTCCAGATCCACTTTTGCCACCCTGGGCCTGCAGTTGCCCAAACCACATCCGCTTCGCTGATGCCGAGCCAGTTTGCAGCAGACGTTTTCAAATGGGCATAAGCCCATCCATGTGTATGGACGACCCCTTTTGGATTTCCTGTCGTTCCGGAAGTATACGATAAGAACGCCATATCCTCACTCTTCGTGTCGGCCATAGTCAGCTGATCGGATTCCTCATCGGCAAGCTCATTCAAATCCAGCCAATTTTCGATTCGCTTTCCTATTGAAAATTTCAGGAGACTTTCCGCCCCTACTATTTCATTCAATTCATGTGTATATTCATGATAACTGATGATTCCTTTGACATCACCATGGTTGACTCGATACTGCAAGTCCTTCGCACGAAGCATTTCAGAACAAGGTATGACAATCATGCCAATTTTCAATGCGGCTAAATACACTTGATAAGCTTCCACCAAACGAGGGATTATGATAAGGACCGTATCACCTTTACCCAGTCCTTTTTGCTTGAAGGCATTTCCAATTTTATTTGCAATTTTTAGTAAATTCTCATATGTAAGTTGTTTTTTAACTCCGGTTTCGTTCTCCCAAAGTACGGCAACTTTTTCTGGATCTTTTGCATAACGTTCCATTTCACTCACTAAGTTGTAATGTTCCGGAGCCAATAAGTCTTCACGCTTCATATTCTTCCCCTCCAATTATGAACTCTTAGTACCTACTCATTATACAAGATACTTCTCTAATAATTCTATGTATTTTTACAAATTAAAAAGAGAGCGGATTCCTACACCCGCTCTCTTTTAGTCTGTAGACAATTCCTAAGGTGAGTTTGTCTGCAGTTTTTCTTTTTAAAAATTCCGCTGATTTTCGAAACCCGCTCCCTTTCCGCCGACTGTCTGCCAAGCCTCCTCGGCGCATGCGCCTGTGGGGTCTTGGCTAGCCAGTTATTCGGCAGGAGTGTCGCAAATCTCTTCAATCCTTTAAGGATTACTGAAAAAAACTATGAAGGGTAATCTAGTTTACCTTTAAAATTTTGGTTCGGGGCGAGAGCAATTCGGAACTCCTTTGCCGGAAAGTTGATGGACCTCCAGACCCTACAATATTTCTCGAAAAGAAGTTCCAGTTATTGGAACGTAAGGTACGAGACTCCTGCGGGAAAAGCGTGGCCAAGGGAGACCCCGCAGGCGAGCGCCGAGGGCGGACCGCCCGCGGAAAGCGAGTGCCTGGAGTGGAAATCATTACACATACCCCCTTTAAGAAACCCGCTCCCTTTCCGCCGACTGCCTGCCAAGCCTCATCAAAGCAAGCGCCTGTGGGGTCTTGGCTAGCCAGTTATTCGGCAGGAGTGTCGCAAATCTCTTCAACCCTTTAAGGAATACTGTAAAAAACTATGAAGGGTAATCTAGTTTACCTTTAAAATTTTGGTTCGGGGCGAGAGCAATTCGGAACTCCTTTTGCCGGAAAGTTGATGGACCTCCAGACCCTACAATATTTCTTAAAAAGAAGTTCCAGTGATTGGAACGTAAGGTACGAGACTCCTGCGGGAAAAGCGTGGCCAAGGGAGACCCCGCAGGCGAGCGCCGAGGGCGGACCGCCCGCGGAAAGCGAGTGCCTGGAGTGGAAATCATATTACACATCCCCCCTTTAAGAAACCCGCTCCCTTTCCGCCGACTGCCTGCCAAGCCTCATCAAAGCAAGCGCCTGTGGAGTCTTGGCTAGCCGTTATTCGGCAGGTGTGTCGCACATTTCTTCATTCCAAGGTTTCATATTATATAAAACAGTAAACAATTATGTAGTTAGACTAAGGAATTTATTAAATCGGCCTTCACGAATTCAGTCCGCAAACGTAAAGAGAGCGGGTGTTAAAACCCGCTCTCTGTAGCCATATTTATTAAATTATCTGTTGAATCCTCCGCCTAATTGTTGTTCAGCCATTTGAACAAGGCGTTTTGTGATTTCTCCACCAACTGAACCGTTAGCGCGAGATGTTGTGTCGGCACCAAGTTGTACGCCGAATTCTGTAGCGATTTCATATTTCATTTGTTCTAGAGCTTGTTCAACTCCAGGTACCAATAATTCGTTTGAGCTGTTGTTGTTTGCCATGTGTTTTTCACCTCCTTGTGATTATAGAGTGTGTTAAAACACATGGCTTCATTCGCACTATTTCATTGGTAATTACAGGATATTAAAATAAGTCTTCCATCGCTTCTTCCTTATCGAAAGTCTGACCAGGTTTAACCGTCAATACTTCTGTTTCGGAGACCGCTTTTTCAATCAAGGATTCAAAGTCGACGAAGCTTTCATAGTAATTGACTTTCTCACGTTTCGGTTTCGTTTTTGGGCTTGCCGGCGTAAAGACCGTACAGCAATCCTCGTATGGCAGGTTGGATATTTCAAAAGTATCAAGCTCTCTTGCAATTTTGATGATTTCCGTTTTATCCATGGTAATCAGCGGACGCAGGATCGGTGTATTCGTCACTTCATTGATGGCAAACATGCTGCTCATCGTCTGGCTCGCAACCTGTCCAAGGCTTTCACCGGTAATCAGTGCCATGGCTTCTTCCTTTTCACGGATTCGATCGGCGACCCGCATCATTAAACGACGGGTTGTAGTCATTGAGTAGTTTTCCGGGATTTGTTTTTGAATCAATAATTGGATTTCCGTAAATGGAACGATATGCACTTTCATGCTTCCATTTATTTCTGCCAGCTTGCCTGCCAAATCAATGACCTTTTGACGTGAACGTTCGCTTGTGAACGGCGGGCTGTAAAAATGGATCGCTTCCACGTCCAATCCCCGTTTCATCGAAAGGAATCCCGCAACAGGACTATCAATTCCGCCTGAAAGCATCAGCATCGCCTTTCCGCTTGACCCGAATGGAAGACCGCCTGCCCCCTGGATGATTTCACCTGTCAAATACACGGCTTCGCGTCTCACTTCCACTAGCAGGTTCAAATCAGGGTTCTTTACATCCACTTTTAAATCTTCTGTATTTCGAAGTAAATGCCCGCCGATTGCCCTGTTAATTTCATCTGTATTATATGGAAAATCCTTATCTGCGCGTTTTGTCGTGATTTTGAATGTGTTTACCTCTTCAAGAGTATGATTAAGGTAATACAATGCTGCCGTTTTCATCACTTCCAGATCACGCTCTATTTTTATTGCAGGGCTTAATGACTGAATTCCAAAAATGCCTTTCAATCGGTCAATGACAGGCTTATGGTCCGCACCGTTCAGGAGAACGTACATCCGCTCCCGGTTGGCTGTAAGCACTACGCCTTCTATATCTTTTAAACTCCAGCGGATATGTGCCTTCATTTTGTCTACAAAGCCTTTACGGTTTCTTTTTTTTGTGGAGATCTCTCCATAACGGATAATTATATGATCAAATTTCATTTTGCAACCCTCATTATTTTTTCTAAATTAGCGACTATTTTCTGTATCGCCTCCAGAACTTGCTTTGCTTCTTCCATTTCATTTCCATAGGTAGTACTGATTCGGATGACGCTTTCGGAACGAGCTGAATTATGGAACATCGCATCCACCGTTTTGCTTACCGTCCTTTTTTTCGAAGAACAGGCACTAGTCGTCGAAACATATATTCCTTCCGATTCAAGTGCATGCAGCAATACCTCGGATTTAAGCCCTGGAACGGAAAAATTCACAATATGGGGTGCACCCTCTTCAGGACTGTTAACCAACACCCCGTCCATTTCCTTCAAACCTTTATATAAATAAGTTTTGATTTGCTGCAGCTTATCATGATACAGCAATTGATTGTTCATACTAATACGCAAAGCCTTCGATAAGGCGACGATTCCCGCGACATTTTCGGTGCCGCTCCTGATTTTCGTTTCTTGATTGCCACCATGGAAAAGCGGATCGACCCGAACGCCTTCACGAACATAAAGGATGCCCGTCCCCTTCAAGCCGTGAACCTTGTGGCCGGAAATTGTACATAAATCCACATTGGCATCACGCAATGATAACGAAACTTTGCCTGCTCCCTGCACATTATCGACATGAAAGAGCACGTTTGGGTATTGTTTTAACAATTTACCCATTTCAGCAATCGGCTGTATCGATCCAACTTCATTATTAACATGCATGACGGAAACCAAAATGGTATCTTCCCTCAATGCATCCTTAAGATCCGTTACATCAATTTGCCCAAATTCGTTAACGGGAAGATATGTGATCTCATAACCCATTTTCGTCAATGATTGGCAGGCATCTTCTACAGAAGGATGTTCAATCGCTGTCGTGATTATGTGTTTGCCGCGATTTCCCTGAGAGTGGGCGGCCCCTTTAATGGCAAGATTATTCCCTTCCGTTCCCCCGGAAGTGAAATATATTTCCGAACTCTTCACCTTTAATAAATCAGCGATCTGCTTTCTTGCAGCGGAAAGCAGTTTTTCGGATTGCACCCCAAGTCCATGAAGCGAAGAGGGGTTCCCGAAATAGTCCGAAGTTACCTTCATGAATGATTCGATTACTTCGGGATATGGTTTTGTTGTAGCACTATTGTCAAAATAAATCATGGGTTCACCTTCCATGTTTTTTATCTATGATGGTCACTCTACTAAATATAAGTTTACATGTTGCTGTAGCAACTTCTAATATTAACATAATTGAATTTGAAAGAGAATGTAAAACCCTGGTCCATGAATGAAAGGAGACCTGCTTCTTTTTATTCCCGCAGGATGATTTAACTTCCCACCTATCTATTCAAGGTCCGGTAAAAGAAAAAAACCCGCTATGGCGGGTTTTTAGGAAAGGACTTCTTCTATGTTCGCCCCGATTTTTCGTAAACTGCCTGGGTCGACCTTTTCTATGGCCGTGGCTGCCGTTTCCAATGCAGCTTGATATTCATAGCTTCGGAATTTGGCTTCGGCTTCCCTAAGGCTTTCGGCAACCATATCGTGACTGCTTCGATAGCGATTTCCGAATTGGATCACCTTTTCAGCCAAATACATATGTTCGATCAATTCTTGGGCATTTTCGTGGACCCTATCCACCTGTTGAACCGCTTTTTCCAAATAAATATAAACAGCGGCCATGTCAAGCGGCTTTTCTTCAAGTTTACCCTGAACGTCATCCATGCTTTCTTTGGCGTCCTGAAGCACCACTTTATACTCTTCCGGAAGACCTGGAATATTGCTTTTTGTAATTAAACGTCCAGTATCGACCATTTTGCGTTTCAATTCGGCCAGTGAATCCCTGGCATCCATTTCATCTTTTCGTAAAGCCTGTAATTTAACGGTAAAGTCTTTCTGATTTTCCTGTAATTCCTTCAACTGTACTGCAAGCCCCTGCATCTCTTCGCTGATGAGCGAGCTTGCCATCACATTATCCTCCATTTTCAAGACGAGCAATTGATGGCGTTTCGAAATCTGGGCAATCTGCTTTTCCATTTTCCGTTGTGCATCGAGCTCATTTTCCGTCAGGTGATACGTGTGCTGAACATGTATAGTTTCAACTTTAAGTTTATCGTTTTCATATTCAAGGTCACTTATCGTTTTCCTGAGAACTTCATCATTTTTCAAGATATACTGTTTTGAAAGTACTTCTTTTTCCAAAAGGTCATAAAGCACCTCGATGCTTTCGCGCATATCTTTAATGCCTTTTTCCACGGCTTCCGTTTCGGCATTTTCCAATTGTGTTTTATATAGATCCAGTTCTTCCTCAAGGCGTGATATTTCCTGCTCGAATTGGATATGGCTCAATAGATAGCCCTGTCCTGACATCTCCTCATAACCATCCTTCAATTCATTAAGCTGGGAATGCAGCTCGGATTGGCTATCAACCAATAATTTTGGGAGCATTTCCATTTTAACTGACAGAACCGCCAATTTTTCCTTAATGGATAGAACAAGCTCCCTCGCATTCAAATAATTGCCGTTCACGGTCTCTTCTTCATATTTCTGAAGGATCTGCAATACTTCATCCAAGGAGTTTTCCAGCTTATCAGCCGCTTTCCCGTAATTGTGCCTGTGTGCAAGCAGGGATTTCTTCAATTGACGGTAGGATTCTTTGATATCCTCAATTTCCAATCGATTCTTTTCCTCACTGCCTACAAGTTCATTCAGTTCGTATAAGATCTTTTTGATCATTTCTTCGATTTCATTCAGCTTGACTGTAATTTTGCGCTGTACCTCTTTTGATCGGCTGAAACGGTATTTATCGACGAATTCCTCGGCATCGAATAAAAGCTCTTCGACTTCGGGCATATGATCCGTAATGATGGCGTCCCATTCAATGCGCCAGTTTTCGAACATTTCCTCTGTTTCACCTGTCATGTTCAATTGTTTGACTTTAGAAAGCTCTTCCAGCACGGGGCGGTGCATGATGCTTATTTTCCAGGATTCCAGTCGATCGATTTCTTTAAAATATCTCTTTTTGAAAAAATAACCCCAAATGATGAAAATCAAAATTAATACAATTACCCCAATTATGTAATCCATGGTAAGCCCCCTGTTCTAGTCCTTACAGTCTTGCTCGTTTATATATCAATTTTAAAAATGTTAAATTTAATGCTTTTATGATACCATGTTAGCAATAATTTTTGACGAGAAAAATGATTTTTTTGTAGAAAATTGCTACAAATACCTGTTTTTTGGGAGGGAAGGACCATGAAAGCTGACGGTCATGTGCACACTCCGTTTTGCCCTCACGGCTCTACGGATAAATTCGATGAATATATTACGCGGGGAATCGAGCTAGGATTAAAGGAAATCACATTTACGGAACATGCTCCATTGCCACGAAATTTTCAAGATCCCACGCCTGAAAAAGACAGCGGCATGGACGCTGTCCTGCTCCTGGATTACTTTCAAGAGCTCCGCGTACTGAAAGAACGCTATAAAGACAAAATCCTGATCAAAACAGGTCTGGAGGTTGACTTTATAGAGGGGTATGAAAAAGAAACAAAAGAATTCCTCGACGAAATCGGAGAATTCCTTGATGATAGTATACTTTCCGTCCACTTCATCAAGCATCAAAACAGTTGGCATTGCATCGATTTCAGCGAAAATGGATTTGCTGAGATTGCCAATGAACTAGGTTCAGTGGAATCGGTTTATGTCAAATATTACGATACACTGGAAAAATCAATAGAAGCTGATTTAGGCATTTATAAACCAAAACGGATCGGGCACATTACGCTTGTCCATAAATTCCAGCATCGATATCCGCCGGCAGCAAGTTTTGACGAGCGGGTTTACAAGGTTCTCGACATGATCAAGGATCAAAGGTATGAACTAGATTATAATGGAGCTGGGCTTGTAAAGCCGCTATGCGGTGAACCCTACCCACCTGAACGATTTGCAAAGCGTGCTTTAGATCTCGGCATTCCGCTTATTTACGGTTCCGATGCCCATCAGGCTAAAGATTTGGGTCAGGGCCATCAGGCACTGATTGCAGGGTTTAATGGGTAACTCATGTATACACTTCAGGCCGGCCGGCTAACAGCGGCTGTAGGTCTTCGGCAATGAAAAGGGTATCTTGCAGAAAACGTCCGACTTCATTGGCATAAATATTCGTGTAATAGGCTTCCTGAGGGAACACATGAAGCACATCCATCGCATAATGGGTATGCAGGACAGGGGCCGTCAATAAACCCTTCAACTGCAGCATATACATGGGAACGGAGACCTGCTGGAAACTCCTGCTCTTGATTCCTTGTTCCAGAATATATTGAAAATAAGACTTTTCCTTTGTAAAATAAGTCGAATGAATTTCGCGGTTTAAATTGGAATCGAGTGAAGATTCCCCATATATGAACCGTGCAGCAAGGAAGTTTTCCCTCTGGAAAGCGAGAATACCCTTTACAAGATTCATCAAGCAATGCTGCGGGCCTTTAAGTTCCAGGAGTGTCATGTTCGTCTCAAGGACCAGGATGTATTCTTCTAAATAGGAAGTGAAACAGAATTCCAGCAACCCCTGCTTATTCTTGAAATAGTAGGCAATATTTGCAGCGTTCACTTTCGCTTTATTCGCAATATCCCGTATGGATGTAGCATGATAGCCCTTTAAATGAAATAAATGCAATGCAGCTTCCACAATGGCTTGTTTCGTTGGCGTCTGGCGATTCATTCAGGCAATCCCTCGCTTTCTTTGAGACAAGTCTTGTTGACTACTTCTTCACGGAAGAGCCTGAATCCTTTAGTAAGTTCTCGACAATTTCCCAACAATAAAGCATCATGATTAGAAAGTGCTGTAAAAATATGCGGAAGACAGGTGAACGCTTTTGTTTAATGTCGAAATGTATCAAGGAAAAAAAGAAAAAAACTATGAACTGGTCCAAAAACAACTACTTGCCTTAATCGAAGATGAAACGAACCGGATAGCCAATTTAAGCAATGCGGCAGCTTTACTTAATCAGTTTCTCGATGAGATCAACTGGGTCGGCTTTTATTTATACGAAGAAGGCCAATTAATACTAGGACCCTTTCAAGGTCTTCCAGCCTGTGTTCGCATTCCAATGGGCAAGGGCGTTTGCGGGACTTCTGCGGCAACTGAAAAAACCCTGCGCATAGAGGATGTCCACCAATTCCCTGGACATATCGCCTGCGATGCGGCATCAAGATCTGAAATTGTCATACCGCTCATGAAGGATGGCAAATTGCTCGGGGTCCTCGATATCGACAGCCCGGTCACGGACCGTTTTGACGAAATGGATCAGCAAGGACTGGAGAAGTTCGCTGAAATCCTTTCCAATCATCTATAAAGTTAAAGGGAGCGGCAATCCTTGCCTGCTCCCTTTCAGACTGTAGACAAACTCGATGAAAATCGAGTTTGTCTATTTTTATGGCTTGTACAATTTGGACGTTGATTTCCACTCCAGGCACTCGCTTTCCGCGGGCGGTCGGGGAGCCTCCTCGGCTTTCGCCTGCGGGGTCTCCCCTAGACGCGCTTTTCCCGCAGGAGTCTCGTACCTTCCGTTCCAATCAACTTTGTCTTACCTTTACAGGGCACCTGTACATATCCCCTGTCCTTTCCTGAATTCTTCGCAAAATAAATATATCGTATATTCCCGTTGCGATTCTCTATCTATTCCTTAATTAATCACAACTGTCCTTGACTCATTGAGCAGAATATTATACAATACTCCTTGTGTAAAATATTGCAGCCTATGTGACAGCCTTTATGTTCTCATTTTGTTCCTCAATACAGAGGTGTATCTCGTAACTCTCTGCTGCTAGGGCGAAGGTACATGAAAACAAAATGGTCATGATCGTACATTCACACGGTTTTTATTTTACCAAAATAAAAACATTTAAAGGAGGAGTCATCCTATGGCTCGTTATACTGGCCCAAGCTGGAAACTATCCCGTCGTTTAGGAATTTCCCTAACAGGTACTGGTAAAGAATTAGAAAAACGCCCTTACGCTCCAGGACAACATGGTCCTAACCAACGTAGAAAAATTTCTGAATACGGAATGCAACTACAAGAGAAACAAAAACTTCGTCACATGTACGGAATCACTGAACGTCAATTCCGTTCAATGTTCGATCGCGCTGGCAAACTTAAAGGTGTTCATGGTGAAAACTTCATGATTCTTCTTGAATCACGTCTTGATAACCTAGTTTACCGTCTTGGTTTAGCTCGTACACGTCGTCAAGCACGTCAACTTGTTAACCACGGTCACATCACTGTAGACGGAAGCCGCGTAGACATTCCATCTTACAAAGTGTCTCTTGGACAAACAATCGCAGTTCGTGAAAAATCACGCAACTTCTCAATCATTAAAGAATCAGTTGAAGCAACTAACTTCGTTCCTGATTTCCTTACTTTCGATGCTGAGAAATTAGAAGGTACTTTCACTCGTTTACCAGAACGTTCTGAATTGCCTGCTGAAATTAACGAAGCTCTTATCGTTGAGTTCTACTCTCGTTAATAACTTCAAAAACCCCATCCTCGGATGGGGTTTTTTTTGCATCTAAACACCCTTGCATGACAAAGCCCGGCTGGGATTCAGCCGGGCCTTGAACAATCATTTCACTAATGTGTATTTCTTCTTGCCGCGACGAACGAGGATGAACTCCCCTTCAATCTTGGCAGCTTCCGTCACTACATATTGCAGATCCGTCACTTTCTCCCCATTTATGGAGATTGCCCCATTCTGAATATCTTCACGGGCTTGACGCTTTGATGGCGAAATTTTCGCTTCAACGATTAAATCGACCAAACCGATATCTTCCTTGCTTTCACGTTCGAAGCTAGGGACATCTTTAAAGCCCAATTTGATTTCCGCTGCACTTAAATTCTTCACCTCACCGCTGAATAGGGCGGCAGAGATTTTAATTGCTTGGTCAAGAGCTTCCTGACCATGAATCAAACGGGTCATTTCTTCCCCTAAAGCTTTTTGCGCTTTACGCAAATGCGGTTCGGACTGTACGGATTGCTCTAACTCTTCAATCACCTCACGAGATAGGAAGGTGAAGAATTTCAGGTATTTCACGACATCAGCATCGGCTGTATTGATCCAGAATTGGTAAAATTCATACGGAGTCGTCTTTTCCGGGTCAAGCCAAATCGCTCCGCCTTCCGTTTTACCGAATTTCGTTCCATCCGCTTTCGTTACGAGCGGGATTGTCATACCGAATGCTTTTGCATCCTCATCATTGGATTTCCGGATCATTTCAAGGCCGGTCGTAATGTTGCCCCATTGATCACTGCCGCCAATTTGCAATTTACAGTCGTAATTGCTGTATAAATGACCGAAATCAATTCCTTGTAAGATCGTGTACGCAAATTCAGTAAAGGAAATTCCCGTATCCAGGCGGGAAGCAACCGTATCTTTTGCCAGCATGTAGTTAATGCCAATGTATTTCCCGTAATCCCGCAAGAACGTAACCATATCGATTTTACCTATCCAGTCATAGTTATTGACCATGACCGCACCATTTTCCCCGTCGAAATCAAAGATGTGGGATAGCTGCCCTTTTATGCAATCTGCATTATAGAGCACTTTTTCCAGCGTTTGCAGCTGGCGTTCTTCTTTTTTACCGCTTGGATCACCGATAAGTCCAGTCGCACCGCCTACTAGCACAATAGGACGATGACCGTGCTGCTGGAAACGGCGCATTGTCAAGAATGGCAATAGATGTCCGATGTGCATACTATCCGCAGTTGGATCGACACCGCAGTATAAAGAAATTTTCTCTTTTTCTAAAAGGCCCTTAAAACCCTCTTCATCCGTTTGTTGATAAATAATCCCTCTCCACTCAAGGTCTTTAAGCAATTCCATTAAATATTCCTCCTCCATCTTAGAAAAAAACCGCAAAAAGCACACAAAAACGCCCCTTCATAAAATATGAAGGGACGAATGAATTCGCGGTACCACCCAACTTGAGGACATAATATGCCCTCCGCTCAAGACGAATAACGGCCGTCAACCGTTTCCTGCTACTAATCATTTCACAGCAAATGCTCCAGGAAGTAATTCATCATACCATTTGTACCGATTTCCACTAACCACCGGCTCTCTGAAACAGGGATAGTCTGACTACTGGGTCCTATCATCGCGATCATTTAATCATTTTATTGTTGTTAATAAACTTTTATCATACATAAGAATCCTTGTCAACATACCCTTACAGATTATAGAAAAATAAGAAAGATGCCCATTCCCCTACCTGTTATATGCTATAATATATGTGATTTCAGGGGGTATGATACGATGAATAATAATCAAAAAGATAGATTTCTAACAGTCTGGAAGCAGCTGACCCGTTTTTTTCAAAATGAAAAAACACAAAAGAACGCGCGGGTTACATACCAAGTCATTTGGAATTTAACGCTGATCCTCATTATTGTCGGGATTCTAGGATTCTCATTCGCCGGCGGCGTCGGGGCCGGCTATTTCGCTGCCCTCGTCAATGATGAGCCGGTACGCTCAAAAGAAGAATTGAAAAAAGACATTTACAATTATGAAGAGACCTCTGAAGTATACTTTGCTGATAACGTATACTTGGGCAAGCTTAAGAGTGACCTTGAGCGTGAAGAAGTGTCCATCGATAAAGTTTCCGAGCATCTAAAAAATGCAGTCATCGCTACAGAGGATGAATATTTTTATGAGCATGACGGGGTTGTCCCGAAAGCCATCCTGCGTGCCGTTTACCAGGAATTTTCGAATGCAACCGTCCAATCGGGAGGAAGTACATTAACACAGCAGCTCATTAAAAACCAGGTCCTGACCAACGAAGTATCGTTTGAACGGAAAGCAAAAGAAATCCTTCTTGCGCTCCGGGTCGAAAAGTTCTTTGAAAAAGAAGAGATTTTGGAAACCTATTTAAACGTTTCCACTTTGGGACGAAATTCCTCAGGCCGTAACATCGCTGGTGTCGAGTCCGCTGCTGAAGGCATTTTTGGCGTGGAGGCCAAAGATCTGACACTGCCCCAATCAGCCTTTATCGCTGGATTGCCGCAAAGTCCTTTCGGTTATACACCATATACCCAGAAAGGAAAACTGAAAGAAAATCAAGAGCCCGGCATCAACCGGATGAAAACCGTTTTAAAGCGGATGTATAGTAACGGATACATAACAAAAGAAGAATATGATAAAGCAAACGCATACGACATAACAAAAGACTTTATCGGCAAAACGGAGATGCCATCCGAGAAATATCCATGGCTCACCTATGAAATCGAAAAACGCTCCATCGAAATCCTATCTGTCAGTCTCGCAAAAGAGGATGGATATGAAGAGAAAGATTTAAAGAATGATGATTTAAAAGATCAATATCTAGCACTTGCCGACCGTAAGCTGCGTCAAAACGGCTATCAGGTTTATACGACAATCAATAAAAAGATTTATGACAAGATGCAGGAAGTAACGAAAAACTACCCGAATTACGGATACGATAAAACGGCACAAGTCGTCGATCCGGATACGAAAGAAATGAAAACGGTGAGTGAGCCCGTTGAAGCCGGGGCCATTCTAATCGAAAACAAAACCGGAAAGATCATCAGTTTCGTAGGTGGCCGTGATTTCAAGCGGGAACAGACGAACCATGCAACCGCATCATTGCGATCGAATGGATCAACGATGAAGCCGCTGCTCGTATATGGACCAGGGATCGAGTTAGGAAAGGTCTCACCAGGAAGCGTATCGGCCAACGTACCCATTTCCATTCCAGCAGGAACAATGTGGCGTCCAGGAAACTATGGCGGCGGTAGCTATACGGGAGTAACGACTGCGCGTGAGGCACTGAAGAATTCCTATAATATCCCGGCAGCGCTCTTTTACATGAAAATAATCAACCAAGGTCCAGCTTCCTATTTGGAAAAAATGGGCTTTACAACAGTGACGAAAGAGGATTACTCTAATCCTTCCATGTCATTGGGAGCTATGTCAAAAGGTGTAACCGTTGAAGAAAACGTCAATGCCTTTGGCACATTTGCCAATTCAGGGGAGTTCGTCGATGCCTATATGATCGATAAAATCGTATCGAAAGATGGCGAGGTCATCTATGAACATAAAGCCAAGCCAGTGGAAGTATTTTCTCCGCAAGCCGCTTACCTGACACTTGACATGATGCGTGATGTCGTAAACAGCGGGACGGCCACTTCGGTCAGGAACCGACTTGCTTTCTCGAGTGATTGGGCAGGTAAGACCGGAACTTCACAAAACTATTGGGACGCTTGGTTCGTCGCTACCAATCCCAATGTATCATTCGGTACATGGCTGGGATATGATACACCGAAATCCTTGCAAGGGACCTATAATGGTCTTGAATATAATAAACGTAATATGTATTATTGGGCAGATCTGATCAATGCCGCATATAAAGTCGACCCTAAACTCATCGACCCCGATAAGCGATTTGAAATGCCGGGCGGAATTGTCAGCCGTTCCTTCTGTGGCGTTTCAGGACTGCTGCCTTCAAGCTCATGCCAAAAGGCCGGGCTTGTCAAATCGGATTTATTCATCGCCAAATATGCCCCATCCAAGGCGGATGATAGTTTCATAGATGGACGATATGTATCAGTCGGCAGCAAACGCTACGGAGCCCTTCCGCAAACGCCTGGCGAATTCACAAGCGGCGGGTTCATGTTGAATCCCGATTCTTTTGCAGATATCGGATTGAAATATGTCGATGATCCGGGATCCGTGATTCCTGGAGGCGAAAAATCAGGAAATGTAGTCGGGGCGAAAGCGAAATTGAATGATAATGGCAAAGCACCAGATCCCCTATCCATAACGATCAGTAACGATAAGATTACTTGGGGCCTGCATCATGAAGGAGATGTCGTCGGTTATCGTGTTTATAAAGACGGCAAAAAAGTGGCGAGCATCAATGCTGGGGAGAGTCTTGTTTACAAAGTCGGCTCAGGCGGTTCCTATTATGTAACGGCCGTAGACATAGTCGGTAAAGAATCATCCCCTTCTCAACGTGTTGAAAGCGGCGCTAAAAAGACTGGTTCAAAAGAAGATTCGACAAAAAATAAAAATGATCGCGGAAAAGATAAAATAGCTAACGAAAATAAAAAACCAGACTCAAAAGAAGAGAACGGTTCAGATAAAGAAGCAAATAAAGAAACAGAAAAAGAAACGGAAACGGATAAAGATAAAGTTAAAGAGCCAGCTGAAGACATAGATCAAAACAAAGAGAATGCAGATAAAGAAAATCAAGAGACCGACACAGATCAAGACACAGTCAATGATAAAGAACAAGACACGGATAAAGCTGAAGAAGAGGAAGAATGACACTCTTTTTTGAACTAAAACAGGCTGTCGGGCTGGCCCGACAGCCTGTTTCCTTATAATCTCCCAAAAAGGCATCCATGCAAATGACCATGGATGCCTTTTTCCTTTTCAAATAATCAGTATGACCCAGTTTCTCAATCCTCCATCGATGATAAATCACCAGTTGGAAGATCCAGTTCCCAAGCTTTCAAGACACGGCGCATGATTTTACCGCTTCTTGTTTTAGGAAGTTTATCCCTGAATTCAATTTCACGAGGTGCCGCATGTGCTGCCAGACCATGCTTTACAAATGTTCGAATTTCCTCAATCAACTCATCGCTTGCATCGTATCCGTCACGAAGGGCGATAAACGCTTTGATGATTTCCCCCCGAACTGGATCTGGCTTCCCGATGACCCCCGCTTCAGCTACGGCTGGATGCTCGACCAACTTGCTTTCGACTTCGAAAGGTCCGACTCTCTCCCCTGCCGTCATGATGACATCATCAACACGGCCTTGGAACCAGAAATAACCATCTTCATCCATATATGCGGAATCTCCGGAAACATACCAATCACCTGGCATAAAGTAAGATTCATATTTCGCTTCATTCTTCCAGACGGTCTTCATCATCGAAGGCCATCCTTTTTTGATGGCAAGGTTCCCCATTCTATGCGGCGGAAGCTCGTTGCCTTGATCATCCACTATTGCCGCTTTCACACCTGGAATCGGTTTACCCATCGAACCCGGTTTGATTTCCAGGCAAGGATAATTGCAGATGACCTGAGCCCCGGTCTCCGTCATCCACCATGTATCATGGACACGATGATTGAATACCTTCATTCCCCAGCGCACCACCTCCGGGTTCAACGGTTCACCAACACTTAAAATATGGCGGAGAGAACTCAAATCGAACCGCTTAACGATTTCATCACCTGCGCCCATCAGCATCCTGAAGGCAGTCGGGGCACTATACCATACCGTGACACCAAAGTCTTCCAAGGTCTTGTACCAGGATTCAGGCTTGAACCGCCCGCCTACAATGACATTCGATGTCCCTGTCAGCCAAGGTCCAAATATCCCGTAAGACGTCCCTGTCACCCATCCAGGGTCCGCTGTGCACCAATACACGTCCTCATCCTGCAAATCAAGGACCCATCTTGCCGTTTGATAATGCTGGATCATCGCATTATGAACGTGAAGCACTCCTTTTGGTTTGCCTGTGGAACCGGAGGTATAGTGAAGGATCAGACCGTCATTCCGGTCCACCCATTCAATTTCGAATTTTTTGTCGGCTTCTTTTAATTTTTTATTGAAGTGATGGTACTTTCCTTCTTCTTTTATATTTTCCCCCACCAAGAAAATATGCTTTAAATGGGGTAATTCATCCACTGGCACGCGCGGCAAAAGTTCAGGTGTCGTCACAATCACACTTGCCTCACTATCTTCAAGGCGATCCCTTATTGCGCCTTCCATGAAGGCTTCGAACAACGGCCCTACGACAGCTCCCGTTTTAATCGCACCCAACAATGCAAAATAAAGCTCCGGGGAGCGAGGCATGAAGATGAAGACACGATCACCTTTTTCAACATTGGCAATGTTCTTGAACACATTGGCCGCTTGGTTCGTATAATCTTTCATTTCCTTGAACGTATACTTTTCATTTCTTTTATCGTCTTTGTAATAAAGGGCTACTTTATTTTTTTTGTATGTTTCAACATGGCGGTCAATGGCTTCATACGCAAGATTCACCTTACCGGTTTCAGACCAGGAGAATTCCTTTTCCGTCTCAGACCAGTCAAACTTCTTGTATTTTTCATCATAATTCTTTAAATTAAAATTACCTTCCACTACTGGCAACGCTTTCACATTCATACGACAAACTCCCCCTTCATTCGGCTCTATATTTTCATTATAGTATAAGAATGGAATTATCTCAATTTTTAAAATATTCAACACTTCCATATTAGGGGAAAACCAGTTTGCTGACTTTTGAAAATCACTAGTATATTGTTATAGTTAAGGTGAATCATATTGATGACCCGGGAAAGAAGAAGCCCTGTAACAAAAGATTCAAATATGCCTTGAACTTTCTGAATTATGACCCTTGTTTTTAGGTATAATTTATGTAAGCTTTCCATTCAGTCAAACTAGAATGCTAGAGTGTAAGATTACTATATAACAAGGGTGGTGAAGGAATGGAATATAATAAGACCTTTTATACTAAGGAACTGCAGACATTAAGCGGAACGCTCATCATCGAGGGGCCGTTAAGCGGCGAGAAAATGTCCGCTTATGAGTTTCACGAAGACTTGGTCGCCTTTCGCCCGCCTGCTTTGCAGCATAAAGCGTTAATAGAGATTGCAGACTTGCCTGAGGGCAGGATCTTTATCGCCCGCGAAAATGAAACAATCGTGGGTTATGTAACTTACTTATATCCCGATCCCTTGGAGCGCTGGTCGGAAATCAAAATGGAGGACCTGATTGAGCTTGGTGCAATCGAGGTCATCCCTAAATACCGGGGTGCCTCTGTCGGGAAGAACCTAATCCGCCTTTCAATGGAAGACGATTCGGTTGAAGACTTCATCATCATCACAACTGAATACTATTGGCATTGGGATTTGAAAGGGACAGGGCTGAATATATGGGACTATCGCAAGGTCATGGAAAAAATGATGAGTGCGGGCGGCTTGGTCTACTTTGCAACAGATGATCCTGAAATCAGTTCCCACCCGGCCAACTGCCTGATGGCCCGTATTGGCAAAAGAGTCCCGCCGGAATCCATCCAGAAGTTCGACCAATTGCGTTTTATGAATCGGTTTATGTATTAAAGAGGCGAGGAAGAGGAGGAAGGAAAATGATTGTTGAAACAATAATGAATGAGGATATTATCACCCTCACTCCAACGGATACAATCCATAGCGCTGTCTTGATCATCAAGGAGAAACGAATTCGCCATATACCCATTGTCAATGACAGCTTTCAACTTGTGGGATTAGTCAGCGACCGTGATATTCGGGATGCTGCCCCTTCTATATTCCGTCCCGAAGAATACAAAAATGATTTACAAAAACCACTATCAAGCATCATGAAAACGGAAATAATCACGGGGCACCCGCTGGATTTCGTGGAAGAAATCGGGGCTGTTTTTTGTGATAACAATATCACCTGCCTTCCAATCGTTAAGGGAAGGAAGTTAGTGGGCATCATAACCGGTTCTGATTTACTTCATTCATATGTTGAGTTGACTGGAGTCAATCAGCCCGGTTCCCAAATCGAAATCAGAATCCCGGATAAGGCAGGTTCCCTTCATGATATTGCCCATATTTTCAAAAGGCGCAATACCAATATCCTGAGCACACTTGTTTATCCTGAAAAGAATGGAACCGATTATAAAATACTTGTAATTCGTGTACAGACGATGAATCCATTTATGGTGGTGGAGGATTTGAAGAAAGAAGGCTATACCGTTTTATGGCCTAGTCTACCGGGGATTTCACATGAATGATACATCCCTTTTCGTCTATTCGGATGAACTCCTTACCTACAAATTCAACGATGAGCATCCATTCAATCAAAAACGGCTTAAACTCACGCTTGATTTATTAAAAAAACACCATGCCATCAATGATGATCAAATTATCAAGCCCAGAATGGCTACCGATGCAGAATTGGAACTGATCCATGATCACCATTATGTAAACGCTGTCAGATTGGCAGGCCAGGGAAAGCTCCCCCCTGAAAAGGCAGTAAATTATGGGCTAGGAACAGAGGATACCCCTATCTTCCCCAAAATGCACGAAGCAAGCGCCTTGCTTGTAGGCGGTACCTTGACAGCTGTGGATGCCGTCATGACCGGTCAGGCCCTGCACGCACTTAATCTTGGCGGGGGCTTGCATCACGGTTTCCGTGGGAAAGCTTCGGGCTTTTGCATTTACAACGATAGTTCGGTCGCGATTAAATACCTGCAAAAAAAATATGGGGCGCGTGTCTTGTATGTAGATACCGATGCACATCATGGTGACGGAGTCCAATGGTCATTTTATGATGATCCTGATGTATGCACCCTTTCCATCCATGAAACGGGGCGCTACTTATTTCCCGGCACCGGCAATATTACCGAGCGGGGTCAGGGAAAAGGCTACGGCTATTCATTCAACATTCCGGTCGATGCGTTCACTGAAGATGAATCCTGGCTCGAATGCTATAGGGCTTCCTTTAAAGAGGTCATTGAATTCTTCAAACCGGATGTCATATTAACGCAAAACGGAGCCGACTCCCATTATTACGATCCGCTGACCCATTTATCTGCCACCATGAAGATTTATAGGGAAATACCAAAGTTGGCACACGAAATGGCCCATAAGTATTGCGAAGGACGGTGGATTGCAGTAGGCGGCGGCGGATATGATATATGGCGCGTCGTCCCGAGGGCTTGGGCGAGGGTCTGGCTTGAAATGACGAATAACGATATTTCAGGTCCCCTATCAAAGGAATGGCTCGATTGCTGGCAGCCTGAGTCCCCTGTTCCCCTACCGAATGAATGGGATGACATGGAGGATATATACGAACCCATTCCGAGGAAGCCTGAAATTACCGAGAAGAATGCCCTGACGCTTGAAAAGGTCCTTTATCCCATCAGGTCTTCCAAGCAAACATCGAAAAGCAATGAACAAAGTTAACCTAAAGATCGTTGAAAAACGATCTTTTTTGTTCGGGAATACAATGGAGAAACAAAAAGAGAGTGCCCTCGGGACACTCTCCAAACCAGTTTATTTCGTTGATTGACGGTTTTCAATCCGATGTGGCAGGATCACTTTTTCAAGACCTTCCTCCACTTGTTCTTTATTCATCAACTTTGTAAGAAGCCTCATCGCAACCGCACCAATATCATATAAAGGTTGAACGATCGTCGTGATTTGCGGACGCACCATCAATGTCAATCTCGTGTTATCGAAGCTGATCACTTCAAAGTCTTCCGGCACATTATACCCTTTGTCCTGTGCGGCATGGACAATTCCAAGCGCCATTTCATCAGCACCGGCGATGAATGCCGTCGGTCTGTCTTCAACTTCCAGGTACTTTTCAAAAGATTCAATTCCTGAATCATATGTATAATCACCTTCAACAATATAACTTTCATCAAATGAAAGACCAGCTTCTTTCAATCCTCGTTTATAACCAGTCAATTTCATTTCATTAATCAGCGCGGAAGGGTTTCCGCTTACAAAAGCGATATGCTTGTGGCCTTTTTTAGCAAAGAAGGTCACTGCGTCGAATGCCGCCGCCTCATAATCAATATTAACCGATGGAACTTGCCCGCTTTCATCCACCGAACCTGCCAGAACGATTGGAACCGGTGAATTCTTAAACTCTTTGACATGCTCATCAGAAATGTTGCCGCCCATAAATACGATACCATCCACTTGTTTTCCAAGCATCGTATTCAGCAAATGGAATTCCTTATCTATATTCTCATCAGAACTGCTTAGAATGATATTGTATTTATACATAGTGGCTATATCTTCTATGCCCCGTGCCAATTCGGCAAAAAAGATGCTCGAGATATCCGGGATGATGACCCCGACTGTAGTCGTTTTCTTTGAGGCAAGTCCCCTTGCCACTGCATTTGGACGGTACCCTAACTTCTCAATCACATCGGCAACTTTCTTCCTTGTTGCAGGCTTTACATTTGGATTCCCGTTAACTACGCGGGAAACGGTGGCCATGGAAACATTCGCCTCACGCGCCACATCATAAATGGTTATATTATTCATTCATCCATTCCTCCATTTCTTTCATTTTTCCCATAAAAGACCCGAATTATTTCGGAAAAAAATCTTTTATGCGTTTTCTCTATAAGGAAGATTATTTTAGGAACGATCTGCCTAACAGAAACTGCAGTCCTACTCTCTTCTCAGTCAAATATTCAATACCCTATTCAAGTATAAAATTCACATAGATATCACTTTATGTATGACTCAATCTCCCGAACAGTTCTCATTCTTGTTATTTATCATACGATAGTCGAATCTTTCCTGCAATCCAATAGTGCTTATTTCGAAGCTTTTTCTGCAAAAACTTGTATTTTACCATTAAAAAAAGCCCTTGCCAAGTTGGTAAGGGCCGTAAGTAGATCATTTAAAGACTTTCCAGCTTATACAGTTACCCAGTTCAAACGTTTAATTTCATCGTAGAATTCATCAAATTGTTTGAAGTCCATTTGCTGTGCAGAATCCGATAAAGCAACGGAAGGATCCGGATGCACTTCTGCCATAACACCGTCAGCACCAATTGCAAGAGCCGCTTTAGCCGTAGGAAGCAAGAGATCACGACGTCCAGTTGAATGCGTTACATCAACCATGACCGGTAAATGAGTTTCTTGTTTTAAAATCGGTACAGCAGAGATATCAAGTGTATTTCTTGTTGCTTTTTCGTAAGTACGGATACCACGTTCACAAAGGATGATGTTGCCATTGCCCTGCGACATGATGTATTCCGCTGCATGAATGAACTCTTCAATCGTTGCAGCCAATCCACGTTTTAAAAGAACTGGTTTATTTACGGCACCTGCCGCTTTTAGCAAGTCGAAGTTTTGCATGTTGCGCGCTCCGATTTGGATGACATCGATATGATCGATGGCCGCTTCGATATCGTTGGCACTCACGATTTCACTGATGACAGCCAAGCCGTATTCATCTGCAACGCGTTTAAGTATTTGTAAACCTTCCAAACCAAGCCCTTGGAAGTCATATGGAGATGTACGTGGCTTAAATGCACCGCCGCGCATCAATTTCAAACCTTTAGCTTTAATGACTTCCGCCACCGCAGCTGTCTGTTCATAAGATTCAACGGCACATGGTCCGAAAACGAAGCTAGGAATCCCGTTACCGACCAATTCACCCTTAATGTCGATGATCGTGTCTTCAGCCTTTTGTTTTCTTGATACAAGAAGCGTTTTCTTCTGATCATCTTTTTGTAGCTCCAAGCCCAATTTAAAGATTTCTTTGAAAATATGTTTAATCGAACCAAGATCAAGCGGTCCTTGATTATTGGCTTCGATAAGATCCAGCATTGTTCTTTCACGGACCGGATCGTAACGGTTTACACCTTGTTTTTCTTTAACGCGACCAATTTCCTGTACAAGTTCAGCACGTTGATTAATAAGATGTAATAACTGAAGGTTCACATCATCCAGTTGATTACGAAGTCCATCAAGCTCTTTGTTGCTCATTACAAATCCATCCCTTCGTTTTTTAAAATAGAAATCGGTTCAGCGGACTCAAACTAAAAAAATCCCATCTGGATCCTCGAACATCCACCCCGATTGTTTTATCAATGAAAAATTTAGAATATTTCATGTATAATAAAATCAATTATAAATGAAGTGTCCATAAATGTCACTATATTTTTCTTTAATAATTAAACGCTTTTAAGCATTAAAGTTATAAATGCATAAATGCAGGTGTTACACATACGAGAAAAACGATTTGCACTGGATATCGGAACACGATCCGTTGTAGGAATTATATTGGAAATAGAACAGGAAAGCTATAATTTAATTGATATTTTATCTCAAGGGCATTGGACCATGATCGATCGTCTGCCGCTTGCCGGAGCCATCCACGAATGATTAAAGAGTTACAGCTGCCTGAACTCCTTACGTTGCTAAATGAACAGGTAATACCTTTCAAGAAAAGGTTTCCCCTGAAGACCGTTTAAAAATCCTATGGCCACCAAATGAATAATAAAAGACCGGACCCCTTACCTAAGGGATCCGGCCTCCAAATTCATTCAGTAATGGCTTTGCTCAATGAATCATATGTAATCCGCCAATGAGATTCATTCCAGACAGGTTTTCCACTTTTAAAAAGGATGGCCTGAGGTGATTGATGTGTGACATCAAATGTTTCTGCCACATAATTGGATAGTGGACGAGCTTCCTGAACGGCCAAATAGGCCGTTTTAAGTTGTTCGTTCTCTAAGATGTACCTCTCATATTGTTCAAATGCTTCAGCACTGACCGGGCATGTTACGCTATGCTTGAAAAGCAGGAATGTATCCTCATTTAGAAGCTCATTGAATTGTTCTTCTGTTTCGATTTTGCTCATGACCATAAAACAGTCTCCTTTCCTTGTCCATATAAATTTTACCATCAAAAAGGCGATGAAGCCATAGAAGCACTTCACCGCCTTATTCTTCGTCCCTTTATGCCTCTTCATCCCCATTAAAGGAATCCAAGGAATATTATTTCTTTAGATTATTCTCTGTTTCATCAAATGCCTTTTTCGCTTCATCAAGCTTTAATTTTGCCGCATTCTTGTTTCCGCTTGTAGGATCTGCAGGATTATTTTCCGAGTCATTACCGTTAGCAAAGTTCGTTTCGACGGATACGATAGGAGAATCGGAAGTTCCGGTTACATCTATATCCCTATTGCTGGAATTCGTCGTATCATCAGCCGCGTCGCCGTTTTCTTTTCCCGTTTTTAGGCTTTTCACTTTATTGACGATATTTGAAGATTTATTGGAAACGATTTCCGTGACGGAGCTTGTTTTTTCTTTTGCAGTATCAGCAAGGACTGTACCTTTTTCCATCGCCGTTTGTCTTAATCTTTCTGTTTTCTCTGAAATGTTTTTAGCTTGTTCATTGAAGTCATTCCTTAATTCCTTGCCTGTTTTCGGAGCCATGAACAAAGCTGTAGCCGCTCCGATCATCCCGCCGATCAAGGCGCCAATCATAAAGTCCTTTGAATTGATCGAGTCGCGTTCGTCCTCATATGATTTCTGATAGTCCTTTGTCGGAAATTCTTTTTGAGTCATAATACATTCCCCTTTCAATTTTCAGTTCATTTTTATTTAACTAGATTTTAAGATCTAGAACGTAAAAACCTTTTTTTAGGTAGGTTATCTGTTTCCAGTGCTTCCCTTTCTAACTCCGCCCTTTCGGTTGGGGTCGGGGCAGCCTGTTTGCTTCTGGATTTCCATTTGTCCCTGATCTCCATGGCTACATTGCTCCATTGTACAATTTGTGAGATTCGTTCTTGATTATTATCAATCTCAGCCTGCACTTTATGGGAAACCTTTTGGATGGAAGAATTAAAACTAGAGATGGATGTGCCTACATCCTTCACGGCATCCACCACCGTGTTCAGGTTTTCTGACTTATGCTGCAAATCTTCAGCCAACGTATTCGTTTTATGTAATAACTGAGTAGTTTCGAGCGTTATGCCCTGCATTTGGCTCTCTAGTCCTGTCAGCGTCCGGGCCACACTGTCCAGGGTAGTTTGAAGTGATGTCAGTACCTTTGTTAGGAAAATAACAAGTACCAAAAAAGCTATCGCTGCAACAGCAGCACTTACGTATAAAATAATCTCCATTGGAACACCTCCGTAAAAAATCGACTTATTTAATAGCTGTTAGATATTAATTACCCCTTCCCTATTATTATAAACGTATTTATTTTTTCAATATACCCTATCAAACCCTAATCTGGAAATATTGTTGTCTGCATCCAGTTCCTCCGTGAAATTCATGGGTGACACTTATGGCAGGAAATCGGGTATGATAGAAAAGATAAGTCGAATTTAAACAATGGAGGTATTTTTTATGAAAGATCCCAGAATTGGTACATTGGCCAAAAACTTAATCAATTATTCCGTGAAGCTTCAAAAAGGTGAAAGAATCTTGATCGAAAACTTTGGATTGCAGCGTGAACTTGTTAACGCACTTGTGAATGAAGCCTATGCAGCAGGTGGTTACCCATTCGTCCTGTTAAAGGATCACCAAGTGGATCGTGCCTTGCTGATGGGTGCCAAAGAAGAACAGTACAAGATGATGGGTGAGTTTGAAGCAAACGTAATGAACCAGATGGATGCTTATATCGGGCTTCGTGCCGGGGATAATATCAATGAACAATCCGATGTCCCTTCAGAAAAGATGGCGATTCATGGACAGACAGTCGGTAAAGTACATAGAAATATCCGCGTGCCAAAAACAAAATGGGTCGTACTTCGCTACCCGACAAATTCCATGGCCCAATTAGCCAAAATGAGCACAGAGGCATTCGAAGACTTTTATTTCGAAGTCTGCAACCTCGACTATGGCAAAATGAGCGCAGCAATGGACAACCTTGTTGAATGGATGGATAGAACGGATAAGGTCCGCTTAACTGGGCCCGGTACGGACCTAACCTTCTCCATCAAAGACATTAAAGCCATCAAATGTGCGGGTGAGCTGAACATTCCTGACGGTGAAGTATATACGGCTCCAGTTAAAGATTCCATCAATGGAGTGATTTCGTATAATACTCCGTCCCCTTATCAGGGTTTTACTTTTGAAAACGTGAAGTTAACATTCAAGGATGGAAAAATCGTTGAAGCGGTTGCGAATGATACGGAACGCATCAACAAAATTTTTGATACTGATGAAGGCGCACGATATGTCGGTGAATTTGCAATTGGTGTAAATCCTTATATTCTACACCCGATGCAAGATATCCTCTTTGATGAAAAAATTGATGGAAGTTTTCATTTCACTCCCGGACAATGCTATGATGATGCCTTTAACGGAAACCATTCAGACATTCACTGGGACCTGGTCAATATTCAGCGACCTGAATATGGCGGCGGGGAAATCCATTTTGATGACGTCTTGATACGTAAGGACGGACGCTTCGTTTTACCGGAACTGGAAAATTTAAATCCAGAAAATTTAAAATAACATAAAAACCAATAAAAAAACGACCGATCCGCTACTAACGGATGGTCGTTTTTTTATTTTACCTGCAGTGAATGCTCATAGGCTGCTTGGAACTTTTGAATGTCCCCCGCACCCATGAATAACACGACACTGTTTTGATGATTTTGCAATATTGATGTTGTGTTCTCCGTAATCAGCTCGGCACCGGGAATCTTATCTTGAAGGTCTTCAATCGATAACTTCCCTTGATGTTCACGAGCAGATCCAAAAATTTCACATAAGTATACTTTGTCAGCCAAATTCAAGCTGTCGGCGAATTCATCCAGGAATGCCTGCGTTCTCGAGAAAGTATGTGGCTGGAATACCGCAACAACTTCACGCTCTGGATATTTCTGACGCGCCGAGTCAACAGTTGCAGAGATCTCGGTCGGATGGTGTGCATAATCATCAATGATGATCTGACTTCCGATTTCCTTTTCGGAGAACCGGCGTTTAACTCCGCCAAAAGTCCGCAATTGGGCTTTCACAGCTTCCGTATCCAAGTTTTCATATTTACAAAGTGCAATGACACCTAGTGCATTCAACACATTATGCTTTCCAAAAGTAGGAATAGTGAATGTATCATAGTAATTGTTCCTTACATGCACATCAAAAGTCGTGCCATCCGGAGTGACGGAAACATTTTTCGCCTGAAAATCATTTCCTTCTGCAAATCCGTAAAAAATAACCGGTACTTTCGCCTGAATATGTGGTAAATGCTCATCATCCCCGCACGCAATGATGCCTTTGTTGACTTGAAGGGCCATCGTTTGGAAAGCCTCGAACACGTCTTCGACATTGGCGTAATAATCAGGATGATCAAAATCGATATTCGTCATGATTGCATAATCCGGATAATAGGAAAGGAAATGACGGCGATATTCACATGCTTCGAATACGAAGTAATCAGAATTCACGATTCCTTTACCCGTTCCATCCCCAATCAAGAAGGATGTCGGTTTAGCGCCCCCCATTACATGGGCAAGTAAGCCGGTCGTCGATGTTTTACCATGCGCTCCCGTAACGGCCACACTGATGAAGTTTTTCATGAAATCACCTAGGAAACGGTGATAACGGATAATCGGCAAATCAAGTTCTTTTGCCTTTACGATTTCCGGATGACTATCCGGAAACGCATTTCCTGCAATGATGGTCATTCCAGGTTGAATATTTTCCTCGTTGAAAGAAAGGATTTTAATCCCGGCTTTTTCTAATGCCAATTGTGTAAAAAATTCTTTTTCGTAATCGGAACCCTGCACTTCTATATTCATATCATGCAGTATTTGTGCAAGAGCACTCATACCCGACCCTTTAATTCCCACAAAATGGTAAGCAGTCATAAAGCGAACCTCCACCAATCGTCTACCTGTATGACAGTATATGACGTCATCTTTTATTTGTTTTTCCATTACGAGACTTGTTAGTAACGCAATTTCTTCATAGGTTTTTCAAGCTTTTATTTTAATCATTCATCAACAAAAAACTATTATATCACTTTTTTAATCATTCATCCATGTCAGGCAGATGCCAATTTATCAAATCATTGGCTTTTCCCTCAATTAAGGTGATAAAAAAGGGTTTTCACCCTTTCACATTATATACAATTTCCTTTTATTAGGTTCTCTTAATTAACATGTAAAAATTCCAGTTCTTCTTCCGTAATCAATACATCCCTGGGCCTTGATCCCCTGGATTCGGAAACGACTCCCTGTTGCTCCATCATTTCTATTAGACGCGATGCACGGTTATAACCGACACGGAAGCGCCTTTGGACACTCGATGCAGATGCAGCCTGCTGGCTTACGACAAATTCACAGGCCTCGAAAAACAGTTCATCCGCTTCTTCCGTGACCTGGGCCCTGTTTAGCAAGTCTTCCTGTTCAAACAGGTATTTCGGCTGCTGCTCCAATTTAACATGGTTGACTACTTGATCGATTTCTTCATCACTCACAAAAGTCCCTTGCAGACGCACCGTTTTTGAAGAGCCGTTTTCAGCGAATAACATATCTCCTCTTCCCAATAATTTTTCTGCACCGCCGCTATCGATGATAGTACGGGAGTCGACCTGTGAAGAAACCGAAAAAGCGATCCTTGTCGGGATATTTGCCTTGATCAATCCAGTTATGACATCGACTGAAGGTCTTTGAGTGGCTACAATCAAATGAATGCCGCAGGCCCGGGCCTTTTGAGCAATCCGGCAAATCGCTTCCTCTACATCAGCCGGGGACATCATCATTAGATCCGCAAGCTCATCGATGATCACCAGGATATAAGGCAGCTTGCTTGAATATTGACCGGCTTTTTCCGCTTGGTCATTGAAGCGGGTGATATCACGTACACCGGCATGTACAAACAATTCATAACGCCGTTCCATCTCCTCTACAGCCCATTTCAACGCAGCCGTAGCGGCTTTTACATCGGTTATCACTGGACTGACCAAATGCGGGATCCGGTTATATGGGGCGAGCTCGACCATTTTCGGATCGATCAACAGTAATTTCAACTCCTGCGGCGTCGCTTTATACAGCAAGCTGACCAGCATGGTGTTGATACAGACACTTTTCCCCGATCCCGTTTGCCCGGCTATCAATCCATGCGGCATTTTTCTCAAATCCGTGATAATCGGCTGACCGGATATATCGAGTCCTAAAGCCACAGCAAGCGGTGATTCATGCTCTTGAAACTCAGTACTTTCCAAAACCTCACGCAAAAATACCGGTTTGCTTTTCCTGTTCGGGATCTCGATGCCAATTGTATGTTTACCCGGAATAGGCGCTTCCATCCGCATATCCTGAGCAGCAAGGCTTAATTTGATGTCATCCATCAGGTTCGTCACTTTATTCACCTTCACTCCCGGCTCCGGATGCACCTCGAAACGAGTTACTGCAGGACCTTGAGTGACATTGACGACCTTTGCACGGACATTGAAATTCTTCAATGTCTCATCAAGTAATAAAGTCTGTTCCTCGAGCCACTCATCATCATGCACAGCATAAGTGGGAGGTGTCAGCAATTCGATATTCGGAAACACATAGTATGGATTATCATCCGCTTCCACGGAGCCAAAAACTGCCGGGGTATCGCCCTGGCCACTTTCGGCTGCTGCCTCTGTATAAACTGCTTCTTGATACCCATTTCCAGAAATGGGGGATTCCTGTTCCAAGGGCGGCTTAGGGTTGGAACCATTATTGGATTCAACTGTATTTTCAGGCACGGCGGCGGTTTCGGAACTAACCTTAGTGTCCAAAAAGGTAGGTGTAATGGCCGGAGTCTCCTCTTTCGGCATAACTCTTCCTTCCTCCGGTTTCCGTTCAGGAATGGCGGATGGTTTCGCTTGTCCTGCCTCCGTTTCAGCAGCATCATTCATTGGGCGCTTATCAGGTGAAACTACTGCCCTTTCCGAATTAAGGCTTTTTTTTTCCGGCATCATTTTATTCATGAAGGCATTTTTTTCACGATCTTGCTTAAGCATCATCACATTAAATGGGATATGTTTTTTCGGACGTTTAGGCTGCACTTCAGGTATTGCCTCAGATGGATCACTTTCAGGCAGTATCCCTTGACTAACGGGTGGTTGATTTGATTGTACAGCAACCTCCCCAGGATCCGATATAGCTTCAGGCGATGTGTCGTCCGCCCGTTCCATGATGGATACAGCGACTTCACGTCCAAAATCGACTTGGTCCTGTTCAATAGCCTCTTTTTCTACCGCAGGCTCGCTTACTGCTTCTTCTGGCAGTGACTCAATGGGATTCCTACGAAAGAAAGCGGGTATCTCAGAATCTTCCCTTTTTTTTTCCGCTTGTTCCGGTATAAGAACGGAGGGTTCTATCGTCATTTCCGCATTTGACACTTCTTTTGTGATTTCAGGGATCGATACCGGAATCTCGATATCGGGTTCTTCTTTTTTAAGGATGGGCAATTTACTTTCTAATTCATATTCGACAATTTCTTCAGAAGGGACTATTTTTTTTTCCGGACGACGGAACCCATAAATGGGTGAAGGGATTTCCGTTGGGCGGAATGGAGTCTTTGACGGGACTATTTTTGAGGTTTCCTCCCCGTCGAAGCTTCTCCGTTTTGGTTCAGGATCCCTTACAGCCCTTCTCGTCGTTTCTTTGGTCACATTCTTCCCCTGTTTGGGTTCGTTGTCTTCCCTGTTTCTTTCCCTAGGCTTTCTTTTATTCTGCTCCCGGTCTGGAATGAGCGGAAACTTGAACTGTCCTTTTGGATATTGAAACAGGATTTTCGTATCCGGGTCTGGCGTCTGGGACATTTTTTCCACTTTTTGATTGTAAACCTTTATTTCTTCTTCCTTTGACTTCGAAAGCTTCGAAAAATCCATTTTCCTTAATGTCTCTTCATCAAGCGGTTCATCTATAATAATTTCTTCGATTTCAATAATTTCCTCTGCTTGGAACCATTTTTTCATCTTATTTAGCCATTTCAAAACTATCACTCTTTCTACATCTGTAGTTATGTAACTAATTCTACCAGTTATTTTAAAAATATCGAGAAAATTTAAGCTAAATTGTGATTAGTATCTATTTTTTTATAGCATTCTTACTAACCTAACGTATTTCGCAGAACTCCTACCCTATTAAACCCCTTCTGGAATGGTTTTAAACCTATCCATTGCGAAATAACATTAGCCCCTAGTCTACTATTTCAATAAAACACCGCTGTTAAATCGCGTTTACAAAGAGATTAAGTTTTCATGCAGCCTTGGAAGCAGACGGGCCAATTCATTGCATCATCCTTCATGAAACCTCCGGCGGCATCCAAATACCTGCCGCAACCCACAAAACACCGTTCGTTAATACCGAACGGTGTTTTGTGGGTTTCTTGCGTTTTTTTTTGAAAACAAAGACACATGGGACTATTCCCATTCAAAAAAACTGCATACAACCTGTGCCACTGATTTGGAAGCGATCAAAAGGGCATCTTCATCAATATCGAATTTAGGATGGTGATTGAAATATACCTTCTCCGCCCCTTTCGGTTTACAGCCAATGTAAAAGAAGCAGCCAGGAATCTTTTCTGCATAATACGAAAAATCTTCTGAACCTGAGAAAACCGGAAATTCCACGACCTTCTTAATATCTTTGTCATTCATGCTTTCCAGGCTATTTTTCACGAATCCAGTCAGTTCAGGTTCATTATATAACGGAGGATAATCGGGCACATATGTTAGTTCGCACTGAACATCAAATTCCGTTTCTATCCCTTTGACGATCCGGTGGATTTCCTTATCGATCAGCTGTTGGGTCTCTGCTGTCATATAACGGACATCCCCTTCAATTTCTATACGATCTTTAATGACATTAAAGCTTCCTTTTCCATCGAAGGAGCCGATTGTGACTACACCCATCTCAAAAGGGTTCAAGCGACGGCTGATTACGGTTTGTACGGCTGTCACGAAATGGGCGCCTGCCACAATGGCATCATTAGCCAGATGCGGGGAGGAACCATGTCCGCCTACACCCTTTATCGCTAACTTGAAATAGGTCCGTCCAGCCATCGAATAGCCGCCGCGATAACCGACAACCCCAGCTGGATGCGACGGAAATAAATGGATTCCAAAAACAGCATCCAGATCATCCAAAAACCCTGATTCCATTATGCTTTTTGCTCCCCCTGGGGGTGTTTCTTCTGCATGTTGATGGATTATTTTGATCGTACCTGATAGGGAATCTTTCAGCTCGTTGATGCAGTCTGCCAGAACCAATAAATAAGCGGTATGCCCATCGTGTCCGCAGGCATGCATGACACCTTCATTTTTTGAACGGAACGGAACCTCCGCTTCTTCTGTAATCGGCAATGCATCGAAATCCGCACGGAGACCTATCGTTTTCCCTGGTTTTCCGCCTTTGATCGTTACGATGATCCCTAATCCATTTCCTACATTCGTTTGTATCGACACATCTTTCCCCTTATAAAAATCAATGATATATTGTGCCGTTTTCTCTTCTTTGAAGGATAGTTCCGGATTCTCGTGTAAATGACGGCGGATTTGAACCATTTCCCCTTTACGGGCTTCCAGCATGTTCATTAATTTGCTTTTCACATTCACGATTATTCTCCCCCTTATTTCAAGTTGATTAGCCTATTAGTAAGTTCCATGTTCGCTGCAAATCTTCTGTATGCAAAAAGCCAAATAAAAAAGGACAGAGAAGGGTTGCTTACTGCTCCCCTTCTCTGTCCTTTTCACCTGAGAGTTTAGCTCCATTTTTGGTCATGGAGATTCCCCCTTTGGCGGCACACTGCTTCCCTGCGCGCTCTCCAGAGTAGCGTCCAGCTGCGGTTCCATTTACCTGAGAGATTTGCTTCATGGGATATTTTTGGAACTTGCTCCTTCGGTGGCTCACTGCTTTGCACTCTCCCACAACGTTCATCCGCTTGTTCATTTGTTTTATTCTATATTTTCAAAATATTGCAATTATATTATCATCGATTAAAAAATAAATATCAACTCTCAAGAGTTATAAACTCTATTGAACTTTAAAAGGACCGCTGTCAGATGCTGACACGGTCCTTTTAAAGTTTAATAGATTATTGTTCACGCTTTTTGTTTTTACCCATAATGAAGATGGGCTCCAACTCATTTTCTTCGTAAAGGAATGATAGAGCCGTTATCGGAACATGACCGCTGGCAAAGAAGCTCATCGCCATTTGCGCAAGAATATCATAGCCCGTATCATTCTTCACATCGGCAATGATGATGACATCCTGATGGGGAATGGCCACAGCCATGGTTCCCTCGATCTTGTCCTTCATTTCCCGAAGCCATGATTCATTTAGTATCCTGCTGGCATCATATCCATCATTCGTGTTCAAAAAATAAAATGCATTACCTGCAACGATATCCGACTTCATTTCAGTGGAGAGGGAACGGGCATTGAAAAGGGCAATTTCACGGATCCTGTCACCCTGCCAATTTTCCCGTTGAATCATCTTTTCATCTATAAGACGGTAGGTTTTCCCTAAATCAAGGGCATAAAAAATCCGGGTTTCAGCCGTATGCTCATCGAATAAAAATGGATTTCCTTCTTCCGATTCCATTGGAAAGGAGGTCGAGCGGATGACTGGGAAAATGAATTTCTCCTTGCCTTCCATACTGTGTTCTTCCCCCATCACATTCAGGGCCTCTTCCACGTAATAGGTGATTTCATCGATGGCCTTTTCCTGTACGTTCTCATAGTTAGCAAGTACAGGAGGCAGCTCGATGGTGATCCCCTTCCCAGTCTTCACATTTTCCACGCGTAACGTATCTTGCTTGCTATCGAATTTGAATGTGCGTTTCTCATCTTTTAAACGTTCCTTCAAGATATTTTTCAGCTTTGTGCTGTCCATTTTCATGATTGACCCTCCTCTTCATTGAAAAATCCCCAGCGAGAAGGGGAAATTGATTATAGTGATTGTATGAATTCCTCAATTTGTTCTTGTGTTTTGCGATCCTTACTCACGAACCTGCCTAGCTCTTTGCCATTATCATAAGCGATGAAACTTGGTATTCCGAATACATCATTAGCTGCACACACATCGATGAATTCATCACGGTCCACATAAATGAATGTGAAGTCTGGAAATTTCATTTCAATCTCCGGCATTATCGGTTCGATTACACGGCAATCTCCACACCATGTTGCTGAAAAAAGAAAAATATGTTTGCCCTCATTTTTCAATGCATCATATTGCTCAATGGTTTGTAACTTTTCCATTTGAATATTCCTCCTGCTCTAAATGACACCTTAGTTTTTATAATCCCATCATACCAGACTCACCGCGAATCAACCATTAATACGGATCGGTTGAAAGGCAGGGGGGACATCTTATTTCTGGGGCACGGATGAAACGATTTCCATCATTTGTTTCGCATCGGTTTTTAATTGGTCTTTATCCGTTTCGGTGGTCAGCTTCACCCCGCCGATCCCCACTGCAAGCTCATACTTTTCTTTCGGTATCTCTTTGATCGAGATAAAGCCGAATTTATCATCAGTTTGAAAGGAATGCATCACTACATATTGATCCTGTTGTTCCTTTATCGCCAAATATAACACGGAGCTATCTTCTTTTTCATTTGGATTGACAAATAATATATAAATCTTATCACCTTTTTGTAAAATTAAATTATTATCATGTTCTTCCACTACTTTAAAATCCTTTGACAGATAGACCTGAATTAGCCCTGCCTCTTGATTGGGCTGTTTTTCATCGTCACGAAAAGCCACTTCAGCAGCCTTCATTGCCTTTTCTGTTTGTCTCTCGATACCTGAGCAGCCCACGACCAAACTGCTTATCAACAGGAAAACAAGAAAATTCTTATTCGATAAAGCCATCGTCATTCCTCCAGCCGTCTCTTTTACTCCTTACGGATAATATTATCCTTATTTATGGAATTCATCCATTTTCTAAAAAACATGGTACAATGAAAGCAATTTTAATACCGAGGAGGAAAACAATGAAATTAACCGTGTATCTTGCTGGGGAGATCCATTCAAATTGGAGAAGTGAGTTGAGAGAGAAGTCCGCTGCACTGAAGCTTCCTTTAGAATTTGTCGGCCCGATGGAAAATCATGAACGCTCCGATAATATCGGTGAAGATATCCTCGGGGAACAGCCGAATCCTATCCTGAAGGATGCGGCCGCTTCCCAAATCAATAATTTACGGACAGGCCTTTTGATGAAAAAAGCTGATATTGTCGTCGCTCTGTTTGGTGAAAAATATAAACAGTGGAATACTGCCATGGACGCAAGCACCGCCGTTTCCCTGGGTAAACCACTTATTTTGATTCGTCCCGAATCCCATCACCATGCCTTAAAGGAATTATCGGAAAAGGCGAGTGTCACGGTAGAATCCGTGAACCAAGCCATGAAGGTGCTTTCTTATATTTTTGAAGAAGGGCTGTAAATCTCCCTGCCCTTAACTGTCCAGCTCAAGTATATGAAGGACTGATCATTTATAAAGAAACGAATAAAAAGCTTGCAGGGGGAAATTAGATGCCTAACCTCCCCTGTAAGCGAAAAACGAATAATTTTTATGATTAATCCTTATCCCTTTTTAATGGGAATCCAAATTTCGGAGTAATAGTCAGGGTTTGAAGCGTCGTCATTCGCGTATACTTCCAATTCTGGAGTTCCGGCATGTTCATAACCGCTTGTAGGGAACCATTCGGAAAAAATTTGCTTCCAAGCTTGTTGGATGGCTTCAGGCATAGGTCCGTGAACTTCGAATACAACCCACTTGGAAGCCGGTATCGTAAGGGTTGAAAACTCTTCAGGCACTTTCCCTGCATACTCTGCACCTATCCAATAATCCATCGTTTCATTTTTTTCCACAGCCCGCTTATCGACACATACACCAATCAAGCCATCTATTTGGCCATTGTTCAACTTCGCTAACCTATCTCCCGTTCCATCCGAATTCACTTTCTCCCATAACTTTGGAATCCCAATCAAATTCTCTTCATTAACCAAGGAAAACTCTTGCTTGATTCCAATCAATTGAAAGGAATCCCTTTCAAGGATATTGTATTTCATCGGTTTTTCCCCTTTCAGAATCACCTGTATCACCAGGCGTTCATAGAATTTCAGCTTCCCCATATACTTTCGGGCTTCGCTTGGAGATACCCCATGCTGCCTTCGAAAAGCTTTTGAGAATGCCTCGGGGGTGTCATAGCCATACTTGTAGGCTAAATCAATGACCTTGCCATTTGTGGATGAAATCTCCTGGGCCGCTAAGGTCAGTCTTCGACGCCGGATATATTCACCAATGGTAATATCCGTTAAAATGGTGAATGTCCTTTGAAAATGAAAAGCTGAGGCATTCGCCTGCCTGGAAATACTCTCGATCGTCAGGTCCTCCAATAAGTGCTCCTCGATATATTCGATGGCCTTTTGGATTGATTCAACCCACCCCATTTCGCTCACCCCTTGTCACCATACTAGCAAGCCAGCTAAATAAAATCCTGTCTGATTCTGCTCTGTTTTGGCAGTGTTCGTTTCCATCATTCGAAACCCGCCTTTCCATGACAGTGATTCAAAAATCCTGCTTTTTCATTTTCAGCTTATACTCGTGTTGACCGGCAAGCATCCTCATGATATGAAGGAACATTTCGCCCCTAGTGATTCGCTCATTTGTAAATACGCCGATCGCTCCTTCCTTTTTGCTAATATTCTCTTGCCTTGTGAAGGCGTCCATCACCGGGCCCAACTCTTCGCCGTCCAGCAGCTTCTCAGCAACAATTCCCGGAACTGGGATTCTCGCTCCGGCAGCTACAAAGACCTCACCGTCCCCCGTGGCCATTGCACCCCAATTACACAGAAACAGGGCTTGTCCCATTTTCACGACACCGCCTTCAAGTCCGATACCCATTTCGGCATCACTGTGAATCAAGCAATTCCGGGCACGTGTCATTGCCCCCTCCATCGTTTCCTCATCTGAAAAAGGCTGTTCCGGGACCCCGCTCTCCACGTGAAGCGAAATGATTTCTGCATCTTCATATACACCAAGCACGGCACTTACTTTCGCCGGATTCTTACTGCCTACTGCTATTTTCAATATAATTACCTTCCTTCTATGTAAAAAAAGCTGATGGAAAAGGATTCATGACAGCATCCCTTTCCATTCAGCTTCCTCCTCAACCTTTTTTTATCAAGGTCTCGAATGTCGTTTTATCACAGGAACGAACCAATTTCCCAATCAGTTCACGTGCAGCGGCATAATCATCAATATGAATCATGGATGCATGTGTATGAATATAGCGGGAACAAATGCCAATCACCCCGCTTGGAATGCCTTCGTTTGCAATATGGACCTGCCCTGCATCCGTGCCGCCTTGGGAAACGAAATATTGATACGGAATCTCATTCGACTCGGCCGTATCAAGGATGAATTCCCTCATTCCGCGATGCGTAACCATCGAACGATCAAAAATGCGGAGCAGTGCCCCTTTTCCTAACTGGCCAAATTCACTTTTACTGCCGGACATATCGTTCGCCGGACTTGCATCCAAAGCGAAGAAAAGATCCGGTTTGATCATATGAGCTGCAGTTTGCGCACCCCGTAATCCCACTTCCTCCTGGACGGTTGCCCCGGAATATAAGATATTCGGTAACGTTTCACCTTTTAAATCTTTTAACAATTCAATCGCAAGTCCGCAGCCGTAACGATTATCCCACGCTTTTGCGAGGATTTTCTTCTCATTGGCCATCGGGGTGAATGGACAAATCGGTACAATCTGCTGACCAGGCTTAATACCGATTCTCTTCACATCTTCCTTATCATCCGCTCCGATATCAATCAGCATATTTTTAATTTCCATTGGTTTTGAGCGTTGGGATTCATCAAGCAAATGGGGCGGAATCGAACCGATGACACCAATGACCGGACCGTTGTCTGTTATGATCTCGACTCTTTGGGCCAAAAGCACTTGACTCCACCAGCCTCCTAGGGTCTGAAAGCGAATCATTCCATTTTCCGTTACGGAGGTGACCATGAATCCCACCTCATCCATGTGCCCGGCAACTAGTACAGTCGGCCCATCCTCATTGCCTCTTTTTACGCCAAATATTCCACCAAGGCGATCTTGGACGATTTCATCCGAATACTTTTCCAGCTCACTCTTCATGAAACTCCGAACTGCATGTTCATTTCCCGAGGCTCCCGGTAATTCCGTCAATGTTTTAAAAAGCTCCAAAGTCTCATGATTCATTTTTCTACCCCTAACCTATGTATTGTTTCTTACTATTTTACAGAACTTAGCATCGTGTTACACTAGAAACTTCTAATTTATCAGTTAATGGGTAAAATTTCAAATTATTAGTCAAATAAAGCGTTCTTCTGTATACTAGAAGAAGTGATTTTAAAAAATGCAATGGAGGAGAAATCAATGAATTGGAAAACGTTTTTACTAGGTACCGCAGCCGGGTTTGCTGCTGGCTATGCGACTAAACAACTATTGGATCAATCAAGTAAACCTTCTCCCGATAAAGTCTTGGCTCAAGTAAAGGAAACAGTCAAAAAGGATGGAAATATATATGGCTCATGGATCTTGATGAAGCCGGAGAACTATACAAAAAATGATTTGGACTATGAAGTGTACAAAGGCGGGATCACCAGAAACACAGAGGGTAAACGCGAGCAATTCGAATTTGTTGCAGATGCCTCAACAGGGACGATATTGGAGCTTAATGCGCAAAATAATTGAAACACAAAAGGAGGGCCGTCAAAATGACGTCCTCCTTTTGCTTTCCCTCTTACCGCTTCCGTTTCAATTCGGCTATTATCTCCTTACCCGTTACATCCCATTTGATGGCACAGTATTGGGCATCATGGTAAAAGCTGTACCAGGACCCATTTTCCAGTCCTGATTTCATCCATTTTTCCTTCGCCTCGATGGAAGTCATGGGATAATCGTCATAAGCGAGGACCCAGAGGACATTCGCATGCGCGTGCGTCGGCATGATATCTGCCATGTGAATCAATCTATCCCCGCCATCCTCAATGATGATGATCGCATGTCCATCACTATGCCCCCCAGTATGGACCATTTTAATGCCGTCCGTAATTTCCTGCTCACCTTCAAAAGGACGTACAAGAGAAGCTACAGCCTCCCAGTTTTCTGCCCAATATGTACTTTTTGAACGAATATTCGGGTTTTTCATTTCTACCCATTCAGTTTGGGTCGTAATGATTTCTGCACGCTCGAAAACAGGCACCCAAGATTCACCTTCACGTTTCGTCAAACCGCAGGCATGGTCGAAATGTAGATGGGTCATTAAAATGTAATCGATATCATTTGGCTGAATCCCAAGTCTGCCAAGATCTTGGACAAGATTGGATTCCTCCGTCACCCCAAAATTCCGTTTCTGCTTGTCATTCATCTTTCCATTACCAATACCGGAATCTATTAGCATGTTCAATCCATTAGCCTGCACCAAAATCGGATCCGTACGTAACTCGATTTGGTTATTTTCGTTAACAGGATACTTCTTGGACCAAAGCGGTTTCGGTACAACACCGAACATCGCACCGCCATCCAAGTGAGTCACACCGCCATTCAACCATGTTAATTTAATTTCCCCTATTTGCATCGTTTCCATTTTACCCCTCCTCTTCCTTTAGTTTAACACCCACTTCCAGATATTGAAATTGATAACAATCAAGTCATCCTCGTGTATGAATTACACTGCCTTAAACAAAGTAAAAAACCAGATGCTGTGCACCTGGTTTCTGATCGATGATTATTGGAACATTGCTTCCAATCGGTATATCCGGTTGCCTTTACTCGAGAACTTTTCTTCATATTCAGTCATGATGTTGCCTTCAAAACTGCTGTTATGCAGATCAAGGCTTACATATTTCAAGAGCATGCCGTATTCGGAAATACTTTTCAAGGAAGACTCGAATAACCCTTGGTTATCCGTCTTGAAGTGAATCTCGCCTTTGTCTGGCAGGATGCCTTCATATACTTCGAGGAAAGTCTTATACGTTAACCGACGTTTTGCATGACGTGATTTCGGCCATGGATCAGAGAAATTCAAGTAGACGCGATCCACATCACCTTTTGCAAAATAGTCCCCTAAGTTCGCTGCGTCAACATTCAACAGCTTTAAATTTGGAACATCCGCTTCAATCAGCAAGTCCAATGCAGCTACAATGACGCTTCCATATACTTCAATTCCAATGAAATTCACATCAGGATGGGCTTTTGCCATTTCTGTGATGAAACGGCCTTTTCCCGTACCCACTTCAATATATAATGGATTATCGTTACCGAAAACTTCATGCCAATTACCTTTATGGCTCTCTGGCTGATGAATTACATATTGTGGAAAATTATTCAAACGGTCTTCAGCCCAAGGTTTATTTCTTAAACGCATGATGACACCCCTATTTATAATATAATCGTTCAAACCATAACACGAGTGTATGGATTCCTGCAAGTTGATTTTTTCAGGAAACATCCACTGAACAAATTAAAAAACTGCCGGCCATCCAGGCGACAGTCTCTGTAGTTTTCATGTATAAAACTTTCAGCAAAACACACCATAAATAAGTGAAGGGCAGGCGAGAACCACCTGGGAATCCCTTGAGTCCATATTTAAGAAAGGAGAGGTATATATGCCGCTTTCCCATGAACATCAAATGTCACTATTGAAAGATATATTGACCAACCATCAAACAGACTGCTGCGGATCCGTTTCAGAATGTGAACAGGTTGAAAGGCTCGTCAAATCCTTAATGATCAATATGGAAATGGACAGCAATGTGAAAACGATACTGACGGAGATTTACGAATACAGTCAGACAGGCATCGGTACCGCCGATTTAGATGCACATATTTCAACCCACCAGAACGACTTGTCCCAGTGGGTGGATGATATAGATCAATTCTGATCAGCCAACCATCAATAATGCTTCCAGTTTTTGCAGTAATTCATTTCTTTCCTCGTACCGCTTTCTACGATGATGCCATTGGATGGAAAGCACAAGTTGTGAAACCGTGTGCCATTTCATCCTCATCTCCAGGCCTGCGTCAAGCTTCTTGCCGTAACGGGCAAGCCATTGATTCCATTCTTCCCTTGGGACATATGAATACAGGAGTATGCCGAGGTCAATGGCCGGATCGCCAATGACCGCTCCGTCCCAATCAATCAGGAACAACCCGTCGGTTTCGGTCATGAGCCAATTATTATGGTTCACATCACAATGACAGACGACTTTTTCGTCGCATTCAATCAACAGGAGATTATTCTGTAAAAAGTCGATGGCCTGCTTGATAATCGGAATATCCGTAACATCCGAAGATAACCCGGTTTCTATGTCTGTAAGTATACTTTCAGGTCGTAAAGGGGATTTCCCAAGCCTTTTGAGCATGCTTAACAAAGGATCGGATTGATGAATTTTTTGAAGCAGCTTTGCGACTCTTATATTGTTCATTTCCTGCTGAGATAGCTCCCTGCCTTCCATCCAATGCTGGGCTGTAATTACATCCCCATTTTCCAGGCGTTTTGTCCACATTAACTTTGGAACAATGCCCTCAGCTGAAAGAACAGCTAAAAATGGCGATGAATTTCGTTTAAGGAAGAGCTTCTGCCCCTCTTTCTCGGCAATAAAGGCTTCTCCCGTAGCTCCTCCAGCAGGGGATATATCCCACTCCTGACCTAATAAATGTTCCAACTGGTTCACCTTCGATTTCCTCGCTTAATCATACAAATATGGGTACGTTCACCTAGTGTATGTATTACCACTACTTTGAGTCCATGTTTAATAAAAAATCCGCCTGCTGGCGAAGCTGCATATATACTTGCATCGGGATGATACCCGCAATTAAAAACATCCTCATTTTAGAGAAATAAAAAAATAGCTATTGAGCAATTAAACAATAGCCATAAATTAAATTTTAGTTGAAAAACGGTTTCTTCGTCAAGTACTATAAAACGATTATACGCATAAAACAAAAACAAATAAATCATTTCATATTTTTGTATGGGTCATCACCCTTGAACATGACGCGCATTTTCTCTTTCAGAACCACTGAAGCTACTTCATGCATACCAACAATTTCCCCATCAGACTGGATTTTTAGTGACAATTTTTATCATTTCACCAGAAAAAGAATCAACATTTTTAATATTTAAGTGACCGCCCAAAAAAACGGTGATGAAGACGGTCAATAATTTCAGCAAAGTAATATCATGGACCGCAATCACGTTCAACCTGCCATCATCCAGCTTCGACATCGGTGAAATTTTCATCCCACCGCCAAAGTAGGGCTGGTTCGCAATGACAATGAACCAAACCTTTTTCAAAAGATGCCGATTTCCATCAATGATCAATTCCATGCAGCTGGGCTTATAAGAAAATATCTTTTTCATAAAAATGAACAGATAAATTAATTTACCCGCTCTGACAAAATTAAACCATTTTTTTCAGAGGGGAACGGTCTGCTTCATCGGAAGTTTCGGCATCAATGCCCATTCCCAGGCTATTCACGAAATAACCCACTTTGCCATTCGTCTCGAACTGCCCAATATCAATGGCACTAAAGGCATTATCCTGAAATAAAGAAAGAGCTTCTTCCACACTCTCAGTTTTTTGAATGCCCCTTACATAATCATTGCCGGATCCAGACGCAAGGGAGCCGATGATAGCGTGAGGGAACCAATGGCGCCATTTATCATTTCATTAATCGTGTCCCCCGACACCGATCATCCGGGTATTCAGATTCGTCCCATAGAATCTCCTTCGTCAATCTTAGCGCATGCCCCTTTTCCCGTGTAAAAAACCCTTCATGGGGAACAGCTTTTGATTTTCAGTATTTCCTCGGTTTTTTTCCAAATCTTCAAACTATCTTCATTTCCAGCCGTTGGATTGACCATGAAATACACCGTTTCATTAAGGTGCGGCATGCTCATTTCCTTCTGTTTGGTTATATTCGGCTTCCCATTCAGGTCGCAGGCTGGATGTAGTTTGGCAATATTCAAGCAATGCCTGTGCCCCTTTTAGCTGCTGTGCCTTAAGAGGAGACGATATGGCCCGCATCCTTTCAAACCATTCCGGGAAGGTCCGTTTATCCAATATCGAAATATCATTAGGGGCTTCGGGATAATCGACATATCCATTCCGGGATAAAATCACCTTTTTAATCGGCATGTTCACTTCATATAGCTCAAATAACCGGGAGACGATGTTCGTCATCCGATTTGCACCCAACATAGGATTGAGCACTTTTTTATCCGGACGTTTATGATGCCTGCGGACCCAGAATCGTTCACTCGAACCGATGAAAGCAGCGTCTTCTTCCGCTTCCAGAAAAGTGATGCACCAAGCATCAACAGGGGTCAATAAAATCACTTCGACTTCAACAGGCGCATTCTTCAATAGAAAGATAGGTTTATATAATATGAGAAACGTATCCGGAAAACGCTGCAGAAAAAAGCGGAGCCTCTCATCCAAAAAGAATGATTGGTCCACAAATGACTTTTCACGAAGCGTCGAACTCCCCCATTTCATTTGAAAACGGAGCAACTGATTTAAAAAATTTTGCTTTAAATCATCCAGACTGGCTGGTCGGGACGGAAATCTTAATGAAAAAACATTAAGATCTTCAATCTGGTTCGTTATTAGCAGTTCTTCAGCCTCTTGTTTACCTGTCCGGTGGAATATGCCTTTCACCTTTTTAAACAGGCCCTTTGACTCTTCCTGAGGCGGATCAAATTTGACCTGTGTTTCACTTTCAGTATGTTCGCTATACAGCCGATCTAGCTCGCCCGCAGTATAAGCAGTTTTCAATTTATCCCATTGCTGTTTTTTCAACCGTGCAAATTGTGTTGGGTAACGATAAATATCCTGCTCATACCGTGAAACATAATCCTGCATCTTTATGAGCTGTGCCATTCGACCACCACCCATCTCTCTATTTTTGAAGGTTTATCGTGGAAATCTTCTCGTACGAAGGGGAAGCTCCAAGATGTGTTTGATATAACGCAACCTGATCTGCTTCAAAATGCTTATCCTCCAAATTCGCTATCTGGCGAACGCTCTCCAACGAAAAGGGACGATCCCCCTCGAATTTTCTTGCTAGCGTAATATGAGGCTTAAACGGCTTTTTATCAAGTTCAAAACCCGCTTCGATACAAGAATTATAGACTTTCCTTTGAATGTCAAAAAGCCTTTCCTGCCGCTTGACGCCAGCCCATAGAATCCTTGGACTCTCACTCTTGCCAAAACCGCCGATACCGCCGAGTTCCAAGCCGAATGAGGCCTCATTGGCAAGCTCGCTTTCCACAAGCCCCAAAGCATCCTCTTTCAAAGTATCGGGGGCATTGCCCAAAAATGCCATCGTAATATGATAATCGGCTGGATGCAGCCATTTCTTAAATGGAAAGTCTGGCTTTAGTTGTTCCGTTACAGCATTTAAATAAGCCTTAATGTCATCAGGCAATACTAAAGCAAAGAAAAAATGAGTATTCATGGTCACTTACATTCCTTCCTGTTTTCCCTTTAATTTTACCATAATTCCCAATGCATATACCTTTTCTTGGACTTCCTTACAAATACTCCCTCCATCAGGAATATTCCCAATCATCCATACTATGAACGAGGTCCAGGACGGATTTTTTCGGGCTGGGTCGGATTAACGAAAAATACAGCAAAAATAAAACAAAAAAGGACCAAAAATTGGTCCCACAGACTGTAGACAAACTCGATGAAAATCGAGTTTGTCTATTTTTATGGCTTGTACAATTTGGACGTTGATTTCCACTCCAGGCACTCGCTTTCCGCGGGCGGTCGGGGAGCCTCCTCGGCTTTCGCC
>NZ_JAUUTW010000190.1 GCF_030676415.1 Peribacillus frigoritolerans | reverse complement strand
TATGTGAAAGATGAACGAACAAAACAGTTTGCCTATTCATTCCACGCGGCCGCAGACCGCAACGGTTTTGTATTGGGAACGATTGTAACACCTGGAAATACACATGACAGTCAGATCTTAGAGCCACTAGTTGAACAAGTGATTGAGAAAGTTGGAAAACCGGAAGCCGTTGCCGCAGATGCAGCTTATTAAACACCAGCG
>NZ_JAUUTW010000189.1 GCF_030676415.1 Peribacillus frigoritolerans | reverse complement strand
AGGTCAGAGGTGGAAGCATGGTGACATGTGGAGCTGACTGATACTAATAGATCGAGGACTTAACCAACGCTTTTTAAAAAATGAAATACCTTCTTATTATCTAGTTTTGAAGGAACAACGTTCCTTTCATGTTTGGTGGCGATAGCGAAGAGGTCACACCCGTTCCCATTCCGAACACGGCAGTTAAGCTCTTCAGCGCCGA
>NZ_JAUUTW010000188.1 GCF_030676415.1 Peribacillus frigoritolerans | reverse complement strand
ACTTTAGATCAACTGGTGCCGGCGAACCATTTGGTTCGTAAAAAGGAGGCTTCCATTGACTTCACTTTCATTTACGACTTGGTGAAAGATATGTATTCAGAGGTAGGACGCCCAAGTATTGATCCAGTTAATTTAGTTAAACTGACATTCATTCAGTATACCTTCGGTATTCGTTCCATGCGTAAAACGATTGAAGAAGCTGAA
>NZ_JAUUTW010000187.1 GCF_030676415.1 Peribacillus frigoritolerans | reverse complement strand
CTTGGTGAAAGATATGTATTCAGAGGTATGACGCCCAAGTATTGATCCAGTTATTTTAGTTAAACTGACATTCATTCAGTATACCTTCGGTATTCGTTCCATGCGTAAAACGATTGAAGAAGCTGAAACAAATATGGCTTACCGTTGGATCTTAGGCTATGGTTTCCATGATAAAGTACCTCATTTCTCAACGTTCGGGAAAAATT
>NZ_JAUUTW010000186.1 GCF_030676415.1 Peribacillus frigoritolerans | reverse complement strand
ATGACAGTCAGATCTTAGAGCCACTAGTTGAACAAGTGATTGAGAAAGTTGGAAAACCGGAAGCCGTTGCCGCAGATGCAGCTTATAAAACACCAGCGATTACAAGCTACCTATTTAACAAAGAAATTACACCTGCTTTACCCTATACACGTCCTCGTACAAAAGAAGGATTCTTTCGCAAACATGACTATGTTTATGATGAACACT
>NZ_JAUUTW010000019.1 GCF_030676415.1 Peribacillus frigoritolerans | reverse complement strand
CGTGTATTCGCAGATGCAAAAGAAAAGCATGGTATGCGTTGGACTACTTTAAGGGGACTTAAAAAATTGTCGATGCAGGCGATGCTTACTTTCGCTGCCATTAATTTAAAGAAGATGGCCAATTGGAGATGGCGAGGTCCAAAAATGGCCTAACATAGTGGGCTCGTAGAGCCCCAAATCTCTTAACTTTAGGCGAAAATTCAAAGGGAATTTCAAAAGGGGTTCAGAATTTTTTAATTCCGAACCCCTTTTGTCTACAAACTGAAAAGACAGCTGTACTGATGTCTTTTTTTATTAGATTATAAAAAAAGCAAACCTTATGTAGGTTTGCTTCCAGTTATAGTTATGGAACTACTTCTTCAAATGATAGGGTACTGTCGTAATAACCACATTTCTTCTATAAAGCAAGTAGGCGCGAATCAGTAAACTTGATTGGTTATGAAGTATATTGTGCCAGCCCTTCTTCGGAATGAATTGGGGGATGATCACCGTAACTTTATAATTGGATTCACTAGCCTTATGTTCTACTGTATCGACAAATTTAGTTAGTGGCTGAATGATACTTCTGTAATAAGAATTCAATGTAACGAGTCTGACATCCGGCTGCCATTTTTTCCATTTTTCTTCGAATTTTTTTTCATCTTCTCTTTCAAAAGCAACATAAACGGCAATGACCTGATGTGCTGAAAGAGATTTAGCATAATTCAAGGAATTCTCAACTACGTGAGTGATACCAGCCACAGGTACAATGATGATATTCCCTTCTATTGGTAAGATTGGCTCACAAGTTGTAATCCTAAGTTGGTCACCAACTGCATCATAATGCTTTTTAATTCGATGGAAAATTAATATGATGATAGGTAAAAAAATCAATACAGGCCAAACCTGGGTAAATTTCGTTAAAAAGAATATCATCGTGACGATAAAGCTAATTATGGCACCAATTGAATTAATGGTTAATTTCATCATCCAGCCTTTTGGCTTTTCGCGAATCCATTTAACGATCATCCCGGTCTGGGACAACGTAAATGGAATGAATACCCCTACCGCATAAAGCGGAATAAGATTTTCTGTATGTCCTTCAAATGCGATTATTAAGATGATCGATGCAAGTCCCAGTATGATAATTCCATTGGAATACCCTAATCGGTCTCCTCTAATCGTAAACGCCCTTGGTATGAATTTATCTTTTGCAAGATTAACCGCAAGCAGAGGGAAAGCAGAATAGCCAGTGTTGGCAGCAAGGATCAAGATCAATGCAGTCGTACCTTGAATGAAGAAATACATGAAATTCCGTCCAAAGATCTCTTCGGCAATCTGGGAAACGACCGTTACCTCTGCGCTGGGAACAATGCTTAAATAATAGGCTAAGAATACGATTCCCGAAAATAATACAGCTAGTAAGGAACCCATCGCTATTAATGTTTTCGCAGCATTATTCGGTGCTGGATCTTTAAAGTTCGGGATTGCATTGGAAATTGCTTCGACTCCTGTCAATGCAGAGCTTCCTGATGCAAATGCCCTTAGCAGGATAAATAGACTGATACCCGCTACCGGAGTCCCGATTGACGTGTGCAATTCCGGTGAAACCCCACCCGTCAAAATCTTGTAAATTCCAACACCAATCAAGATGAACAAGGCTAAAACGAATAGGTAAACCGGATAGGCCAAAACAGAGGCCGACTCCGTAACCCCCCGAAGGTTCAGGATTGTAAGTAGAATGACGAAAATGATGGCTATGATGACATTATATGAATGCAGGCCGGGAAAAGCGGACGTGATGGCATCCGTACCTGCAGAAACACTTACAGCCACAGTTAATATATAATCGACCAATAAGGATCCTCCAGCTATCAACCCTGGATTGACTCCTAAATTGTTTTTTGAAACCACATAGGCCCCCCCGCCATGGGGATAAGCGAAAATGATTTGTCTATAGGACAAAATCAAAGCCGTTAACAGGATCAATACTCCGATCGCGATAGGGATGGAATACCAAAATGCTGCGGCACCGACCGTGATCAGGACGATCAATATTTGCTCCGGCCCATATGCAACCGAAGACAAAGCATCAGAAGATAATATCGCCAAAGCCTTTGTTTTGTTAAGCTTTTGTTCACCAAGTGCATTTGACTTTAAAGGTCTTCCAATCAAAAACCTCTTTATTGAGGATAACATCAAGAATTCACCACCATGTTTAATTTATAAGTTTATGTTTCCCAGCTGTCGCAAAAAACGAGACCAAATAGAAAAATGCCTACAAGTCATAGCTAAATAGACCTGTAGACATCAATTTTTTTGTCTAACAAGCTCCACCTTCCTTCTCATATAACGCTTACGAGGTTAGCTGTCGGATTCGGACCTAAGAGTAGCCCTACCTTTTAAAGGATTCACCCCTTGGATTGTAAAAACAATCCCAATAACGGGTCCCCCGCACCATAAGGTTTAAGCGATTTAGAAATATGAAACTGTTGATTATCATACTCCCGTGAAATGGAAAAGTAAATGAAAATTTTGCACAGAAATAGAATTATTATTTATAAGCGAGGTTTTATTCTTGACTTATATAACATAAGTCATGCAAACACATGATTCGAAGGTAGGAAAGGAGGCAATTAAACGTCAAAAAGAAGATATTCAAGAAGTCAATGAACAAAAGATAGATTTTCGAAAAGGAAAAATGATCGCCACATGGAAAACGTGAAGGATCAAGTAAAACAGATCTGCCCCAGCTTGGATAGTCATTAATCGGCATTGAATTTCGCTTTCCGAATCCACTTTAATTCCCGTCCAATTTGGGGGCATTATTCCACTGATCCACCCTAATTAGTTCCTTCCTTCTTGAATTGGTCTCAAATTGCTTTTTTTAAAGACAAAGTATTTCTGGCCAAGATAGTTAAGTACTGTATAACAGATTGTTCCTATCAGCACAGCCACATTTTGTTGTATGGATAAAGAAACGGATCCTTCCAGTGATTCTGCAATAGCTTGGCCTATAGAATAAGCGGCGGAATAACAAATCAGGATGACGCAAAAGAAACGGGCAACTCCTCGCCGCCATTCTATATCGCTTTTAAAGGTAAAAGTCCTGTTCAAAAGAAAACTCGTTACAGCTCCCGTACCATTGCCGAAAAAGGTGGAGACCCAGTAAGATAATTCAAGAACATTCATAAGAAAAAGCATGATGGAAAGTCCAACCGCTGTATTGACTATTCCAACCAATAAAAAGCGGATAAAGGAGTTAGTGTGTTTTAGATAGTTTTTCAATACTGTTCCGTTCATTGTCTAGTTGCTCCCGTTTTGTTAAATCGAGCGGATTAAATAAATCCAGATCAACAATATATTTAGGCCGGCGTTTAGATTCATTATAGATTTTACCGATATATTCCCCAATCAAGCCGACAGCAATCAACTGCAGTCCACCGATCAACCATATGGAGGTGATTAATGAGGTCCAACCAGTTTCGGTCTGCCCATAAAATTTTAACCATAAAAAGTAGGAACCAAAGAGTAAGCTAATGAAAAAGGAAAGACATCCCAACCATAATACAAGCCGGATCGGTGTAACTGAAAAGGAAGTAATGCCATCAAGCGCAAAAGAAACCATCTTCTTAAATGGATACTTCGTTTCCCCAGCCAATCTTTCTTTTCGGTCATAATAAACAGAGTCCGTCTTAAACCCAATGAGTGGGACGATTCCCCGTAAAAAAAGGTTCGTTTCATCAAATCGTTCCAACTCCGCGATCGCCCTTTTGCTCATTAGCCTGAAATCGGCATGATTATAGACAAGGTTAACCCCCATCTTGTTCATCAATTTATAAAAACCAGTTGCAGATGTCCGTTTAAAAAATGAATCAAGGTCCCTTTTCTGGCGGACACCATATACGATTTCACATCCTTCATTGAATTTACGAATGAATTCAGGGATGACTTGAATATCATCCTGTAAATCTGCATCAATGGAAATCACACAATCCGAGGCTTCCTTGGCTGTAAACAATCCTGCCAGGAGTGCATTTTGATGTCCTGCATTCCGGGAAAGCTTTAGCCCGCGAACAAATTCATTATTGATCGTTTCCTTATAAATGATCTTCCATGTTTGATCTTTGCTTCCATCATCAACCAATAGGATTTTACTTTGACCAGAAACAACGTTTTCTTCGACTAACCCCCTCACCAATCCACAAAGCTGGGAAATGGTATCCTGCAATACGCTTTCTTCGTTATAACAAGGTACAACAATCGTTAGTATCGGTGAATTCACTCGATTCCCCCCTTTTCACATGACTCTGTACAAATGAATTTTCCATACGCTTCCTTTTTTCGTGAAAATCCTATCTAGTACCAATCCGTTTTCCTTCGCGTTATTGATAGGTATGGCAGAAAATATATACCTGCCACCTAATCCTTTAAACGCATCCATATTAAGGTCCAAATTTTCCAATTCTTTCTTCGCGCCTTTCTTGAACATATAATGCTTCCCAAGCTCATCGGTAAATAGGTAACAACGTCCTCCCCATTCATCAAAGTAGATTCTGATGTTTTTATTCTTTGCCAATTCGTTTTCAATTATTTGACGAAATTGATGTTTGTAAGAAAGCGGATAGAAATTGTTATAGCTATCGAGCGTGTAAAATCCATTAAATTGTGCGATTGCAGGATGCAGCCCAATGCTAGCAATACGATACTCTTCCTGTGGAAGGTCAATATGATCTTTTATCTCCTGAAAAAGGCCTTCTGAATAGAACTCTTTAAATGATGGTTTTTTATTGTAAGTGATTTCTTCATTGAAGCCCATTAAGATCATAATTTGAACGGCGATGAAAATAGAAAGGGTTTTCTTAGCATAATCGCTGTGTTCCCAAATGATTTTTATCGCGAGGGCAAAGCCCAAGTAAATCACCATCGGCCTTAAAAAGTGAAATCTGGCAAAATTAAAAGTATCCAGGGTGTGAAACCTTTCCGTCAGAGGAAGCCAGCCTTTATAAAACCAAAATGCGTACCACGCTGAGAGTACAAAGTTCAATCCTAATAAAAATACATATACCTTTTCCTGTTTCCACAGTTTTTTGGTCAGAATGATATAAAGGGCAAAGACTGTAATCGGCAGGATGATAAGCGCATGTACAGTCATGACATGCGTATGTCCAAGGACGAAATTTTTGAAAGTAAGCTTGATGACCCACTCGAGCGGCAGCCTTGCGTGAAAATATTCATCTCTGCTGTTTGGCTCCGAATCAAAAATGAATGAAGCGACCAAACGATACTCCACCAAACCAAAAATGACGGTCATATACACGATCGAAAGAAGAAACGTTATATTCCACCCTTTTCTCCTGATCACATCCGTTAGCCAAAGAAAGCCCATTGCAACAAGGAAAAAGAAAAAGCCAAGCACGATGCTTGAATAAAGCGGTAAAAGTGTAAGGACCAAATAATTCTTCCAAGAATGGTCCTTGCCGCGAATATTCAAAAAAGCCCAAAGTGCTAGCGGCATCCCAAGTGTACTGAGCATTCCCGATGGCCAAAATGGGGTAAGGGCAAAGGCTAAGGATGTTCCGACCCTAATCCAACCTGAGTGGCTCCCTGTAACCAAATGTTTCCTTAATAAGATATACATACCAAAGAATGCAATAAACCTTGTTAATGCCTGGCTTATTGCATATGCAACCATTGTCGGAAAAAGAGCATAAAGCCACACGATAATACTGAACTCACTGCCAAAAGCATTTCGGGGCAGCCCATTCATAATCTGGGGAATTTTGGCGTCTATTGCACCGAATAACTCACCGCTTTCTGAAAGGACTTTATACCAGGCAAGGTTGGAATCCAAATTATCATGTACGCGAATATGCGCATTTTCTCCAAGGATGAATAAAGGAGAAAGATATAAAACAATGACGAGTAAGGCAAAAAGGATTTGTTTTCTCTCTTGATTTTCAATTGGCAAAATATACACCTCTTGACCAAATTCATATATCCATAATATTTGCTTCAAAGGTAAATCTATTCTTTTTCAGGGATTTAATTTAACCTTTTTTGATATAGGTCAACCAATGACCACATAAAATGAAGGGTAGAACAAAAAGCATATAAAAGAAACTTTAAAAAGGGGCTGGGCTATGATAAAGAAAGCGGTGATTCCAGCAGCCGGTTTAGGAACACGATTTTTACCTGCTACGAAAGCTCAACCTAAGGAAATGCTGCCGATTGTCGATAAGCCGACCATTCAATATATTATCGAGGAAGCGGTACAATCAGGGATTACAGATATTATCATCGTTACGGGTAAAAACAAACGTGCCATCGAAGATCATTTCGATAAATCCATTGAACTTGAAATGCTCCTGCAAATGAAAGGACAAAATGATTTGCTTAAGATTGTGGAGAACATTTCCAACATGGTGGATATTCACTATGTAAGACAAAAGGAACCTCTAGGTCTGGGGCATGCAGTGTTATGTGCCAAAACTTTTATCGGAGACGAACCTTTTGCCGTCCTATTAGGGGATGATATCGTGGATAGCCGGGTTCCAGCTTTAAAGCAGTTAATGGAACGGTATAACAAGGTTCGAGCGAGCATTATCGGATGTAAGGAAGTGTCACCTGCCGATGTCTCCAAGTATGGGATCGTAAATTTCCAAGAACGATATGAGGATTTATTTCTGGTAAGAAACTTAGTGGAAAAACCAAAAGTGGAGGATGCACCATCAACACAGGCTATTATTGGCCGATATATTTTATCACCTGCGATTTTTGAAATCCTTGAAACCGTACAGCCAGATCGTAAGGGGGAGATCCAGCTTACCGAAGCTTTAGACCTTTTGTTAGAAAAGGAACCATTATACTCGTATATCATCGAGGGAAATCGATATGACGTTGGCGATAAATTCGGCTTCCTCCAAGCTTCAATAGATTTCGCCATGAAACGGCCTGAACTTCGTGATCAGCTAATAACATATTTAAGACAGTTGTTTCCTTAATGATGTTAATATAGCCCATGCCCAATTACCAAGAGGTGATTGGGCTATTCCACATCGGTAATATCCACTAACATTTTCCTGTACGATAATCTCTAAGCAAAATATACCTGTGAAATGTAAATGCAAGTGAAAATGATTGGACAGACAAAGAATAATTTATTGTAAGTGAGGTTATGTTGATAACGTATCCTACATTATTGATCCAAACAATGGTATCCAGAAAGGATTGTACATGCATAAAAAAACTAATAATCCAATAATATCCGATGAATTTTTAGATCAAGTGGTTAAGGAAATCAATGCACAATTCGGCGGGCCCATTAATGAAAAAAATGATTGTTTCCAACATGGGGACAATGAAGAAAGAAGTTAAATCCTACATTACATCATTAAATCTAAAGCTTTCATGAAAGACTCTGGCTCTATTTTATCCAGAGTTTTTTTATTGCTAATTTTTGTAGCTTCATTTCTTCCATAGAATTATCCGCCCTTTCTTTAACGACTTGTCCAAACAAATTTAGCTTATCCTCATAGAATGATTACATGTAATTATTTTAAAGAAAGGGGAAAAACTACATTGAGCCACGCTGATGATGTCTTCCGCCCTTCTCCAAAGGTTCCAAAAGGAAGGCTGATTTCCGGACATACAAAGGAGTTTCAAGCAGATCCCATTGGCTTTCTGACCCGATTGGCCAAGGAATATGGAGAAGTCGCTAAATTCCGTTTAGGCCCATTCCAAAATGTTTATCACGTTTTAAATCCTGATTTAATAAAACAAATACTCGTAACAAAACAAAAATCCTTCATCAAATCCAAGGACTTCAATGTTTTAAAACCGCTTATCGGTGAAGGTTTACTTACAAGCGAAAAAGACTTTCATATGCGACAGAGAAGGCTTATCCAACCCTCTTTCAAAAAGACTCATATTAGCCAATACGCCAAGGATATGATTGAAACCACAATGGATTATATATCAACTTGGCAACATGATGATGAACGGATTATGACGAAGGATATGATGAACATCACTCTCGGGATAATCAGTAAGACCATGTTCAGCATGGAATTCAAGGATGGATATGAAATTGTCGGGAAACCGCTGGAAACTGCTTTAAAAATCACAGTCAAAAGGATGAGAAAGATTTTCCGTATGCCATTATGGGTACCAACTAAAATCAACCGTGAATATAAAAAGGCGATAAAAAGACTTGATAAAGTGATTTACGGCATTATTGAAAAACGGAAGAATGACACAGTAAAACATGAAGACATGCTTGGGATCCTGATGAACGCCCGTGATGCCGACGACGGATTAGGTATGACAAGCCATCAGGTCCGTGATGAATTAATGACTATTTTTCTTGCCGGTCATGAAACGACAGCAAATGCTCTTTCCTGGGCATTGTACGCAATTTCGAAGCATCCAGAAATTCAAGCCAAGCTTTTCAATGAAGTGAATAGCATAATCGGTCACCGGACACCCCAGCCTGAAGATTTCATGAAATTACCATACACTCAAAATATCATTCATGAAACACTTCGCATGTACCCGCCACTGTATATCTTATCCCGTGATGTAACGGAGGATGTCGTAATAGGAGGGTATCGCTTTAAAAAAGGCGATATGATTCTAATAAGTTCTTATGTAATACAGCATAATCCAGAGTATTTTGATCAACCGGAATCATTTATTCCTGAGCGATTTGAAAATAACTTTATGAAAAGCCTGCCTGCGTTCGCTTACTTTCCATTTGGCGGAGGGCCGCGGGTTTGCATTGGCAATCATTTTGCCATGATGGAAGCGGTGTTTGTCCTGGCCTGCATTGCCCAAAGATATAGGATAAAGCTTGCACCTGACCATCATGAAGTAACCCCCCTTCCGTCCCTTACACTCAGACCCAGGAATGGACTGCGCATAATGATAGAAGAAAGAGATGCAGAAGCCTTCGAACCTGGAGCATCCAATTTTTGAGGTAATAAGAATGATCTCATATAAACATACCATTCATATTGATTCGATTAACTCCTATAACAGACTGGCCTATTCTTTTAGAAAGGAGGGATAAAAATGTACATGCTCCATTCACCACGGAAGGGAATCATCCACACTGAATTGCACTATTTAGGGATGGCCTCGAAGGTATATACCGGTTATTTGGAATTTCTAAGCGAAATTGAACCGAAACAAGAAACCGAATACCTACAGCCGTCGCCTCTCCCCTTTTTAAAAGAGAACGGATAGTCTCGTTAGCTTTTCCCGCTTCGTACCTTATATTAAAGAAAAACCGACCTTGAAGGGTCGGTTTTTTGTTATTCAGCAGTATGTTCCATAACCCGGAGTGCCGCTGCCGCAAAAGCTGGCTCCAACACTCACTAAAAGGATAAAAAAAGCGATAAAGGCGAAACCTCCGTAAAATCCAAAACCGCCATCACAACCTGACATGTATAAACATCTCTTTATTCAATGGAAGGACTTGAACTTATTACATCATCTAATTCACTACCAAACAAAATGTCAGTAATAATGCAAGTAAACAGAATTTTTTTCTCTCTTTTCAATATGTATTTAATTCAATAGAGTGCAGAATTGCCTTGTACCGATTTGTTAATTTATATTCTATACCATCCCTAAAAAATCACCTATCAGTTTACTTTTCCTCGATTCATTTGATAAAACCCAAATATTTTAAGATAATAAAGACTATTTCCTTCTTTGCTTATCAGGAATCTATACCAGTTCACCTGCCTAAATTGACATTATTCCGATTCATGATATATTAATATAGTTACTTTAGCACATGAAAGCGTTCAATAATAGAAGAACTTTTTAGTTTTACTTATAGACTAATTTATTAAAATAATGAATGAAAGGCATGAATAAAATGGAGAAGACTCATCAAGATTTAAAAAAGGGCCTATTGCCGAGGCATGTCCAGTTCATTGCTTTAGCCGGAATGATAGGAACAGGGATTTTTAAGGGGAGTTCCGATACATTAAATATGGCAGGTCCAAGTGTTGTAATAGCCTATTTGATAGGGGGGCTATTGTTATTTATTGTAATGGCCGCATTAGGAGAGATGGCAATCGCTTTTCCAAATTTGAACGTACAACATCTCATTAACAAAGCTTTTGGGTTTCAACTATCCTTCATAGTCGGATGGCTCTATTGGTTTAACTGGATTATTGTGATAATTGTAGAAATAGTCGCAGCCGGAAGCTTTCTACAATATTGGTTTCCTTCAATACCATTATGGCTGTTAAGCATACTTTGCGCTTCAGTAATTATAGGAATAAATTTGTTTCAAGTAAAATACTATGGTGAACTCGAGTTTTGGTTCGCAGGAATTAAAATAATAACCCTAATTGCCTTTATTATTTTAGGAGCTTTGATCATGCTAGGACTTTTTCCAAGTTCGGCTTCATTTTCTAATTATACGGAACATGGGGGCTTTTTCCCTCAAGGAATTGACGGAATGTTAAGTGCACTTTTAGTGGTAATGTTTTCATATGGGGGTGCAGAATTAATTGGTGTAGCCGTCACGGAAACAAAAGATAGTCAGCGAGTCATACCAAAAATCATTAAAGGAACTGTATGGCGGGTGATTCTTTTCTATGTCTTGCCGATACTTATTATTTGTGGGGTAATACCTTGGAACCAAGTAAGCACTGAAGTAAGTCCTTTCGTTCAGGTTTTCAGCTTATCGGGTCTTCCCGGAGCAGCCGATATTATGAATTTCGTTCTTTTAACCGCTGTCTTATCAGCTGCAAATTCAGGTATATACGCTACATCAAGGACATTGTTCACTCTTTCCCAGAACGGGGAAGCGCCTAAGGCATTTTTAAAAACATCCAAAAAGGGTATCCCGCTTAATGGTATATTTTTAACTACATTATGTATATTGGCTGGGGTGTTTTTATCCTATTTGACTCCCGACCTGATTTTAAGCTACCTTATGGCCATTCCTGGTTTCACAGTTTTATTATTATGGATCAGTATTTGTTCCGCGCAATTGAAGCTGCGTATTCAATACACTCGTAAACCAGGTTTCCGGGTAAAATGGGCCCCATATACAACTATATTAGCCATCACGGCTTTAAGCATTATCTTTTTGGCATTTATCTTTAATAAGCAAAACATCATTGGGACCACCGTATGTCTTGTCACGTTAGTGATACTTATCCTTCTCTCTTTTATTGTCAAACAAAAAAATAAAAATCCCTGAATTTTAATATCAGGGATTTCGGACTGTAGGCAAACTCGATGAAAATCGAGTTTTGCCTACAGTTTTTTTAGTACTAGTACAATTTGAACATTGATTAGGACTCCAGCACACGCTTCCGCGGGCGGTCTCTGTGCCAGCGGGCACTCCCTTGGACGCGCTTTTCCCGCAGGAGTCTCGTACCTTCCGTTTCAATCAACTTTGTATAGAATTATAGATAAAACCCTTTTGTCGACATAAGCGGGTTCGGTATCGTCTATTCCCGAACCATGATTTTAAAAGGACCTGGTTATCCTTCATGTTTTTTTACTTTTTCATTTGGATGAGACTCTCACTGGATTGAAGAAATTTGCGACACTCCTGCCGAATAATTGGCTTGCCGAGACCCCACAGACGCTTGCTTTGATGCGGCTTGGCAGACAGTCGGCGGAAAGGGAGCGGATTTCTGAAATCAACTGGAACTTTTTTTCTTACTTAGAAATTTTGTTTTACAAATACTCCGTATGCAACAACATTCTTATTTATATTTTCAACATACATATGTTAAAATAACCAATGACCCAATCATCCTACAAATTAGAGGTGTGTATATTGACCATATCTAAAACAAATCGCTTATCACTTGTAGAGCAAGTGGTTTCCCAAATCGAATCGTTAATCGAATCAGGTGAATGGAAAATTGGAAATCAAATCCCCCCTGAAATGGATTTGATCCAACAGTTCGATGTAAGCAGAAATACATTAAGAGAAGCTGTACGATCACTTGTTTATGCAGGGCTATTAGTGACGAAACAAGGAAAGGGGACATTCGTAAGGTCATCAAGTGCCTTGGGGGCTGCTTTTGAAAGAAGGATCCAGCAGTCAAGTTTATTAGAAACGTTAGAGGTCCGTCATGCCCTTGAAAGAGAGGGAGCTCAGTTAGCGGCATTAAGACGTAATCAAGAAGATATAGAACGATTGCGGTTTCATATATCAGCATGCAGGAATGCTGCCGAAGCAAAGGACATCAAGGCTTACGAAGAAGCGGATATACAGTTACATAATTCGATTATGGGTTCATCACATAATGATTTATTGATTGATTTGTACGAACATATGGAACACTCCCTGCATGAATCCATCCATCAGTTAGTGGAGATGAGTTCTGATGTGAACTTTCATTTGAACAATCATTGCAATCTTGTAGATGCCATCATCGAACAAGATGTGAACCGGGCAATCGAAACAGTGAATGAATACATTGCACAATTCAAAAAATCTTTAGAGTAAGTAAGGAGGAGATTATGGGCATTCATCAAGCGGCAAATCAACTAGAACAAACAAAAGTGGATATTAAACCCAGAGTTGGACTACTCATCATCGGGATCATTCTTCTTGGGGCAAATCTGAGGGCTCCCTTAACATCGGTTGGCCCCCTTGTCACTTCGATCCGTGATAACTTGGGGATATCCAATGCATTATCAGGTTCATTAACGACATTGCCTTTACTTTCTTTCGCTTTATTATCACCATTTGCACCTAGGATAGCACGGCGTTTTGGAATGGAGCTTACACTTTTCCTTTCCTTGATATTATTAACAATCGGGATTGGGGTACGCTCAGTTGGCGGAGTGCCGACATTGTTCATAGGGACCATTTTAATCGGGTTAGCCATTGCAATCGGCAATGTATTGTTACCCAGTCTGATTAAGCATAACTTTGCCAGGAATATCGGTTTGATGACAGGAACCTATGCTGTTTCCATGAATTTATGTGGCGCAATAGGTTCTGGGATCAGCATTCCCCTTGCTTCTTCATCGGGATGGGGATGGGCTGGTGCCCTTGGATGTTGGGGAATTTTATCACTTATTACAGTTTTCTTATGGATGCCGCAATTAAGACGGCCATTAAAGTCAGGTAAGGATGTACAAACGGCACAAAAGGATAAAAAGATTAACTTATGGCGTTCTGGGTTAGCCTGGCAGATAACATTCTTCATGGGTTTGCAATCGTTTATTTTCTATACAGTCATTACCTGGATGCCGGAAATCCTGGAGCAAAAAGGCCTGAACGCTGATGGAGCTGGCTGGATGCTATCCATCATGCAGCTTGCCGTCATTCCCATAACATTCCTTGTGCCAATTTTAGCTGGACGCCTACAAAGTCAGCGTCTGTTAGTGGTCCCGCCTGTCGTCTTCCTTATTGCAGGGATATTCGGCATATTATATGGAAGCACTCTCTTCATCCCAGTATGCATGATATTGATCGGAATTGGAGTCGGAACCATATTCAGTTTATCCATGATGTTCTTTAGTCTTCGAACACAAAGCACTCATGAGGCGACGGAATTATCAGGAATGGCTCAATCATTCGGGTACCTCTTAGCTGCCATTGGACCAGTATTATTCGGATTGCTTCATGACATTACACACAGCTGGACAGTTCCCTTATTGATGTTGGCCTTAATATCGGCACTTATTTTCATTGTTGGAATGCGTGCAGGAAATAATGAATATGTAACGACTCAAAAAACCCCTTCATGAAATTTTGTAAATCAACCATACTTCCTTATAAGGGTATGGTTGTTTTTTTATCTTTCTTTTGATTTGTTCAACTTATAAATTGTGAATACATTATAAAATTTCAATCGAATGATATAAATATAGTGGATATGAATAGGCCGTTGCTTCTGTTGAGCAACGGCCCATTCATATGTAATTCGACTTTATGTATCTTATCCTTACCCTGACACTGCAAAAAAGAAGATTTGAAAAAAGACGTACAATGTGAATCGCACGCCTTTTTAACCTACAATTATTTTGAACTTTCCACTTTTCCTTTTTTATGCATACTTCTTATTTTCTTCGTCTTTAAAAAAGCTCTTCATCGCATGGAAAACGTCAGACTTTTGCTTAAGAATATAGTACCTGAATTTTTCATTATCAATGTTCTTATAAGCTGTCATCAATGTCGAATGACGATTGTATTGATTGACTTCCCCATACCCGAACATATTGGAAACCTTCATGAGTTCTTCAACAAGCTTAACGCAACGGACGTTATCGGATGTTAGGTTATCCCCATCGGAAAAGTGAAACGGATAGATATTAAACTTCACAGGGTCATATTTATGATCAATAAGTTCTAATGCTTTTCGGTATACGGATGAACAAATCGTACCGCCGCTTTCCCCTTTTGAAAAGAAATCCTCTTCCGGAACAACTTTCGCTTCTGTATGATGGGCAATGAACTCGATTTCCACCGTTTCATATTTTGTCCGCAAGAAACGGTTCATCCAAAAGAAAAAGCTTCGAGCCATATATTTTTCCCATAACCCCATACTTCCGGAAGTATCCATCATTGCCAGTACAACTGCTTTGGAATCGGGTTTCTGAATCTCATTCCAGGTTTTGAATTTAAAGTCTTCCTTATAAATAGGATGAAAACCTGGGTCCCCCCTTAAAGCGTTCCGTTTGAAAGCCGATATCATCGTTTTCTTTTTATCGATATTTCCCATTAGGCCTGTCTTGCGGATATCGTTGAACTCGATGTGTTCAAGCGTGTGCTCCGCGTGTTCTTTCTTCTGGAGATTAGGGAGTTCCAATTGACTGAACAGGGCTTCCTCCAATTCCATCATCGACACTTCGGCTTCATAATAATCCTCGCCGGCCTTGTCACCTGCACCTTGGCCCTTACCGGCTCCTGCATCGGACGGTGAGCCATCCCTTGCGACCACATCGCCCACTTTACTGTCTCCATCCCCTTGCCCTACATGTTTGTTTTTATCATAGTTATAACGAATTTTGTATTCATCCAAGGAGCGAATGGGGATTTTGATAACATCCCGGCCATTGGACATTACGATGCTTTCTTCTGAAATTAGATCAGGCAAATTATTCTTGATCGCTTCCTGCACCTTTTCCTGATGACGTTGTTGATCATCATAACCTTTCCGATGGAGGGACCAATTTTCCTGTGAGATAACATACTGTTGATTACTCTCTTCCGACATTCTCTTCCCCCCTTAAAAATGTTTGCACGCTTTTCATCATTCCTTCATATAATAAATTAGTGTGGGAAAGCCCACATCATTCCGGTTTTCCAATGAAAAATACAGTGCGAAAAAACGGATTAAAAGAAAAGTATTACTCTATCTTATGCAGCGATGCAGGATAATTTACAACAAAATTCAATAATGGATATTTGCCTACGAACTAGACAAGTCCTGATAAGGGCGTTAGAGGCCCTTTAAGGTTTTTTTCTAAATGTTACTGCAAAATAAGTATTTCAAGAAAAAGAACAAATTTGATGATTATCAGGTCTGTTCTTTTTTTTAGCAGGTTTTATTTGTCGGATTATGGGATAATTTGAAATATATTCTTGAACTTAGCCAGAAGTAATTGATCCGCAAAAATAGAGACTTCCAAGGACATATAAAAAAGTAATGAAACACAACAAAAAGGGTGCCCCAGTAGTTTTTCTGGACACCCTTTTACACAGATAGAATGATTCTGGTTGTGATATTCGTCAATCTTTATCTTCCTCTATTTCATGTTGAACAGTACCTGGGCGTTTATCCCACTCTTTCAATTCTTCATTTGTCCTTTGATTTTCCATCTGCTTTCCAAGTTCTTTCATCTCTTCATAATCCTTAGCCATGGAGCTATTTTCCGGAACATGTTCTTTTTTCAATTCCTCTTTACTCATTTGCCATCACCTCTACTTATTGATACCCAATATTTCCAAATCCAAAACGTAACATATCTAATGGAAATATGGGGGATAGATAAGACATTATGAGCAAATGTAAGGAGGTGCAAGAAGCATGCAAACAACTACCCTTTATGTAAAGGAAGCAACGTCAGAAGGCCCGATCTTAAATCTGGAGTCCATACTTTTGAAAACGGAAGGTGTGGAACGTGCGATCATCGATGTTGATGATGGGGAAATTAAAATCGATCATAGCGAAGACAAACTATCACCGAATCAACTTATTACACTTATTGAACAGTTTGGCTTGAATGTAACTAAATAGAAATCAAAAGCACCGGGATCCCTTCGTTTAGAAGGGCCTGGTGCTTTGTTGGTTTATTAATTCTCATTCCTTGTCAAAGCACCCTTTAACTCCTTCAAATGATGCCTGATTTCAATGGAAATTCAGAAGTTAAAGGGTATTGATTGGATTTCCTCTAATCCACTTTTCAAGCATTCCACCTTCCGTAAAAGGATATAAACCCCCGCCCGATCGGGGGCAGGGGCCAAAAAGTATGGATTACCGATTTAACAAGCTGCCCACATAGCGCAGCAAATCATTGGCTGAAGTCGAATTATATCCGTGCTCATCGATAAGTCTCGTGATGACCTCGTTCACTTTCTTCAGTTGCCTTTCGTCTGGTGTCTTCGTTGAAGTAGTGATCTTAACGACATCCTTCAAATCCGCGAATAGCTTTTTCTGGATTGCTTCCCGTAAACGATCATGGGAATTATAATCGAATCGCTTACCTTTACGCGCATATGCAGAAATGCGAATCAATATTTCTTCGCGGAATGCTTTTTTTGCATTCTCGGAAATTCCAATTTGCTCTTCTATCGACCGCATCAATTTTTCATCAGGGTTGATTTCTTCCCCAGTCAATGGATCGCGCAGCCTTGATTTATTGCAGTATGCTTCGACATTATCCAGATAATTATCCATGAGGATCTTCGCCGACTCTTCATATGAATAAACAAATGCCTTTTGCACTTCATTTTTTGCAATGGCATCGTACTCTTTACGTGCCAGTGAAATGAAATTCAAATACCTCTCCCGAAGTTCGTTCGTAATGGACGGATGCTGGTCAAGTCCTGCTTTTAATGACATAAGTACATCCAATGCATTAATGGACGGATTTTCCTTACGAATGATCGTAGAGGAAATTCGGTTAATCACGTAACGCGGATCGATTCCGCTCATGCCTTCGTCCTGATATTCTTTTTTCAATTCATTGATGTCTGCGGAATTAAACCCTTCGACATTTTCCCCATCATAAAGCCTCATCTTTTTCACTAAATCGATATCGCCCTTTTTGGGATCCTTCAGGCGGGTCATGATGCTGAAGATTGCCGCCACCCTTAATGTATGCGGGGCTATATGAACATCCGAGACATCACTTTCACGGATCATTTTTTCATAAATCTTTTCTTCCTCGGTAACCTTCAGATTATATGGAATAGGCATGACAATGATACGGGAATGCAATGCTTCATTTTTCTTGTTGGAAATGAACGCTTTATACTCCGTTTCATTCGTATGAGCCACAATGAGTTCATCTGCACTGATCAATGCAAAACGGCCTGCTTTAAAATTCCCCTCTTGTGTCAATGATAGCAAATGCCATAAGAATTTCTCATCACATTTCAGCATCTCCTGGAACTCCATCATCCCGCGGTTCGCCTTGTTCAGCTCGCCATCAAAGCGATAGGCACGCGGATCTGATTCAGATCCGTATTCGGCAATGGTCGAAAAATCGATGCTGCCCGTCAAATCAGCAATATCCTGTGACTTAGGGTCAGAAGGACTGAATGTTCCAATTCCAACACGCTTATCCTCCGAAAGGAAAATACGCTCTACCATCACATCTTCAATCCTGCTTCCATACTCCTGTTCTAACCTCATTACATTTAGCGGCGATAGGTTTCCTTCAATCCGGATGCCATATTCTTCATAAAAATCATCCCGTAAATACTGCGGAATGAGATGCAGTGGATCTTCATGCATCGGGCATCCTTTTATTGCATAAATCGCACCAGAGTCTTTTAACGAATACTTTTCAAGTCCACGCTTCAGTAAAGAAACGAGTGTGGACTTCCCACCTGACACCGGACCCATGAGAAGCAATATCCTCTTACGGACATCGAGCCGCTTTGCCGCCGGATGGAAATATTCCTCGATGAGCCTTTCCAGTGAATCTTCAAGGCCAAACAGCTGACCGCTGAAAAAATTGTATTTCTTTGTCCCATTTACTTCCTCTATCCCTGCATCTCTGATCATGTTGTATACACGTGAATGAGCAGATTGAGCAACTAAAGGCTTTTCTTTCAATATTTCTAAGTACTCTGCGAAGGTGCCTTCCCACTTCAGCTTCTGTTCATCTTCTCTAAATTTTTCGATTTTCTTTAAAATATCCATTAAGGAACCTCCCCCTGTCACTTTCAGAGAATACTTAAATCTATGCTCCAAATCTGACAAACATGTCAGACTTTAAAAAGTGGCCGGGCATTGTTTCGAATCCCCTTTGACTCTCCATGTATCGAAAAAGGCTTAATCATTGAAGAATTGATGACAAATATGCTGACAAGAAAATTTGTGTGCACTCCTGCTAAAAATTAGGGTATACTAAGCCTATACTTAAGTGGGACAATATGGGTAAAGGGAGGTCACAGCATGGGCACAGTTATTATCATTGGAGTTGCTATTACATTTATAGCCGCTATCTTCACTGCCGGGTATGACGATAAACCAGGTGTAAAATAAAAAATAACAGCCTTTCCTTAAATTCCAAAAAGGGGGACAGCAAATTAAATTTGCCGTCCCCTTTTTTACGTCCTCATCAATATAAATGGAAAGAAGCACTTTCGAAGTCATTCAACGTAATAGCTTATTGGAGCAAGCCAATCAATGAAGTGGCTTCATCATTTATACAGCGTTCTTTTTATCAGTTTGAGATGCAACGTTGTTCTCCATCGATCTCAAGTCATCATTTACTTTTTGTCCTTGTTCCAAATATTCCGTTTGGAAACCACTCTTTATTGCCCAACTATAAAACATTAGTGATAAACATGTAATGATGACCATATCCAAACCAAATGGGATTATGTTTAGTCCACCAAACTTTTCACTGCCTAAGTATGAAATGGTCATCATACAGAGTAAGTAAACAACCATCCAAAGCCCTGCTGAAAAGTTTTGACGGAATCCCTTCCATTTTATTTTTGATTGATAATAGAAATAAACGGGAAGACCAGCCATAATGATAAATAATACTTGACCTGTCAGCGGCCATCTTGCCCAATATAGAACCAATGAAGCAAAAACAAAGCCCAGTGGTGCAATGATGCTTAATCCTTTTAAACGTAATGGTCTGTACAAGTTCTGACCTGTGCGTCTTAATGTCATAACAGTAACTGGACCTGTAATATAAGAGACTAAAGTCGCAACTGAAATAACCTCTGCCAATACGCCCCAGCCTCTAAACATGAATAAAAATAAGAAAGATACGCCTAGATTAAAAAACATGGCTTGACGCGGGATACCATAAAGAGGATGCAGTTTTCCAAACACGCTTGGTAAATATTTATTCTTTTCCATTCCATAAAGCATTCGTGACGTTGTCGCCGTGTATGTTATTCCTGTCCCGGAAGGAGAAATAAAAGCATCTACGTATAGTAAAATAACCAACCAGTTTATGCCTAAAACAATTGCTAAGTCAGCAAACGGTGAATTGAAATTCAAATGTTGCCATCCATTCACAATCATGGACGGATCAACGGCTCCAATAAACGCAACCTGTAATAAAACGTAGATGACCGTTGCAATTAAAATGGAGCCAATGACTGCAATTGGGATCGAACGTCCAGGATTCTTTGCCTCACCTGCCATATTAATTGGACTTTGAAAACCGTTAAATGCAAAGATGATACCAGAAGTGGCTACAGCAGTAAGTACACTTGCCCAACCATTAGGAGCGATACTTCCTGCAGATGTAAAATTGGATGCATGAAACCCGGCAAATAAAAGTGATCCAATCGTAAGTCCAGGAATAATAACCTTAAAGACTGTAATAAATGAATTAGCTTTCGAAAACAAACTGACTGTCCAGTAATTTAATAAAAAGTAGACGATCAGCAATACAGAGGCAATGGCCAAGCCTCCCCCAGTAAGACTTCCATTTTCTACTAAACCATGTGTCCACTGTGCCCATTCCCATGGCCATGAGCTCATATATTGAACAGAAGCAATCGCTTCAACTGGAATTACGGAAACGATTGCAATCCAGTTTGCCCAGCCTGCAATAAACCCTAAAAAAGAACCATGAGAGTACTGCGTGTATTTTACCATTCCCCCAGCTTCAGGAAACATAGACCCTAATTCACTGTAAGATAGTGCGATAAATAAAATAACAACCATCCCGATAATCCAAGAGATAATGGCAGCGGGTCCTGCAATCTGTGCCGCTCTCCAAGCTCCGAATAACCAACCTGAGCCAATAATTGACCCGAGTCCTACCATCATTAACGAAAATGTTCCCATCTTTCGCTGCATATTATTCATATATTTTTCACCATGCTTTCCAAAATTATTCCTTACGTTTAAAAGTAACTGGATTAATGATTTGTGCTAGTGCGTCCAATTACATCTTAAAGTAATTGCTGCATTTACATCACCTCTTGTAAAAGTTTGGAAATTGATGAGGAAATCTTAAGGATGTCCCCTTATTTCTTCTATTAATTACACCGGAACCAAATTTTTCTGCATTTCAGAAAATGCTTAAATCCCATTCTTGTGCCATTTGTTTCAATAACAAACTACCTGCTACGCTATTCCCATATTCATCGATGGATGGTCCATAAATACCAATGCCACATCCATCTTGAAAAGGCATTCCGCTTCTGGCACTTGGAGGAACTAGTGCCATAATCCCGCCAGATACTCCACTTTTGGCCGGCACCCCAATAAAAGCCGCAAATTTCCCCGAAGCATTGTACATACCGCAAGTAAGCATTAATGCTTTGGCCAGCTTAGCCAATTTTTTAGGGATTACTTGTTCTTTACGAACGGGGTGGTAACCATCTTGAGCAAGAATCAGTCCAAGCAGGGCTATGTCTTCTGTGGTTACTTCTATGGAACATTGCATGAGGTAAACCTCTAAAGCTTCCTCTACTTCCGATTCCAAATAATTCGTCTCTTTTAAATAGTGAGCTAAAGCTCTATTTCTATGAGAGGTTTGCCACTCGGATTGATACACTTCCTCATTGATTGTCGGGCGCTTCCCTAACAAATTTTCAAATAGCTCATAGAGAAATCCCAATTTCTTTTGTGAAGAATCCCCTGGGAGAAGCGAAGCTACGGTAATCGCCCCAGCATTTATCATAGGATTAAACGGCTTTCCCGGCTTATGCATTTCTAAACGAATAATTGAATTGAAAGCATCCCCAGTCGGTTCCACATCGACCCTATCTAACACATAAGAAATGCCGCGACCCAAACATGCAGCTATAAAGCTAAGCACTTTTGAAATACTTTGCAGCGTGAAAGGAACTTCCCAATCCCCTGACTTGATCATAGTTCCACCCGGCTCCAGTATGGTAATGCCCAATTGCGATAAATGTGCATTTCTCAATGCCGGTATATAATTAGCGGTTTGTCCTTCAATAGCAAAGGATCTGTAATGTGCTACCCATTCATCTAAGTCGGATTTTCTTTGACTATTAACGTGAATGTCATACTCTTTCGACAATTCTTCAATCACATTCTTCCACCTCTTCAGTTGTTGTATCATTATATTTTCTATATGAACGTTTTACCGAATGCCATCAAGCTTACATGTAATAGATTCGATGAAAAAATAATGAATATTCTAAAAATTGTTAAGCGCTTTCAAAAATTTCTATCTACCGTTAATCTTAAATCGGGAACTACATAATCATACGAAAACCTACAAAATCTAAAAAATAAAAATCCACTAAAAAACGTAATCATCTCACATGTCCCGTTACCATTTTTTGTGGATAGAAAAACAGATTGGTTTTGCCATAATTGATTATAAGCCGTTCTATTCAGGAACAAAGTAAGCGTTGTATTGAAGCCGATGAAACTGTATACTGATTTTTTAAACAAATTAGGAGGTGACGACTTGTATCTCAGTACGTTAATGAAAAAAGAGGTCTATGTCCTTGCTTTAATGTTGTTAACTGTGCCATTAGCAGGCGAATTGAGTTTTTATCCTTTCAATGAAACGTTTCGAGTAAGTTTTGGTGTGCCTGCATTTTTCTTCTTTTTACTATTATTACAAAAAACACCTTCCATATTTTCGGGCATCTTGACAGGAACAATGGTTGTGGTATTTCGCATTCTAATCGACTTTTTCATGCAGGATAATTTCTCCTGGATTTCCGCTTTTCACGCTCATTATCCTAGCTTTTTCTTTTATTTTACCTATTCCGTTCTATTTTATTTTGCGAAAATCAACCGCTTTCAAAACAGATCTTTGATTATTGGATTTATTGGTCTCATTATTGAAATATTGTCCGACTCCGTAGAATTAATCTTTCAATATATTGTATTAGAAACAACGATTACGTTTGGTTCACTAAATGAGATGATCGTGATCGCATTCGGCCACAGTTTTATCGTTTTGAGCTTTTTTAATATGATGAAACTTTATGAAGCACAATCAAGGGAGAGGCAAATCAGAAAACAAAATGAACATATGCTGATGCTCATTTCCAATTTATACGAGGAAACGATTCATTTAAAAAAAACATTAAAAAATGCAGAGAATATTACAAAGAAATCGTATGATTTGTATCGCGAATTAAAAGCACTGGAAAAACGGGAAAAGCAACTTCATGATCTTACAGAGCCATATAGTCAAAAAGCATTGCGCATCGCGGGTGAAATGCATGAAGTCAAGAAAGATAATCAACGAATTTTTGCTGGTCTCTCCAAATTGATCTCCAATGAGAGTTTTAAAGATTATATGAATGCTGCTGAACTTTTTCATTTAATTATCCGAATTAATGAAAAATATGCCTTATCATTAGGAAAGGATATTCAATTTGAATACTCATTAGATGGAAATAACGATTCACCTTATCATGTATATACCGTGTTATCTCTTTTCAATAATTTAGTCGCTAATGCAGTGGAAGCAATTAAAGAAAAGGGAATCGTCCGTTTAAGTTTGTGTGAAATTAGCGACAATGTAGAATTTAAAGTTGCTGATACTGGGCCTGGAATTCCTCAAAAATATCAGACTGTCATATTCAAACCTGGATTCACATCAAAATATGATCAGTTCGGGACACCTTCAACAGGGATTGGACTCTCATATGTTAAAGAAGTCGTGAAAGAACTGGGGGGGGATATCCTGTTTGAGAATAGTTTTAATGGCGCTGTTTTTTCAATAAAGTTACCAATCCAGAAGTTGATTCAGAAAGGGTGATTCCATGCGTTTTTTTATAACAGATGATGATTGTGCCATACGTTCAAACCTAAGCCAAATTATAGAGAACGAAGATTTAGGAGAAGTGGTGGAGGAAGCGGAAGATGGCAGTCTATTAGAAGGACATATTTTGAATTTAAAACAAATTGATATATTATTTATTGATTTATTAATGCCCATCCGGGATGGCATTGAGACACTTCGTCATATAAAAAGTACATTTAACGGGAAAATAATAATGATTTCGCAGGTTGAATCCAAGGAGTTGATTGGTGAGGCATACTCGCTCGGAATCGATTATTATATTACTAAACCAATCAATCGTATTGAAATATTAACAGTCATTCGAAAAGTTATGGAACGCATTCATTTAGAAAGATCGATCACTAATATCCAAGCCTCTTTAAATAGTGTATTGAATTTTGAGCAGCCAAAAGTTGTTGATAAATCAAATAATTTTAATGAAAAAAGTATAAGGGAGGTGGGCGAATTCCTTTTATCGGAATTAGGGATCGTGGGAGAAAATGGGGCAAAAGATTTAATCGAAATGCTTCAATATTTATTTATGTATGAACAGACTTTTACTTTTGGACAGCATTTCCCTACCCTTAAAGAGATCTTTGTAGAAATCACCAAAAAAAAGCTCGGAACATCAGCTTTGCCGGTTGATATCAATCGGGAAATAAAAGCTGCCGAACAGAGAATACGCAGAACGATTAACCATTCGTTAAATCATTTTGCTTCGCTCGGTTTAACGGATTTTTCGAATCCGAAGTTTGAAAATTACGCTTCTAAATTTTTTGATTTCACAGTCGTTCGCCAAAAGATGAAAGAACTGCAAAATGATTCAAAAATAGTTCTTACACCTACCCGGGTAAATACAAAAAAGTTTATTCAAGTATTTTATTTCGAAGCAAAACGATTGAATCCTGATGAAATAAATAGATATAGATAATACATGATTTAAAACAAAAAATTACGGAAGAACCAAAAAACATAAAATCCCCTGAATGATTTCAAGGGATTTTAACAATATCTTATTTTTTCAACAATAAATACATGAAATAAGGTGCACCGATCAATGCAACTATGATACCTGCAGGAATCCCCTCGGGTTCAACTATATTACGGCCTATCGTATCGGCAAGTAACAATAGCCATCCACCGATTAAAATGGCAACCGGAATGAATAGTTGATTTCGAGGTCCTACCATAGATTTAGCTATATGCGGGGACATGAGTCCAATGAATGCAATTCCGCCTGTAACAGAAACGGCAGCCGCGGCCAGTGCTACAGCTGTGATTAGCAATACGATCCGCTCTTTTTCAATCGATACACCGACCCCGATTGCGACCGGTTCACTTAAACCAAGCAGATTCAAACGATTTGCTTTATATAAAGTGAATGGGATGAGGATGATTAACCATGGAAGAACTGCCCAAATGAAGGGCCAATCCGTGCCCCATATATTTCCCGCCAACCATTTTGCGATGAAATCGACTTTTGCTCGTTCCGCTGATGAAATGAGGACAATCATCAGGCCTGAAAGTGCCATTGAAAAACCAACCCCAATCAACACTAACCGAACGGGTTCAAGGCCACTCCTTCTCTTAAATGAGAGGATATATATTATACAGGCCGTCAATAACGCCCCTATAAAACCGACAAGCGGGATCATATAAACAAACGAACCTGCATCAATTGGGGAAAACAGAAAGAAAGCGGCAATGGCAACACCTGCTCCTGAGTTGATTCCGATGATTCCGGGATCGGCTAAATCATTACGTGTGATTCCCTGTAGAATGGCTCCCGATAGTGCAAGGGCCATGCCTGCTAAAAGGGTAATGATGATTCGTGGCAATCGGACGGAAAATAATATGAATTCCTCTTTAAACGTCCCTTGCCCGAAAAGCGTTGGAATCAGTCGCCCTAAAGAAAGATTCGAATATCCCGAACACGTTCCAATAATGATCGTAATGATAATGAGTGCGGATAATGCACCTAATATCCATCGCTGTTTTTTGACTAAAGCTGACTGGATCATGAAAATGCTTTACCTCCTTTACGCACGATTAGGAGGAAGAAAGGTAAACCTATCATCGCAACAACCGCTACTACAGGTGTTTCATATGGTGAATTGATGGTACGGCCGATCGTATCGGCAAGTAGCATGAAAGTGGCTCCCAAAATCGCGGACATAGGCAGGATGAAACGATAATCCGTACCCACGATAGCCCGAACAATATGGGGGACCATCAACCCGATGAATACCATATTCCCAACAAGCGCAACGGCAGCGCCGGCTAGGAGAATGATGACTACAAAGAGAACCGCTTTTATTTGTGTTGTCTTTTGACCTAATCCTACCGCCACCTCTTCACTTAAGCTAAGTATGGTGAGCTGTCTGGAAAAGATAAGGGAGATCAGGATGCCAATTAATATGAACGGGACAATTACACGAAGCTGCCCCCATGATGTTCCGATATTCCCGCCAGCAGTCCACATCGATACATCTTTTGATACTTTGAAATAAATGCCGACCCCTTGCGAAACGGCAAATAGGAATGCAGAGACTGCAGCACCAGCCAATACGATCCGTAAAGGAGAAAATCCTCCCTTTTTCATCGCACCGATCCCGAAAACCATGGTTGCCCCCACAGCGGAACCTATAAAACACGCAATCATGATCCCTAAATTATTAGCATTCGGAATAAAGGCCAAAGTAATGGCGAGACCTGCATTGGCTCCTGCCGTCAATCCAAGTAACCCCGGATCAGCAAGTGGATTCCTAGTCATTCCCTGCATGATGGCACCAGAAACGGCAAGCGCTGCACCAACAAAAATCGCCCCCACTTCACGAGGGAATCGGATTTCCCTAATGATTGAAATCTTTTCACCGGCAGCATTTGATGTCAGTGCTTGCCAGACATCTTTTACGGTAACATCAGCCGCACCAAATGCCATTGAAATAATGAACATGCCTATGAATGCAGCAATCCCTATGATCAGTTTATATATAAATGGGATGAAACGTTGATTTTCATTAGTCATCTGTCTCTCTCATCTCTTTTTTATAGAATAAAAGGAGAGGAATTGGAATCCCTCTCCCTCGCTTTATTATTTTCCAAGAAAACTCTTGGAAAAGAAGTCTAATTGGTAATCTAATGTTATTGGGTCATTGAAGAAGAATTCTTTCGCATTTACTTCAAATAGTTTATTGTTTTTAACAGCAGGAATGTTTTTATACGTATCTGTTTGTTGGAATGAACTGTCCTCGTCTTTATTATTACTCAAAATTACATAATCACCGGCATAGTCTGCCAGGACTTCTAAGGATAAAGCAAAGTAACCATCTTTCAACGCCACTTCTTTTACTTTTTCAGGCATGGCCAACTTCATTTCTTGATAAAGGATTTCCGTTCCACGACCCCAATTATCGCCAAATACATAGAACTGTTTGTCAAACTTTTCGAATACGGAAACGGTTGTATCTTCACCGATTTTGGCTTTAATATCTTCACCGGTTGCTTTTGCCCGTTTTTTGAAATCATCCACCCAAGCTTGGGCTTCTTTTTCTTTATTCAAAAGCTTACCAATTTCTACGTGCTGTGTTAAATAGTCCACTTTTCCGTATGTATACGTTACTGTTGGAGCAATTTCACTTAATTTATCAACATTTTTAATCGTGGATAAACCAATGATTAAATCCGGATCCAACTCGATGATCTTTTCAAGGTTTTCGTCCGTCACTTCTTCGACATCTTTTAATTCTTTAAAGTTAGGGTTCATTTTAGACCAGGAATCGACACCTACAAGGTTAACATCTAAAGCCATTACGTTACCCGCGAAAGTAGATAGTACTAAAACACGCTGAGGATCTGCCGGAACTTCAACAGGACCATTTTCAGATTGATAGGTGATGGTACCTGATTTTTCCTTTTTTGAAGCTGAGCTTTTTTCTTTTTCGGTTGACTCGTTACCACAAGCACTAATAATTAACACTAACAGCAGTATAAACGGGATCATAATCTTTTTCATTTGTTGTCAAATCTCCTTTTAATAAATTGTATGTGCTGCACATTGGTTTGTTCGTTCGTTGATCTCGTCCGATTACCGCATCAATATGGAATACTTCCTTAAGCACTTCATGTGTGATGACTTCTTCACAATCCCCCGCTTTGACTATTTCCCCGTCCTTTAAGGCAATGATATAGTCGGCAAAGCGAGCAGCTTGGTTTAAATCATGAAGAACCATGACAATTGTACGTCCCTGTTCTACATTCAGCCTCTGTAATAATTCTAGAACTTCCAGTTGATGCGCCATATCCAAATAGGTGGTCGGCTCATCAAGGAAGATGATTTCCGTTTCCTGGGCAAGGGCCATGGCAATCCAAACACGCTGGCGCTGACCTCCTGAAAGAGCATCCACCGGACGGAACTTGAAGTCTTTCGTGCCGGTCACTTCAAGTGCCCAATCAATCACATCATAGTCTTTTTGGGTCAGGCGCCCAAAACCTTTTTGATAGGGAAAACGCCCATATGATACGAGCTCCCCAACTGTCAACCCGCTTGCACTCTCGGGTGTCTGCGGAAGTATGGCCATTTTTCTTGCAAGGATCTTAGTGCTTTCTTTTGAGATATTCACCCCATCTAAAACAACCGTACCTGATTGATTTGGAATGATCCTGGTGATCGCTTTCAAAAGTGTGGATTTTCCACATCCATTTGAACCGATGATCGTTGTGATTTTTTTATCTGGAATTTCCACACTGAGATCTTTTACAATTAAACGTTCACCATAACCAATATTTAAATTCTCTGTATATAGGCGAACCATTTTTTAACCTCCATTTACTTAAAAAATAGGTAAGTAAAAACTCAAATGAAAATGATTATCATTATCTATTACTTAATTACTATAATTCTATCTAAATATATTGTCAATGGTAATTTCATGGGGATATAAGAAGAAATTCTGCCAGGATTTTTTGAGCCGAACTGTATATACCTACTGACAAATGAATGCAGTAAAGATCCCGGAAACATTTCCGGGATCTTTACTGCTTGGCCCTTACTCAGGACTTTGAAAGATGTCCTTTATGGGAAGGCAAGAATATTATTCCTAATAGGGCATTTCATCAATGTTTCTTAAATCCTTGTTTCTCAACGTAATCTTTCATGTACAACCTGCTTTTCTTACCAAGCATTCCAGCCATTTGCTCGGTCCAGGTGTCTTTTCGTTTACCTTTAGTCCGTCGCTCATAATAACTGGAAATCGTTTCGTTATACTCTTCAAGTTGTCCGATGAACTGTTGCTTATCCTCCTGATATCCATTTTCATGATAGATATTGGAAAGCGGCAAACGCGGCTTTTTATCCGACCGGTTTTTCGGATATCCGACCACTAGAGCGAATAATGGTATAACGCGATGCGGTATATTCAAAATCGCTGACACTTCCGGGAGATTATTGCGGATCCCGCCTATATAGCAAATGCCAAGATCCATCGATTCTGCTGCCAATGCTGCATTTTGAGCCGCGAGAGCAGCGTCAATACAGGCAACCATGAATTTCTCCGTACTTTCAATCGATTCGGAAAGGTCCGTGTTTTCCATTTCGGAAACCATATCCTGACGATATAAATCGGCGCAAAAGACGAATAGATGCCCATTCTTCTCTACATAAGATTGTGGTCCGGCAAGTTCAGCAAGCTTGGCTTTCTTTTCCGGATCGGTTACCCCTATGATTGAATACGCTTGAATATAACTGGAAGTCGATGCCGCTTGGGCACATTCCACAATCGTATTGATTTGCTCCTCAGACAATAACCTGTCCTCAAAAGAACGAATGGAACGATGATCTAAAATCTTCTCAATAATATTATTCAATGAACCCACCCCTAAAGAATATGTAAAGTAAAGGATCCATCATCGGGGCTGAAATGCCCCCGATGACAGTATGACATCGATGAAACTCAACCTTTTGTTTTCAAATCCAATTCACGGTAATTTTGCTGTCTCAGTGCTTCATAAACCAAGATGGCAGCCGTGTTCGACAGATTAAGGGAACGTACTTTATCCGTCATTGGAATCCGCAGGCACCGATCCATATTTTCTTGGATCAGCTCTTTCGGAAGACCCGTCGTTTCACGGCCAAAAATAAAGTATATCTCACTGTCTTGATCACTGTAATCGAAGCTGGAATGCGGCTGCTCTCCGAATTTCGTTAAGTAATAAAATTCACCGCCGGCATTTCTTTCATAAAACTCTTCTAACGAATCATAATAATGGATCTTTACATTCTCCCAGTAATCGAGCCCGGCCCGTTTGAGCTGTTTGTCATCCGTTGAGAAACCGAGCGGGCGAATGAGATGTAAAGACGTATCCGTCCCTGCACACGTTCTTGCGATATTTCCTGTATTTGCTGGAATCTGTGGTTGATATAAAACTACATGTATTGACACTTCATTTTCACCTCTAGTTTGAACTTCACCTTAATTATAGCATTAAACAAAAAAGACTAAAAACCAATCACCCTCCATCCAAAATCACAAAAAATTTATAAACGATGTTCGGTGTATACCTGGTTGAATCCTCATACGTCCAATATCGGTGACGGCTGTTCATCGTATGGGCATTCACAAGCGGCATCCCTTCCTGATCCTTCGCCGTTACGATCAAGTTATGATCAAACCGTCCGTTCCCTTCGAAATCTATGCAGAGGATATCACCCAAATTCAATTCCTTGGCCGACTCCACCTGCTTTGTCCTGATGGCATTCCCGGCTTTAAGCAGATGATATAAAGAATGGGCCGTCGTCCATGTGTAACTCCAGCTTTTCCCTCTTATCCACCAGCCCTTATTTTTGTTTGGCGCCCCCCACATCGGTATTCCTCCCGCATGTAAACATTGTGAAATGTAATTCGTACAATCATCAGTGAATTTATAATAAGCCGGATTGAATTCATTCCACCAACGCTCGGCATATTGGACGGCCTTCATTCGATCATACTTATATGCGAGACGATTTGCGCCTGGATCACATTTTGGCGCTGCCTCTTCGGTTTCAAAGCTGGGAAACAGCTCACGTTCATCCACTATATACCCATTTCGAAACCGAGCCTCCCTTTCTTCCATTTCTTCTTCTATATAAAATGAATCCTCCTGTTTCAATAAATATTGCAGGTGCACATGATATGTCAGAACTGTATCACTGTCTTCCTTTCTCTTCGAATGTACCTTGCCTGCAGCATTCACCCGAACAATTTCCGCAGCACGGTTCCTCATCATTTCCTTCTTCAAATGTAACTTCCTTTCACCCCGATCCAGATCATCGGAAGTATAAAACTCCACTCTTTCTTGTAAAAGGCGTTGCAATTGTTCCCTCAAGTTCATGCCCTCCTTCTTACCATCTATGCTAATGTGTATGTATAAGGGCATGGACAAAAACACAACTTCATAAATCGGGAGTTTCAATCCTATAACTATAATGAAACTTTTTTTAAAGGTTTTCCTTAAAGGTACCGGAATATCTTAAGCAAAAAAGCCGCCCCGTTTATATTTACGAGGCGGCTGCATTTTAGTTATCATTTTGTTTCCAAGGTAAACTGCAGTCCTTTCTCAATTTCCGCCAGTACCTCTTCATCCGTTTCCTTCATTCGTGCTTCTTCCAGAATGGGAACGGCCTGCTCCCGGCCAATTTTCCCAACTGCCCAGGCCGCCGTCCCCCGGATGACGGGTCGCGGATCATCCCTCATGACCTGGATCAATTGGGGCAATGCCGTTTCATCTTTGAAGTGGGCCAATGCTAAAATGGCATTTCGTTGGATTGGTTTTTTACCGCGCCAAGAGCCAGATACATGGCCGTATGTTTCTTTGAAGTCCCGATTTGAAATCGTAAGCAGGGGTTTCAACAGCGGTTTCGCCAGCTCGGGGTCGGGTTCCATTTCTTCATGAAAATGAAAATCCATTCCTTTGTTTTTCGGACAAACGGTCTGACATGTATCACACCCATACAAACGATTACCTATTTTCGTCCTGAACTCATCCGGAAGGAAACCTTTTGTCTGCGTTAAGAACGCAATGCAACGCTTGGAATTTAGCTGCCCGCCTTGAACGAGCGCACCAGTCGGGCAAACATCGACACATTTATTGCATGTCCCGCATTGATCTTCCATGGGTTGATCCGGTTCAAATGGCAGGTTGGTAATCATGTCTCCCAAATATACATAAGACCCGAATTCCGGAGTGATGATCATACTGTTTTTTGCACTCCAGCCAATTCCTGCACGCTCAGCCACTGCCCTATCTGATAATTCGCCCGTATCAACCATGGATTTCGTCACTGCCCCTGGTACTTTATCTTTAATAAAATCCTCAAGCAGCTGCAATTTATTACGAAGAACGGTATGATAATCCGTTCCCCAAGAAGCCCGGCAAAAGATCCCGCGGCGCTCACTTTTTTTACTTTGCGGAGCATCCTTCAATTTCGAAGGATAAGCAAGCGCAATCGAAATGATGGATTGCGGTTTATCGAATATCAATTCAGGCCTTACCCTTTTTTCTATATCGGCTTCTTCAAACCCTGACTGATAATCCAGTTCCTGTTGACGTATCAGCCGCCCTTTCAATTCGGTAAAAGCCGTAGCCGTTGTAAAGCCGATTTTATCGATGCCGATTTCCTTACTATATAAAATCACTTCTTGCTTGAATAAGTTCATATCCATATTTATCACCTACGTTCATTCAGTATTCCCATTGAAGCTTGAATCCATTTCAAACCATTGCTATCTATGATAAACTAATTGCAATCATTTTTGGAGGTGAAACGGTTGGAAATTACCGTATCAGCTAATCTTAGCAGTAAAATCCCTGAATTCAAAGTTGGGATCATTACATACGAAAACATCGAAGTAGGTCCCTCCCCGCAAATGGTGAAAGGAAGACTTCAACTATTTCAGGAAGCTCTTTTCTTCGACCTTGAAGAAAAGGAATTGACCGACTTTTCCGGCATTAAAGTGTGGCGGGAGATTTTCAAGGCTGCAGGAACAAACCCGTCACGGTATCGCCCCTCCGTGGAAGCCCTTTACCGCCGCGTAAAAAAACAGAATTACTTGACACCTATCCATTCAGCCATCGATTTGAATAACTTCTTCTCGCTATTATATGAAGTTCCGATCGGCATTTATGATGCGGAAAAATTATCAGGAGACATCTCGATTAAGATCGGCGAGGGGTCAGATGGTTATGACGGTTTAAACGGCCGCTTGAATTCCATGGAAAATATGATTACATCAGCCGATCATGATGGTGCATTCGGAAGTCCTTACGTTGATTCAGAACGCACGAAAGTCACCGAAGAAACGAAAAAAGCCATCCAAATCATTTATTTACAACCCAATACTCCAATCACGGAAGCAGATCAGTTAACGAAATCCCTGATGGACATGTTCCTTGAAATCCACGGTGGTGAAGGGACTTACTCGATTGTAGAAGGATAATTAAAGTTGAACGGAAATAAATCCTTTCCACAATCGGAAGGGGTCTTTTTATGATTTTTCCAATTAATAAAAAAAGTGCGCTGGTATCCTTTTATTCAACCGATCGATCCATCCCCTGAAAAAAGGCGATAAAATGATTCCTGGAATTTAAGAGCATGAAGGATATTCAACTCTCTTTATCAATACTACAAGCTTGGGTAAGTGCACATGACAAATAATATTTATAATCACTTTGATTTGTTTCTATTATAAGAAGCGAACTGGTTACAGACTGTAGTCAAATTAATAAAATTAATAAAAGTTGCTTATTTCAGAAATCCGCTCCCTTTCCGCCGACTGTCTGCCAAGCCTCCTCGGCGCAAGCGCCTGTGGGGTCTCGGCTAGCCAGTTATTCGGCAGGAGTGTCGTAAATTTCTTCCATCCATTAAGGATTACAGTAAAAAACATCAAGGATCACCTAGTCCTAAACTTGGTTCGGGATGAGTCCATTCTACAATTTTTTCCCAGAAAAACGTTTCAGCTGATTTCAGCCGGAGCACTTTTTTTCGACCTACACCTCACTATTCGGACTCCCAATCCCTTTTTGTCGCCAAACTGCAACCATAACAATGATTATATAGCCTGGCACGCCTTGCTCTTCCCCATTAACAGTCGCTAAACAGACTTCAACTACACAACTTGCCAGTTTGGACAAAAAAAAAGCACACACTCATTCAAACTGATTCTACTAACGCAGTTAATCACATTGAACAAGTTTGTGCTGCATCGAAATCCCCACTCTTTCGGATGGAGGATAATCAAAAAATAGAAAACTCCGGTTTTTGGTATGATATACGGTATTACCGCTTCAATAAAATGCAGGCAATTTGGACAATAAAAAAATCCCACTGTAAACAGTAGAATTCTTGTAATAATATTTAAACGCAAAGCTTCGTTCTCCAGGTAACGAAACCCTACGTTATGAGTATGTATTGGAGCGGGTGAAGGGAATCGAACCCTCATCATCAGCTTGGAAGGCTGAGGTTTTACCACTAAACTACACCCGCATATTCTTGTAGAAGTTTGTCGAATTACCAATCAACAAAATTAATTATATAGTTTAATGTGAGAAATTGCAATAGTTCTTTTAAAAAAAATTAATAATTAGCCTATTGTAAAGTTAATAGATTCATTTACTCTAGTAAAAATGTTAAAAAGTCCCCTGATTCAGAGAACTTTTCATCCCATATGCTGATTTAAGACCAAATGACTTCCATTAACCGCGGATAAACCTGCTGTGCCGTTTCAAGCAGCATGATTAACTTCCTGAACGCCAGATCCGGTACGATATCCCCCTCAATGGAGTATGAATACCGAATGGAAATGGTCCCATTTTCCTCATACAGCTTGGAATACCTAAAATTAGCATTATATTCATTCAGCAGTGTATGTACATCCTGTTTCTTTTCAGGGTTCTTCAATTCGGCGACATTAAAGCAAAATAAGTCCGCTACATTTTCATCTTGATTGAAAGCAAATACTAAAAGGACCTTCCACCCGTCCTTTAACTTTTGTTCAGCTCTAAAAAAGGTGGTGCCATCTTCATTCAACTCATTCATATAGATTTTCTCACTAGTTAAAAAATCACGAAATTTAGCAACGTTTGACATGGTTCATCACCTTTCTGTTTGTAAGTACATTTTATAATGAAAACCGGCATTTTTACAGACTTTTCTATAATCCTGCCAATTTCACCCTATTAACAGAGGCGATGAAATTACCCAAAAAATGAATGGGAGTCAAATATGAACTCCCTTATTAGAATCAATAGATTGATTAGCCAGTTGCTTCTCCGCAAAACTGAAACGCTTCTTGAAGGTCCAAAATTTCCTGGCGGATTTTTGAATATCCTTCAATTTCAGGCACTTCTTTATTAGTATGTGATCGACCTTTATCTGCCGCTATCGCCATGGTTTTGAATACATACAGCAATGAGCGAGCTTTCTCTCTGATAGGACTGGCCGTTCAGGCAAGCTGGCATTAGATAATAGCCCAACTGTTCTATCGAAAATATAACGGGCCAAAGAGATTCCAATCTAGCCTTGTTTTTGAATATCTCACCAAGGGATGCACTGTAGACGGTTAATAGATTCACCATATTTGTTTGCATTTTGTTCCTTTCGCTGCTTTCATCAATTACAAGGTCATTATCTTTTTTCAGAGAACGCCATCAATAATAACTGCCCCTTGCTACGAATCGTTTTGGCTATCAAATGATTGAGAAGAAAATGGATTCTTTTTTATTTCAAAAGCCTGTTTAAATGTCGTATGTATCGCATCTAATTTCAGAGATTCGGAAGAGGACTGTATAAACCCTTAAAGAACTGTAGACAAACTTCGATTTTCATCGAGTTTGTCTACAGTCTGGGATTATATCTTTTTATGAAAAGGAAAATGGCCTTTCCCCGATTGAATATCGAAAAAAGGCCGCTTTTATAATAAGCTGCATAAAAATCACAACAAAGGACCTTCCTCAGCTTATTCCATAAAACTTATAGTTGAGCAAATTCAGGTTCCGCAACTTTTACAAGTTGTTTACCGAGGTTCGTTCCTTTAAACAACCCTAAAAATGCATCAGGTGTGTTTTCGAACCCTTCAATAATCGTTTCCTCATACTTCAGCTTTCCTTCTTGAAGCCACTTACCTAAATCCATAGCACCCTCTTGGAATCTAGAGGCATAATTTCCTACTGTGAAACCTTTCATTAGTGCACTCGTTTTGATCATCGCCGATTGCAGACGCGGTCCTAGATCTTTTCCTTCTGCATTATACGAGGAAATCGCTCCGCATAATGGTATTCGGGCATTCGCATTCAAAAGTGTGAAAACAGCATCGGACACCTCGCCGCCCACATTATCGAAATAAACATCGACTCCATCGGGAACAGCATTAGCTAAATCTGCCGCAAAACTATCACTTTTATAATTTACGGCTCCATCAAATCCGAGCTCTTTCGTTAAATACTCAAGTTTTTCATCTGAACCAGCGATGCCAACAACCTTCGCACCTTTAATCTTAGCAATTTGTCCGACTACTGAACCAACTGCTCCAGCCGCTCCTGAAACCACTACAGTTTCACCTTCTTGAGGTTTACCAATATCAAGCAAGCCAAAGTAAGCAGTTAAACCGGTCATTCCAAGAATCCCTAAATGAGTTGTGACCGGAGCCACCTTGGGATCAATCACGCGGATTTCCTTTTCGGTCACAACTGTGTATTCTGCCCAGTCGATATTCCCAACAACGACATCCCCTTGTTTAAAGGAATTCGATTTGGACTCAACCACTTCAGCAACAACGCCACCCGTGATAACCTTATTCAATTCAAATGGAGCAATATATGATTTAGTATCTTGCATTCTGCCACGCATGTATGGATCGACAGATAAATAGAGTGTACGTACTAAAATTTCATTATCCTTTGGTGTGGGAACTTCACTCTCAACAAAGTTAAAATCCCCTTTCGAAGGCATACCTTTTGGACGATTTGCCAGGGTGATTATTTGTTGTTTGGTTTGTGTCATCATTGTTCCTCCTTGGTTTTGAATACGTAATTTCGAAAAGAAGCGTATCACTGATGAAGTTCATAGGTCAAAAAATATGATTGGCTATTGCTTCCACAACACTCTTTATGTAGCCTTTCCTGAAAACCCTAAACTTGCTACGACCTATTATGTCCCATATTTTTCATTTCAATATACGGTTCGCTTCCTAGAAAAATTTAACGGCCTTTCCCCGATTGGATACCGGGAAAAGGCCGCAGCTTGAAATGCACTATTTTTATTGGCCTGCTTGGCAGATGATCAAGCTCCGCACTTTCACCGATTTAAAACATCAGCGTGGACAATTTGTACCGCAATCATTAAGACTATGTTCGCCCTTGAAAAAACTTTGCAAACATATGTGAACTTGGTTTAATGGATAGTCTACATCAATTTTGAAATAAACATTGTTGCAATTCCAAAGTAAATAAGTAACGAGAGTATATCATTTAGTGTTGTAATTAGCGGACCAGAAGCAACTGCAGGATCGATGTTGAATTTATATAATATCAAAGGAATAATGGTCCCAGCTAAAGTCCCGATAATTAGGGTCATCACTAACGAACTTCCAACCACTAATCCCAGAACGGGATTTCCCTGCCAAACATAAGCTATGATGGAAATTAATATTCCACAGGTAATACCTATTATCAATCCAACTTTCAGTTCCCGTATAATAAGTCTGGTAACGACTCCTTTATCCGTATCACTAGTGATTAGGCCTCTTACAACAACAGCTAAAGATTGAGTACCTGTATTTCCAGTCATCCCTGCGATCATCGGCATAAAGAAAGCAAGTGCAACAACTTTGGACAATGTTTCTTCAAAACCGCTTATAATAGTTCCAGACACTAATCCGATAAATAAAAGTAAAATAAGCCATGGGAGCCGACGATATGCGGCTACGTGCGCCTTCGTGTCAAAGTCTATAGCTTTACCGGATGCCGATAATTTTTCAATATCTTCATTCGCTTCCTTAATGACAACATCAATAATATCATCAACGGTTACTATTCCTAATAACTCATTATTTTTTTCAACTACAGGAATTGCTAAAAAATCATATCGCTCAATAACACGAGCTACCTCTTCTTGGTCTTCATAAGCAGATACGGAGATAACCCGGCTATACATAATATCTTGAATTTTTTCAGATTCATCATTTATTATTAAATCCCGATATGAGACAACACCTACTAATTTTTTATCATTATCTATGACATAAAGATAGTTGATCGTTTCCGAAAACTCCGCAAAAATTTTCAGTTTTTCAACTGATTCACGAACCGTATAATGTTGGGGGATCCATACAAAACGGTTTGTCATTATTCGCCCGGCCGTTTCAGGGGGATAATTCATGATATTTTGAACGATTTTTGATTCTTCTTGTTTCATGCCTGAAAGAAGTTCTTCGATTTTTCCAGGGGATAGGTCCTCTAATAATGAAGCTAGATCATCATTATCCATTAAATCCATTACATGGCCGGATTTCTCTATTCCTAATTTACTAAGGATTTTTAATTGATGTACTTTTTCAACTTCTTGAATCAGTTCGGCGATTTGTTCTGAATCAAGGAACAACAAGAAGCGTGTATGGTGTTTTTCTGGGAGCCCCTCAAAAATTCGAGCAATGTCATATGGTTGGAGTTCTTCTAATATTGCTTGAAATTCTTTCTTTTTTCCTTCTTTTAAAACTTTTATGATTTGTAAAGTTATTTGATCTTCCGTCAGGACTTTTATCATTTCGTCACTCACTCCTTTTTAGGGGAGCCAAAAAATATTCCCCTTAAATATATAAGAGTAAAAAAAATATTATTATTCCCCTTCCAAAATCATTATGTTCATTCAATTCTCATCAAGCTTCGAGTATGTCGTCGTGAATAGTTATCCACTATCCTCTCACCTCCAGGAAAAAAATAAAAACACCTCCATAACAAAATGAAGGTGTTAAATACGGTAAAATATGCGTACATTGTCTGGATGACAAATACAAAAAGTCGTATACGACTGAATGACAAATACAAGCATAAAATCCAGTTCCTCCATTCGTAGAGCTTTAGCACTGTGTGGCATAGGACAAAGCCAGCTACATTAAAAACCACCTTATGTCGATGGTTTCTGTTGACCCATTGGCGTCTTTCGACATTTTTGGGCAGTAGCGTATCTCCTACACAGGAGCCTCACCTAACGAGGATATTTAATTTACACATCCACTCTAAAAGAGTTTCTTTTAGATGTCAATGTTTGATTCAAATAATTCTAAGGTACCATGAAAACAACACCGACTTAAGCGCTCGCGATTAAGACTGACTGATTGAATGTCTCTTCGATATTTTTTTAAAAACACCCCATCTGTACAGCCTCAATTACCACCATATTTAAAAAGATACAACGGAGAAATAAACGCAACCGTAAGGGAAAATACTGGAATTATATACGAAAAATTACTTATAATGAAGACGGATATGAATGACCGAAACTAAAAAACACGTTACATGTTCTAATAAAAAATATCTTTTTATCTCTAATTATTTAAAGAAAGGAAATTGTTCAAATGAAAAGACCTTTTGCGATTATATGCATTATCGTAAGTGCTTTTTTATTAATGGTAGGCTGCAGAACAAAGGACACGGTACAGGTGGAAGAGAAATCGAAGGAAGTAAGCTCTTTGAAAGCTATTGAAGGCAGGTGGGAGGGGGATATTAAGATTCCAAATCAACCGCTTCCAATCATTGTTCATTTTACGAAGAAAGATGGAACGATTAGTATTCCTGTACAAGGGTTGAACGAATTCCCCTTAACAAGTGTAAAGTTAAGTAAATCAGACTTGTTTTTTGATATGAAAATCCAAAATCAGCAAATAACGTTTGATGGGAAAGTAGATCAGAAAAAGATTTCAGGAACATTTGTTCAAAAAGGGCAAAAGTTCCCCTTTGAATTGGTCAAGAAATCCGATCAGGCAGTTGAAGAAAAAGAATCAGGTGAAATCGTGCAGGCCGACTTAAAGAACGGAACCATTAAAGGCCTTTTAGAAACACCAAAAAATGAAGGGCCTTTTCCGGTGATGATTTTAATTGCGGGTTCCGGTCCGACCGATAAAGATGGTAACACCATTGCAAATCCCGGAAAAAATAATAGTTTGAAAATGTTAGCCGAAAGCCTTGCAGAAAAAGGGATCGCAAGCATTAGGTATGATAAGCGCGGAATTGGTGAAAATATGCAATTGGCAGGAAAAGAAGAGGACCTGAGATTTGAACAGTATATTGATGATGCAGCTGCTTGGGTTCAATTTGCCAAAAAGGATGGCCGTTTTTCCAAAATCGGCATCATCGGCCATAGCGAAGGCTCTTTAATTGGCATGGCAGCAGCAAAGAAAACAGAAACAGACATATTCATATCATTAGCGGGTGCAGGCGAACCTATTGACCAAGTACTCATTAAACAGCTTGAAGGGCAACTGACACCGACGATATTAGCGGAATCCAAAGATATATTGACAAAGCTAAAACAAGGAAAACAAGTCGAGACTGTCAGTGCTGATTTGCAGAGTGTATTCCGCCCTTCTGTTCAACCTTACATGATTTCTTGGATAAAATATAACCCGATAGAATTAGTAAAGGAACTGAATATACCTGTTCTAATCGTAAACGGCAATAGAGACATTCAAGTGCCGGCAACTAACGCAAAAGCGTTACATAAGGAAAAAAGCGATTCTGAATTACTTATACTCGAAAAGATGAATCATGTATTGAAAGATGCCCCAGCAGATCGAAAGGGAAATTTAGCAACCTATACAAATCCTGAACTGCCATTATCTCCTGGATTGGTGAATGGAATTATTAAATTTTTAAACAAAAATGACATTCCAAGTAATGACGGTCATAAAAATGACAATTGAGAATCGTGTCTACCCCGGTTTTGCAAAGATCACTCAAATGATCGTCGTGTCCCCAATTAGGGTGAATAATCTTTTTAAGTTGTATCATCTTAGCCCTGGGTATCCCCTAGGTGTTTGTATTAGAATTCCCAGATAATATCGATGCTATAGAATTGAATAGTTTAATACATGAGTTAAAACCACTTAAATAACTTTATATAACTAGCAAAAGGCAGATGAACAAAAGGCAGAATATTTCTGCCTTTTGTTTTTATTTTTTCCGAGATATGATGTCCCACTTTTGAATATACGCTAATATTCTTTTTTGAAAGAGCATGAAAAATAATAAAGCGCTTATTAAGGAAGAAAAAGCAGCGACCAGAAAAGCACTCTCATGTCGAATTAATGGTACAAATGCTAGTAACTGTGGAGCAAATATTCGATTGAGCCTTCATAAAGTACAAAACAAAATCAGCTTTTGTGATTCCAAAAAAAGTACGTAAAATATATTATATCGAGGTAATTGTCGGAAATATTGTCCACTTAAAATAGCCTTCCTTCATTTACATGAGGATATTCACCAGTTGGAATTGGTGAACGATTCTTTTTCAACAAAATCTCACTTTCAGAAAAACAATGGTAGGTAATCTAACAAAGAGGAAGATTTTGTATAAAATCATTAGTATAATTGATGAAATTACAATAAGAAAGGAAAGATCACTATGAAGGTGTTTATACATGCTTTAAAAAAGAATACCACATGTATCCTTGAAATCATTTATCTGTATATACTGTTCTTTTTTTCAGAGCTACAAACTACTACTGCAAGCATATTAAAAATAAAGTAGGAATTATGTAATTTAAACCTCATGAATGAACTTATGTTAAAAGATCCTCTAGTTCGAAACATTCCCTAACGATATTTTATTTTATCTCCATAATCAGAACTTTCAACAGTCATAACAGCCATTTGGCACGCTTTGTCTGTGTAAAATCTCAAGGCGAAATGACAATTCCCTTTGCTGGCTCCAGATCGATAAACTTGAAGGTCCGTCAAGCATTTTTAGATTTTAACTCACTCCTCTGTGACTCAATTCTAACCAATCTACTTGATATGCAGCTGAGCCCCTTTTTCAACGGGTAATGATTATTCTACCTGTCATCCCTACTGAGCCACCGCTTCCTTGCCGTGAATGAAGGTTTTGAATATCACTTGGATAAAGATGTTCCTTTCAATTGAAAAACATAAGTTCACCAAAAAGGGACAAACTGTATTTGAAAAAAGAAAGGAGATGTGAGACATGACAAAAAAATTTAATAAAGGCAGCCGTAATCAAAATTCACCGCAATTACACGGACAAGCTCCTGTTAGCGGGGACAACAGCAAAGGAAATAAAAGAAATAAAGATCAGAGTTCTAAAACAGAGTAACTCAATGAAACAAACCGGCCATATTCAGACCGGTTTGTTTCATTTGCAGCTAATCTTCTTTGTTATTGGGCAGTAAGCGATCTAAATGAACTATTTTACCTCTCGTTGATGATTAATTTGTTCCCATGGATTATCAAAGACACCATCCCCAATTAGGGTTCAATTGAATTATCATGCACTGGACCAACTTGACAAAAAATACTCAATTTTTAGTGGGTCTATATTATCAGCGACACCGTACTGTAAATAGAGTGCTACAAAACTGGCCCCAGAAAAGTTTAATTGGTGGGCATTCGCTTTTCATAAACATATCGGAAGTTAATCTAAAAATCATCTTGAGTTAGCTATTTGATTCTTTTTGCAAGGACCTTGTGCTCTACTGTTGATATCTCCAAATCATCAGTATCTTGATGAGTATAAGTAATGTTTTTTGTCATCAGGCTGACAACCACCAAGACTGCGACATTAACAAATAGGGCGATAATTCCTACATTCAATTTGATTTTCCGTTGCCGATGGAGTGAATACGCTATATACATTTTTCACAAGCAATGTTGATATAGACATCAACAGCATGGAACTTGGCACTAGAGCGGCTAACACGCCAGTGCCACCAATTAAGCCCACAAACCATGGATCAAAATCCTGTTTAGAAAGCTGCAGCAAGATAAGATCGGCGTCGCTGCCTTTTAATCCAGGCGTCTGTAAGATAGCTGCGAATCCAACAAAAAAGGCAAACAATAAAATCAATTGGTACATTGGCATTAGGATTGCATTCTTTCGCAGGGCTTTCTCGCTAGAGGCAGCATAAATAGGAGAAAACCCGTGCGGCCACATATAAAATCCAATAGAGCTTAATACAACGGTCGATATATACCACGAAACGCTCATTCCCTGATCTGGAAGTATGGTATAGTTCGGCTTTGCCTGTTCAATAGCCTCATACATAGGTTGAATACCGCCATAATAATGAAGCGGGAAATATACTCCTAAAAATACAACGATGCCAAGAATCAGAATATCCTTCAAAATAGCTGTCCTGGCAGAACCGTGAATACCGGAAACCATCACAAAAATGGTAACACCAATTGCTCCAACCCAAATGGCAGCTGTAGAAGAAATGACTCCATAGGATGTTGCTGAAACGATATATCCTAACCCCTTCAATTGCAGGACTAAGTAGCAAGTACAAGCTATAACACCTATTACAGCAACAAGCACACCAAGGTAAGGACTTTGATATTTCTTCACAAAAAAGTCTGATTGGGAAACTAATTGGTGCTTCTTTGCATACCTCCAGATAGCAGGAAATGTCCAATAGGAGATGACTGTGGCCAGACAGCCATATGTCACGATACTAAAGATGGAACCACCTTCCCCATAAGCCGAACCACTTGCACCTAAAAAGGTAAAAGTAGTATACATAAAAAGAAGTCTATTCAAACTTCTTATAAAGGAAAGCATTGTTCTAGATTTAATATTACCAAACTTTCTTTGCCCTAATAATCATAAAAGACGGTTTTCTCATCTCATTAATAATCTTTGGTAAACTATTCAATGCTTTATTATTGGGAATAGGCTCAATTATTTGCTCAATCTGAAAGCCATTCAGGATTAGTCCATTTATTAGAGTTGAAAAAGTACGGTGGTATTTAACAATACCATCTATATACCAATGTTGTTGCCTTTCACCTTCTTCCTGATAATGATCAACTGCGTAATGTGATCTGTTATTTTCTTTATCAACTATCCAATTATCCATATTTCTTCTAGCTGTTACAATCGGATGCTCAATGGAGAAAAGAAAAACCCCCATTTTTTTTAAACTAAAATTAATTTTTTTTATGACAACATCATAGTCCCGTATATAATGTAAAGCTAGTGAACTAACTACAACATCAAATTCATGTTGTTTTAACTGAAGATCTTCTATAGCAATATTTACATAGTTAATACGTTCATGGGAATTTCTTTGCTGAGCAACTTGAATCATTTTCTTCGAAATGTCTATCGCCACGACCTCCCGAGCCTGTTCCTTTACACAATACTTTGCGAAGTCCCCCATACCACAGCCTACATCCAATACAATTTTATTCTTTAATTCAGGTAGCATATCTCTTAGGGTAGGTTGTTCTAGTAAATCATTGTAATTCGATTCAGACTCACGTAGGTTTCGGTAACTCTGGAAGAATTCTGGATGATCATAAATGTTTTGTTTCATGTTCAAAATCGCCTCTTTCTTAAGGGAATTTTTCATTGACACTATCATAATTTTTCCATATTTACCAAAAAAGAAATAGACTTATATTTATGTTTTTGGTAAGATTTAGATTGAGTCATGCCTAAAATAAATATAATGATTTCAATAATAAAAAGGAGAATCCTTATCCAAAGGATTCTCCTTTTTGAATCTCCTAAATAGTGCTTTATTGATCAGAATTAAACACATTATTATTCTTCCACTAAACTCCCCCATTTGCTCCGCTTTAATGAACTAACGCATCAGTTAGTTCATTAAGAAAATCGATTCTTATTAAAGAATCGCGCCCTTTAATTGAAAAATACTTTACTAATATTAGTTAGTATTGCAGTTAACTAATTGCAAAAATATCAGGTGAAAACTCAATGGTATTGTTGCTTTAAATAAAGTTTGATCAAATTGATACTAATAACCTTGATAAACGAAGAAAAAGCGTGTTTTGAAAAAAGATTGATCAAAATACGCTTTTAATATAATTAATGAATCATTCTTTTATTAAAAAAACTTGCCGTAACTTGGTTAATAAAAATTAGCATTACAGCTGCAATCGATTTTATAGATTGGGCTTTATACAAACCCCCTTTATTCACAGAGACTGATATGATTGATAAAACTGGAATTTTGATAAATTTATTTTAATAATGATAATATCATCGCTACAGAATTATCTACAAATGAACGCTCTGGACGAGATTTCATTAACACGGTAAGTCCGATTAATGAAACGACTAGTGTCTGTGCTAAAACTTTAGCATTAAGGCTGCTTTCGAGCTCACCTGAGCGAATACCTCGGACAATCGTTTCTTGAAATATGATCGAAAGATACATCTGATGCTCCCTTGTAAGGATTTCAAATTTTTCATCGTGAGGGGCAAGTTCCACCATTGTATTAATGCAAAAACATCCCTTGTTCGGACTTTCTTTATATTCCTCTTCCACCAAATCTTCAAAAAATGTGTGAAATACTTCCTTTACAGATAGATTGTTTTGAAGTTTTGTTCGAATATGGGAAGCATGTAGCTTTGTATATTTGCGTAATGCAGCCTCAAACAATTTCTCTTTGTCTCCAAAAGCTGAGTATAAGCTTGGTCGTTGTATCCCCATTTTGGCAGTCAAATCGCTTAGCGAAGTAGCTTTGTACCCCTTCTCCCAAAAAAGCAACATAGCATCATCCAACGCTTTTTCCTCATCAAATTCACGTTGTCGAACCATAATAAATCCCTCATTTCAAAAAACAAAATTTCTTCACTAGATAATTAATCTTGTTCTTGATTCTTTTTTATTTGCTCAATGATTCCGAATCTGTCCACTTGAATCCAGTATTCCACTATTTTTCGATCCTCTAATCGGTATACGGCACTACCTATTTCAATAACCTCTTTATTTGTAGGCAGATAATCCTCATACTCTCCAATATGCATTCCTGTCTGCTTCCATCTGACATGAACTTTTTGATTTTGAGAAATTAATTCTTGAATTTCTATTTTAAATTTCCCCCATGAATCTATCATTTCTCTTATATGATCAGCATAATTCTCAGGTGACCTTTTAATGGTCACCATGCTTTCTGAATTCACTTGATGTGCTCTTACCTCTTTCGCCATAAAAAACTTAGCTTGTTCGGGATTGCAACCTGATCTGACAACTTCAAAGAAGCTTTTTATAATCTGTTCGTTTGTCTGTAGGAATTTTGGAGATGGTGAATCGCCCCCAGATATTTCAGTTAATTCGTTATTCCCCGGTAATTGATTCAATTCATCTAATGTCCTCTCCTTATCAATTTGCCGAATTCGAGTCATGGATAATTAATCCTCCTTTTAATTACCAATCGGTATATTATGATTTTATTTAATTAAAGTCCTATTGTCAAATTGTGATGATTCTTTCAAGGACAGCATTCAAATAACTGCATATCTTACTTGACATCAAAACGTTTTGTTGGTTATCCTTATAAGAAATTATTTCATACCGAACGATATATTATACTGTTAAGTACAAAAAGGGGATGTAAGTAATGGTAAAGGTGAAGGTTAAAGAAAAAACAACAATTAAAGTTGAAGATCATGATACGAAAACGGTTCAGTTACAAATAGTATCCGGATCAACCATGACTCGCTATATGGCACTATTGTTTGCAACAGCCTGTGGGATGGCTGTCGCCAACATATACTATGCACAACCGTTGCTAGACTCTCTGGCGACCGAGTTCGGTATCGCCCATTCATCCATCGGCATTGTCATTACCATTACTCAGCTTTGTTACGCGCTAGGACTGCTACTGCTAGTACCGCTCGGTGATCTACTGAATCGACGACGGCTAATCATCGGTCAGATGCTTTTATCCGTGTTGTCTCTGATTGTGGTTGGCATCGCCCCCATCATCACAGTGCTTTTCACGGGGTTAGCTGCGGTCGGACTGCTTGCTGTGGTGGCTCAGGTGGTTGTAGCGTTCGCATCGACTTTGGCTGCCCCAGCCGAGCGTGGACGTATAGTCGGCTTGGTGCAAAGTGGAGTCGTGATCGGCATTCTGCTCGCACGAACATTCGCTGGTGTACTAACCGATCTCGCCGGTTGGCGTTCGGTCTATCTAGTTTCTGCCGCCATGATGCTCATCATGACTGGCGTGTTGTTCCGAGTACTCCCGCGTGATGAAAGCGAAAGAGAGTCACTATCCTATCCGCAGCTGCTTCGTTCGGTGCTCACATTGTTCATGCAAGAACGAATCCTACGCATCCGCGGAGTACTGGCTCTGCTGATTTTTACCGCGTTTAGTACATTGTGGACTTCGTTGGTGCTACCTCTCAGTGCTCCACCATACTCTCTTTCACATACCGCTATTGGAGCGTTTGGTCTTGCTGGAGTTGCCGGAGCATTAGCTGCTGCTCGTGCTGGGGGGCTGGCTGACCGAGGTTTAGGGCAGCGAACAACCTGCATAGCCCTAGTTTTATTGCTAGCATCATGGTTCCTAATCAGCTTTACCGAACACTCACTGATCGCATTAGTTATTGGCGTTATCTTTCTTGACCTGGCTGTGCAAGCAGTACATGTCACCAATCAGAGTATGATTTTCACAGTGCGTCCTGAGGCGAGAAGCCGACTTACTGCTGCTTACATGATTTTTTATTCCATCGGCAGTGCCATGGGTTCAATTGTTTCAACCAATATATACGCAAACTATGGATGGATCGGAGTATGTCTATTTGGTGCCTCTGTCAGCGCTTTGGCCCTTTTGTATTGGGTAATAACCTACCGTCTAACGGAGCAGATTAGAGAGAAATAATACCGATTTTTATGTTGGTTTGAAATTTTCAAGACCTAAAATCATACAAAGTTACAAAAAGGGGTGATACATATTAGTCATGTATAATATGTATCACCCCTTTTACTTCTTGTTCAACAAACGCACGCTTATATACAGAGTTTTTTCAAAGCAGTGCAGCTTTATTTCAAATATACACTTATTCAATTAAATGGCCCAATTGTTGAACAAAGATCAAACAGCACTCTTGAACTAAACTGACCCGTTAGTTCCATAATAAAAAAAGCTGCCTTAGAGACAGCTCCGATCTTCAGCTAACGCATCTGTTAGTGCAACAAGAAAACAGCTTAATAATAAGTTTAGAGTTTTATTTCAAGCACCTATTAGTCAATTATTATTTTTCCCTAAGATGATTTAATAGTGCAATAGCTAATAAAAGTATTGATAAGCCAGTCCCTGAACTATCAGGTCCTACATCGAAGAAAATTGGAGAAACAAAGTGATTTAAAACTGTAATGATTACAGCAAATGTAACCAAAGAAATATTTGTTATCTTCAAAGGAAAAACCCTCCTATAAAATATCGAAAGTAAGTAAAAATTATCCATTTAAATTATAACTCTTAATGAACTATCCTGCCCCTTTAGCTCCATAAGAAAAAGCTGCCTTAAAGACAGCTCTGATCTTAAGCTACGCCCCCGTTAGCTTAATAAGAAAAAAACACCTTAGTTGGCATTTTTCAGTACAGTAAATTTGCTGGTTTATGAACTTTCAATGGAGATTTTCTTCATTAATCGTTTTAATTTATCTTCTGTAGCTGTTCCCTCTACTGGTGTATAGATACTGCACCTTAAGTCCATGTCCCCCTGGACTTGGAGAGAAGTTAAATTAAACAGCATCTTTCCGGCTTTAGCATGTCTAAATTCAATCATCATTTCTGGAGCTTTACTTACTTGACTTTCTTGCCATAAAGATTGAAATTCTGGGTGAGAATTACTCATTTCTTTAATAAATAGGTTATACCATTCATCACCTAAGTAGTGACCATAATAGGCACGAAAAATGGCAAGAAACCCCTTAACAAAATGCTCCCAATTCACAGCTAATGCTTTTAATTCTTTTCTTGTAAATACTAGATCGATCAAATTTCGTTGGTCATCTGGGAGTTGTTCAAAATCTAAAAATACATGAGCAGCAGCATTGTTCCAGCCTACAATATGACAATGCCGATCTGTAATGATAGTAGGGCAATACGTTAACTCAGCTAAAATTCTTTCCAAAGAAGGACTAAGTTTTGGCTGATCCTTCTTTCGATGAATAATGGATGAATTCACTTCTAAAGCTAAATCATATAGATACTCTCGTTCATCATTATTTAATTGTAGAGCAGTAGATATGCAATCCAATACGCTTGTAGAGACCTTTATATCCCGACCTTGCTCTAGCCACGTATACCAAGTAGTACTAACTCCCGCCAAATGTGCAACTTCTTCTCTTCGTAAGCCAGGTGTTCTTCTCCGTGTACCAGCAGGTATACCTATAGATTCAGGCTTTATTTGGGATCGCTTCGTTTTCAAAAATGAAGACAAAGCTTCAAGTCTGGTTTTATCATTCATTTCTAAAACCTCCATCATAACAATTTAACCTAGTAGTTATTATACCAGGATAAACACTCACTTGTAATAGGATAATCCCGAAGTATAATACAACTATACTATTCATTTGGAGTGATAAAAAATGGAAAGAGTCGTTATTACCGGAATGGGAGTAGTCTCTCCTATTGGAAACAACGTAGAAAAATTTTGGAGAAATCTGACTGAAGGGAAATCGGGCATTTCCTCTATTGATACATTTGACGTAAGTAATCATAAAGCAAAAATTGCAGGAATTATTCGTGATTTTAATGCAGATGATACTTTAGGAAAAAATGAAGCACGACGTCTAGATCGCTTTTCTCAATTTGCTTTGGCTGCTGCTGAACAAGCCTGGACTGATTCTAATCTTGATATTGATGATATCAATCTAGAAAGACTTGGCGTATATGTTGGTTCGGGGATAGGAGGAATTGAAACATTGATTGATAATGTGGATACTCTTCGAGAGAAAGGTCCAAGACGAGTTAGTCCAACCCTGGTACCAGCCATGATTTCAAATGCTGCCGCAGCCCAAATTAGTATCAAGTGGAACGCAATGGGACCTACTATGTCACCTGTTTCTGCTTGTGCGATCGGAAATACAGCTATTGGTGAAGCATACAGACTTATTCGCTTTGGAGAAGCAGATGCCGTTTTTGCAGGAGGAGCAGAGGCAGCTATAACAGATTTATCTTTAGCTAGTTTTGGTAATGCTACAGCATTATCAACGAGAAACGATAATCCAACTAAAGCTAGCCGTCCTTTTGATGTAAATCGAGATGGATTTGTCATGTCAGAAGGAGCAGGAATTTTAATCTTGGAATCTTTGTCTCACGCTTTACGTAGAGATGCAAAAATTTATGCAGAAGTCATTGGGTATGGTGCGAGTTCTGATGCCTATCATATGGTAGCTACACACCCAGAAGGTAAAGGAGCCTATCTTGCAATGAAAATGGCTTTGAAAAATGCAAAAATTTCTCCTGAAGAGATTGATGTTATTAGCGCTCATGCAACAAGTACAGAAGTGGGAGATCGATCTGAGACACTGGCCATTAAAAAACTATTTGAATCAAAAGCTTATCAAATCCCAATAACAGCTAATAAATCTATGCTTGGTCACATGTTAGGAGCAGCTGGAGGCGTGGAAGCAATTGCTTTGGCAAAAAGTTTAAAGGAAGGAATTATTCCTCCAACCATCAACTTAGAAAAGCCTGATTCATTATGTGATTTAGATTATGTACCAGGTGTTGCTCGTAAAGTGGAAATAAGTACTGGTCTATCCAATTCATTTGGTTTTGGAGGTCATAATGCAGCTATCGTTTTAAAAAAATACGAGTGAATTAAATTTCGCTCGTATTTTTTTAATTAAAATTAAAGATTCTCAAGAGAACCTTTAGAGCTGTTTCTTTTTTTAAATACAAAGGGAAGTCGTGGTTATAATCATTGCTTCGATTAATGAGTTCACCTTTTATGTAAGTAAGAGTAGGGGAATTCCTAACTTATTCGTTACTTCTTCACTTAGAAATTCATCACCAAATAATCTGAAGTACACCCTAACTTGAGTTTTCTTCATTTGAAATATTGCCTCCATTAGTTCTCATTTATATAGAATGTATTATATACATCTTGTTGAACTAACCTGCCCCGATAGTTGCATAAGAAAAAGAGCTGATCGTCACAACTCTTTAAAGAACTATTGCACCTGTTACTTGAAGAAGAGTGATACAAAAATAAAACCAATTATGATTACAAGAATAAGAATTCCCGTCCCTTTTAAACCTAAGCTGCCAACTAAATCAGCGAGATTTCCCTGTTCCACTCTATTAAAAGCATCGTTCATATTCCCGGTTGGATTGCTTTTCAATTCTTCATGTCTTAATCTCTCTTTTTTGTGTGTTTCCTTTACACAAAACGTCCTTCTTACCTAAGCCCACTGCGAATGCACTTTGAACACCGATCAGCATTAGATAAATGTTTCAATAGATTCTCCTTTTATTATTAAGTTATACTCCTTGGGCTTAGTGATCGTTTCTCTAATATATCTTTTATTTTTTTCAGGTCTTTCTTGTTTGCTCTTTTCATCAATAAAGACATTAACGGAGTAAGCAACTTTGAAAATCCACTTGGAATACCTTTGTTTTGCAGTGTCATTCTTGTTAAATTGTTGTCAATAGTTTCCCATGTGTAGGTTGTTTCCATTGGGAAAGGTCCATTAGCTGTTCTCATTACAAGTTTTTGTTCTGGAATAAATTCTACGATTTCGTAAATATACGCTAGTTGTCGTCCTAAAAATTGTGCTTTGAATGCGATTCGAGAACCGATTGATAAAGGTTTTTGAGTTTGCCATTCTGCCGAATCGATATTTACATACCATTCTGGAGCATTATCAGGGTTTGCAGCATACTCTGCAACTCTGTTACGGGTACATTTTATTTTTATATCCGTTAAAACGTTAACCATATCTTAATTATCCCTGATGCCATGCATCTGGGTTGTTGCCTTCCACATATTGCTTCAGTAAGTACATAAGTGTACCCCAAGTTGTATTAATCATCGCATATGGACCCTCCATAGACTCCAATCCTGAATGATTAAAGTTGACTATCGTCGCCCCGTTTTCATTAGAATTCAACTCGAAACGAATTTTGGTACCTTTCCATCCTGGCATATCATGCTGAGCCGTCCATTCTACCAGCCTACCTGGTACTAGCTGATCAATATGCATTTGGAATACAGCTTGACGATTGTAAAAGCCAAATTCAGCAATGCTTCCTACTTGAGGTTCAGCTTTAGCATCTGTTGTCCACCAACCCTTAAATCCTTCTGTTGTGGTAATAGCTTTGTATACTTTCTCAGGTGACGAGTTGATCATAATTTGATGTGGCATGTTAATCATCATTTAGCCTCTTTTCTTCTTTTAGTTATATAGTTACCTCTAAGATTGAGCTTTATTCCGATCTCTTTGGTGATTATTTACGTATCGATATCTTAGAAGATTCAGGACTGCTAGTTCCTCGCAAAGTGGGACGAAGCCAGTTAAATTATCTTAATGCTGATTAAAAGCCGAATTTCTCACTGAGAAATTCAGCTTTCGTTACTTTACAATTGCGCCCGATTGTTGAAGATTTATAATATTATGGAATGCAACTCAATCCGGCCTACGCTTATTGAACTATAGCACCCGTTAGTTCAACAAGGATTAAATTTTTTATGAAATCCCTTTCAACTTAGAGAAAATATCCATGTTGCTATTATTAATATAAAAAGAATTATAGCAACAATCATCATTTCTAAATTAGTCTCTTTATTATTTTTTTCTTTTCTTATTTTCTTTCTATACTCATGCTGAATTTTAAATGTATCTCTTTTATTTTTTTTGCGTCTATCCATATTTGCACCCACCTATTTGTTCCGATTATTCGGACGGTGTTAAAAATAATTCTTGTTGATCTACAATTTGATTTCATAAAGCGTGTTTGATACTTTTTCTTGTGTAAAAAGCAAACAGAAAAGGAATCAAAGGCAGGAGTGTAACTAGTCTGTACCAACTTTCTCCACCAAGGAAATATAGTGATGGTAGGACAAGTGCAATTCCACTTATTAATAATGCTTTCCAAGATTTTTTCCATAAACCCCATATAAATAGGGACTGTTGGTTCTTCTGCCTATAGCTTTCCTATAGCTTTGAAACAAAGTTTGATTAAATTAATACAAGAAACCTTGATAAATGAATAAATGGAAAGAGCATGTTTTGAAAAAAATTGATCAAAACATGCCCTTATAATATTTTTATTGGATTATTCATTTTTAAAAAAAAATCGATCATTTTTGTGTTCCTTAATGAACTAAAGCACCCGTTAGCCATCCATGAATCGCAAAAATCGGCGATTCACCACAAAGAATGAAAAGGATTAGGAAGTGTCAATACTGATACTGACCTTAATCCAGTCAACCCTAATCCATAGACTAATTAATTAACGCTCTCCTCTTTTTTTAAACGATTGAGCAGGGTCTTCTTAAGTTTTGTCATTTTTCATTTTTAAAGAAACTTATTTTCATGGGAGTTTAAGTACAAACCTTCACAATCTTGCTAACCTGCCTGTAACTTCGGCGTTATTTTGCGCTAATTTTGAGTGCTATTTGCACATCCAACTTCAAAAATAGGTCATCCCCCAAAACAAAAATTGAGCTTATCAGTTACAAGAAAGTCCAAAATTTCGTTCTGGAGGTACTACAAAACATTACCTTGATGGCAATGTGACGTACCCCAAAAATGGCCAGTAACAGAAATACGCTCTGTTACTGGCCATTTACAAAATTATGCTTAATTTAAATTGACAGTAGAAATATATTGAACAGTTCCTTGTTCAGCTACTAAATTTATCTCTAAAATAAATGTTCCCTTCCTATTTGGCAGATGTATGGTGCTATTTTCAATTGTAATCGATTCTTTCTTATTGTTATTCCAAAGCTGTGCTGTAATATCACTTTCTAAAACTGTACCATTTGCAATATATGAAAATCCTATATCCTCTCCAGATGGTAGGTCGATTTTTTTTTCTTTTTGTGCAAAAGTCTTTATATCATCCACCCGTTTTTTTACAAATTCACCATCTTTCACTTCCCAGTTTACATTTCCTTGTTCCATAATTATTCCGGAACCATTAACGTGTAACTCGCCTGTGGGAGGGCTTGTATCATAATCTTCACCTATAAAATTATAGACACCAAATTGTCTGGCAATTAGAGTAATAATAAAAATTGAGATAGCAGCAACTGGGATAAGCAGTAAAAGCTGCAATATTTTTTTCATGGTCTTCCTCCCCTTAGTAACCTGACTTTGACTAATTAATTTTACCACTAATTACCACTAATTCAATATACAACCTTTTAATTGAATTACTTTGATTGAAATTACAGAACAGGTACTTTTCCCTAATGAACTATTTATTACTGAATAATCTATTAATAATATACGTGCAAAATAGCACTTAAAATGAGTGCAAATTATCAACTAAAGTACCACCTGCCCCTTTAGTTGCATAAAGAAAAAGCTGCCTTTTAAAGACAGCTCCGATCCTAAGCTAAAGCACCCGTTAGTTCATTAAGAAAAGCGATTCTGGAATATTGAAAAAAAGAGGCCATCCTTTTTGGACAGCCCCCTTTCCGCTAATTATAAAATTTCTAGTAGAGCTCGATATCATTATATTGGTCACTTCAGAATGTTACTATCTATACTTCAGAGAAGGTATCTCCAAAATGAATTGGCAATCTCTGAAAACTATGAGAATACTGCAATTTTACGTGCGATAGATTCTGTTAAACGAGATGCTACTTTTGGAACAGCCCATTTAATAATTGGTGTTAACACCGCACCAGATAATCCGCCTGCATGGATTTCCACCGTACAAGTCATTATTGTTTTACCATTAACATCTTCTGCAGTAAAGTGACCGCTTCCTGTAAAATTATCTGATAAACCTTTTAGTTCAAACTTAATATTTGAAGGTTCATTCCATTCGGTAATATCTACCTGCGCTTGTATTGTTTTTTTTATACCTTTCACACTACCTTCAAATGTCCAAATAGATTGCTTGTCATTTATGATTTCATGTTCTTTATAGGCTGGTACTGTCGTTGCCCATTTTTCGAGATCACTGACATAATCCCAAACTGCTTGTACATCTACTGGAACTACTACAGTATGCGTTCCCGTTGCCATTATGATCCCCACCTTCACTATGTATGTATTATAACTTTACATTTCTACAAAATAATTATTACATAAAAAGCATAAACTTACATCACTAATTATAAATAGCTTTCCTTCTTCCAATCCCCCAATTATTTGTAGAATCAAAATTTTCCAATCCCCCACAATCCGGCCCTTTAATGGAATAACAGGACTTACGTTTTTAAACGACTTTAATGTCACTTAACAGTATTCCTTGTTGAACTATCCTGCCCCTTTAGTTCAATAAGGCTTATTGTAGATATGACACAAACTAATAAAAAAAGACGGATTTACCGTCTAATGAATTGTATAAGATTTTTTTGATTTCATTACCTGTAGCTATTTTAGGAATTCAGGAATTATTTTTTGTCCTGTAAATAATTAGACTGTTTATAAGTTGTGTAATGGCTCCTAACCCTAAATAAACAAAACCTGATATGGAAACACCCATTCCTTCAAAACCTCCTACAACAAAAGGGCCAGATACGATACTAATAATGCCTAAAAAGATGAAAATAAGTGGACAAACAATTGCTATTCCTTTTTTGTTCTTTCTAAGAGCTATTACAAAAGTTACTAGAAGAATAAAGGTAATCACGTAGCTTGCATAAGGAGAGAATAAAATATCCATAAAACCACCTCGTTCATAACAACAGTTTAAAAACCCATTTTACCATAAAAATCCAATATTTGGGTTTAAATATCATTTTTCTATTCTCATTGTTTAGTATTTATTGTACAGTTCGAATACTATATGCTTGTTGAACTATCTTGCCCCTTTAGTTGCATAAAGAAAAAGCTACCTTAAAGACAGCTCCGATCTTCAGCTAACGCACCCGTTAGCCATCCATGAATCGCAAAAATCGGCGATTCACCACAAAGAATGAAAAGGATTAGGAAGTGTCAATACTGATACTGACCTTAATCCAGTCACCCCTAATCCATAGACTAATTAATTAACGCTCTCCTCTTTTTTTAAACGATTGAGCAGGGTCTTCTTAAGTTTTGTCATTTTTCATTTTTAAAGAAACTTATTTTCATGCTAGTTCAACTAAATTACTTATCCTTATTATGCAGTTCAAATGACTCTTCAAAGCCATCCCATTTTACATTTACTTTTATAACTTCACCTTCACCTACTATTGCTCCATTTTCTGAACCTCCAACAATAGTAAATACTTTTTCGCTAGGTGGTTCAGTGTATGCCTCTGTTTTACTTCCACTTGAAGTGGTTGTTTCATAAGTATATTCAAGGTTTTTAAAAGAGGATAACTCTTCCAAAGACCCCTTGTATGTTAATACAAGTTTATAGTTATCTTTGCTAGAATGAGTTGTTTGTCCGTCATCTTCTCCCCATAATTCGGTTCCTTTATAAGAATATACAGCTTCCCAATGTTCGCTTTCTCCTATAAATTGATAATTATGTTCTGTCGCTTCCGAACTTGTATCTTTTTTAGTGGTTTCCGATTTAGCATCTTTGTTAGTTGTGTCTGAACAAGCTGTTAAAACCATCATTAAAAATAATACAGTAAAAATTTTCTTCAACTTAACTCCTCCTTAATGATAAAATTGCATTCTTTTTCAATTTTACCATTTAAAGGTTTTTGATTGAGTTTCGATTGGGAAATTTTTATTCCATTAACCTGCCCCGATAGTTCCATAAGAAAAAAACTGCCAAAGCACCAGAAGGGAACGCGCTGCATGAGTTTAATTTTTTATCACGCTTCTAGATAGAGATAGCTTCTGCACAATGCTACAAAAGATCTTATACGCTTGTCCGTTGGAATCGAGCATGTCGATGATTTAATTGAGGACCTGGAACAAGCAATCGTAAAGGCTACAGGAATAAAACATTTAATGCAATCATCCGTCAATTCAAATTAATTGAACAGTTTTGTGATTGACACTACCATTTGGTCATGATAAGATCACTCTCGTACTATATTCACGCTGAACTTAAAATATTGCGTTTAATTGAATATAATGTTTGACTCTTATCAAGAGAGGTGGAGGGACTGTGCCCTGTGAAGCCCGGCAACCGTCAGTTAATTAACTGAAATGGTGCCAATTCCTGCAAAGCAATGTGCTTTGGAAGATGAGAGAAAGGATTGTTTAACCAACCTTTCTACTCATGTGTAGAAAGGTTTTTTTGAGGAGAAAAAACTTTCCTTTCCCCTGTATACTTTGGACAAACTAACCTACTAAGAGCTGCTGCCAGCATTAATTTCAGGTCTTACAGTTACAACAATCGCTCTAGTTGGTTATACAGCTATTTCTGGGGTAATTGGTGCAGATGGTTTAGGTAATTTGTTATATCTTGAAGGGTTTCAGCGTGATAATAATGATGTAACATTGGTAGCAACTGTATTAATTTTAGTCATTGTTTTTTTCATTCAATTTATAGGTGATATATTTACAACAAAAATAGATAAACAATAAGGGAGAAATGAATTATGAAAAAGTGGGTATCAACTTTAGCAGTTTCCTCAGCATTAGTATTAGGTTTAGCAGCTTGCGGTACGTCTAACGGCGGATCAGATTCTTCAGACAAAGAAAAGAAAATCCTTGTGGGTGCTTCAAACATTCCGCATGCTGAAATTTTAGAAGAGGCAAAGCCAATATTAAAGGAAAAGGGAATTGATTTAGAAATTAAAACATTCCAAGATTATATTATACCGAACACAGTGTTAGCTGATGAAGAGATTGATGCAAATTATTTCCAACACGTTCCATATCTTAAATCAGTGTTAAAAGAGAATCCAGACTATGACTTTGTAAATGCGGGTGCTATTCATATTGAGCCAATCGGTATTTACTCAAAAAAGTACGATAGCTTAAAAGATCTTCCAAAAAACGGTACAGTTATTATGCGTAATGCTGTAGCTGAACAAGGACGTATTCTATCTATTTTTGAAAAAGAAGGCGTTATTAAGTTAAAAAAAGGCCTCAATAAAACAGAAGCTACTATTAATGATATTGTAGATAATCCTAAAAACTTAACTTTTAATGCAGATATAGAAGGTGGCCTATTACCTCAAATTTATAATAACAACGAAGGTGATGCGGTTGTTATTAATGCTAACTATGCGTTAGATGCAGGGTTAGATCCGCTTAAAGATCCAATCGCTCTTGAATCGGGTGAAGATAATCCATATGGAAACATTATCACTGTACGTAAGGGTGATGAAAATAAAGAGACAGTAAAAGCGTTAGTAGAAGTACTTCACTCTAAAGAAATACAAGACTTCATTACTGAAAAATATAAAGGTGCAGTCATACCTGTATCTAAATAAAAAAACACCCTTTCATGAACTATATCCCGAATAATGGACACTTCGAAAAAGGTCCCTTATTCGGGGTTTTTCTATGTCTATACACTAGAAAAGCAAAAAATCAGTTTACATAAAAGCAGCTTATTGGAAGCTACCAAAAAACTTAACGCGTAAATTCTTAAACATAAATACTTAACTAAACTCAAAGCATAGAACCCATCTTTAAAGATGGGCTCTATGCTTTGTAAAAGTGTCCTTTTACGAACGGTAGCAACAATGCTACCGCCCATTTCGGAAATTTTATACACTAAGAGAATTCCAACCTAAAAAGTCGATCTCCTCTACGTGAACTGACCCCCTAAAGTTAGACAGGTTATATCGTTAGGCAGCCTGTTGGGCATGAGCTCGGTATTGTACCGGGCTCATGCCTTTTAATTTTGCCTTGATTAGTTTGTGATTATAGTATTCTATATATTTTGCTAGTTCTTGTTTAAAGTGTTCCACACTTTCAAATTCTTTTAGATAAAGAAGTTCCGATTTCATGATACCAAAGAAATTTTCCATAACAGCGTTATCGTAACCATTCCCTTTGCAAGACATACTTTGCGTAATGCCACGTTCCCTATGGGCATCACGGAATTGTTTCATTTGATAATGCCAGCCTTGATCTGAATGAATAAGGAGAGTATCGTCGTCTGTTAAGCGTTCAAAAGCTTGATCTAACATCGTTGAAATGAGTGAGTAGGTTGGTCTTGAACCGATTGTATACGTAATGATTTCTCCATTAAATAAGTCCAGTATCGGCGATACATATAGCTTTTCTCCAAATAATTTAAACTCTGTAATATCCGTAACCCATTTCTCATTTGGTTTTTCAGCTTTGAAATTGCAATCTAAAATATTTAGTGCAATCTTGCCCACAGTTCCTTTGTAAGAGCGATATTTTTTCATACGGACCAGACATTTTAGCCCTAGTTCTTTCATGATACGTTGTACCTTTTTGTGGTTTACTTTGTGTCCGCGATTTCTAAGTTCATCACGAATACGTCGGTAACCAAACCGACCTTCATGTTCATCGAAAACAGATTTAATCAATCCTTTCAGTTCTGCATCTGGATCAGGACGACCGAAGTTTTTCACCCAATAGTAATACGTGCCCGCGGAATGTCTGCGAGCTGTATAAGTGCTTTCACCGAGAATGCATTCCTTAATTCATAAACTACTTGTGCTTTGTCTTGTTTGGTGATTTTTCCTTGTTTTGAACTACTAAGGCATTCAACTTTTTTAAATAGGCATTCTCCATACGTAAACGTTCATTCTCCGCCTGTAAAGCCTCTATTGATCCTTCATCGGGTACTTGAGAATTTGATGTCTTATTATTTTTATTTTTCATGGATGGACGCCCCTTTTTCTTTGATTGTAGGGCACCAAATCCTCCTGTTTCATAAGCAATTTTCCATTTTCGAAGTGTTTCATAAGATGGAATATTAAAAATCGCCGCTGTTTCCCTGATAGACGTCCCGTGTTCGTTCATATAATTGAGTACATCTAGTTTAAACTGTGCGGGGTAGGGTGTATAGCGTTTTTCAAAAGCATCCTCACCAAAAAGTTCAAATTGTTTAATCCACTGATGGAGTAAACTCGGATGAACACCAGTAGATTTAGCAATAGTTTTTCCTCCCTTATTACCATCTATATATTGTCTAACTGCCTGTATTTTTTCTTCTAAAGAAAATCTCGCCATAAAAAAGCTGCACCTCCAATTGTTAGTTGCATCTAACAATTGGGGTGCAGTTCAACGTTAAGGAATCGACTTTTTTTACTTTTTCTTATAGAACTAACGCACCCGTTAGCCATCCATGAATCGCAAAAATCAGCGATTCACCACAAAGAATGAAAATGGTTAGGAAGTGTCAATACTGATACTGACCTTAATCCAGTCAACCCTAATCCATAGTCTAATTAATTAACGCTCTCCTCTTTTTTAAAACGATTGAGTAGGGTCGTCTTAAGTATTGTCATTTTTCATTTTTAAAGAAACTTATTTTCATGGTAGTTCTATAAGAAATCAGGTAATTATTAGACAATAAATTTGGTAAACCACGCAATATATCCTGCCCCTGGAATAAAAAATACTTGGGCCAGAATCGTTCCTAATAAACGAGAAGTAACCATCATAAGAGATACACCCTTGAGATTAAGGTAACTTCCCTTCTGATTTATTACGTCATCCGCAAGAATAGATATTTTAGGGTCAATAAAAATTATAAGTAAAATTGTAGCTATTCCATTTATAAGACCCGATGCCATAATAGCTGTTGTTGCTCTTTCTGGAGCTATTAAAGCAGCATATAACGCAGATAACACTCCAATTGTATAGATTGCAGTAATTACCATATTAATTAAGAACAATCTTATGGGAATATCTTTCAATCTAATATCCTTTAAGTAAGAAAACTTTGGTAAATGAATGTGTTTTATCCCACGTTTAATGTATTCGAAAGTTAACCCCTTTTTTATCAAAGATGGTATAGAACCTCTTTCTTCAGATAAATGAACAATAGCCCTTGAAAAAATTGCAATAAAAGTAGGAAGTAAAAGAATACCTATAATTGTTCCTAATGTTGATGAACCAATAATAATTCTATATTGGTTTTCAACAAACTCTAGTGTATTTACTTTTGGAGCATTATCAACCAGGCTCCCTGTAAATGGTTGCTGCATCATATTCGCTAATCGAGAAATCATAACCATCAAGTTAAATAAGGATAGAGCTGAAGCTAACAATCTTACTCTTGCACCAGATAATCTGACTGCATATGCAAGTGTTTCGATAGAATGGATAATAAATATAAATAGAGATATAAGAATTAATTTTTCTGTTAAGAGTTCCAAAACAAATTTACCTACTTTAATATATTTCTTCCCATATTACCACATATATTTCCAATTTGTGTTATGGAACTATCCTGCCCCGTAGTGCCATAAGAAAAAGGCTGCCTCAGCAACCTTCCTTATTGAAGTAAAGCACCTGTTAGCTTAACAAGGTATGTATAGATTATTTTTTTACTTTAATGTATGTTCATTCGAATATAGGACGCATAAAGCTTCTCTCATAACTTAAAATACATTTAGTCTCTTCTACGAATTTATATGCTTCTTGACATTCTGCATCCAATGCCATTTTTACTCGGTACTCTTCATATGCTGCTAAACTTGGGAAAGTGAATAATGCAAAAGCAATATTATTAGCACCCTCATGTGGAAGGAAATAACCCTGATGTGTACCGCCTAATTTATTAACTAATCGAATCCACATCTTACCGTATTCCTCGAACTCATTTAATTTATATGGGTCAATAACATATTTCAAATAGCATGTAACCATTTTAATCCCCCCAAAAAATCTATTTTTTTCCATCATAACATATAATTCGACTAACCTGCCCCGTTAGTACAATTGGTTACTCCATGTACTTCCACCTCTTTATCCTACTAGTAATTCAATCAAACTCCACCCTCTTTCGAGGTGTAGCTTTTAAATAAAGTTTAATCAAAAATATCTCGCAAACCCACATTTTACGATAAATAAAAAGAATCTATTTTGAAAAAAGATTGATCAAAATAGATTACTATCCAGAATATCCCAGCTTATTTTATATAAAATATTTTAATCAATTTCAGTGTATCTAAAGTTTATTCTGCCTTCTCGAATTGAATGTGCCAGCTTTCCATGACTTTCCCGGACGGGCTGATCTCTGAAACAAGCCTGTGCTTCACCGGCGTGTGTTCGGTCCCCGATGGGTTGATGGACAGAAGCATTAGCTGAAATATTTGCCGAATTAGCCATCAGTGCGCCTCCTGGATCATCCATCCTGCAAGATCGGACGGACCGGCCGACTTCTTATTGTTGGCGGAGCCGTCGCGTGGACGAAGCATGCCGCCAACGAGACGAAGTCCCTGTTTCCTCGTCATGAATCGTCCGATCTGCGTACCTATATAATTCTGTGTACCCGGAACGACATACAGCTTCCCGTCCTTCAATGCCCGAAGCGCAACTTCCACGACTCGCTCCGGTGTGTCTTTCTTACCGACGGCGGCTTCTTCCGCTCCTACGACGTTGAAGAAGCCGGTGTCCGTCGCTCCGGGACAAAGCGTGAAAAATTGGACGCCACTGTTGCGGTTTTCCCACCACAAGGCTTGGGTAAACGACAAGACGAAGGCTTTCGTTGCTCCGTATACGGCCATATAGGGAAGGGGCTGAAATCCAGCGGTCGATGCGACATTGATAACGGCCCCGGAGTTTCTACACAACATATCCGGTAAGAACAAGTGCGTCATATCTACAACAGCGGCAACATTGAGCATGACTTCCTCATGCTGGCGCACGCCTGACACTTGTTCAAACAAACCGTGCGTGGCAAAGCCTGCGTTGTTGACCAGCAATTCGATCTCTAAATTCAGAAGTTGACATTGCCGATATAACTCGCCTGGCGCTCCCTCTTTGCCAAGATCGGTTGGAATCACCTCGACCTTGACGCCGTGCTTCTTTCTAAGCTCCGATGCCAGGTTCTCCAGCTTGTTTTTCGATCGGGCTACGAGTACAAGGTCGCCACCCTCTTTGGCCAATTGTCGGGCGAATTGCTCTCCGATGCCGGATGAAGCTCCCGTGACAAGCGCCCAATTTCCTTTTATGTTCATTGTGCAACTCTCCTATCTACTTTTTTATAATTAGGAAACAGTGTTACTTTGTCCTTAAAAATAATTCCTGACTCTCATAAGAGTCAAGAATTGTGATGCGTTCCGGTAACACTGTTTCTAATTGAAATCATTGTAACTAAGCTTTTTAAGAAAGTCAACATCGATATTTGAATCATTTGTTTTTGGCATCCCTCGCAACATTGACAACGGTCCGACAATTATATTAAAATTCCTGTTAAGAGCTGGAAACATTGTTTCTTATCAAAAATGTATTAATTGAGGGTGATAGCGATGACAGACCAAAATAATTCCTTCGATGCAAATACGCAAAAGTTGGAAACGTATCAGGAGGCTCGCTTGAAAAATATTGAAAATCTTCGAAAGCTCGTCGTCGATGCTGCGGCAACGATTTTGTACGATGAGGGTCCTGAAGCTGTGACGGTGCGTAAAGTTGCGCAGAAAATGAATTGCTCTACCAAAATCATATACAACCTGTTTGTCAATAAAGATGGACTGGCTCAGCAGCTTTATCTCGACGGCTGCAAGCTTCTCGCCAACGAATTCGAGGGAACGCCGCGCGCTGACGATCCGATGCAGCAGTTGTTTAATTTAGGCGAAACCTTCTGGCAATTCGGACAGCGTTACTCCGGTTATTACAAGCTGATGTTCGGAGGAGCCTTCGCGGATTTCAAACCAGACGAGGAGAGCATACACGGCACCGTAACAGCCATGCGGCAATTGTTGACGGTAATTGGTAATGCGCAAGAGCAGGGACTGATTACCGGTCCGTATGACACGGAAACCGTCGTCCATATCTTCTGGGCGTCGCTCCACGGTGTTATCCATCTTTACATGTGCGGACATTTTGGTGATGTGCAGTCCGCACATGCCGTTTACGAGCAAACGTTGTCTTTGGTTGTCGGTTCGTTATTTTCGAGTTGAGGCTTCTAGAGAGGGAAAAAAGCACCTTAGGGTGTCTTTTCTTTATTTTTTAAAACGTCGCAAATTTATTTCAAAACGACACGAGGGTATTTTTTTAATACAAGCAACCTTGATAAATGAATAAATAGAAAGGGCATGTTTTGAAAAAGATTAATCAAAACATGCCCTTATACTATTTAATTGGATTATTCTTTTATAAAAAAGATTGAACATTTTTATGTTCCTTAATCAACTAACGCACCCGTTAGCCATCCATGAAGCGCAAAAATCAGCGCTTCACCACAGAGAATGAAAATTGGTCTCTATGTCGATAATGTTTTAATGGCTGGCGAAGAAGGTCGTTGAACTATGGTGCCTTTGAGCCCATCCGTTAGTCTGACTCCGACGTCCACGGTGTACCACCGACTGTCGCGCCCTTTATGGGTAGCACTCATGGGAGATTAATCCTTTTTTGGTCGTCGCGCTAGCCTCTACTTAATTTGCTATAATTGGAGGTTTTTGTTTAACGATTTACCAAACTCAATCAGATCACTCATAAGGCTCAGCCTTTTTTAAAAAAGCATTTTTACTGGGTCTATTTTGTTGTGATTTTTTCTGGATTTTGAGCTTTTTTAATTTTCATGGGAGTTCATTAAAGCATAGTTTATTATTTGTGATTTTTTAATATTCGAACCTCTTCTTCTAGTTTATCTTTGGATTGCATTCGTTTGAAATAAAGGCATATAGTTTCTTAATGAAATCGGGTCTTATGCAGCAATTCCAAATAGTTGATGGGTGAACTTCACTTGATAGAGCTGACATATGGGATTTCTTTAAATAATATGGAAATAAGGAATAAGCGAAAATGCACAGCAATTTTCAATAAATCGTGGTTATGAGCAAGACTAAAGGGGGTTTTTATAGATTTTAAGATACAATGTAAGCTGTTGTATGAACTGGAATAAATTAATTTAAGAAAGGGACCTTGTTACTCCTATTAGGGTACACAAGGTCCCTTACACTATTTCTACTCGATTCATTACTATTTTTCGTCTAATCCTTTCATTGTATTTTAGTCTTTTACAATTTAATATACTTTCAAAGGGGAGAGTCTTATTTTAAAAAAAGAACAAAGGTCAGGAGTATTCTTTAGAAAAGACCGGACTTCTTGATAACCAACGTACATATCATACGTCTTCGCCTTTCGCTACTTCATTGGTATCACCTACTTTTGATTTAGTAAGATGATTGCTCTTGCCTTTTAAGAAATATTTGGTTTGTAAATCCTAATAGTATGTGTTATTCACGAAAAGATCCAACGTACGTATCATACGTCTTCGCCTTTCGCTACTTCATTAGTTATCACCTCCTTTTTGATTTAGTAAGAGTATCATACAAGAAAAACTCTTTGTTGTAAATATTAAAAGTCGGAATTTTCAGAAAAATATCGAAAAAAATAGTTTTATATACTTTTTTCCCACTACATCCCATCAAACACATAGGTTTTTAATCTTGTTTAAAGCGTTTGTAAACATACATCTATTAGGCTTCTGTTGCAAAGACTGTATTCGTTTGAAAGAGGCGTATAGTTTCTTAAGGGAATCAGATCTTATACAGCAATTCCAAATAGTTAAGTGTAGATAGAAAAAGATGGGATCTCATACATGTTGATTTATTTAACAAGATTTATATGGAACCACTTTTTATGCTTCATGAAAAATATGAATAAAATATAAACAAAGATTCTTGCATCAAACCCCTTTCCAATATATAATATTTAGAATATTTTGAAAATTAGTGGTTATATTGAAAGGAGTGAAATTATATATCTATTCAACAATTACAAGAAAGTTATATGTCTATTCTACAATTACGAGAAAATGAGATGAAATACCGTGCTCTATTTGAACATGCAACTGATGCAATTTACCTATTAGAATTGAATGAGGATCGATTCCCAATTCGATTTCTCGACGTAAATCCAGTTGCATGTAAAAGATTAGGTTATAGTAAGAAAAAAATTCTTTCAATATCTGTTATGGAATTTCTTCCTGAAAACATTAAAACTATAAACATTATAAAAGATTTCGAAAAGGGAAAACATTACTTCACTTTCCGAGACGAATATGTTTTTAAAATAGAAGAGAAAATAGATACTGAGTTTATTATCGATATCTTTAGATTAGGTGAAAAAGAAGTTGCTATGGTTATTACTCGAGATATCACTGAACGTTTAAAAACGGAAGAGTTACTGCGAAAATCAGGGAAGCTTGATGTGGTAGGACAATTAGCTACAGCAATAGCTCATGAAATTCGAAATCCACTAGCAACTATTAAAGGATTTATACAACTAATACAATCAATGAAAAATAAAGAAAATCAGTGGTACATAGATGTAATATCATCAGAAATTGAACAAATAGAAGTAATTACAAATAGATTTATGATAGTAGCTAAACCACAAGCAGTAAAGATTCAACTCAATAATTTGAGCATGTTAGCAGAACAAGTTATTACGCTACTTCAACCTCAAGCAATGATGAATAATATACAAATCAGAACAGAGCTTATATCAGAAATTCCCTACATACCTTGTGAAGGAAACCAATTAAAACAAGTGTTTATCAATATCTTAGAAAATGCAATTGAAGCGATGTCAACAGGAGGAGAAATTTTGATTCAAATCGATACACTTGATAGTCATCAAGTAAGTATTTGTTTTATCGATCAAGGATGTGGGATTCCAAGAGAACGTCTCCCCTATCTTGGGGAACCATTTTATAGTATTAAAGAAAAAGGGGTTGGCTTAGGTTTAATGATCTGTTATGAAATAGTGGAAGCACATCAAGGAAAGATAGTTATTGAAAGTGAAATGAATAAAGGAACAACAGTTAATGTTATTCTTCCCATCTATTATCATTCTTATCAAAGGGTTCTTTTAATTTCTTTCATGGGAAAGGCTTTTCATTGATACCAGACGTTTGTGACTGGATATGACTACTTACAAATACTGAGTTTCATTTATATGGGTCCTGCCGTCAAAACGCGAATAATATACGCTAAGAAATTTTTTGGATGTAAAAAAGCGATTTTCCCTATAATAGGGGTGAAATCGCTTCTTTTGGTCCTGTTTTCACTAACGCACCCGTTAGCCCTCTATAAATCGCAAAAATCGGCGATTCACCACAAAGAATGAAAATAGTTAGGAAGTGTCAATACTGATACTGACCTTAATCCATCCAACCCTAATCTATAGACTAATTAATTAACGCTCTCCTCTTTTTTTAAACGATTGAGCAGGGTCTTCTTAAGTACTTTCATTTTTCATTTTTAAAAAAACTTATTTTCATGTAGTTTAAGTACAATATTTCACATACTCCACAAAAAAAAGCCGTTCCTCTTATAGTGAAACGGCTCTATACTTTAGTTATTTATTCAACGTTTGCTTCAGTAGTTTGTTCCTTTACTATAATACTCTTTAAAGCAGTACCTAATATGATTAACATGCTTACTAATCCAATCCAAACAAGAACAGAAACAGGCGTATTCCAGGTTAAGCCTTCCTCAAAGAAGAATAATCCTCGAAGCCCTTCTACCATAAATCGCATTGGCAACCAAGAGTAAATCCAATCCCGATAAAATGGAGACATCATTTCAGGTGCCATTGCCAGTAAAGGGGCACCGAAGAAAAGCATTAAGATAAAAATAGGCATACCTTTAAGCCCCAATAGTGAAAGTACAGCTAATATCATTAGAAAAAAGCTAAAGGATGTAATTGATAAATATAAAGCCGTATCCATGAAATTCGGGATATTTAAACCAACCATACCATCTGCTATCCAGGTTAAGCCAAATCCAATTACCAGAGCTACAACCGCACCCATAAAAATTTGCCCCATCTTTGTGACAAGGTTTTCTTTTCTACTACGGATCGGCATTTTGCTAATGGAAATAAAGATTATCGCAGCACTTGCCAAACTAGCCATCCATAATGGCTGGAATAAGGAAACAGGAGCATTTCCATTCGCACTATTCGTGCCGATTTCATTGACATTTGTGACTTTCTTAGCGATTGGAACTGCAAGGCTTGCTGCCTGTTTTGCAGTCAAGGTTGCTCCTTGTTTTTCAAAACCATCAAGTAGTTGTTTTCGGACAGTGTTGTTCATGTTGTCAACTACTCCATTCAAGACCTGTCCTGCCATCGTTGAAGCAGCCGTATTCATTCCCTGATTAATAAATATTTGTACTTCAGGTGAAGAAGGTGCTGGTGTCCTTAATGATGCCTGATTAGCACTGAAATCTTTCGGAATGACCAATGCTGCATAATATTTTTGTTCATCCATTCCTTTTTGTGCTTCCTCTGCTGTTTTTACTTCAACCCATTTTACAACAGGGTCCTTATCCTTTGTTGATGCTGAAGACTTTTGTATCATTTCAACAATCGTTTGCCCCATGTTCATCTTTGGTTGATAAGGAATTTCCACTCCTTCATCCTCATTTACGATTGCAATCGGCAGATTTTTCGGCTGTGGTTGAACCGATGGAAATAATGTCAGTGAAAAAATAAAAATAACTGCAAATGCGATGATCGGTGAAACCAATACCAGTTTATTTTTGAACATATTTTACTCTCCTTGTTTTGGGTTTATACTAAAGAACAACCTGTTGTTTTATTTACTACATTCAAATTATAATTTGGGGACCAGTTCTGTTTCAATAATCAAAAATGGCACATGTGTTGGTTACGGTACACCTTTTATAAATGTGTTGGATAAAATTAAGGAGGAATTAACTTGCTAGATAGTAATACGGATTTACGAATCATTCGGACAAAAGAGTCCATCCGAAATGCACTAGTAGAATTAATCGATGAAAAAGGTTTCAAAGCAATTACGGTTAAAGATATTACAACCAGGGCAAAAATTAATAGAGGCACATTTTATGCCCACTATCAAGACAAATTTGATTTAATGACGAAATACGAAGAAGAAATCATGCTTGAAATGTCCAGAATTGCAAAACAGAACTTCCCAGCTGTTATTGCCGCACTTGGAACCGACTCCCCGACTTTAGAACCATTTACCCTCGCAGTTTCAATATTTGAGTATTTTAATGAAAATAGTGGATTTATGAAAGCCGTGTTAGGTCCAAAAGGAGATTTATCATTTCAAACAAGACTGAAAGATTTTATGTGGAAAACACTTTTTGGAAATGATCCAAACGCACTTATTAAGGTGGAAAATTTACTTGTTCCAGGACAATATTTAGCCTCTTACGTTGTATCTGCACATATAGGAGTAATTCAACAATGGTTGGATAGTGGCAGGAAGGAATCCCCTCAAGAAATGGCTCGCATCCTATCGACCATTACAGTTAATGGCCCCTTCTTTGCAGCTGGTTTGAAAAAATAAATCACACAAGGATAAAGGGACAATACCATGAAAAATAGGTACTGTCCCTTTATTATTAATATGCTAATACAACTAAACTGCCTCGATAGTTGAATAAGGGGTACTTTTTTAAACTAATTTGAGTACGATAAGTGTAATCATCGTACATTCAAAAGATAAATAAAATACAAATTTTTGTATGAATGTGTATATATGTTAAAATTAAGGTGATATATATTGGATAAGGGGTGAATGCATTTATGAGTAAAAAAGAAGAGGAAAAAATAAAATAAAAAAACTGCCCTAGATAGAGCAGGTCTAAGAGCTTTTATGGGAAATCCTGAGGACTTCGAACTTTCTTTTACGGTGTCTTTATGGCTTGTATCCCAATCATCATATTAGGAACTGTAGTTTGGTACAATTGGTAACTAACCAACTTCTATTTATTAGTGTTTGTTAACTTTAAACTCCATGTACTTCCACCTTCTTATCCTATTAGTAATTCAATCAAACTCCACCCTTATTCGAGGGTATTTTTTTAATACAAGAAACCTTGATAAATGAATAAATAGAAAGGGCATGTTTTGAAAAAAGATTGATCAAAACATGCCCTTATAATATTTAATTGGATTAATCTTTTATAAAAAAGATTAATCATTTTTTTGTGTTCCTTCATCAACTAACGTACCCGTTAGTTCTATAAGAAAAGCGATTCTTATAAAAGAATCGCTCCCGATTGCGGAAAATTTGTAACTTCCTTTTATATGTTGATCCAAAGAGAGTAACTGAATTATTGGTTTAAATCCATATATTATTTTCAGCAGTTAGTTTAAAATTAGTTTCACCAGTGTTGACTACACCTTTAGGCTCTACCAGCATTATATGGCATTCCTTTTCAGCATAAGGCTTATGCTCCACACCTTTTGGTATCACATACATTTCTCCTTTAGAAAGTTTAACCTCTCCATCGCGGAATGCGATGGACATCTCGCCGTCTATCACGATGAATGCCTCATCGGTGTCTTTATGATCGTGCCATACAAAATCCCCCAGAATCTTAACTAACTTAAACTGATAGTCATTCATTTCACCAATGACTTTGGGCGACCAGTGTTCACTGAATTTGGACAGTTTCTCGCTTAGATTAATAGCATTATAATTGATATAAATCCCCCCAGAACTATTATTACCTTTATTTTACAACTTCGATAGATTAATTACTATTTTGATTAAGATCTCAAAAGTTTCTGCTGATCTTCCCACAAAATGGCCCAATTGTTGAACAAAGATCAAACAGCACTCTTGAACTAAACTGCCCGATAGTTGCATAAAAAAAAAGCTGCCTTAAAGACAGCCCTTATCTTCAGCTAACGCACCCGTTAGTTTAATAACTAAACTTAATTTTTTTCTCTTTTTCGAAATAGAAACCTGTCCCATTTTCTTGTGGAACAAACCCTTGTTGAGCTGAACTATTTTCTACCATATTTTGCTCTTCTGCTGTTATTACTGTGGTAACATCTTTTCCTTCAGCTACCATACCTTCTCTACGATCTTGTTCCTCTCTAGTAACAAGTTTATATGTATCTGTTTGTTTTGAGGAAACTTCTGCAGATGCTTCTGTCTTTTGCAAGTCTTTCGCAAAACCGACTGATACTGCTAAAACTCCTGCAAAACCAAGGGTTAAAACTAATTTCCCTTTCATATAAAAACCTCCTAATAATTCCCAACTATTACAATAACATATTTTACCACAACTAAAACTATGTTACTTTTAAATTTATTTCTTCAACTAAACTGCCCCGATAGTTGCATAAGAATAGGAGCTGTTGATCAGCTCCTGGTAATGAAGTAAAGCATCTGTTAGTTGAAGAAGAATTAAAGTTTTTATGTATTTAAATCAAGAAACACTCATTGTCATTAATATTCGAGACTCGTTTGTCACAAAGCCGTTCTTTCTGAAAAACAACTCCGGTTTACCTTTGCCTCTCTCGGTTGATAAATATGCGGCATCGACTTTTCTCTGTGTAAGGATATTCCCTAAATATTTTAGTAAACTCGAACCAACCCCGTTTTGTTGGATATTATTTAGAACGCAGATTTCATTTATGTAAAAGTTCTTGCTATCAGCCCATTGCTCTTCATTTCCGACTAAAAAGCCAATCATTTGATTATGAGAATTAAAATAACCTATTCCTATATAGCCAGGAGTCTTACTTATATCTAACAATCGTTTGTAAGATGTTTGAAAACTCCAAGGTTCGTTCCATGGATTGGAGCTAAAAACATTGGTGAAAATCTTTGATACTTCTTCTAAATCTTTTTCTGACAATACACGAATTGTATTCTGCATTAATAATTCCTCCTTCCAATCAACCCTATCACAAATTTTCGTTTAACATACTAACTAATGAATTAAACTGCCCGTTAGCACCATAAGAAAAAGAGCTGCCAAAACAACTCCCTTGTTGAAGTAAAGCACCCTTAGTTTAAGTACAATCCTTCACAATTTCATCAACCTCATATTTTATAAGTTTTTCAATCTTTATTGGTTTTGGTCTTCTGTACTTACACGGCTTAGCAGTCGGCGGGGGCAGGAGTATCTGTAGAACCCACACTTGAATCAATAGAAATGAATATATAAGTGTAAGGGAGATACAGAACAAATACAGAGATTTTCGGAACATCATTATCCAAAAAGGAGGGTTTAATAGCAAGTTATGACTAAGAAATTAATCGGTTATCATAACCTGAAACAGCAACAAAAGAAAACAGGACTGTATAATAAAAATAGTTGTTTATCACCAAGTCCACCAAGAGGTTGTCCAAACATTTATCCAGTGAGGGAAAACCCAAATCCAATTAACATTTTAAAGGTAAAAACTTTTCAATATACTGCAATCTCTGACGGTATAAAAAGAATTTATACCAATCAAGATAGAGTATTAAAATACGGAAGCTCTGGGATTCTTAATCCAAACAGCGTATCTTATATAAACTTATTTATAAATGGAATATTACAGCCAAATATAAATTACATCGTAGAACAGGGAAAACTTACATTCTCTAACGATTTACCCCTATCTGGGTCCCCTATTATTCTTCAATTTGTAATAATTTATGGATAAAGAAAAATGGAAAGTTCTTACGTATCCAATGAATAAAATGCCGGACAATTACCCTATTGATTACCGGCATTTTATTCATTAGGAAATCAGAGTATTAGTTGACTACGACTTCAACTACAATTGGAGTTGAAGGATCAAGTACATCGCCACCTGGAATAGTTATAGTAGTAGTAGTAAGGGTTGAGGTATCAGCTGTTTGAACCTGAGCATTTATATATAAAACATAATAAGCAAATGAACCTGGAAATGCGGTTGCAGCTGCACCAGCATCATCTGTAAATGTTGTTGCTGCAATTGCAAATGTCGCTCCAGTACCTGTACCATCTCCTATTGTGGCAGTAAACTTTCTGGAAGCGATAAAAGGTTTAATTATTGCCATTTATATCCACCCCCTTCTTTTTTAATGTTCGGGTTTTTTCTAGAAAGTTTTCTTAAGAGGTTGTCCGTCCCCTTGTTAATTATCTTATTCCATACTTCGAATTAGGGAACGACAAATTCCACTTTTCTTATGGAGCTATCCTGCCCCGATAGTTCCATAACAAAAAGCTGCCTTAAAGACAGCTCCGATCTTCAGATAACGCACCCATTTGTTCAATAACAATGAATATTTATACCTATTAACATTTCTACCGAATGATGTAATCTCGTTATAGAAAGGGTGGTGATTTTCATTAATAGGAAAACAACCAAAAAAATAATAATAGTCTGCGGACTTTTACTATTATTAATAGGATTGTCCTCAAACACATCATTTGGAAAAAAGTCAATAGCAGTAGCTAGCATTATACTTACTGATAATGAAATTAAAAAATTTGAGGAAAGGAATGATGAAATTTTATACTTATCCACTGCAAATAATACCCAGCCCTTATTTTCCTTATTAAAGAAAAAAGGTTGGTCCTTTAAAGAACAGATGGGTTCTGGTTATATTTTTAACAAAGATGATTCACTAATTACTGTTGAAAGTGAGAGTTTCACGAAGGAATATACTGTTTGGCATCTCCCAATAAATATTTCAACAAGGTCTAAATAGTGTTTTATCCATTAAGGGTTAAAACAGCAACAATAAATGAAAAAATTATTGCTAATATTGCATCATGTCTCGTAGTTGTTTTTATCAGTGGCATCCAGCTAATCTTACCCGTTAGGCTAACAAGTCTTGCAATAATAAAAAAGATAACAAAATAACTTACAAACGTTATAAACAAAATATCACCTTGCTTCATTTTTCTTTTATTGTAACATTCATCTTCAACTATCCTGCCCCGTTAGTGCCATAAGAAAAAGGCTGCCTTAGCAACCTTCCTTATTGAAGTAAAGCACTTGTTAGACCTTTAAGATTTAATTTAAATCAATTTTTACCGATTCTAATTCAAGTGGTATATTCGCACTTAGTGAGTTTAAATTAACTCTTATTACATAATTGTCTTTACTAAAATCACTAACTGTACCAATATCAAATGTGCTTCGGAATCTTAATTCTTTCTCATCTAATACTTTGATTGAATGTTTCATCGGTTCTTTATAAATAGCTTTTTCAGACTCTTTAACTAACGTTATATCATTACGTGCAAAATCTTTAAAAAACGAAAAATTCCAATTTCTCATATCACCATCGTTAACTTGGAAATCGACGGTGAAATTACCTTTCTTTAATTTCATTTTTTCCACTGTTACGGATAGATTTTGTCGATCAGACTGTATTTCAATAGGAGTTTGCTGTTCCAATGTAACAAACTGATTTTTTTCATGCAATGCTACTTTTGGGTGAATTTCCAAATAACTTGTTTTTTCTTTTAGAGACTGAGGAATTATCGTTCTTCCTTTTACAGTTATATGATTTTCAGATTTATTAGTCTCTAAATCAATGCCATCTGACAACAAGGGAATTTCCTTTCCTTGGTCGTTGTAAACCTCTAATCTGACTTGATCATATTTTCCTTAATTTGGAAATGTCACTGTGTAATTAATTGCGGTTGATGCTTTCCCTTTAATAATCGAATCAAAGTGAACTTTTACGTCTGCAAACAATCCCTCATCCTGGTAACAAGTTAAGGGATTGTCTTTTTTATTTCATATTACTTGATATGCGAAGGGGTCGTTTTTTGAATATGAACCATAATGTCGAATTGCTCTTGAAGGGAAACATCATCATCATATTGCGGTACGTTAGGAATGATCTGTGCACCGCCATCAAAGAATGGCTGCTTTTCTTTTACCCATTGCTGCGCGGCTCCATTCAATTCGCGAAGATCTAACAGGAACTGATCGTAATGAACTTGTCCAAACATATGATTGGAGCTGTTCTCGTTCTTCTGAATGGTATCCGCTGCAATCTTATTTTCACTGAATGATTTAAATGCTGTAAATTTGCCTTCCGTGGTGGTGGAGCCAATTGCTACATATTGATTACCTACACGTTCTTTCAGAAACTCCCCGGCGACTTTAGGATACATCTTCTCAGTGATAACACCTTTAGCTATGTGAATATTGTGCCCCCAAACCATGGTTTTGCCGCCAAATTTTTCTTGAGCCCAAACAGCGTGCTCGGCTAGATACTGATCATGCAGCTTCACCATGCTCGGATAGTCAGCCGGAATCACCATCTTCGTAAAATTCTCTATCACCTTAGTCGTTCCTTTCACCCAAGCTAGCTCGTGTGAATCAGTCTCATTATTCGACTTCGTTTTGTCTTCAAGTAGTTTGACTACTTTTTGCGCATTAGCCATATGCTTTTCTTTCACTTCAGTAGTCAGCTTCATATATTCCTGTAGATTACCTGCCACCGGTGACAACTCGTTGTAGCTTTGCTCGACTTCCGGCAGCAAATCAGGATGATGCTCCTTTACATAGTTGATCACTTTATCGAAGACACTTTGATCCAGCATTTTTAAGTCGAGTCCGATGAATTGAATTTTCTTTTTATTTACAGGATCAGAGTTGTATTCCCGCATCCATTCTACCATAGCGACGATCTCATCAGTTGGGTACAACAGCTTCAAAAACTCCCTAGGGTCGCCTTTTCCCGTTTGGATATACTCGTTCAGCTTTAAACCGTTGCCCCAATCCTCTTCAATCCCAAAATTGGTAAAGCCTAGCTCAGTGACCAAATACTTCACGAGGCGATGCTTCATCATAAAAATCTCCGAGCTTCCGTGAGTAGCCTCTCCTAAACCAACATAATTTGCATTCCCTATCATGTCTTTTAGCGGTTTTAAATCATCCAATGGTTGTTTCGGATCTAACGTCTTCAGTTGCTTCGCCTGCAATTCAAGTGATTTTGCAATACTATTTTGAGATATTTGAGCTGTCTCAACTGGTTGGGTTGTTCCTATTTGATCCGACGTTTCAGCTGGTCTCGTACTGCAACCTGCAGTTAGAATCGCTGCACTTAGCATTACGGCAACTCCACCGTAAATCATTTTCCTTCTTTTGTTCATGGTATTCACCTCATGGATTTTTTTTAAGTACGACTCTTTCTGCATACAAGCATATTGGGTCGTATTCAGTAATCCAATTGTCACTCACTCACTATCATTTAAGCTAGTTACAAATCTTCACTATTTCATGTGACATGCAATGCTCGCTAACGTATTGATCAGCGCCAACATGTCACAAAGAAAATGATGACATGTTGATGACATGTTGTCACTGGTGGAGATGACAGCTGTGCGGTTAGTATGGAGCAGTAGGCAACCGCACCAACCTATTTTTTAAAGAGGAGCTGATTCACCTATAGAAAACCGTAGTCAAATCATTAACAACTTCAGAACAGTGTTTCCGTCTATGGCGTTTACTTTTTTTGCTGAGGTTGAGCAGGTTGGATATATTCCGAAAATGTCACATAACATTTTTACACTGGTGCGGTTGACGGAAGAAGCCAAACCATACAATACCGCTATTACATGGAGAGGAGCGATGAACCTTATGAAATCAGGTTTCATCCAAAATGGTTATTTTTTATTATTAACTTTCGTTACAGGCTTGTTTTACTTTTGCTTTTATATGGTAGCTCTGTCGTTCAGTTTAAGTCTTTCATTTATAGTAATCGGCATTCCACTATTTACACGAGTATTGCGAACTACGACAACCTTCATCCAATTCGAACGTACGCAGACGAAAATTTATACAGATATTACGACAGCACCTTACGACAAAAAAATAACAACGGATGCATCGATTTGGGTTCATGCCAAATTAGAACTTACGGATCGTCGCAATTGGCTCGCCGTCTTTTGGTTAATGCAGAAGTTGGTGATAGGACTCGTCAGTCTCGTCAGTGTAGCCGTTCTCTATTTAACACCGCTTGCATTCCTGCTGGCACCAATTTTGTATCGATACATCGATATGAATGTCATTTTCATGCAAGTAGATACTTTTGCGAAATCACTCCTTATCATGGTTCTGGGAGCGGTGCTTGCCGCAATAAGCGTCAAGTTGGGTGACCGGTTGGCGAAAACATTCGGAGGTTATACGCGAACCATGATTCAACAGCTAGACCGATAGCTATTTTTTTCCGACCTTTATGCAGGTGACGGAGCGTAAACAGCCAATTATACACTGCACAAAGGTTTGGTTTATAATACTATAGGAAACAAACAGATAGCTGCTTAGGGGTTGAAAGAATTGTTGGAAACGGTCAAAAAATTGTTTTGGTATGATTGGATTATGCTTGGGCTCCGCCTTATTACTAGCGTTTCGCTCATTCTCACGACGATCAGATTTCAGGAAGGTCTAGCGCTGCCTTTATGGATCGTTATTTTTTGGGAGATTGCCGCTTTATCCATTCCCTGGGTTTGCTTGCTGCTCAACTACAAATATTATTTATTCACAGAGATACTGCTCTTTGGCGGGCTATGCGTACATTTAACCTCGTTGTTTCCGGAAGCTTTCCCTTCATTTCTTGTATCAGTCTTTCTGATCGCAGCGAATAGCGCTCGTCTGTCTTATCATTGGACGGCACCGGCAACGGTCTTGGTAATACCCGGAATTTTTTATGTTGTTTCGCCAAATAACAGCTATTGGTTCATGGTAATCTACTACGGACTTGCTTATGTGATGGGATTCGCTTTTCATTTATTGACCGTCAATCATCGGCAAAATGAAACGATCCGCAAGCAAAACGCGGTGCTTGAGCAATATATGTCCCAAATCGAGCGTATTACGCTGGCAGAAGAGCGAAACAGGATGTCGAGAGAGCTTCACGATACTGTCGGTCATGCTTATACTTCCATCATCATGGGAATGGAAGCGTTCCGCTCCGAGCTTCCTACTGAAAAGGGTATACAGAGGCTGGATTCCTTGCTTGAGTTGGGCCGCAAAAGTATAGAGGAAGTGAGGCGCTACTTGCATCAAATGGAGTCTCCACAGCAGTCGCTTTCCTTGGTCCAATCTCTGCAAAAGCTTGGAGATGAATTTCAGGAGCATGCCCGGGTCGAGGTAAGCTTTCGTGCGTTCGGAGAGGAGTCCCGACTGTCCCGACAAGCGAAAATGGCGTTCATTCGCTGCTTGCAGGAGTCGCTTACGAATGCGGTTCGTCACGGTCAGGCGACGGATATCACCGTTTCTTTGAAATTTGGGCACCAAGATACAAGATTGGAGGTGCATGACAACGGAAGAGGGATGGAAGAATGGCAGGAGGGCTTCGGCATGAACGCGATGAAGGAGCGGGCCATGAATTTGCAAGGTCAAGTGTTCGTCTATACGAAACCAGGGGCCGGTACGCTTGTCACCTGTACGTTGCCGCGACAAGCGGAAATGGAGAACGACCTTATTCAGCTGTTGATCGTCGACGATCAACCTTTTATTCGGGAAAGTCTGCAGGGGCTGCTCGACAAGTACCAAGACTTGAACGTAGTCGGCTCGGCAGAGGATGGCGAACAAGCCGTCGACCTGTGCGGACGCCTCCAGCCTCACGTAGTGCTAATGGATTTGGATATGCCACGCATGAATGGATCCGAGGCAACCAAAATGATCAAGCAGCAATGGCCGCATATTCGCGTTTTGATTTTCACGACGTTTCAGGATGCGGAGCAAGCGTTGGACTTACTGCGCAGTGGTGCGGACGGCTTCCTGCTAAAATCAGCCGAACCGTTAGAGCTGGCCGATACCATCCGGCTTATTCACAGAGGAGGCACATTAATCGATCGAGGGATGTCCCATAAAATATTCAAGAAGCTCGATAAGAGCGTCGAATCTACGCAATTGAAAGCCACCAACGACTATGATCTGACTAACAGGGAAATAGAAATATTGCAGCTTGTTGCCAAAGGGCTCCGGTACAAGACGATAGCGTCCAAGCTGTATTTGTCGGACGGCACGGTCAGAAACTACGCCTCCTCGGCCTATATTAAGCTAGGAGTACACAACAAGGAAGAAGCCGTCCAGAAAGCATTGGAGATCGGAATCATCGTTAGCTAGAATTCGAAGGACAAAACTGAAAGAACAGGCAACTGATTCTGAGAGAGCCAAACAAACGCGGCAAACCACTTAGGCCGTGCGCATCATAAAATCCAATTCATAGAATAAGGGTTCTGCGAAGTAAGGGGCTGTCCCAAAAGGTCACGTTAAATAGACCTTTTGGGACAGCCCCTTCATCATGAATGGAGTGTAATAAAAATATGGGATCAATAGAACTTTGTGAAGGCGACTTTATTGAATTTCTTGTAGATGGAGAATGGAGTCCTATTCAGTATTCTAAAAATCGCTCGATTACCTTCTTACGCCCGAATCAAAGCCAGAAACCTTAGCGCCGAAGCGGTTTACCCGCCCCCTTCAAGTACGAACCAGCAAAAGGGGGTGTCCCAGCAGCCAAATAAAATAGTGTGCGTTTTCAAATAAGATACACCTCCTGTTAATATTATAATGAAAATTCTTATGCAACTAACCTGCCCCTTTAGTTCCATAATAAAAGAGCTGCCTTAAAGACAGCTCCGATCTTCAGCTAACGCACCCGTTAGCCATCCATGAAGCGCAAAAATCAGCGCTTCACCACAGAGAATGAAAATTGGTCTCTATGTCGATAATGTTTTAATGGCTGGCGAAGAAGGTCGTTGAACTATGGTGCCTTTGAGCCCATCCGTTAGTCTGACTCCGACGTCCACGGTGTACCACCGACTGTCGCGCCCTTTATGGGTAGCACTCATGGGAGATTAATCCTTTTTTGGTCGTCGCGCTAGCCTCTACTTAATTTGCTATAATTGGAGGTTTTTGTTTAACGATTGACCAAACTCAATCAGATCACTCATAAGGCTCAGCCTTTTTTTAAAAAGCATTTTTACTGGGTCTATTTTGTTGTGATTTTTTCTGGATTTTGAGTTTTTTTAATTTTCATGGGAGTTCATTAAGAAAAGCGCCCGATTGCTGAACAAAAAAATCCTGCACATCAACACAGGACCTTTGATAAAACTTTTTTTATAAACGATCAGGCTTTATGTAGTAAACAATGTTCCATTCAGTGCTTTAACGTACCTAGTTGCAGATTTTTGAACTTGGTTATGGGCTTCTTCTTTAATTACTCGGTGAAAAGCGTCATATAACCGACCAAACTTAAATTCATTAACCCGATTTGCGATTCTTTCTACTGTTACACTGGGCATTGGGATGAAGTTTGGATAACTATACATAAAACTTACCCATTGGCGATCAGCAACGATCCGAATGATATCCCCAGTCAGTAATATTCCGTTCTGGCTGAATCCGTTTTTCCATTCTAAAACGGTGCCGCCTTTAAAATGTCCACCAATTCTCTGAAGTATGACACCATGCTGTAATTCAAGCGATTCTCCAGACCAGAAAATGATTTTTTCGCTTGGCCTCGTTACCCAGTCTCTTTCATCTTCATGAATATAAATCGGAGCGTCAAAAGCTTCGGCCCATTCCACTTGACTAGAGAAATAGTGAGGGTGAGATAACGCTATAGCATCGATTCCACCTAAATCTTCAATTTGCGTAATCGTATCTTGATCAATATATGTAATACAGTCCCATAATAAATTAAAATTCTTATCTTTTATTAGATAAGCAGTTTGTCCGATTCCAAAATTCGGAATAGTATTTATGCTATATAACCCCTCTTCGTCAAGATTAATAGAATTTTTAAATATTCCATCTTTATTCATCATTTCTAATGTTGTCCATGTTTGCCCTTTAAGACTAACATATTGTCTTTCTTCCCCGCAAATCAAACATTGATTAGGTACTTCTTTAGAGCCTTCATATTGGACTCCACATGTCTCACAAATATAATTAACCATAACCTTTTTCCCCCATATCTACAAAACATTAACACTAATTATTATATATAAATAAGGTAAAATTTTTAAATTTAATGCTCAATTCCACTTCCTTTATGTTTGGTTATATATAAAAAAATACAAATTCTTTAGTGGTCATTTATTCAACAATTGGGGTGCAGTTTTACCTTCCACGGTGCTTTTTTTTACGCTTTTCTACCTTTAATTGTCTTTTCTTTTCCTTTTCCTCTTCTATTTGTTCACGAGAAAGTACTTTTCGCTTTACTTTTCGATTTTCAAGCTCAAATTTCAATGCTTCTTGAGCTTTGGTAGAGGCGCCTTTTTGTTTCATTTCTTTTCCAACAGCACGTGCTAACCGTTTAGGGTTTAAATGCTGTTCTTTCTTTTGATTAACCTTTACACCTGTTGTAACTCGTTCCAGTAACCTCATCATTATGTGGTTTACAAAGTATAGTACCTCTTCATCTTTTGGTTCTTTTCCAAAGATATGTTTACAAACTCTCAAAAACCCATCTTGATTATCTTCAACAATTCCTACCCAGAACTGGCCATCAAAGTAAAGTGTTAATTTCATCAGAAAACCCCCTCTAATTAAATAACAGAGTGATGGACATCCCGAGGGGGGAAGGCTACTAATATTAGTATGATGCAACTAATACGTCTGGACTACCAACCAAACTGTGATTTTTCACTCTATTAACCATTATATGAAAATATATGTTTTTGTAAAGTATTGGTAATTTGTTCGTTTTAGGAGGCCATTAGAATCTTTGATTCATAAAATTATTTTTATTTCATTAATTTAAAATTTGTTTGTTACTTGTAGCTTTGAAACAAAGTTTGATCAAATTAATCCAAGAAACCTTGATAAATGAATAAATAGAAAGAGCATGTTTTGAAAAAAGATTAATCAAAACATGCCCTTATACTATTTAATTGGATTATTTTTTTATAAAAAAGTTTGATCATTTTTGTGTTCCTTATGCAACTAACGCACCCGTTAGTTTAAGTACAATCTTTCACAAATTGATATCTATCCTTGGAATTTAATACAACAAAAAGGTTCTAGAACCTTTTTGTTGTATTTACCTTTTAAATCCACCTTCTGAATGAATAATCTAACTTGTAATCCAATCTGCTTCATCGCTCATTAGAAATTTAATAGTTCTTGCAACTTTTAATGCATTAACCGTTATTTGAGAAGGAGTTAACTTTTTCTTGCTTAATAGCTAACTGTTTTTAAAAGTTAGTTGGGTCTTTTGAACCATAAAGATATATTTTTAACTATAAAAACTATGACAAAATTTTTCCTTTTTGCCTACTTGCTAAATTCAGCAACTAAAATATTTTTAAAAGGATCAGGACTGTTATCTCTACCCAAACTGTTCAAACTGATGACCAACGTATGCTTGCCTCCAAGTGTACCTCCAGCAAGAGTAGAAAACCCTAGAATGCCACCTGTGTGTCCCCATATCGAGGCACCGTTTGGAAGCTTAGTTTCAAAGATTCCAAGACCATATCCATCAATTCCTGCTATTCCTGTAGGAACTGTAGTAAGCATTTGTTTTAGTTGCTGTTCCTTCAGTAATTTGCCACGGAGCAAGGAAGAGAAGAATTTATTTAAATCGTCAGCAGTAGAAATCATATCTCCAGCCGAGCTACCTACACTTGGGTTATAATAAGTAACGTCTTTTATCTCACTTGCTTCGTCTGGTTGGGAATATCCCCGAGCATGCTTGGTGCCTGGAATAACGCTTGAATTGCCAGGTAGGAATGTATCCGACAATTCAAGCGGTTCAATAATCCGATTTTCAATCTCTTCCGCGTAGCTGTTTCCGGTTACTTTTTCAATAAGAATACTCAGTAATACGTATCCTGTGTTTGAATAAGACCAGCCCTTTCCTGGGACAAAGTCTGGGGGTAGAGAAATCCCCATCTTCACTAGTTCTTCAGCCGTATAAGATTTTTTTGTATCCATAAGATCAACGTCTTTTGACCTTGTGTAATCAGCGATACCACTTGAATGGTTCAATATCTGCCGGATGGTAATCTGTTTACCATTGTATCCGTTTCCTTGAATGACACCAGGCAACCATTTTTCGATGGAGTCGTCTAGATTCAATCGGTTCTCTCCAGCTAATTGAAGTACAACCGTTGCGGTGAACGTCTTCGTCACGCTGCCAATGCGAAAGCGAAAATCTGTTTTCATTGGTTTCTTGGTGCTCAGATTCGCTACCCCAGCGGCATACCCCCACGTTTTTCCATCCTCGGAAGTTTTAGCAAGTATTCCCGGAAATCCAAGTTGCAATGTATCCCGCATTGCTTGCTTGACGGAGTTATGATCTCGTTGAGTGCTTGTTTGTAACGAACTAGATACATTTTGAGTGGGCTCTACTTTTGCAATTGAGGTTGGCGATGTGTATAGCAGGGAACTTCCAGTTATTAATAGGGCCAGACTTGCAAATGTAATTTGACTACGTATTTTCATAAGGCATTCCTCTCCTTCTATTAATATTGTATAGGTGGTTGCTTGTTGTTTCATATGAATCACACAACTATACTTTGCATAAAATGACTATCCTCGTCTTCGTCTTGATACTCATCATTCTCATATTGATTTTCAATGTGCTTTTTTATAAGGAATTGTTCCATTTCTTCTACATATGATTAACAGTTATCTAATTTTACCATAAAAACCCAATAATTAGATTTAAATATCATTTTTCTATTCTCATGGTTTAGTATTTATTGCACAGTTCGAATACAATATGCTTGATGAACTATCCTGCCCCTTTAGTTCCATAAGAAACTCCTATGGCGGCGCTCCTCGCCGCCACCATCTACTACGAAAATCTAATCTCAAAATAGAGTCTAACCCATTAACCCCTTGACGATAATGGAAAATAACAATACAACCAGGCTGAACTTTTTTTGGTGGATCTTAAGGAAGATACCCTGTATAAGAAACTGGTTGTGACAGTATGGAAGAACCATTTATTGTACTGCTAGTACGTATACAAAAATTTTTGTAACAAATCTCCTGTCATATGTATTGTTAATCTTTTTTGAGGTGATTTCTCCTATGGAAGCAATGATTGAACGGTGTGCTGGCCTAGATGTACACCAAGAAACAGTAGTAGCCTGTGTATTATTTGGTCCATTAGATAAAAAGCCAAAGACCTCTATTGAAACTTTTTCAACTACAACAACGGGACTCTTGGCTTTAAGTGATTGGCTCGCTACCCTTCAGGTATCCGATGTTGTGATGGAAAGTACCGGAGTCTACTGGAAACCAATATGGAATATACTCGAAGGTTCTTTTCACCTTGTTCTTGCCAATGCCAGACATGTCAAAAATGTTCCAGGGCGTAAAACTGATGTGAAAGATGCCGAATGGCTTGCCAAGCTTCTAAGATGCGGACTTATTGAAAACAATTTTGTCCCACCAGAGGATATTCGTGATTTACGAGATCTTACTCGTTATCGAAAAAAATTGATTCATCATCGCACATCAGAGCAGAATCGCATTCACAAAATCCTTCAAGATGCTAATATCAAGCTAACATCCGTTCTATCAGACATTTTTGGTGTATCGGGACGCCGTATCCTTGAAGCGATTCTAAACGGTGAAAAAATAGAGACCGATGGTCTTCGAAAAATGGTGGATTGGCGAACAAAAGCAAGTATTACTGACATTGCCAGTGCAATTAATGGTCGTATTCGCCGTCATCATCGTGATATGTTGCGTTACCATTGGGATCATATGGGTTATTTAGAACAAACCATAGAAGAATTGGAAAAACAAATCGATCAACTCCTGTCCCCCTATCGTAAGGAAGTAGAATTATTGGATGGTATACCTGGTGTGAACAAAGCTGCCGCAGCCACTTTTATTGCGGAGATGGGCGTGGATATGTCCGTATTTAAGTCAGCTAAACATCTTGCCTCTTGGGCTGGTGTGAGTCCTGGAAATTACGAAAGTGCTGGTAAAAAAAAACGAGTAAAACCACACAAGGAAATAAAGCTTTAAAAACGATGGCCGTAGAGTGTGTATTAGCAACATCAAGGCAAAATAATCGAATTGCTTCACATCGAAAAAGGATTACTAAACGACAGGGGAAAATGAAGGGACGAATCGCTTCTGCCCATTTACTATTAACGATTACTTACAACATCTTAAAAACAGGGGAACCTTATCATGAACTAGGCTCAAATTACCTTGAAGAAAAACAAAATAACAAAGAATTAAAAATGATCGAATACCTAAAAAAGAAAGGCTATACAATCGCTCCATCTGAACAACAAACTGCATAACCAGTTAAATAACGACATAGTACATTTACCCCCATCAAAAAAATGAGAATATGGAGGGTTTATTTTAGCATGGCTTTTTTACTATTGTGTTTTCATACAAAAAAGCTGCCTTAAAGACAGCTCCGATCTTGCTGATATTTCAACATGGTCTAAATAGTGTTTTATTCATTAAGTAAAACAGACAATTAATGAAAAGATTATGGCTAATATTGCATCTTGTCTCGTAGTTGTTCTTATCAGTGGCATCCAGCTTATCTTACCCATTTGGCTAACAAGCCTTGCTATAATAAAAAAGATAACAAAAAAACTTAAAAACGTTCCAACCATAATATCACCTTGCTTCATTTTTCTTTTATTGTAATATTCATATTCAACTATACTGCCCCGTTAGTGTCATAAGAAAAAGGCTGCCTCAGAAACCTCTCTTATTATAGTGAAAAACTCTAATCCTTTTTACTTTCTATATTATGTAATTGAGCGACTATAAACAAAAGTAATACAACAATCATACCAACCATAGCCGCAATACCAGCGTGATATCCGGAAAAAATTTCATTTCCTTCAAAAAGGCTAACTATGCCAATGCCACCTATCCCTCCAATGAGTAACAAGAACAACATCACTGTAAATTTCCACACATCAAATTCCCCAAAAAATACACAATTACAATTTTAAGCTAACACGTTTAGTTGAAGAAAAATATTGCTTATAGAAAATATATTAATCCAGTAATACCCAAAGAGATTACACCTATGAGGCCTGAGAAGAATGCTATTTTCGTTCTAAAATTCCTATGCCCTTCTGATTCAGAATGAAAATTAGCTCTTTGCTGTTGCCCACCCGTCCATGCTCCAATAAAAATACCAGAAATAATAATGCCAACTACTCCGATTATAAGAAAAAACTTAAACATGAATAAATCCCCTTTTTTTCATTTTTATTACATAATATACCATGAATTTCATTGCATTTCTTGGTGAACTAACCTGCCCCGTTAGTGCCATAAGAAAAAGCTGCCTTAAAGACAGCTTCGATCTTCAGCACCTGTTAGTTGAATAGTATTTAGTAGGATTTATTATTAAAACAGTCTTCACAAATGAATTTACCTTCGTTTCTAAAATATGCTTTTATTTCAGTAAAACCTTTTCGCTTTGGATAACGCATTTTCACAAAAACAACGTCATCTCCCTTAATCTCTTTATCACAAATAGTACATTTGGGTTTATCCCATAACACGACTAAATCACCTCTATGTAATGTTAATTCCTCTTCATATCTTTACGAATAACTTTTATAAAAGTTTCTACTACTCTCCTGCCCCTTTTGCTCCATAAGAATATCTTCAAGTTCCCTACCATATTCGTTTCAACTTTTTCAAGATGGATAGAAAATTTTACCTTTCTTTTTTTGGAAACAAGGTATAACTAAAACTGATGATAAAATCAATAACCAAGATCAATGTCCATAATTTTAAAGTATTAAGCAATGCTTGAGTTTGAGAAGGATTATTAATCGAAAAGATCATCACTGCTAAAAGAGCTCCTCCTATTAACCAAGAAACAAAATGCCGGAACCATCCAATACGCTCCTGTCTAGCATGTTCCCTTCCGAATTTTTTCTTTTTTATAGGTTTTTCACCATTTCCATATTTATAAGCGAAATGCGCATCCGCCCATTTGATCATCTGATGCCCAAACGCTACACTTACCCCTATATAAATGGCAGAAAGTCCATGTACGGTGGTTGCAATAGCCCCATTTTTTAAATCTAAAACAGTAGCAATGAGTAAAATGATATCGACGATTGGCGTACAAATAAGCAACAATGTACCAAGCTTCTTTTTCTTTAAAATATATCTAACTAATAATCCTGCTAAAACAAACACCCAAAATCCAATCTCACAGAAAATAATTAACCAACCAACCAATCAATTCAACACCCCTTTATTTAATACAACTGTATTATTATAACAATTATTTCCAAAATAAGTGTGAATTCTTAGTGAACTAAACTGCCTCGATAGTGCATAAGAAAAAGCTGCCTTAAAGACAGCTCTGATCTAAAGCTAACGCACCCGTTTGTTTAAGTGTATTAAATCACAAACTTAGCTGGTTTTGTTTAATAAGAAGGCTATGTTAATGAATATTATTGATATTTACGCCTTTAGTGGAAGAAGGTCAATTATTTGAAAGGACAACAAATGTAGTTACTAAAATAAAAACTACAACCATAGATACAATTAGTTTAAAAACTCCCTTTTTTGTCAGTGAATTGTTCTTGTTAGTGTCTTTTCTTATTAACAAGTAGATCGCTAGAAATCCAAATAAAAAAATAAATGAAAAAAACCATTGCATTTATATGTACCTCCTTCAATGTTTTAATAAAACTCAGATAAAATAACCCAAGATATAAAGACTGTTATAATAGACTGTTCAACTTTAACATAAAAACTAGTAATTGGATTAACCTTCCACTGTTCTTAATGAACTATCCTGCCCCGTTAGTGCCATAAGAAAAAGGCTGCCTTAAGACAAGACAGCTTCGATCTTAAGCTAACGCACGTTGAATGGCTATTCAAGTAATAACTCGGACTTAAATACGATTACAGCATTTCCTGCAATTCTTACTTCCTCTGGCTCCTGATTACAAATTTTCACTTGAACATCAATAATACCCGCCCGTTTTATAGCTTCGCCCTGCACTGCTTTAAAACTAAATAAAGTATTATCATGTTTGACAAGTCTGTGATGTATCAAGTATGCGCCTAAAGGACCGTTCGCATTACCTGTAACAGGGTCTTCGTTAATACCAATTGCAGGAGCAAACATTCTTCCATGAATTAAAATATCAGAGTCGGGAGCATTCATCGTAAAAACATAGAAACCATTGCAATTAATTAATACACTGACTTTTGTGAGTAAATCCATATTAGGGTTTAATCGGTGAAGAAGTTCCGAATTTTTAATTCCAATCATCACCTTAGAATGCCCGGTAGAAACAATTTGTACTGGACAATCTTCTAATAAATCATTTTCACTAATATTGAAAGCTGTAAATATGTTCTCTAAAGCTACACCTTCAATCACAGTTTCAAAACTTATACTACCCTGCGTCATAATAATTTTGTAATCATTATCTTCATTAATCACATCGACTGGTAAAATGCCGGCACCAGTTTTATGATAAACTTTAACTGTATTTAAACTATTTTCAACTGCACGAGCATAGTGGGCAGCGATCGTCGCATGTCCACAGATAGGAACCTCATGAGTAGGCGTAAAAAAACGAATATATACATCAAATTTGCTATTGTCTGATTTAAAGATAAATGCCGTTTCCGAATTGTTAAGCTCTCTAGCAATCCTCTGCATCTCACCCGAAGATAAACCATCTGCATTTGTTATTACACCAGCCGGATTACCTGATAATTTTTCTTTCGTAAATGAATCAATTTGATATAATCGGTACTTTCTTGCCATGTCATTTTCCACCTTTAATATATTGAATTTCTGGTCCTTTATACTATATTTTATTAAAGTTCCCCCGTTGCTTCTATAAGGAGCTTGGTGGGTTCACATAAAAATGTAGCAACAATTACATCGGAATGTACCCTTTTGTTAGATAAACAAATATCAAAATAGGAATAAAACTAAAGACCATAATTAAATTGCTTAAAGCTATGAATCTGTTGTTTGATAAATAACCTAAAAACAATCCAATTGGGTTAAGAACTAATGTTAACATCCCATAAGATTCTTGGATGTTAAAGACCAAATAAGGAATCCAAGAAAAAATCCCACAGAGCAAAAGGATAACAGATAGTCCAAAGTATATCTTTGTTTTTGAGGTGACTCGACTCAATCATTCCAACACCTTTCATATTGATAAACAACCAAATTTTAACACAGATTCCAAATTAAGTTATTACACTAAACTGCCCCTATAGTTCCATAAGGCGAAGCATTTGTAGAATCAGCTAAAGCGATAATTGAAGCATACACAAACCCGGAAGCAGCAGGGAACAAAATCATTACAGCAACAGTGGTACAATATCAAGAGAATTCTGGTGGAGAAAGATGTTCCGCAAAAGATTGCACACTTGTAGTTAAGGCTGTAATTGCTGGCTACTGTTATTTTATCCATGAAACGAATCCAAATTTAGCTTATTTTTTAATGGGAATGGCCATAACCGATGCTATACCAGCTGCTTGTAGGATTGCGTGTAAGGAGAAAGAACCGGAATAAATTTTTAAAAATCTCCGGAGGGCTTTATTCTCCGGGGTTTTGTGTTGCTATGGGCCATTTCAAGAAAATTTATTTATCTATTAAGGGGTATCGCCACACATCGATCAACTTAAGAAATTGCTTTACCCCCAAGTGTAAAAAAACGCTATCCTTTCCTATGATTCTAGAGAAAGAATAACGTTTTTTTCATGTTACTTTGTTTTATTAGCTTAATACCATTTACCACCTTAATTCTTTTTAAAAGTAAGTTGTTTTCTGAACCAGAAAGGTATATTAACTATAACAAAATTTGCCTGACTTTCCTTTTTGCCTACTTGCTAAATTCAGCAAGTAAAATATTTTTAAAAGGATCAGAACCACCATTAGATTTATGGCCATTCAAATTGATGGCCAATGTATGCTTGCCTCCAAGTGTGCCTCCAGCAAAAGTAGAAAACCCTGGAACACCGCCTGCGTGTCCCCATATCGAGACGTGGTTTGGAAGCTTAGTTTCATAGATTCCAAGACCATATCCATCGATCCCTTCCATTCCAGTAGGAACCGTAGTAAGCATTTGTTTTAGTTGCTGTTCCTTCAGTAATTTGCCACTGAGTAAGTAAGAGAAGAATTTGTTTAAGTCGTCAGCAGTAGAAATCAAATCTCCATCCGAGCTACCTGGGTTAGAATAAGTAACGTCTTTTAGCTCACTTTCTCCGTCATATCTTTCATATCCACGGGCATGCATGGTACCTGGAATAACCGTTGAATTGCCAGGCAGGAATGTATTCGACAATTCAAGCGGTTCAATAATCCGATTTTCAACCTCTTCCGCATAGCTGTTTCCAGTCACTTTTTCAATAAGGATGCCCAGTAATACGTATCCTGTGTTTGAATAAGACCAGCCCTTTCCTGGAGCAAAGTCTGGGGGAAGAGAAACCCCCATCTTTACGAATTCTTCAGCTGTATACGATTTTTTTGTATCTTTAATATCAAAGTCTTTTGACTTTATGTAGTCAGCTATACCACTTGTGTGATTCAATATCTGCCGGATAGTAATCTGGTTACTATCATATCCGTTTCCTTGAATGACACCAGGCAACCATTTTTCAATGGAGTCGTCTAGATTCAAGCGGTTCTCTCCAGCTAATTGGAGTAAAACCGTCGCGATGTACGTCTTCGTCACACTGCCAATGCGAAAGCGAAATTCTGTTTTCATTGGTTTCTTGGTTCTCAGATCCGCTACCCCTGCGGCATAACCCCACGTTTTTCCACCCTCAGCAGTTTTAGCAAGTATCCCAGGGTATCCAAGTTGCAGTGTATCCCGCATTGCTTGCTTAACAGAAGTACGTTCTCGTTGGGTACTTGTTTGTAAGGAACTAGATACATTTTGAGTGGGCTCTGCTTTTATAATTGAGGTTGGTGTTGTGTATAACAGAGAACTTCCAGTTATTAAAAGGGCAAGACTTGCAAATGTAATTTTGCTACGTGTTTTCATAAGGTATTCCTCTTCTCTATTTATCTTGTATAGTTTGTTGTTTGCTGTTTCGTATTAACCACACAGCTATTATCTCCACCAATGACAAAAGGTCAAAATCGAATTCGTAATCATATTCATAATTATTATTTTTACAATCGCCATTCTGCCCTAAGTAAATTCCTCTTTTTTCCACATGTATGTTAACCCTAGAAATTACTTCTTTTCCTTAAAAGACTCTTGTTACTGGTTTGTTTTTCATAAATAGGTCATACCTGTTTCCCCTTTCACGCCTCTTTATATTTTTATCATGCACAATGAAAATCACCCCTCCTCCTTTATTGTTAATGCGTTAAGAACTGCTCTTTGATTCTATGTGTTTTTCTGTCACATACGGTAGTGTCAAAATGTCATAGTTTCTATGACATAGCTATTAATACAGCCGTATCCCACTCAATTTTTGTTGTTCTTTATGAATATGACAAAAGTTCACTATCGACTATGACTCGCCGCTTGCTACACTTTGTTCATACGCTAACGAGCCGCTAACTCGTTGTGCTAACAAAAAATTTCAATCAAATAAAGGAGCGTACAAAATGAAAAAAGCAATTAACAAACTGGGGATCGCTGCAATTCTTCTTACTTCTTCAACCATGATTTCTGCGTGTTCCCAACAATCGTTAGAAGCAGAAAAATCAAAACCATCGGAATCCACGGCTAATACCCAGATGACGAAAGGACCTAATAATAAAAAAGAAATAGAATCTTTTGCTGATCCGTTATTTGAAGAAAAAATGAAGAAGTTCAATGTGAACGGTTCTAGTTTTGTCGTCGTTCATGATGGAAAGGTCGTTGTCAATAAAGGGTATGGATATGCCGATAAAGAAAAGAAAATCCCCGTCACTAAGGACACGGTCTTTCAAATCGGTTCAGTCACGAAAACTTTTACTGCTTTGGCTGTGATGCAGCAAGTCGATAAAGGAAAGCTTAAACTAGATCAAGACGTACAAAAATATTTTGGTGGATTACAAATACCTAATCAAACTGGGAAACCTCTTACCCTGTTTGATATGCTCACTTATACCAGCGGGGTGGATTTTCCCGATCTTACAAACATAACTGGACCTGAATATATTAATAATAATAATAGTATACCGATGAAAGAATTTTTCTCTAAACAAATGCCAACTGTGGTACGGCCACCAGGAGAGGTTTATACGTATGACAACGTCGGATTTGCGCTCGCAGGGTTTGCAGTGGAGAATGCTACCAACACCCCTTTCTCGAAATATATGGAAAAGAATATTTTCAAACCATTAGATATGAAATCTACAAGCATGAGCTTTACGCCTGATCTTCTCGAAAAAATGGCTACACCTTATGGTCCCACTGGCGATCCGATTCCAGCAAGCGGGAGCGGTTTAAGGGATACACCACAAGGAGGCATTTTATCTACTGCGGAAGACATGTCAAAATACATGATTATGCAACTACAGAAAGGAAAGTTTAAAGACAAGGAAATTGTAAGTAAAAAAAGCTTGGATATGATGCATGCCTATCAAGTTTTTGATGATAAGACGATTCCTGTTGCGACAATTGGATTTGAAACGCCTTTTAATGAATTTGCTAACGGTCAACATGTTGTAATAAAAGGGGGAAGCATGCCTGGACATCAATCACTGCTGATTTTAGTGCCTGAACAAAAAACAGCATTCTTCATGTCTTACAATAATGATTCAATGATGAGTGTAGACATATATGAAACTCTCATGGATCACTATTTCCCTGCTAAGAAGAATGAAGGAAAAACAAGTTATCTCCCGTTAGAGGAAAAAGAAGCTCATAAATACTTGGGCTTATTCCAAAATACGCGTTTCGCTGCACTTCGCACTCATTTTACTTATGAAAATGGGAACTTGGTCATGGAGGGTGGAACTGGAAAACAAGTTCTCAAAATGATTCATCCGTTGTTATTTGAAGATTCGGAAGGCAGCAAAGTTGCTTTCAAAAAGAATTCAGCTGGAGAAATCGCATATTTTCACTACAACTCTCCTAAAAGTCTTGATTTTGTAGCAGATGCCCAGAAAATTAACAACAAACCGCCTTTTGATGACGTTCCACAAAAGAGTAACTATAGAAGTCACATTGATAATCTTCATGCTCTAAATATCATGGGTGCTAAAACAGGTAATCTATTCAAACCGATGGACATCATGACACAAGGAGAGTTTGCGGATACGTTGTTACTTGCTTATGGATGGAACGGTTTTCCAGACGACTCCAAGGAGGCAAGGGAAAAAGTTATGAAAGGAATTCCAGGGTATGACCGTGCTACTCCGATTACCCGACAGGTCGCAGCAACCATGATTCAAAACTTAAAGCAAATTCATGATTTGAAACCGATTCAACCTGACAAAGCTATTAAAGTTAAATTACTTGATGCTGCGGATGACTGGGCATTTCAATCGATTCAGGCACTTGCCTCCCAAGGAATTCTAGACCCTGATACTTCCATCAATGCTGACGGATCCATTACCTTCCGTCCGAAGGATTTGTTACTGCGTCAAGAAGCAAGTGCTTTGCTGGATTTAGCTTTTGGCTATTATGCACTACCTAACAAACAGCAGTAGATATTTTATTCATAGATTGAATCATGAAAAAATTGGATGCTGATGAGAAACCAACATCCAGCTAAAATAATACAAAAAATTCGACTTTGTAAGATCTTTATGAAAACGGAAACGATTCTAAAGATAATGCGATACATCTTAAGTTTTTGCATTTAAAGAAGGAACCTATTATGAAATATGATAGGTTCCTATTTTGTTATATAGGGGGGAATCATACTTACCCATCAACTTAAGAAATTAATTGTTCCCAAAAACGAAAAAATGAGCCAAAATCTCATAAATAACTGTGGAGGAGTAAACTTTTCGTTATGGGGGTAATTAAAAATCTTAGCTTGATGGGCATGTGGCAGTACCCCTTACATGAAGAGACTGCAATCTCAGCAAGAAAACCGACACCGCCCTCGAATAAAGGGCACGATGTCGGCTTTAAACTTAACGGCCAAACTCCTTATTGAATATTTTATCGCGAGCCGCCGAGACTTCCGGGGCCACCGAGTTGATGGCCGTTACCAAAATATGCTTCCCGCCTATAGGTCCGCCAACTCTCGTTTCAAATCCGAAAGTACCGCCGGCATGCCCCCAATAGGATTGCCCGTCCGGTGTTTTTCCTTCATAAATTCCTAGTCCGACTTTACCCATAGGTGAATCTACTGCTGTGAGCATCTGGTCCATCATCTCTTGATTTAGAAGCTTTCCACCCAACAGCGCACTGAAGAAGGTGGTCAGATCATTGACTGTTGAAACCATATCTCCGGCTGCATTTGCCCATGATTGATTCACTTCTGTCAAATCATACAAATGACCCGATTTGTCCATATTATATCCTGTGGCATGCTCACCTGGAATATAGGAACTATTCCCCATCACGAATGTCCCTGTCAGCCCGAGCGGTTCGATGAACCTTTTCCTGATCTGCTCCGCATACGTATCTCCTGTTACCTTCTGAATAATTTGACCGGCTAGTACTGTATTGATGTTGGAATAATTCCATCCCTCCCCTGGTGCAAATACAGGTGGCTTTGCAAGTGCCAAACTGATAAGCTCGTCGGCGGTATAATAACGGAATGGATTTTGAGGTAAGGTAATATCTCGCATATTCGAATCAGTATAGCTCGCAAGCCCGCTTGTATGGTTTAATAACTGACGAATCGTAATTTTTTTACCGTCATACCCGTTACCCTTTATGACCCCCGGCAGCCATTTTTCGACCGAATCATTCAGGTTCAATTGTTTCTCCTCAGCCAACTGCAATATAACGGAAGCGGTGAACGTCTTCGTGATGCTTCCAATACGGAATGAAAAGTTCGGCTCCACCGGGCGTGGTACTTCGTAGCTGGCTGTACCTGTAGCGTGGGACCAGCGTTTCCCGTCCTTTAGCCCGCCAGCCACGACACTTGGGACTCTTTTGTTGGTTATAACTTCATCCATGACGCATTTGACTTCTTCCCGATGCTTGCTTTTCTTTTCCTCCTCCTTGAGTTCTTTTTTGGCTTCTCTTGCGAATTCCGACGCTAAAATATCGTTGATATGTTTATCCGCATTTCCTAGTACATTGATATTTATAGAGATGACATGATGACCGTCTTCCGTTCCGCCTGCAAAGTTGGTAAATCCGGGAATACCGCCGCCATGTCCCCATACGATGGTGCCGTCCGGTAGCTTTGTTCCGTGTATGCCAAGTCCATACTTTCCATATGGGGAGTCGGCTGTGCTGGTCATCATTTCCTTCTGTATCTCTGGTTTCAACAGCTTTCCGCCTAATAAAGCGCGGAAAAACGTCGTCAAGTCTTCCCCTGTCGAGATCATTTCCCCGCCGGCGTTAGCGAATGATGGGTTAAGCACAGTAATATCTACTAATTTACCTCCAATGTTCAAGTAGCCGCGTGCATTTTTTTTCGGAATATCTACCGAGCTGCCAGGGAGGAACGTTTCTTTAAGTTGAAGCGGTTCAATAATTCGTTTCTTAATCTGTTCGGCATATGTTTCCCCGGTGACCTTCTGGATAATGAGCCCCATAATAGCCGCATTCGTGTTCGAGTATGCCCACCCCGTTACCGGCTCTAGCTCCAAGGCCCGGGCAATTAACTGTTCCGGTGTATAATTTTTGCCTGGATTTTCGATTAATTTAGTCTTGAGCTCTGGAGTCAAATAGTCTGGAAGTCCGCTTGTATGATTTAACAATTGACGAATCTTAATGTGATTGCCGTCGTAACCATTGCCCTGCACAAGCCCCGGCAGCCATTTCTCCACCGTATCATCGAGACTTAGCTTCTTCTCGCCAGCAAGCTGCAAGGCAACCGTAGCGGCAAACGACTTCGTTGTACTTCCGATCCGGAAAGCGGAGTCGGCGTGGATGGTAGTATCAGGGTCTACGATTCCTTGTGAGGCAAGTGCTTGAATGGCTTGGACCGCCCAGTCATCCGCAGCATCAAGCAATTTTACTTGATTGGCTTGTTCAGGCTGAATCTGCTTTAAGTTTTGAATCATGGTTGCTGCGACTTGTCTGGTAATCGGAGTCGCACGGTCATACTCTGGTATACCAGTTATAAATTGCTTCTTGGCCTCTTTGGTTGTCTGGGAAATTGCTCCATCCATGTGCAAGCAACAAGGCATCAGCAAATTCTCCTTGTGTCATGGTGCCCATCGAATCGAATCGAATAGATTGCCTGCTTTAGCATCCATGATGTTTAAAGCATGAAGATTATCGATGTGGCTTCTATAATTACTCTTTTGCGGGATATCAGCAAAGGCCGGTTTGATGTTGATTTTCTGGGAGTGAGCGATAAAGCCTACCCCTTTAGGGTTGGTGTAATAAAAATATGCGATTTCCCCAGCCATATTTTTTTTGAAAGCAACCTTATTTCCTTCCGAATCCTCAAACAACAACGGATGAATCATTTTGAGGACATGTTTTCCACAACGAGTAGTCAGCTCGTCCGTGTATAAAACGAGTGTAGCAAGCGGAAAGTCATAGTAGCTAGTGACCTTTCGTCATCTTCATGCATGACATAAAAAATAGAGCGTAATACGGGTAGTTTTATAGTCATGACCTATAAATCATGACACTTTGACACTACCATATGTGACAGGCGAAAAGTTAGGATCGAAGAGCGGCTCATAACGTATTAGTATAGAAAAGAAAAAGGAGGAGAAATTCTAATGACGAAAGAAGCAGCTCAAAAAAGTTTGCAAGATTTCTACTTTTTGTTGTTTACCTTCGGATCTGGATTGTTTTACTTTTGCTTCTATTTGGCCAGCATTACATTTGCACTAGTGATGACAGTTATCTTCGTAGGTATTCCCTTGTTAGCGAGTGTGTTGCGGACAACTCACACGTTTGTCCAGTATGAACGTATTCAGACGAAGGTTTATACGGATATATCGATAGAGCCAATCCTACCAAGGACAAAAAGTGGAGGGGATAAATGGATTGAAGCGAAAGAAGTAATTCTTAATAGTAACAATTGGAGGGCTATTTTTTGGCTCATGCAGAAATTTCTTATTGGGGTAATTAGCCTCATATGTGCCGTTATATTGTACGTAGCTCCGCTTGTATTTATCGTTGCACCGTTACTTTTTCTATATCTTGAGATATATTTATTAGGAATAACTGTGAATTCATGGAAGGAAGCTATATGTTTCATGATCGCTGGGGGTATTCTCTCTTGGATACGTACTTATATTGGAAACAGTTTAGTTCAAATGATTGGAAAGTACACGATTTCCATGTTCAAATCTATTAAGGGGTGATAATTTGTTTGGGATTTTGAAACAATGGTTTTGGTATGACTGGGTATTACTTTGTATACGTTTTGTCATCTGGCTCTCAATGATGTTAACTACTATCCAACACCAAGACCATTTGACTGTACCACTTTGGATCATCATTCTTTGGGAAGTAGCCTCATTTTCAGTACCTTGGATTTGTTTAATGTTCAGTTATCGCTATTATCTGTTTGCTGAGATAGTTTTGTTTGGTGGAGTTTGCTTCTACTTAATCTTATTATTTCCAGCGGCTTATCTTGCTTTTTTAATGCCGACTTTCATGATCGCGGCAAATAGTGCCCATAAATCATACCGTTGGTCGGGTTCTATCACAATTGTTTTGTTTCCGTTTCTCATTGCAATATTTTCCCGTGAAATAGATGTATGGGTGATTATCCTACAAATGGGTCTGGCTTTTGCAATGGGATTTTCCTTTCGTTTACTCGTTGTTAATTACCGTAACAATGAAATTATTCGCAACCAGAATCATGTATTGGAACAGTATTTATCCCAGATTGAACGAATTACTTTGCTAGAGGAGCGTGATAGACTCTCAAAAGATTTGCACGATACGATGGGACATTCCTATACCTCAATCATTATGGGGATGGAAACATTACGTACGGAATTAAAGACAAAAGATGGGGAACAAAAGCTTGACTCATTATTGAAATTGGCCCGTAACAGTATGGCAGAAGTGAGAACGTATTTACATCAAATGGATTCACAACAAGAATCACTTCCGCTAATTGTTACCTTGAAACAATTAGCGGAAGAGTTCCAGAAACATGCAAAAGTAAATGTACGCACTCGAATAATAGGGGAAGAATACACGGTCCCCAAACAAGTGAAAATGACACTGTATCGGAGCTTGCAGGAAGCACTGACTAATGCTGTGCGACACGGACAATCTACCGAAATCATTGTGTCACTGCATTTTGAGCCGCAACAGACGAGATTGGATGTGCAAGATAATGGCTTCGGAGTGGAGGAATGGAAAGATGGCTTCGGGTTAACTGCGATGAAAGAACGTGCGGCACAATTACAAGGTAGAGTCACTATATACTCCGAAAAAGGCGAGGGGACGCTCATCTCATGTGCGTTACCTAGACTGGAACAATTATCCAATGAACGAATCCGCTTGTGTATCGTCGATGATCATTCGTTTATTCGAGAAAGTCTCTATACAATCTTGGATGAACAGAAGGACTTGCAGGTAGTGGGCATGGCTGAAGATGGAGAGCAAGCTGTAGAATTGTGTGGAAGCCTGAATCCAGATTTGGTATTAATGGATTTGGAGATGCCTAATCTGGATGGGATTCGTGCCACCAAAATAATCAAGGAGAAATGGCCTGACATTCGTGTCCTCATCCTGTCAACGTTTCAGGATATAGAAAGGGCGAAGGAAATCATTCGAAGCGGCGCTGACGGCTATCTGCTAAAATCCATAGAGTCACGTGAACTAACTGAATCGATTCGCCTCGTCTATCGGGGAGCCACTATGATTGACCAAGATTTGTTTCATAGAATGTGGGATGGAAATGATGAGGCTGAGCCAGCCGGATTGAAGTTAGATGGAAAAGAGTATGGCTTAACGAAACGCGAACTAGAGGTTTTGAATCTTTTGTCTCAAGGAATTCGTTATAAAACAATTGCTTCGAAACTTTACTTATCAAACGGCACTGTAAGAAATTACGCTTCCACTCTCTATGATAAATTGGGAGTCAAAAATCGAGAAGAAGCCGTGCAAAAGGCAAGAGATACAGGATTACTTTCATAAGAGGATTCCTTTCATCTGCTAGGGGTGTGTGAACATTCAAGGTTTCAGGGGACCACATGTCAAAAATATGTGTTATAGGCGATTTTATAGCTTCTATAAATAATGTTTTGTTTTTGTTATAAGTTTTTAAGTAGCTCATGTTTAATTTTCAATGAAATTATATAAAGACAATCATATAAAACCCAACATAATCGATCTTATTTTGGGTTTTATAATGAACATTAGCATAAGAAAAAGCGATCCTTCTTAATAAAGAATTGCACACATTTGAATTAAGTATTTGGATTACGGTCATAAACTCCTCGATTCATCTGCTTTTATAGATCAGGTCGAACTAATCCTCTTCTGAAAGGGAACCTTTGGTTCTCCACTTTTGCATTACTTTATAGTGAACTTACAAAATAGTTTTCCAAATCCCTTCTGGGAAACCCTGTTTCTTTGCCATTTCAGCAATAGAAAGACCTTCTTTCCAGTATTGGTCATATTCCTTCTGATTAACTTTTAGCAAATTATAGATTGATTTATAATCATAGTGGATTTGATAAACTACTTTCCCTTCTTTTTTATAATTTTCTTCCGTTTGAACACTTTGTGATAAAGTTAGACACATTGCAAATAAAAGAAGTACACTTTTCAAGGTTACCTTCAACACCGATATAAAACCTTCCCTTATATAGTTCATTTTTATTGTGTCGGGTTCTAAGTAAATTTTATGTCCCTTATTTTAAAAAGCTGAATAGAATAGCTTTCTGCAACTAACCTGCCCCGATAGTTTATTAAGAACAAAATAAAAAGGACCTTGGTCCCTTAAAAATACTTTCTATACAAGTCTCTCCGCATTGCACCACTTAGATATGCATATATTTTTGTGGTTTCACTTTTTTCATGACCCATTAAATTTTGAATCACTTCTAGAGGCGCTCCATTATTCAATAAATTTGTGGCATAACTATGTCTAAGCTGGTGGGGATGAATGCTCTTTTTAATGTCCGTTCTCTTTGCTACCAGTTTTATAATGTTTCTCGCTTGAGAAATACTCATTCGATGGGGTGCGCGTGTTGTCACAAATAGTGCTTCCTCATGATCTTTTCGCTCACTTAAATATCGCTTCAACCATATTTCACAACGAGTATTGAAATATACTTCTCGTTCTTTACGCCCTTTACCTAAAACGATTGCTGATTGATTAGAGAAATTGATTGAGGCCCTATCTAGAGTTATTGCCTTCACCAATTCTGCATCCTGTTGAATACATAAACTCAAATAAAGCATTTTCGAATGTTGTATGACAAGCTTCCCGCAAATGTTCAATTTCCTCTTCAGACAAGTATTTTGGTACCCTTAATTCTAATTTTGGTTCCTTGATTTTGGAAGCAGGATTTCCATTAATTAAATGTTCATCCTGAGCCCATCTAAATAAAGATTTAATAAATCGAATTCTGTGACCCAGACTGGATGGCTTAAGCTTTTCAGCTGCTTTTCCCAGATAAACTTAAAGAGAATTAGTTGAAAGTTCTTGAATGGATATATTTCCAAAACTATTCACCAACAAGTTAAATTGGACATAATAGGCCTTTAATGTTTGTGGAGAATAACCTTGGATTTGCTTATCTGCCTTATATAAACCCCATACATCAGTTAAGATCCTATTTGTTTCTCTCCAATCTATACCATATTAATTGACAGTATAGACAAAAGAAGAACTATTATACTAGATTAGTAGATTTTTATATTAAGTAATAACACCTGTTAGCTAAAGAAGAAAAACTGCCTTAAAACAGGCTTCAATCTTCAGCTAACGCACCCGTTAGTTGAACAAAAGTGGGTCAGAACATAGCTTAGAAGGTAACGCTCTGCTAGTTACGAAAAGGTGATAAGGTAGAAAATTGTTAGAGAAAGTTTTTCGTAAAATGACTTAGGCTGGTTTGTCTTGTTAGCTGTCGTTTTTTCGACTCTAATATTTCCTCACTTCTTCAAGGTCTTTTTTGTTTGACAAAAGATAAAATGATCATCAGGATTCCAAACGTGCAGATGATCAGCACGGTATCCTCGCAGCCACAACACGCCGTTAATTCGTCTAAGATAAAATCCTCTCGGAAAATCATCGTCTTCAGTTAGTATCTCCGACGCTATTGTGATGGAACCTGATGGAGCTTGATGTCGCTGTAAAGGATTCCCCAAATAACCTTCAGGCTGATCCCGATACCCCAGTCTTAGGTGAGGTCCCAGCTCAAGGGGACACAATTCCAAACCAAGTTCGCTCGCTTTTGTAAAGATCTGAGCCGTAGTAGCTCCATCAGGAAACCCAAGGTCGCCTACGGTTAGTTCAACGGTCTGAAGGCTGTACTTTGTATCAGAAGTCGTAAATTTATCATCAGCTAATAGCCTCTCTCCATACTCATTCATCAAGATAGAGTATTGTTGTAATTTCTGGATAAGCTGCGATTTCGTAAGTCCGCCAACCTCTACTGTTCTGATGATAACTGGACAATCAGGGTATAGCAATCGTAATCACTCCTAACATATTGGGTACATAGACTGAAAAACCGATATAATGGACTGCATTTTAATATTCTACAATTCCCCATAAATTTCCTTGTTTAACTAAAACCTGCCCCTTTAGTTCCGTAAGAAAAAGACTGCATTAGCAACCTTTCTTATTGAAGAAAAGGCCTGTAGTTGAAGAAGGGAATTAACTCAATTAAATTCAGGGTCCGAATCAATGAAGTGATGGATATAATTCAACTTACAAAGGAAACATAATAATAGAACAGTTTCAATAAGAAGGAGTTATAATGAAACAATTTTATTTAGTTCCAATAAAATATTTTGTAGTATGCTTAGTTGCTGGGTTACTTTTTTTCTTTAATGAGTCATTTGTTCAAGCACAAGAAAAAAATCCAAATGATAAAATCGTTAAGCTAAAAGACGGAGAAACTCTCAATGTAGCTCATCCAGAATTACTAAAAAAGAGAGATGAAGTATGGGAAAAGATTACTAAATCTAATTTTATTGATGAGGTTGAACAGAAACTTACTGAAAATGGATACAAAAAACGCACTATGACAGGCGAATTTGACATCAATTTTCAAATAGTGGATTTGGAAGTAGATGAAAAGCCTGGTGAAAGTAGAGTTGAGACAATTAACAATATCGACAAAATTGTTAGAGAATTAGCAAAAGAAAATAAAGTAGTTCCAACTATTACAAAAGTAACATTTCACAAACAATAGTTTTTAGCTGTTGAAGGGTTCCTAAACCAACAAAAACAGTACCAGAAATGGTACTTTCTTTGATCGTTAATGAACCCTTCTGCAACTAACCTGCCCCGTTAGTGCCATAAGAAAAAGGCTTCCTCAGCAACTAATTTCCTTATTGAAGTAACGCGATAGATAGTAATAAAAAAAGAACTGATTACTCAGCTCTTGTATACTAAATAAGCACCGTATTTTTAAAAAAAGTAATGATTCTCTAAACGAAGCGTATCCCTATTTTTAATCACAACGTTTTTCTAAATGAATAGCACCATTTATCATAATCTAATTTCTCTTCATAAAAACGGTGAGCATTGTTTCGCTGAATTCCAGATTCTAATGCCACATATGCAGCTCCATTTTCTTTTGCCCAGTTATGTATATAACTTAATAGTTTCTCTCCAAACCCAAATGAACGGTAAGCAGTATCTGTTACCAGATCATAAATAAAAACGTGACGTTTATTATAAAAGTTAACTCTCCAACTTAAACCAGCTAAGGATACAATCCGATTATCCTTATATAAAGCATACAAAGAATACCCATCTTTCCTCATTTCTTCAAGTAACTCCAGGTATGTCTTTTGAGTTAACTCTGTACGTAACTGATTCATAATTGGAAAGGCTTCTAACCATTGTTCTTTATCTGTTAATTCTTGTATTGTTTCTACCGTAGAATTCACATTAACACTCCTAAAAAGTTTTATTAATATTAAATTCAATTTTGAACACCGTAATTCCTTCTTCAACTAAACTGCCCCGATAGTTCCATAAAGAAATAGCTGCCTTAAAGACAGCTCTGATCTGTTAGCTTAATATTAAAAGGTTTTAAAAATTGAATTTAAAACAATGAATAGAAAAATGATAATAGCAACTACGATTGCTTCAAATGTGAATTTTTTTTTCTGTTTCTTTTGCTGTAATTTCTCCCTGTATTCCATTTGAATCTTTTTCTTTTTATCATCTAATTTCATATTGCAGGTAGACTCCTTAATGAAAATAATTAAGTTTATATTACCATAAAAAACCATATTTGTTCTTAAGCTATCCTGCCCCTTTAGTTGCATAACAAAAAGGTTGCTTCAGCAACCTCCCTTATTGATGTAAAGCACACGTTAGCTTAACAAACAATTTAATGATGTGAATTATTTACCTTGTTCCTTTTTCCAAGCGAAAACCCAGCAGCTAATAAAGATACTGTCGCTAAACCAACTCCAATAATCATAGAATAGTCGAAATAATTTTTAAGTGCCATACCACTAGAAATAGCTACAATAAACAAAAGTAAAAAGAAAACCGTATAATTCTTACTCATAATTCCTCACCACCCTTTAATTATATTACCAAAAAAAGCAAATAAATTGTTGAACTCCCTCAGTTTGATGCGAATATCTCTCGAATGCTCACTTATTCGCAGGATTTCATAACCCTTTTAATTAAACTTACGGGTAAATGAAATGAGTTCAGATCAGTTAGGCTTCGTGAAGGCATAGTTAAATAAAGGAGTCAGCTATCACTCCATATTTTACCATATAATGCACATCTCCACGCCGCCCCTGGAGGCTTTCCCTCCCATGTCTCAACGGGTCAATTGCCCTCTCATTCCTTCGTCATGCCTATCCAAGGGGTGGAGGCCAGTTATGCTAACCTGATGGGTCACAGTGCCCTTTTGTTCAAGAAACCTGGTACTCCGTACATATTTGAAATCCTACGAATAAGACAACATTCAAAATTAAAGTTGACTATTATAAAATGATACTTTTTATATAACTAATGTTTTATTTCTATGCTGCTAAAGGGATTGATACTTGGACTTTTTTTGGACAATAAGACTCGTTTCGTCGTGCTATTCCTACAAAAATCCTTGCTAGTTTACCTATCAGTTTCATGATTGATTTCATTTTCTTTATCTTCTTTACCTTCACATTATGGGAATGGACGGCTTTAAACTCAGGGTTATTCATCACAAGGCTCATAGTTGCTAAGTAGAGGAATCGTCGTAGTCTTGACCTTCCACGCTTTGAAATGACAATCTGACCTTTCCATTTGCCTGAACTTGCTTCAGCTAGATGTAATCCCGCATGCCGTAATAGAGAGTTCCCGTGAGAGAAACCACTTAGATCTCCTGATTCACCCAGTATCCCAGCTAATGAAATTTCACTTATTCCTTTAATTATAAGTAGTTTTTTTGCAAATGGTATTTTGTAGAGAACTTCTTTAACATTTTGTTCAACTCTTTCGAGTTGCTTTACAGCGAGGTCATATTCCTCTAATAATTGTTCTAAATGGAATTTATAAGCATCAAGAGCTTGTCCGGTCCCAATAGAGGATTTGGCTAGATTGATTAGTAATTGAGCCTTCTTGGGTCCTGGTTGTCGTTTCATTAAAGACTTCCAGCCCCTCATGACATCTAGTGTTTCTAGTGAAGATATTTCATCCGGTGTAGGAAATAAACGAAGGGTGGCGATCGCCCCTTTGCACGTTACATCTTTAAACACTTGTCTGAGTTCAGGAAAGACCACATCCACCCATCGATTTACTTGATTAATAGACATCACGAGACGTTTAACAATTACATCACGGTTAGAAATTAGAACTCTAAGTTTCTCAAATGATTCGGATGTGGGACGAACAAAGGAATAATAGCCGTTTTTGACCATATCCGCAATAACGAGGGCATCTTTTTTATCACTTTTCGATTGAGTATTGTCACGATTCTCTTTATTCCTTTTTACTAAGTGGGGATTCACAGTGACTACCTCAATGTTTTGTTTATCCAGCCATTTTGATAGGTTAATCCAGTAATGTCCTGTAGGTTCCATACCCACTATTGTGGAATCTAAGTTTTTTAGTTTTAGTAAGTTTTGAATCCAACTTAATAGTTTTACGAACCCCTCTTCATTATTTTCAAATGTAAGAGGATCTCCAACTACAATTCCACGAAAGTTAACAGCTCGAGCAACGTGTAATTGTTGGGCTATATCCACACCTACAATTAGATGTGTATCGGAAATTCTTTCTATTAGTTGATTTTGTTTGTCTTGCATTTTAAAATTCATAGTAGGGCTTCCTCCTTAAGACTTTGAGTTAGATTGGACTCTATACTCGTATCTTACTGAGGGGCTCTATTTTTTTCAAACCTGATATTTAACGATCTACAGGAATGCTAACCTGCCCCGTTAGTGCCATAAGAAAAGAGCTACCTTAATGACAGCTCCGATCTTAAGCTAACGCACTCGTTAGCTTAAATATCCAATTTATTTATCATTATCTAAATCATCATCAAGAAAAGACTTTTTATCTTCTTTAACTCCATACTTATTTTCAAGAAATTGACCAATTATCGAGCTGTTTATTCCTTTCCTTACTGCTGTTTCGATAACTATATATAGAATAAATAACCCAACAATATAAAAAACAATAGCTATGAAAACCTCCACCAAAAAGCCCCCAAACAAATAACAATTATTAACTTTATTTTACCATAAAACGCAAAATTTCTTATGGAACTAACCTGCCCCTTTAGTTCATTAAGCAAAAAGGCCACCCAATGGCAGCCCCGGATTCAGTTTAAGAATCATTTAATCTTTGCATATAACGTGGAACGTGGAACTCCTGTAGTTTTTACAATGTCCTTTACACTCATTCCGTTTGTTTCACGTTCATTATATAGCTTAATAGCACGTTTTAAAGTCTTTTCATCTTGCCCTGGTCTTCCCATATGTTTCCCTTGCCTCTTAGCTCTCTCCCGACCTTCTGTAGTTCTTTCTACAATAAGATCACGTTCAAATTGTGCGAATGAACCTAAAATATTAAAAAGCAGTGTTTGTAAGCTGTTTCCTTCGTTTGAACCATCAAACTTCATATCTTCTTTTACAAATCTTACATTAACCCCTTTTTCAGCTAGTTCATGAACTATCTTATTCAAGTCCATAATAGAACGAGCTAAACGATCTATTTTAGTTACTACTAATGTATCTCCTTCTCGTGCAAATTCAATAGCTTCATAAAGTTGGGCTCTTTGTTTTGTACTTGTTCCGGTTACTTTTTCAACAAAAAGCTTTTTACACCCTTCACTTTCCAAAATTTCCTTTTGTGTTTCTAAATCTTGGCCAGTAGTTGAAACCCTCGCATAACCAATTAACAATATGTATCATCCTTTGTCTATAAGTCTAAGAACTTTTATACATTTAATTATAGACTAACTTTTAGACAGTAAACAAGGATAAATTAACAAATATGTTACTTTAGGTGATAATTTGCACTTATTTTAAGTGCTATTTTGCACGTATATTTACTTTTCATTTTTATTGTGGTTTTTTGTTGATTTGAAATAAAGTCTGATAATTTATAAAAAAGATTGATATTTTAAAACAAAGTTTGATAAAACCCTTTATTAAATATAGGGTTTTTCTTTTCCCCCTAAATCCCAGCTGCATTATTCGAGTTGCAATTTGAAACTGTACAAGCCTTTATTGAAATTTAATACTGCACACTTCGAACAAATTATCTACTGTAATAAAGTTAATCTTGGAATATACTATTATCAATAGGTTAACAATGTTAATCTATGTTAAATTCCGAGATTTTTAGAATGAACAGTATGAAACTATTATAGGAGAGTCCTAAAATGAAAAAGAAAATGAACTATTTAATCTTACTTTTAACGACCATCTTTATGGTTGGTTGTACCAACGTAGAAGATGCATCCGTTACAGATGGAGAAACAGATCCACAAGAAGTAACCACAGTGGAAACAAATAAAAATAGCGAAAAAGAAGAAACTATCACTACGGTTGTTGATGAACCAGTAGTAGAGGAAACACCAACCCAACCAAATAATGAACTCTTCTCAGGATACAAACTTACTGAAGTTGATGGTGGTGATTTGTCTGGATATCGTGAACCTAACGTCGTCGTTGACATTGGTTATGGGGACCGTGAATATTGGGCATTTACTAATGAATACGGGCAACTAGTACGTGTCATTGCTGACGAAATCATTATACAAGATGACAGTAATGAACCTGTATTATCGTCTGGCAGATACTATTCTGATGAGGCAAAGGTTCCTGGTGTCGAAAGTGACGTTTTAGATGAAGGACATATCATTGCTGATTCTCTCGGAGGGGTATCGAATGCTTATAATATTACCCCACAAGATAGTACGCTTAACCGACATGGTGATCAAGCTTATATGGAAGACGTGATCCGTAACGCAGGTGGAGCTACTAATTTTGAAGCAATTATTACATATCCGAATACGGAAACGCAGATTCCTTCAAGTTATCAGTATACCTATACTTTAATGGGTAGAGAAATCGTTGATACATTTGACAATGTGAACCCTGATGAAGTAAACTCATCACTCGGTTTAACAGGCAGTGAGCCTTCTGATTCAACTAGTTCAAACACAAACGGTGATATTTCTAGTGTTGATACTAACGGTAATGGACAGGTGACGATTAAAGAAGCAAAAGCAGCAGGTTTTAGTATGCCAATAACGAGTGATCATTGGTTATACCCATATATGCAAGATAATGATAAGGACGGTATGGTAGGTGAGTAAGCCCCTAGAACTTTGAGGCAAAATAAATGAACGAAAGAACTGTTTCCTCGTTGGACGATTTATAACAATTTGTAAACGGATGACTTTAGTTCAATAACAATCTTCAACTATCGGGCGCTTTAATGGAGGAAAGACCATAGTAATATAATCAAATTTTTTTATAAAAGGGTGATTCAATTGAATATAGAAAAAGCGTGTTTTGATCAATTTTTTTTTCAAAACACGCTTTTTCTCTTGCTCTTTTATCAAGGTTTATAGGGTTAATTTAATCAAACTTTATTTCAAAGCTACATTTTTTTATCATCGAAAAAAGACGTATGGAAGGGGTATCACCAAACCTCGGTATTTTGTACGTTAAGCAAATCCCAGCAAAAAAAGCCGTTTCCTGTACGTTAGGAAATGACTTTCTTTAGTGTTCCTTAATCAACTAACGCACCCGTTAGTTTAAGTACAATCTTTCACAAATTGATATCTATCCTTGGAATTTAATACAACAAAAAGGTTCTAGAACCTTTTTGTTGTATTTACCTTTTAAATCCACCTTCTGAATGAATAATCTAACTTGTAATCCAATCTGCTTCATCGCTCATTAGAAATTTAATAGTTCTTGCAACTTTTAATGCATTAACCGTTATTTGAGAAGGAGTTAACTTTTTCTTGCTTAATAGCTAACTGTTTTTAAAAGTAAGTTGGGTCTTTTGAATCAGATAGGTATATTTTTAACTATAAAAACCATAACAAAATTTTCCTTTTTGCCTACTTGCTAAATTCAGCAACTAAAATATTTTTAAAAGGATCAGGACTGTTATCTCTACCCAAACTGTTCAAACTGATGACCAACGTATGCTTGCCTCCAAGTGTACCTCCAGCAAGAGTAGAAAACCCTGGAATGTTACCTCCGTGTCCCCATATCGAGGCACCGTTTGGAAGCTTAGTTTCAAAGATTCCAAGACCATATCCATCAATTCCTGCTATTCCTGTAGGAACTGTAGTAAGCATTTGTTTTAGTTGCTGTTCCTTCAGTAATTTGCCACGGAGCAAGGAAGAGAAGAATTTATTTAAGTCGTCAGCAGTAGAAATCATATCTCCAGCCGAGCTACCCATACTTGGGTTATAATAAGTAACGTCTTTTATCTCACTTGCTTCGTCTGGTTGGGAATATCCCCGAGCATGCTTGGTGCCTGGAATAACGCTTGAATTGCCAGGCAGGAATGTATCCGACAATTCAAGTGGTTCAATAATCCGATCTTCAATCTCTTCCGCGTAGCTGTTTCCGGTTACTTTTTCAATAAGAATACCCAGTAATACGTATCCTGTGTTTGAATAAGACCAGCCCTTTCCTGGGACAAAGTCTGGGGGCAGAGAAATCCCCATCTTCACTAGTTCTTCAGCCGTATACGATTTTTTTGTATCCATAAAATCAGCGTCTTTTGACCTTGAGTATTCAGCGATACCACTTGTATGGTTCAATATCTGCCGGATGGTAATCTGTTTACCATTATATCCGTTTCCTTGAATGACACCGGGCAACCATTTTTCGATGGAGTCGTCTAGATTCAATCGGTTCTCTCCAGCTAATTGAAGTACAACCGTTGCGGTGAACGTCTTCGTCACGCTGCCAATGCGAAAGCGAAAATCTGTTTTCATTGGTTTCTTGGTGCTCAGATTCGCTACCCCAGTGGCATACCCCCACGTTTTTCCTCCCTCAGAAGTTTTAGCAAGTATCCCCGGGTATCCAAGTTGCAATGTATCCCGCATTGCTTGCTTGACGGAATTATGATCTCGTTGAGTGCTTGTTTGTAACGTACTGGATACATTTTGAGTGGGCTCTACTTTTGCAATTGAGGTTGGCGATGTGTATAGCAGGGAACTTCCAGTTATTACTAGGGCCAGACTTGCAAATGTAATTTGACTACGTATTTTCATAAGGCATTCCTCTCCTCTATTAATATTGTATAGGTGGTTCCTTTTTGTTCCATATAAATCACACAGCTATACTTTGCATAAAATGACTATCCTTGTCTTCGTCTGCTTCGTCTTGATACTCATCCTGAAAAAGAAAACCCCTTTGTGGACAAGAGGTTTTCTCATCTTCGAAATTATTGTTTATGCACATTTTTATATATCGTTGATAATCCCAAGTTAGACAAATGTTTGTAAATGGTAAGGGAGTGCTAAAAAAGCACACTATATTATTAAAGACGTAGCTACTAAAATTAGTATATATTAGTCTCTCATTTCTTATTTAAGTAATTGTTAACTATTAAAAAACAGCATATACACTTACAGTAAATGGTTCAGAAGCATTACTAGGATTTGCAATATAAAGTAATCTTTTTGATACTACATTTGTACGATTTCCACTTAGTACACCAGTAAAAAGAACTGGATCTACTGCTGCAGATCTGTCTTCCATTACATTGAAACTAATTAAGTCTGGATTTCCTCCGCCTTCGATTTCCCATTTTAAATATTGTGTTCCTGATGGAAGACTTTCAGTGCTAAAATTTCCACTTGAACGGTTATTCTGCCCTTCTAAAGGACTAGGTTGTGATAATACAGTTGCTACTAATTGTTGTGATTTTGTTTCCATTTTTATTCCCCTTTACATAATAAAATATGTTTCATTAGGTTATGAATATAACCAACTAAATTATAACACTTATGGTTATAATAGGAAATTAATAGGATTTTATTCCATTTAATAGCCTGTCGCTATTTAGAACATATAATAGAAATGAAGAAACCCAACTAATCTTCTCATCTGAGGTAGCTGGGACCATGAAACAAAATGCCGGAACCATCCAATACGCTCCTGTCTAGCATGTTCCCTTCCGAATTTTTTCTTTTTTATAGGTTTTTCACCATTTCCATATTTATAAGCGAAATGCGCATCCGCCCATTTGATCATCTGATGCCCAAACGCTACACTTACCCCTATATAAATGGCAGAAAGTCCATGTACGGTGGTTGCAATAGCCCCATTTTTTAAATCTAAAACAGTAGCAATGAGTAAAATGATATCGACGATTGGCGTACAAATAAGCAACAATGTACCAAGCTTCTTTTTCTTTAAAATATATCTAACTAATAATCCTGCTAAAACAAACACCCAAAATCCAATCTCACAGAAAATAATTAAC
>NZ_JAUUTW010000185.1 GCF_030676415.1 Peribacillus frigoritolerans | reverse complement strand
GTCCTTGATACGCTCGTGTTTCTTTACGAACGATTTTCTTTTCAAATTTCCGTTTATTCGCACTGGCTTTCACATGTGTGGAATCCACGAAAACGTGTTCAGCACTTATTAACTTTTTATTAGCAGCTGTCATTAAAATGCGATAGAAAATCTGTTCAAACAGGTCTGTATCTTTAAAGCGTCGCTCATAATTTTTCCCGAACGTAGAGAAATGAGGTACT
>NZ_JAUUTW010000184.1 GCF_030676415.1 Peribacillus frigoritolerans | reverse complement strand
ATGGCAGCCTCCATTTTACGAACCAAATGGTTCGGTGGCACCAGTTGATCTAAAGTAATCATTTCAAGTTGATCTCGCTGAATAGAATCATGTTTAGAAAGCATCCTCATCACCTCAAGTTTTAATCGTTCTATTTTAAAACAAAAAAGACTGTAGGCAAAAGGAGTTCTATCTAAATTTTTAAACATAGTTGATTGGAACGGAAGGTGCGAGACTTCTGCGG
>NZ_JAUUTW010000183.1 GCF_030676415.1 Peribacillus frigoritolerans | reverse complement strand
GTAAAGAAACGAATCAGGGAAATGACCTCGAGAAAATTACCGATACCCATGAAACTCCGAATAAATAAGTTAAAGCAATACCTTAGAGGTTGGATAGGGTATTTCGCCCTCATTGATACTCCGAACGTATTGAAGAATTTAGATTCATGGATTCGAAGAAGACTCAGGATGTGCCTATGGAAGCAATGGAAATTGCCAAGAACGAGGGTGAAGAAACTCAAAG
>NZ_JAUUTW010000182.1 GCF_030676415.1 Peribacillus frigoritolerans | reverse complement strand
TGAAGAGCTTTACTGCCGTGTTCTGAATGGGAACGGGTGTGACCTCTTCGCTATCGCCACCAAACATATCAGGAACGTTGTTCCTTCAAAACTAGATAATAATAAGAAGGTATTTCATTTTTTTAAAGCGTTGGTTAAGTCCTCGATCTATTAGTATCAGTCAGCTCCACATGTCGCCACGCTTCCACCTCTGACCTATCAACCTGATCATCTTTCAGGGATCTT
>NZ_JAUUTW010000181.1 GCF_030676415.1 Peribacillus frigoritolerans | reverse complement strand
CTGCACGTAAGTATTCTAATTCGGCAAGAAGTGCTTCTTGAGAGCCATTAGCTGGCGATTTTTTCTTAGTTTCTTTTTTCATGGATAGACGCCCCTTTTTCTTTGGTTTAAGGGCGTCTATACCTCCTTCCTTAAACTGATTTGCCCAATTCAAAAGTGTAGAATCGGAAGGAAGGTTATAGTGTACAGCGGTCTCGTTGATCGATGCCCCATATTCGTTCATATA
>NZ_JAUUTW010000180.1 GCF_030676415.1 Peribacillus frigoritolerans | reverse complement strand
CTAGTTCTTTATCTAAATCGTCTAACATGATATTAGATAATAAAGGACTTAACGGACCTCCTTGCGGAGTTCCCTCCTCACTTTTATGAAAAAGTCCGCCTATCATAATGCCTGCTTGAAGGAATTTACGAATCAGTTTGAGAACTCGTTTATCTTCAATTTTCCGCTCTAACATTCCCATGAGCTTGTCATGATTCACTTTATCGAAGAACTTCTCCAAGTCCATA
>NZ_JAUUTW010000179.1 GCF_030676415.1 Peribacillus frigoritolerans | reverse complement strand
AAATCGTACCCAAAGAAACACGAGCTTATCAAGGACGTCTTCAAGATGAAATAAATCAACATCGTGAAAACCAAGGAAAGAAACCATTTCCACCAGATAATTTTGATAAGGAAGAAACCAGAGCAATGAAAGAAAGTACTACGGATCCTGAGAGTGGCTACTATGTGAAAGATGAACGAACAAAACAGTTTGCCTATTCATTCCACGCGGCCGCAGACCGCAACGGTT
>NZ_JAUUTW010000178.1 GCF_030676415.1 Peribacillus frigoritolerans | reverse complement strand
AAGAGATTGAAAAATCCCACGTCCAAACCTATTTAGACGATATGGAACAGTCAAACAAGAGTGGAGGAACGATTGAAAAACATTATTCAGCCATTACCATGTTTTCCAGGTTCCTTGATAAACCCGAAATCGTCCTCAACATCGATCGTAAAGCAAAGGAAAAGAAAGAAGATCCGCCAAAAGCCCTGAACATGCTTGAGCAAGCTGCTCTCCTAAAAGAAATCGAGG
>NZ_JAUUTW010000177.1 GCF_030676415.1 Peribacillus frigoritolerans | reverse complement strand
TCTCTCATGCGAGAAAAGAACATATCCAGTATTAGCTCCGGTTTCCCGAAGTTATCCCAGTCTTATAGGCAGGTTGCCCACGTGTTACTCACCCGTCCGCCGCTAATCTCAGGGAGCAAGCTCCCATTGATTCGCTCGACTTGCATGTATTAGGCACGCCGCCAGCGTTCGTCCTGAGCCAGGATCAAACTCTCCGAAGAAATGTTTGACTTGCTCATTTGCTTTTTT
>NZ_JAUUTW010000018.1 GCF_030676415.1 Peribacillus frigoritolerans | reverse complement strand
CAAAAATGGCCTAACATAGTGGGCTCGTAGAGCCCCAATCTCTTAACTTTAGGCGAAAATTCAAAGGGAATTTCAAAAGGGGTTCAGAATTTTTTAATTCCGAACCCCTTTTGTCTACAAACTGAGCTGACATCATTTTTGATGTCAGCTTTATTAAATGATGCTCAACCATGTTCCTTGAGCTTTTTCCCTTTCTTCAAATGAAATACGATCGTGGTGCCGAAAATCAGCAAAATAAAGGCAAAAAAGATCGCAGGCGGGATTTCGATCCCTGCAACGGCCAATAACATTTTTATAGCAATGAATCCGATAAGGACATATGCGGCAGTTTCCAATTCAGGAACCTTATCTATCAATTTTAGAAATAACCCCGCCACTCCCCGCATCATTAAGACACCAATCATTCCGCCTGTCAAAAGGACCCATACTTTTTCACTCACCCCGAATGCGGCCAAGACACTATCGACGGAAAATGCTATATCCATCAATTCCACTGCCGCAACCGTTCCCCATAATGTACCAAACATACGGATCAGTAAGCTGTTTTGACTCATTCCCTGGATATCTTCATCTGTCCCAGCTTGTTTTTTTCTTTTATCCCTAAAGTATTTAAACGAGAGCCAACCAAGGTAGGTGGCTCCAATCACCTTCACCCACCAAAGCTTAATAAGGAAAACACCGATTCCAATCGCAATAAATCTAAAAGCGTAAGCACCTAATAAACCATAAAAAAGTGCTTTTTTCCGTTGTTTTTCCGGAAGGTGCCTGACCATTACAGCTAATACCAAAGCGTTATCCGCCGATAGTAATCCTTCCATTAATACGAGCGTCCCAATCAATCCCCAACTCACCGGGTCGGATAAAACCTCCACCCACATATGCCAGTCAAAAAATTGAGCATACGTTTGCATGATGTTATTTAACAACTCTGACATGATAAAGACCCCTCTGCTACTATAACAGCAAAATTAGAAAAACCTTTTAAAATAACATTGTTCCCAGTTATGATAAAAACTCTACTTTAATTTTAAACACAAAATAAATACGTTGCATGACAACGTATCATTTGATGCTATTAAAAATTCATTTTCATTTCATCATACTCTTACACTTAAATAAAATCAACGAAACCAACCACTATGAGAGCCTTTGTTTACTCGTCCACTCTGGCGGAGTATTTTTATCCCAATATATTTTCCCTATATTATAATGGGTGGCAAATGAATCATGATAGGTATGATAGTGAAAATCGAACCAATGCCCTTCCAGTGGAGGATTTTCCTGCCTGACATGGAATCTGATGATATCCTTGCCGCTGTTTGAATCATAAATATGAAATATTTTCTCGGCCCTGCCCGCACTCGGCTGCTCAGTGATGGTTAATTGCTGTAATTTTTCATCTGGAAATTGGGCAGCCATTTCTGTAATGGCTTCCTCCATTTTTGGTAATATGGCCATTTTGAACTCATCGCCAATTCTAGGATTGATCTTTTCGCCAAATTTCATTAATGCGTTTTCCTCTGCCTTATTCAGAATGCCCGATAAAAATTCTTCCCGGTTGAATTCCTCTTCAAGTTCAGTCGAATTCTGAGACGGAAGATAGGCTAATCCCTCTTCTTCCACTAACCCTTTTTTAGTATCCTTTAACGAATCGGCTTCCGCTAACCACGCCAGATCTGAAGGAGTGACAAGACCAAACGTCAAAACGGATACTAAAATGACGAGACTTTTCCTGAACCAAACCGCTGCTTTCAACTCACACTCCCCCTCCTTTTTTGTATTGTCTTTATATTTAGTATACTTTTATTTTTTGGTAATTACGAATATATAGTTACCCATGTTTTAAAAATCAAAAAAAAGGATAAATACCTATATAAAGTTTATGAACTCGAACTTTTTTAAAAAATATCAATAAATTTACATTTAAATGAAGGATTTTGACGATTTTTGGAGAACTTAATTAGATTCAAGTCTTTTTAAGGAGGGGTCTTATATGGCTTCGACTGCCATGGTGGCTTTATGTCTTGTAACATTAGCATTTTTCGTATATTTATCATTTGCTGATTAAGAATAAATGAATACCTACGAAAAATCTCCTTGTCATTCTTCTACAATGACAAGGTTTTCTTTTCATTCAAACATAAGCCTTACCTTTTGGCAGATAAGAGGACTGAATAATGGAGGAATCATTTTGGAAAACAACAAAGAGATCATTAAAGATAAGGATTACAAAAGGGAAACAGCTACAGGGAACGCCGGAATGGTCGTTACAGCTCATCCGGTAGCCACTTCCATAGGGGAAAAAATATTACGTGAAGGTGGAAATGCTGTCGATGCGGCGGTCGCCATCCAATTTGCCCTGAATATTGTGGAACCCATGATGACCGGTATCGGCGGAAGTGGTTTCCTAATGGTATATAACGCTAAAGATAAAGAAACGAAAATATACGATGGCCATGTAAGGGCACCTAAAGCCGCACATCGAGACATGTTTCTTGATGAAAAAGGGGAAGTCATCCCATTTAAAGAAAGATCAATCAAAGCTACAGCGGTTGGCATACCCGGAATACTGAAAGCTATGGATGAAGCACTCACCGAGAATGGAAGCAAGCCATTAGCGGAACTCATCGAGCCATCCATTGAATTTGCAGAAAAAGGAGTTCCCGTCAATTGGGTTCTTTGCGATGCACTTAAAAATTTTGAATATCGATTGGGCGATGAAGCGCGTAAGTTTTTCATACCAAACGGAAAACCCTATCAGAATGGGGATTTGCTGATAAAAGAAAAACTGGCGAATACCTATCGGATACTACAACGTGAAGGAATTTCCGCTTTTTATGAAGGTGAAATCGGAGAGGGCATCATTTCCTGTATACAGGAACTTGGAGGGTTCATGGAGCTTTCTGATTTAAAGGACTATAAAGCTACAATCGATGCACCAATTTATGGGACTTATAAGGATTATCTAATTGCATCATCAAATGCCCCAAGTGCTGGTGGATTCACGGTCATCCAAATCCTGAAAATATTGGAGAGCTTCCATATAGAACAATATGACGTCCGTTCTTGGGAAAAATATTATTTAATAGCAGAAGCGATGCGTCTGGCATTCACAGATAAAAAAGCATTTCTCGCTGATCCCGAATTTGCCGAATTGCCATTGGCGGGTCTCATGCATGATGAGTATATAGCTAAACGCCGCTCATTCATTAATTTCAAAACAAGAAATAATGCCATTGACTTCGGAAACCCATGGATATATGATTCCGTCAAACAAAGGGAAGTCATTCCGCAGCCTAATGAAGAAGATATCAGTGAAACGACACACTTCACTGTCCGTGACAGATGGGGTAATATCGCCGCATGCACTTCTACAGTGGAACATCCCTTCGGCTCAGGCATCATGGTTTCCGACTATGGTTTCATGCTGAATAACGAACTGACTGATTTCGATTCCATTCCAGGCGGCATGAATGAAGTGCAGCCCAATAAACGCCCCGTCAGCTGTAAAAGCCCGACCATCATCTTTAAAGACGGCGAGCCAATCTTGACGTTAGGTTCACCTGGAGGTCCAACCATCATCAGTTCAGTCGTACAAACGATCATTAATGTACTCGATTTAAAAATGGATTTGAAAGCAGCCATCGAAGAACCTAGAATTTTCACTCCAATGGGCCCTCATATTGAATGGGAGCCTGGAATGGATATGACCAGCAAAGGCCACTTGGAAGCAATGGGCTTCGCCTTTAATGAAGTTCCCCACTCAATAGGGAATGTCCAAGCGATTCAAATCAGCCCTGATGGCTCTAACTATGGTGCTGCCGATTCAAGCCGAGAAGGCTGTGCCATGGGTCTGGACGAAACAGATTATAAATCGTGATCACTGGATGGAAATGAAGCCAAAATGGAATTTGGATGTTTTTCTCTTTATTACCTCAAATCCAAATTCCTCAAAGCGGGAGCTGCGAAAATGGTCTTTCAACACGACTCTCTTGCGCGCAACCCGCTTGGCTTCTTTCATTATTTCCACAGATAAATCCTTACCTTCCGCAAAATGAGTCAGTCCCCTGATTCCATTCGATTCCTGAATCGTTTCTTCAAACATGGGATCGAAATATACGACATCAAAATGATTATCCGGCAATGTTTTCAAAATTTCGTAATGATCACCTTGCATGACCTCTATTCTTCTCATCGCAGAAATCATCGTTTCTTCTGCATCCTCCCATGTCTTCATCCCATGGTCCACGAGCAAGGCCAAATATTGATTTCCTTCCAATGCGACAACCTGTCCATGTTCACCCACTGCGAAACTTGCGACAATAGCATCAGAGCCCAAACCCAAGGTACAATCAAGCACAGCGTTCCCTTCATTTATATCTCCGGCAATGAGAAATGGATCACTCTCTCCGCGCATTATTCTTTTTATCCGGATCATCGCTAGGTTCGGGTGAAAAAAGAATGGTTCTTTTTCCTGGTATCGATATAACTCCATCCGCTTTTTACCAAAAACAAGGCAATCATCTTCATCCTGTTCCGCTTGGATATCTCTTACTGATCTTTTTCTTCTGGCTATAAAGGGGATTTGTAATTCTTCAGCTAACCTTTTGGCTAATATCATCGTTTCTTTATCGGCTCTTCCTACTGTTGTGACAAACATGAATCCTACCCCTTCATACTCTCTTAAATTTGAAAAGAATGCCCTGTATCCAGGACATTCCGCTTCATCACTTATTTACTTGACTGAACGCTACCAATAAATTTTCCATGATAGCTTCCATTGGCTGTCCTTCTATATCATGGCGTGGAATGAAATGTACGACCTCTTTGCCCTTTAAAAGAGCCATGGATGGTGAAGAAGGTTCTATTCCATCGAAGTATTCCCGCATTTTAGCTGTCGCTTCCTTATCTTGCCCGGCAAATACAGTTACCAAATGATCTGGTTTATTGTCTGCTTGGAGTACGGCTTGAGTAGCAGCTGGACGGGCTAACCCGGCAGCACAGCCGCAAACTGAATTCACGACCACAAGTGTCGTACCTTCTACCGATTCCATAAAGTTTTCAACCGCTTCAGCGGATTCCAACTCACCAAAACCTGCTTGCACCAGTTCCGCACGCATTGGTTTCACCATTTGTTTCATATATTCATCATATGCCATTGACATAAAAAAACCTCCTTGGTTACAATTCTTCAATTAGAATAATCATACTATATTCTTGAGTGCATATGCAAAAATGATGCTTAAAGCTTTGTAAAATTTCATTGTTCTTCACAAAGAAACATGGTGACAGAATCCACTTTCATTCTGCCACCATGTTTTAGTCTTCCTTTAAATTTAAACTTTCATTACTCCGCCTGAGCTGGCATTCGTTACAAGTTTGGAATAACGTGCTAAATAGCCTGTCCTGACCTTTGACTCGAAGCCCTTCCAATTGGCTTTGCGTTTTTCGAATTCTTCATCGGAAATTTCCAATTCGATTTTACGATTATTCAAATCCAATTCGATGATATCTCCATCTTCAACAAAGGCGATTGGGCCTCCCTCAGCCGCTTCAGGGGATATATGACCAATGCTGATGCCACGAGATGCGCCTGAAAAGCGGCCATCAGTGATCAAACCGACTTTCGCTCCAAGTCCCCTCCCTACGATTTGGGAAGTGGGTGCCAACATTTCCGGCATACCCGGCCCACCTTTAGGTCCTTCGTAACGAATGACCACTACATCGCCTTCTTTAACTTTTCCAGTAATGATCCCGGAAAGTGCATCTTCCTGGGAATCGAAACAAATGGCAGGACCCCTGTGGTAGCCACCAACTGATTCGTCAACCGCCCCCACTTTTACGATGGAGCCTTGTGGAGCAAGGTTACCAAACAATACCGCAAGCCCGCCACGCTCAGAATGCGGATTATCCAACGGATGGATAACATCCTTGTCCAATATTTCACAACCGGCAACATTTTCGCGGAGCGTTTTCCCTGAGACAGAAAGGCAGTCTCCATTAAAGGCACCTGGTTTTTTGAGTAACTCATTAATGACGGCACTTACACCACCGGCATTATGTACATCTTCAATATGATAATCGGATGCCGGTGCGATTTTCGCTAGATGCGGTACGCGGTTAGCTATTTCATTTATGCGTTCCATCGGATATTCAAAACCCGCTTCATGTGCCAATGCAAGTGTATGAAGAACGGTGTTGGTAGAACCGCCCATCGCCATATCCAATGCAAATGCGTTATCAATTGCATCAATCGTTACGATATCACGAGGCTTGATATCCTGTTTGATTATCTCCATCAACTGTTTAGCGGATTTCTTAACGAATTCCTTACGTTCTTCGGCTACCGCCAAAATCGTTCCATTTCCCGGAAGCGCAAGTCCAAGTCCTTCAGCCAGGCAGTTCATGGAGTTTGCAGTGAACATTCCTGAACAAGAACCGCAAGTAGGGCAGGCAACTTGCTCGATTTCCTGCAAATCCTCTTCATTGATATTACCTGCTTGATAGGCACCCACCCCTTCAAAAACGGATGTTAATGAAAGAGATTTACCGTTTTTATCTTTACCTGCTTTCATGGGTCCGCCGCTTACGAATATTGTAGGAATATTGACACGAAGTGCTCCCATCATCATTCCCGGCGTTATCTTGTCACAGTTTGGAATGCAGACCATACCGTCAAACCAATGTGCCGATACAACAGTTTCCACGGAATCTGCGATGATTTCACGGCTTGGCAAAGAATAGCGCATACCAATATGACCCATCGCAATTCCATCGTCTACCCCGATCGTATTAAATTCGAAAGGAACACCGCCTGCTTCGCGAATCGCTTCCTTCACTATTTTTCCGAATTCCTGAAGGTGGACATGACCTGGAACGATATCGATGTAAGAATTACAAACCGCGATGAACGGTTTACCGAAATCTTCTTCTTTAACCCCTGCTGCCCGCAACAGACTTCTATGTGGAGCTCGATCGACCCCTTTTGTAATCATGTCACTTCTCATATTTGATGTAGACATTTGTTGTACCCCCAATTTCCACTAAATGTTTAATGATTCAATATAATATAATTTTTAGTATACTCTAAAAATTCTAACATATTTATATACAAATGCAACCATTCAACACTAAATATCTACAAAAATCATTTTACTAAAATAATAGAGATTAAATTTATATCTTAAAAACTTCTATATTGAAAAAATTATCCATTTTGAATGTTTTGGAATTCGACCTAGAGGAACTAATGTCAAATGACTTGAAGATCCGCTTCAAAAATAAAAAAGGCATACGGATTAAATCATCCGCATGCCTTTTGCCTGTAATCATTTTAGATCCCATTAAGTTATTCCCATTAAATCTCACTTGTCGTTCGCTTGTCTTGATTCTGTCATTTGCTTCCAAACCGAACCTTTTGCTTCTTCCCCATTTTCTATACGGTCAATGGCCATCTTGACCTGCAGGGCCACTTCGAATTCAGGGTCCTGTTCCGCTTGCTTAAGATAAGGGAGGGTCGATTCATTTCCCGCTTCGTATAAAAACATCGCCGCCCTCCATCTAACCAATTTATTTTTATCCGAAAGTGAATGAGACATTTCTCCCATCGCTTCTTCAAAGCCAAGATCGGATAAACAATCACCAGCCGTACGTCTTACCGCTGCACTTTTATCTTTCAATGCCTTATACAAGCTCGGTAGCACTTTTCTATCCTCAATCATACCCAAGTATACTACCGCAAGCCTTCGAATGGAGACCTTACTGTCGGAGAGTGCCATGTCCAAGACTGGAATATCATCAACCGTTGGATCTTCCATTTGTTCTAAAGCCTGATAACGCTTTTCCCAGCTTTCGTCATTCAGCATTTCTGCAGTCAGTTTAATTTTTGGTCGTTTCAAAAATGCTTCCTTCGTATCCACCATTTCTTTTGCAGCGGCTACCAGCCGATTGATTCGTTCTTCCGGATAAGCTGCAATCAGCTCATCCGATACTTCCTTCACGATATCTTCCATATCACCATATCTTACGCCATAATCCTTCCATTTTCGAAGCAGGACTACATTATCATCTTCCTTTTGGGCAGCGGCAATGCCCTTAATGAAGTAATCCGGTAAGGCAAACCGTTTTTCGTGTTGGCTATCACTTGCTTTAATTTGCATCGGAATTCCCTTGAATTGTTGAATGGCAACAGTTACTTCACCGTAATGTTCATTTAATGCCGTCTGTTGATTTTGTTCTTCGGTTTTTTCCCCGAAAACCTGACGGATTTGGACCAAGATATCTTTCCAATCATATTTCGCATTTCGCTCAACGGCTAAGAAGTCCGCAACATGATATACCCCTTTCACTCCCTCGATCGTAAATAAATCTTTGATCAGTTGGGGTGCTTGATCAGCTTGATCTTTCTTATAATTATTGCTTTTACCAGCTAAAAGCTCTTCAGTTAAATTGATTTTCATTGTATTCGGACTTGGTGTAGGTTCTATCGACTTAATTTTCAATGTATTTCTCTCCTTTTACAAGACGTTTCCATGTACTAGATATTATCACATCGGCAACAGATTCTCATGCAATTGAGATTGACTTAAAAAAAAGACCGATCCAAGTTTGCTCACTTGGACCGGTCACCACGCTTATTCCTCTTCCAATTTTTCCGCTAAATACGCCCATCTTTCCATTAAATGGTCTAATTTATCCGTTAGTTCCTTTTCTTCTTCAAGCAGCAGGCGGACTTTTTCAAAATCGCTTCCCGCCGCTGACATTTCTGATGTTATTTCTTTCAGGCGCAGCTCGGCCCGTTCCATGTTCCCTTCTATCTCTTCCCATTCCTTACTTTCCGCATAAGTCAGTTTTTTCTTTTTCTTTTCGGTCCGGTTCATTTGAGGTTCTGGTGCTTTTACTGGCACGGCCTCTTCCGTCTTTTCTTCCAAGAACTCTGAATAATTGCCGTAATAGAAATCAATTTCACCTTTATTCTTGAAAACAAGAAGCTGATGGCACGTTTTATCCAAGAAATACCTATCATGCGATACAGTAATGACTACACCTGAAAACGTTTCTAAATAATCCTCCAGAACGGTCAAGGTTTGTGTGTCCAAATCATTCGTCGGTTCATCCAAAAGCAGGACATTAGGTGCCGACATCAATATATTAAGGAGATATAATCGCCTTTTCTCCCCACCGGACAGCTTGCGAATTGGCGTCCCATGCGATCCCATTGGAAACAAGAACCTTTCAAGCATCTGCGCAGCCGATATGAAACTACCATCTTTAAGGGCGATTGAATCTGCCGTTTCGCGAATATACTCTATCATGCGCAAATTCTCATCCATATCGACGCTTTCTTGCGTATAGTAGCCTATTTTCACGGTTTGCCCTTTTTCCAGGTTTCCTTCATCTATAGATTCCCGTCCTGCCAGGATATTTAACAAGGTTGACTTACCACTGCCATTATTACCGACGATCCCAATTCGATCACCTGGTTTGAAGAGGAAGGAAAAATGATTGATGATGGTTCGATCACCGAAGGATTTAGAAACACCCTGCATTTCAAGTACCTTTTTCCCGAGACGGGCACCGCTTAATTCCATTTCCAGGTTCTCGGTTTTCTGCTTATCCTTTACACCTGATTCCAATGTTTCGAAGCGTTGGATCCTGGCCTTTTGTTTCGTTGTACGGGCCTTGGCACCTTTACGGATCCAGGCCAGTTCTTTTTTGAATAGACTTTCCTTTTTCGTTCTTTCAGCCGATTCATTCTCTTCGCGAATGGCCTTTGATTCTAAATAATCCGCATAGTTTCCTTTGTATTCGAAAAGCTGCGTTTGGGCAATTTCCCAAATCTTATTGGACACACGATCAAGGAAATATCGATCATGGGTTACAAATAAAACGGACTTTTGATATTTCCCTAAATATTCTTCAAGCCAAGTGATGCTTTCAAAATCCAGATGGTTCGTTGGCTCATCCAAAATCAGTAAATCTGGGGTCTCAATCAAGGTTTTTGCCAGCGCCGCACGTTTTTTTTGGCCACCTGACAGTTCCCCCAATTTCCTTGAATGATCAGGAAGACCAAGCTTGGTCAGGATCGTTCTGGCATTGGCACTTGTATCCCAGGCGCCAAGCGTGTCCATATCCTGTTGCTGTTTTAACAAACGGTCCTGTATTGCGCTATTCTGCGGGTCTACCTGGAGTTGAACGAGCGTCTTTTCATACTCTTTAATCAACGAAAATACAGGAGTTGAACTTTCATACATATATTCCATGATCGTCAATTTATCATCAAAATGCGGATCTTGGGATAGATAGGAAATCGTATAATCATTCGGATGATCCTTCGTTCCTAAATCACTGTCTTCCAACCCTGCGATGATATTCAATAATGTCGATTTACCGGTGCCGTTTATCCCAACGATCCCGATTTTTTCCCCTTCGGTAATGGAAAAAGAGACATCTTTAAAAAGCAGCTTTTCCCCTTGGGTTTTCATTACATGTTCCATGCTAAAAACTTTCATAATCGTACATCCCATTCCTTATTAAATTCCTCTAAAAATCCAACCATATATTCATGCCTTTCACTTGCAATCTTCTTGGCTGTACAAGTATTGAGCATATCTTGCAAACGCAATAATTTTTCATGAAAGTGATGAATGGAAGAGCTTTTGCCATGCCTGTATTCCTTCTTGGTCATGTTTTCCCTTATGGGCAATGAAGGATCATACATAAGTTGTCCCTTTTTTCCGCCAAATGCAAATGTCCTGGCTATGCCAATGGCACCAATTGCATCCAAGCGGTCCGCATCCTGAACAATTTCAGCCTCGATCGAAGGAAGCTTCAACTGCCCTGCACTATATGAAATTGTATTGATGATCTGTTTGATGGCATCCATACTATCAATATCCAACTTTATTTCATCAAACCAACCGTCAAGCTTTTTCCAGCCTCCATCGGCTTCCTGGTTTAGTTTATCATCCGGGATATCATGAAGCAGAGCCGCCAATTCAATGATGAACTCATTTCCTTTTCGTTCTTCTTTTGCAATATGTAAAGCCAGCTTACGAACCCGATCGATATGGAACCAATCATGGCCGCTGGCATCAGAATTCAATTGGTCATATACATACTTCTCCGTTAATTCAATCATCGTTCGTTTCATTTCACCACTCCATGTCCTTTCTATTTTACCATGGTTCTCAATAATGTTGTGCTTTAATCTTCATTGAACCAACTGATTCCAATTGTCTGTTCACCGGTATGCACCCCTATGGCACTGCCCAGTGGGGATACATGGGTCAACACATGGGGAAATTCTTCGGAAATCATCTTTTTCCATCTTTGTACCTGCTCCGACACTGCACCATATAATATGGTGCATTCTTTTACTTTTCCCGCTTCCACTGATCTGCGAAAATCAGTGAAGATCTGTTTTTCCGCTTTTTTAAGGTTTCGAGGTTTAGATTTAGTATGAAGCACACCCTTTTCGATGGAAATGATGGGTTTAAAGCTCAATAGGCTACCTAGAATATACTGTGCGTTTGTTAACCTGCCGCTGCGATGCAGCTGATCTAAAGAACCTATTAATACATAGGTTTCATGGTTATCCGCATACATTCTCGTTTTGACGAAAGCCTCATTGATAGAATCGCCTTTATCAATATAATGCATGAGCCGTTTCAAGATTAATAGCATTGGAAAGGAAATAAGTAAAGTATCAAAAACGTCAACGGGGATCGTAACCATTTGTGCTGCTTGCCTGCTCGCGGAAACGGTCCCGCTCAATTCACTTGAAAGATGTACGGCTATGATTCGATCATAGCGTTTTTCAAGCTCCTCATATAACTCTTGGAATCTGCCGACCGAGGGCTGTGACGTAGTGGCGGTGATTTTTTCCTCACTCATCCGCCGGTATAATTCCTCAGGTAATAGGTCGACACCATCTTCATATTCCTTCCCATCGATGATGACGACCATCGGAACGACGTATACATGTTCATTCAATGATAATTCTTCGTCTAAAGTTCCCGTACTATCTGTTACCCATGCAATTCGTTCCATGGTTTCCCCCCTCATTTGTGTCTTTTATTATATTCAACATACCACCCATCTGTCCCCTTTTAAAAACGGATGCATGCAATAAATATTTTTCCTCAAAAAAAGAGCCCAACAGAAAATGCAGCTTCCGTTGGAACTCGATATCATTCTTCATAATAATTTTTTTATATCCTCTTCCATTTCCAGAGGTTTTGTTTTAGGCGCATACCTGCTGACAATATTTCCATTACGATCAATCAAGAACTTTGTAAAATTCCATTTTATCGATTTGGACCCCATCACTCCAGGAGCATTTTCAGTCAGATAGCTGAATAAGGGGTGGGATTCCTTTCCATTGACATTCACTTTTGCAAACATCGGGAATGTTATACCATGATTCAATTTGCAGTATGAATCGATTTCCAGATCATCACCAGGCTCCTGATTCAAAAACTGATTACACGGAAAACCAAGCACGACAACTCCATCCTCTTTATATTGCACATACAGGCTTTGCAAATCATCATACTGTGGCGAAAAACCGCATTTGCTTGCGGTATTCACTATAATCATCACTTTCCCTCTATATTCCTCAAGCGAGATGGTTTGGCCATTGATTTTATTGACTTCAAATTCGTAAATGGACATGTATGTTCTCTCCCTTTAGTATGATGATTCATTTTACCGTATTTAAAGGCAGGTTTACCAACTTTTATCCTTTTCCTATCATCCCGGAATCTTCACTGCTTGTATGGATTGAATCAAATACTCTACCATGTCTTCCAAGTCATCCATTTGCTCTTCCTTTACAAGCCTTCCAAATGAAACTTTATATAAAGAAGAAGTAACGGGTTGCAATTGTTTACTGAACGTATCGCTGGTCGTCACTGAAATGATTCTCTGATCTCCCCAAATTTTTTCCAGGTCGTTCAACAATTGTTCAGCATTCACTTCATCAAGCTTTTTGGGAAAAGAAATGAAAATATCGACCGTGCAGCCCGAATGCGTATCATCAATAGCTGCATCGAGTAACTCCGAACTTAGGTTCTGTAGTGAAGCGTGTAACTCAATGGCACCGCTAATCGAAATAGGCGCGATTGTTTTTTTCAATTCCATCTCAATCTTATATGATCTGGACATGGTCGAGAGATTTACAATATCATCACGGTTTATGACCAATATATCTCCAATAAAGTCACGATCGTAAACCGCTCCTTCCAATACCACTTTCATGTTCTCAAATGCTGTAGGATCAAACAATCTCCAAACACCTCTCAAACTTCATAGTTTATGTAATCATGATCTTCCCATTTTACCATTCCCAGGCCATTTCCTTCGGATTAACAAGAAATTATTAAAATAGCTTTCCTATTCAATAATTTTCTATATAATTAAAATATTATGATTTTTGAAGAAGGAGGCTAATCATGCCAATCAGAATTCCGGAACAACTGCCAGCAAGGGAAATTTTAGAACAGGAAAATATCTTCGTAATGGATGAGGAAAGAGCTACCAATCAGGAAATCCGTCCGTTGAATATATTAATTTTAAACCTAATGCCAGAAAAAGAAAAAACGGAGGCCCAGTTACTGCGGTTTCTTGGCAATACTCCCATTCAAGTAAATATATCATTTCTGCGCTTGAGCACACATGAATCAAAAAACACAAGTAAATTTCATTTAGATCAATTTTACAAATCATTTAATGATATTCGCACGAAGAAATATGACGGCTTGATCATTACAGGCGCTCCAGTAGAAAAGCTGGAATTTTCAGACGTTAATTATTGGGAAGAACTGCAGAGTATCATGAATTGGTCAAGCGAAAATGTCACATCCACCCTACATATCTGTTGGGGGGCACAAGCTGCCCTGTACCATCATTATGGAATAGGCAAATACGAACTTCCAGAGAAATGCTTCGGGGTATACACCCATGAGGTCCTTGAACCGAATGAAAATCTAGTCCGCGGATTCGATGATTATTTTATGGCCCCTCATTCACGCTATACGGATATTGACTATCAAAAATTAGTTAACCATCCAGAATTGAAGGTTCTCGCACAGTCCGATCAGGCTGGTGTTTTGATGGCTGCTTCAGTTGATGGAAAAAGAATTATGGTTACCGGCCATTTCGAGTATGATGCCGATACCCTAGGTGTAGAATACAAGCGCGATAGGGAGCGTGGGATCAAGACGCAACTCCCTGAAAATTACTTCCCTGATAACGATCCGACCAAGGTACCTCTTCACCGCTGGAAGAGCCATTGCAGCCTGATGTTCTCGAATTGGCTGAACTATTATGTCTACCAATCAACCCCTTATGAGTGGGATTGAAAGGGTAAGGAAAAAGAAGCTTTCACTTTTAAGTGAATCGTTTTTTGGGCAGCCACTTCCGATTATCATGGGAAACAACCTGAGTTTCTGACTCAGGTTGTTTGTTTCATGATTCCTTATTACCAAAATACACCTCTTCAAAAGGTTGCACGACCACAAATCCTTGACCTTCGAATTTCATTTGAACGGATTCGCCGCTTCCCCTTCCAAAAAACGACTTCAATGAAACATCCGTTACGAATTCAGGATGCAATTCCCCTGACCAAGCTACTGTGGCATTCGGATCCGTATAGACCGGATTCCCATGTTCCACCATTAAAGTAAGCGGCTCATAATGGGAAGTGAATGCGACCATGCCTCTCCCCTCGAGCCTTACGTTGAACAATCCCCCCGCCAATAACCCGGCAATGCGCCGCATCATTTTTATATCCCATTGAATCCCCGGCTCAAATGCAAGTAAATCATTTCCGTTAACACAGATCGATTCACCATTTAACTGTAAAATAGAAATCTTCTTCCCTTGATCCGCGACGTATAGCTTGCCGCTTCCAGTCGCTTTCATCAAAGATGCACCCTCACCAGTTAAGGCTTTTTTAAAGAGTTTACCAAGACCATGCTCCAAGATACCTTCCCGCTCGAATTTAATATGGCCGCGATAAGAAACCATCGTCCCCATTTTTGCCCAGATCTGCTTTTCCAAATTAATCTCCAGAATTCGTTCCGTTTCAAGTTCGAATAAGCCTTGCCCTTTATCCTGCTGTTTCGTCTTTTCAACGAATTGATCGATTTGATACTTCTCCATCACTGCCCCACCTCTTTTTGAAGGAGGAACAGCCACATGAACGATACAGCTTGCTTTAATTCCTTTGAAAAATGTCCTAGTTTTGTATAGTCCACCCCTCTCTTTGCAACGCCGGTATCAGCCACTGCCTTCCATCCCGTTTCTAAAGCCATTTTTTCAAATTCCCAAGGCTGCATTGTATTCATGATGACTTTATCTCCTAATAACCGTTGAAAACTGAATTTTTTCCGTGGTTCAGCTGTTGGACCAAGTATTCCAAAACAGACATAACCGCCAGGCTTTATTACCCGTTGAATTTCCTCCATCACCGTTAATGGTTCACCCGTATATTCCAAAGAATTAATGACCATTGCCGCATCCATTTCTTCATCTTTGAATGGAAGATTATAAAAATCCCCTTGCTGGAAAGAAAGTTCTGGTTGTTGAGCCGTTTTTCCCTTTGCAAATTCAATCATCACATTGGATAAATCAACTCCAGTTACTTTAAATCCCGCTTCGGCCAATTTCAAGGAACCAACTCCATCTCCACAACCTATGTCAGCCACCTTAACTCCCGAAGGTACATATTCAGAAAAGAAAGGAATAATGTTTTTCCTGCTCCCCGTTTCCCACATTTCTTGCGAATTCTTCACCCACATAGGTGCAAAAACATCCCATTCCTTTTCCGATTCTTGATGCCATGTATATAAATTCATCAAAAATTCACCCTCCCATTTAACCCCTAATTAAATAAGTTCCTGAAAAATATCAAAACACTTAGTTTTCTGAATCAAAATACGGGGCTTCTTTATAGCTATTCTGCTCATAATCAAAAAATCCTCTTTTAAAACGTCGCTCCCTTTTACACCTTATTTGTTAAAGGAACAATGCCCGGTTCAAGAAAAAAGATGATTTTCAAATACATAAAAAAAACTGCCAGCGGCAGTTTATTTTGAATTTTCTTCATTTCTTTTTTGTATCTTTCGTAAATCCTCGACACGGTCAGGAGATTCTTCAAAGAATTCAACCAGGTCTCCAATCCTATCGATGGCATTCCAACTAAGGTGGTGTTCAATCCCCTCTACATCCTGATAAATATTTTCTTCCTTGACCCCAATCAACCTTAGCATCTGTTCTAAAAGTTCATGACGGTATACGAGCCTTTTACCAACTTTTTTCCCATTTGCAGTTAAAACGAGACCCCGGTACTTTTCATATATCAAATATTTTTCCTGATCAAGTTTTTGAACCATTTTTGTAACAGAAGATGGGTGGACGGAAAGGTTTTCGGCAATATCGGAAACTCTTGCATATCCTTTTTCTTCAATAAGTAAATAAATTTGTTCTATGTAATCCTCCATGCTCGGTGTAGGCATTCGGAATCCTCCCATTCAAACGCATATCTAAAAATTTTACTATATAAACCACCCCGAAACAAGAAGATATAAGTCTCAGGGCGCCTTTAATGAAGTTTCTTCTCAATGTTGCTTGACGTTTTGTTCTGTTGGGAATGTAAAACTGATCTTCTTTTCAGAATCGGACCAAGATAAAATGGCATCAAAGGTCTTTTCCCCTTTTTTAAAACCGTTTATCAAATCCGTTTCACCGCTCGCCAACAGCTTTTTTATATTTGCTTGACTGATTTTCTTATTAAGGATCTTTTTGGAGATAGTGAAGTTACACTTTGTTTTTTGATAACTTACACATCCATAGAATTCCCCTTTATCGACAATCTTAGAACCGCATAGTTTACAGCTGCCCACAGATGCCGAGCTTCTCTTTTTAGGGCCGCTCCGTTGAATCGACTCGGTATCCAGTCCTTGAAAATCCCAGCTTTCCGATGATTCTACGGCATCACTGATAATTTTTGCTGACATCTTTTTAACAGCTTCCATAAAGCCGCCAGCTGAGGCCTTCCCTTCACCGATTTCCCTTAAACGCTGTTCCCATTTGGCTGTCATCTCGGGTGAAGCCAGGATTTTCTCGCCGATTGCAGTAATCAGCACTTTCCCTTTATCTGTCGCAAACACCTGGTTTTTTTTGACATTGATGTATTTACGGTCTTTAAGCATGGTAATGATGCCAGCCCGAGTTGCTTCGGTTCCAAGACCCTCGGTTTTCATCAGGACCTTTTCTAACTCTTCATTATCCAGATGCTTTCCGGCAGTTTTCATCAAAGTGATCAGCTGACCTTCTGTATAGCGCTTAGGAGGCTGGGTTTTTCCTTCTTTCACCTTTATATTGGCGATCTTTCCAGAATCCCCTTTTGAGACGGACGGCAAAATGATATCATCATCTTCCTTGTCATTTTGGAAAATCACTTTGCGCCATCCCTCTTGAATCTGCTGCTTACCTTTAGAAATGAACTCGGCACGCTTATCGACAAGCGTTTTGATGGTGGTGTAATCGAAAATGGCTTTCTCATAATGGGCCGCAATCAATCGGCGTACCACCAAGTCATAAATATTCCGTTCTTCAGCGGAAAGCCGCTTTGGATCGGTTACCTGCTCCGTCGGGATAATGGCATAGTGATCAGTCACTTTCTTTTCATTTACAAACCGTTTATTATTCATGATGTTCGGTTGTGGCAAAGGAAACAGGGATTCATATTCCGAAAATCCGCTTAGTTTTTGCAAAATATCGGGAAATGTTTCGGCTTCCCCCTCCGTCACATAATTGGAATCTGAACGTGGATAAGAAACGATCCCTTTTTGATATAAACTTTGTACTATATCAAGCGTCTGTTTCGGTGAATATTTATAAATCTTGTTTACTGTCGCTTGCAATGACGATAGATTAAATAACAAAGGCGGCTGAAATTCTTTCCTTTCTGTATCCATTTCAGCTATTTCAGCTTCCTTACCCTTGCAAAAGGCGGCAATTTTATCAGCCATTTCTTTTGTCTTGATTCTCGGATCATTGTTCTGCTGCCATTTTCCCTGATATTTCTTTCCATCCATCTTGAAGTCAGCGAACACTTCCCAGAACGGTTCAGACTTGAATTGCTCAATTTCCATTTCCCGCTTCACTATCAATGCGAGAGTCGGTGTCTGAACCCTTCCAGCTGAAAACACATCCGAAACGCCCCTTTGTTTCAATAAAATACTATACGCCCTCGATGCATTCATTCCCACAACCCAATCCGCACAAGCTCTCGTATACGCTTCATAATAGAGCGGCCTGGTTTTTTCCTCGCTCTTCAGATTTTGGAATCCCTCATAAATCGCTTTTGGGGTCAAAGAGGAAATCCATAAACGTTTCATCGGTTTATTGACATTGCATAGATTAACGATATTACGTACAATCAATTCTCCTTCACGCCCGGCATCACCTGCATGAATGATTTCATCGACATCCGGTTTCCTAAGCAAAGTCTTCACAACATTGAATTGCTTTGCCTTTTGCCGGGTCACTTCATATTGAAATTTCTCAGGAATCATCGGCAACGTCTCCATCGACCATTTTTTCCATTTTGAATGATAGGTTTCCGGCGAAACGAGTTGACATAAATGCCCGACGGCCCAAGTTACATAAGCTCCATCGGGAAAAAGTTCATTCGGCATGATTTCTATATAGCCTTGCTGTTTCTTCGTTTTAAATTGAGCTGCTAGCGTTGAACCTTGATCTGGTTTCTCCGCAATGATTAGCTTCATGATCATCTTCACCTAATCCGTTACAAAATATCTTTCCCCTATCATTATACCTTAATTATCACAATCGGCTAGATATGACTTCGTTTTTACTGAACTGATAGTAGAAAGCATGAAATGATTGCTTAACTTCGGTGAAGAGTGGGATTTTCAGGCTTATGATAAAATCCGTCCAAATTTAGGCAGAATAGTATGCAAAAAAAAAGCTTCACTAATGGATGGTCAGCATAGATTAGGGGGAATAGGAGTATATACAAAAGAAACAAGTGCGATGTTAAATCTGATCTTCCAGCTTTTCACTGTTTAAATGAAGAAGGAGTAATTAAATTTTTTGATATTATTAATACAAAAGCTAAAGGAATTGGATCTTCATTAAGCAGATATTTGAAAAGAAACAACGATAATCTTAGCTGGATTGCAACCCTACTTATTATTAAATGTTACACAAAACCGTTAATTAGGCTAAATCTAGGAATGTTTCTTTTCTCTTTAATAAAGCATAAATCCAATGAAGCAACTTATTCATACAGGCAACGATTGACACTTTGGCAGGTTTTCCTTCTAATTTTTTCTTATCATAGAATTCTTTAAGCTTTTTGTTCCTTGAACTTATTATGCCACATAGTACGGCAAGATACAGAGAATGACGTAGTCTGCTCGAACCTCTTATTGTCATACGATTAATGGTTGCTGTAAACTTACCCGATGAGTGAACACTTGGATCTACTCCAGCGAAGGCAACCAGTTTTTTCGGATGATTAAACCGATCGATTTCACCAATTTCAGAGATAATCGTGGCTGCGATTTTTTCGCCGATACCGGGTATCGATTGGATGATCTTATATTCTTCCAGTTCATTTGCCAGGGCCACTATACGATCTTCCAAATCAGAAAGGTGTCCCTGGTAATGAAAAAGCAACTCAATATACATACGAAGATTGATTACGTTACTTTCATACACGTTTTTTTGAAATGGATTCCGAGATGCGGAATCCATTATTTTTTTTGCTTTTTCCCATGCCCATTGACCGGATCGGCTAGAACAGAACTCTATAACACTCTCTGCTAGTCTATTTTCTCCTGCTGTTAATACAGCCTCTGAAATAGGATATTCCATCAATAAAGAAACCTTCGAATATAGATCCCCAAAAACCTTCCGGTATTCAGGAAACACTTGATCTAAAATGGTGTGAAACTGAAGTTTAGCTTCCACATACATATTCGTTACGATTTCCTGTTGTCTGGACAAATTCCGAAGGTCTAAAAGCTAAATTCCTCTAATTTTATGAGGTTCTAAATCCTCTTTGTAATACAGCACACACAACTGGTACGCATCGATAGCGTCTGTTTTTACCTTTCGTAAACTGGTCTTCTTTGCCTGATAAGAAATAATCGGATTTAGTAAGATATATAGAACCCCTTGTTCCTCCAAGTATTGAATAACAGGAGTATGGTAATGCCCTGTAGATTCTAAAATGACCATAGGCATCTGCCCTGTCACCTCTTCAATCTCTTTTAAAAAGTCTAATAAATGATCTAATTCCTCTTTGATATGCTTCATTGAAAAGCTCTTCCCATACGGTTTAGATTGGTCTAAAAATGCCTGAACTTGGCTCTCTCCTTTTGCTACATCAAGACCACATCAAGACCAACAACTGGATTCATTGCTTTTTCCTCCTCTACTTACTTACCAGTACCCCTAGTCCTCCATGTAGTGTCATAGCTTCGCTTGTTATACTAGATCCACGTCCCAACCAGCCTCAAACATGTTTCTACAAGTAGGGGGCGAACAGTTTAGTTCACGGGATCAATAATGTATTTAATTAGATTTTTATTATTTTATCTTCATCCCATATACGTTCCAAGTTCACTTCATTATTAATACAGTTTATTTGAAAAACGTCAGGATTACTAAGATTTTTCCAACACTCGAAATCAAATACTCCACGCATTGATGAGATAAAAAAACAGAGAGCATTATACCCTCTGTTTCACTTTTACGCTATTCCACTTTAAACTTTAGGTAAGAGGGGGACTGTCCCCAAATTCTATCGTACATTATATTTTCGAATCGTAGTTTCGTACCTTTGCTTTGGCATATTGCTATCTTCCTTTCATTTTTCGACTTACTAGTCTTGTTCTCTTATCGTTTTCCTTTTAATTCAGTCGTTATCACTTGTGCTTCTGCAGTAGATACCTCTGCTGTTTTCACAAATACCATATCTGTTTTTGAATCGTAGTACCAAACATCGTTACCTTTTTCTACAGCTTCTTTGGAATCAACTAATCTTAACTTTTTGCCGTTTCGTTTAACGGAGTTAAGTCTGCTATCTCCCGCATTAGCTTTTATTTCAGCAGCCCATGTTCTGTTTTTAATGCGTCCGTCAAAGCTGCCTTTTATCGCTGCAATTTTAAGTGTAACATTCCCCTCATTAGATGCAGAGGCAATCTCAGTATCAGCTGATTGACCGTTTTCATAATTGTAGGTTTGACCGTCATCTTCATACAAGGTAAAGCTTGAAGCTATTCCATTTTGTTTTGGATAGACTTTCAATGTTATCGTTGATGCTGGTTTTTCATTTGTATAGTTTTGAATCTCACGCTGTGGAATAATCGCCCCTTCTTTTACAAATACCGGAATCTTTGACAAATCTGCCTCATAATCAATGGTTTGCCCTCCCGTAAATGTTTTCTGGGTGCTCCATTCATACCATGTACCTTCTGGAAGATAAATACTTCTCTTCGTAATGCCTTCTAATGAAATCGGTGCCACTAGCATATTTGGACCAAACATCCATTGGTCTTCAATTCCATACACGTTTGCATCCGTTGTGTACTCCATGACAAGTGGTCTCATTAATGATACATTTCCATCAGTTGTTTGCTTGGTTGCTGAATAAATGTAAGGCAGCAGTTTGTAACGCTGTTCAATGCTTTGTTTCACGATGCCTTCTGCTTCCGTACCAAACGCCCAAGGCTCTCTTGTATTCGTTGGATCACCACATTCGCAATTATGCGCTCGGAAAATTGGCATAAAGGATCCAGCTTGCATCCAACGTGTATAGAGTTCAGCTGAGGGTTTGCCATTAAATCCACCTATATCAGTTGTGAAATAAGGCATACCAGACATTGAGGAGCTTAATCCTAATTGCAAATTATGCCTAAAGGACTCCCAGCTCGCATCAATATCTCCACTCCATACAGTCGTTCCGTATTCTTGAATTCCAGAAAACCCGGAACGTGACAAGCTCCATAAACGGTTTTCACTGTAGCTTCTATGACCTTTATAGAACGCTTTCGCTTCGTTTAGAGCATACACATTTCTAATTTCTGCTGCGCTTCCTTTAGTAAATTGGTGCCTTAACGAATCCGTTGCAATCTCTGGTTCATTTAAATCAATCCAATACCCTTTCACACCTGCATCATGTAAGGATTTAACTTGTAAATTGAACCAATCGACAGCTTTTGGATTGGTGAAGTCCACTAATCCTGCTTTACCATACCAAGCGTCATAATTAACTGTATTTCCTGAAGCGTCTTTAACAAAATATCCATTACGATCTCCTTCGTTAAAATTGTTCGCCGTTACTTGAATGTATGGATCAACAATCGGTACCGTCTTGATTCCTTTCTTCGCTAACTCCTCCATGCTTTGTTTTGGATTAGCAAAAGCCTGTGACCAAGTCATGTCAAAGTAATGATTGTCTTTGGCCCAATAAACATCAAGAATCATACCGTCTAAAGGAATTTTTTTTTGGAGGAACGTGTCTACAACCTTATTTACTTCATTCCAGCTTTTATATCCATACTTTGATTGGATATAACCCAATGCCCATTGTGGCGGCATCGGTGCCTTTCCTGTTAATTCTGCATAACTTTTCATGACATTGGTAAGAGTACTTTTCTTATCACCTGCCATAAAGTAGTAAATCATTTCGCCGTTTGGTGAACTGAAAGAATACTTCCCACTGTCTGTGGCACCCATATCAAATGTGACATTTTCATAGGTGTTATCAAAGTAAAGACCATACCCCTTTGTACTAGTAAAGAAAGTACCAGAAATATCAGAAGTGTTTCCGCCATATCCGCCTTTCATACCGTTGTTCATCACGACCTTATGGCCTCTGCGGTCAAATGATTGGGAGTCTCGATCCATACCCAGGCCAAAGAAATGCTCGTTTGGATCAAGGTTCATGGCAGAATAAATACCTGTATCTCCGTCATAACCTAATCCGTTTACTTCACTATGCTCCGTTAACATCTTAGTATTTGCTGCATCATAGTATGCAAGCTTAAATGGAGACTTATAAGCTCTTAAACTCATTTTATCTGTTTGAATCAAAATATAATCACTTTTATCAGCTACCTTAGGGACTACACTTGCTGCCTCTTGATCAACAACAAAAGAATCTTTTTTCTTAAATGTTCCATTCGGCTCCATCCATATTTTAGCCGTATCCTCTTGAACGAATTCAACTTTCACCTTTTCCTGATTAGTAGAATTCAATACGATAGATTTACCATCATTAGATAAATCATAAGGCGAGCTAGCATCTAAACTTTCAAAATACGAAACATTTTGATGCTCTGATGTATCTTTTTTTATCATTTTAACGCCATCGAGATCAAGAACACTTTCAGCCTGACCTTCTGCGATAACGCCAACCTTTACCACTTCACCAGCGATTAACTGGATATTCGGGACTCTTACTTCTTTCCAATCACCACTTGCCGGGATAGGAACTTCTATTGTGCCTCCAGAGTAAGTGACATAAAAAGATGCATTGTCAAAGTTTCCAGATTTACGAGTGTTAATAGATAATTGATAGTTTCCATCAGTAGGGGCATTGCCAAATTGCCAAATATCGGATGAATAAGCTTCCTTACCCGCAATTCGGACAAATGGCTTTTCAGCTATTGATTCAATCGATTGGTTGACCATATTTGTACGGCTCCACCCAATGAATCCTTGCTCAAATCCTTTGTTATACAGATTGACCTCCACATCCTTAAGCACTTCAGAGTTTGCTGATTGAAGAATCACATTATCAAGCTGCAAGGATGTATCTGCATTAGGTGCTTCCATATAAAATTCTAGAGTCAATTCACCTTCCGTGACGGTAATCGTGTCCGTGCTAAATTTTTTATACTCAAACTCATCCGCGTTCCATTTCTGCTTTATAGGACCATTCGGATCTTTTAGATTTGGTTCAATTTTCATTTCAACATTCTCATTACCAGGCTGTGAGACAATCAATTTAGCAACCCCGCCGGCAAATGCCGAATCCAAATGCGGCATTAGTTTCGCCATCGCAGAAACTGTATACTCGCCGTCTTTTAAACCAACAATTGTTTGCTTAGAAGAAGCTTTTCCTCCGTCATTAGGAGAATATAAGTATTGCTTATACCCTTCATAAGCATCGTTTTTATCCACACCATGCCATACAGTTGTGCCAAAGGTATTGACTGTCCAGCCAGTTTCATTTCCCATTTCAAAATCACCGTTAACGAGCTGGCCTGTACTTGACCCGAACTGTATGGAATCAAGTATTGTCGAACCAATATCTTCACCTGTAAATTCCAAGTTGATTAAATTTACCCCTTTGTTCAGTTTTACAGAATGTTCGACAGATCCCCATTTATCTCCGGTACTCGGGAACGACACTGTAGTCGGTTCGTCAATTACGTTCATCTCCTTATCATCAACGGAAAGTGATAAGGTACTAGTTTCTGCATTTTCATTTCCGTATTTTATTGCTAGTGGGAACTGCCCTGCTTCAGGCATTTCAACGGCAATTGTTACTTTTGATCCTTTTTTGTTCAACCCTGTGAGATAGCCAAATCCATCATATCCCATTTGTTCATTATCAAAGATGGCTCCTCCTTGATAAGAAGCGACTTCGGTTTGAAATACTTTCTTATTATTTTTTGGAATTAGTTTCAATACTGTCGTATCATGAGGTTCGAGCATTTCAGAATACATCGAACGGTAGCCGAGATCCTTATGCTCCCATAGATTGCGGGCAAAAGCTTCATCCTTGATTCCAAGATCTTTTTTGAAATCCATTGATAGCCCTTTGCTTGTATCACTGCGGTTAAAGAGAGAAACGACCCAAGATCCATCTGGTAATTGACCAGCCCATCTTTCACTGTCGCGACTTACATTGTTCTTATAATGCTTATTCGAATAAAAGATTGGTTTTCCCACAAAACCAAGTTTGTTTAATTCAATCAATTCAGGATTTTGATAATATTTATAATTATCTCCAATTGTGTCATATTGATCGGCAATGGTAATTGGAGAACCTGCCATGGTGAATAAAGATATGGCTGTTTTCTTTTCGTCCTCGGCATAACGGCCTTTAAACGTATTTAACTTTAAAAAGTCACCGTCATTTATCATTGATCCAAGACCCGAAATATCAGCAAATCCAGTAAACCCTTGGAATGGATTGGCCCATTGAGACCAATTGTTTGTCCACTCTTGTCTACGGCCGCTAATATGCTCCCAACCACCACTGAAAGCGTCCTCATCAATTCGAATCATATCGCCGTATTGTTGTTCATATTCACCGTGGTTATTTAAGTCAGGCATAACCAAGCTAAGGAATATATCATTCTTTTCAGTAGCTTCATCCATCCATTGCAGTGCTTTGCGATACTGTTCTCTTGTATGACCTGTACCGATTTGGCCCAGCCCTTTATCATAACCGCTTTCATACCAAGATAAAAAGTCCACACGTAAATACGAAGCTCCTTGTTCTGCAAAAAAGTCGACATATCCTTTCAAGTATTTCTCGGCATCAGGATGGTCAACATTTAACCAATAAAGGGCTCTTTCTCCCCCTTGCCCGCCATCAAAGCGATCACCTTTAAGAGTTTTTCCGCCGCCAATGTCTTGTGGCTCTGTAATAACAAGATCAGCGACTGGTGTATTTGTACCTTTCACTTTGTATTTATCTGGATTTTTAACAACTTCTGGACTGATCCAAAGCGGATTATAATAGATGCCGAATTTCATCCCTTTGCTTTTCACATAATCTGCCCAGTATTTCCATGTATGTCCTTCAGGATAACGCTCATGCGGGTAACCCTGCCAATTGTCATATACAACAGATACACCATCGACATCAATTCCAGCATCGCGCACTTGTTTTTCCGTAGGATCGACAATAAATTCGATTTTTAATTGACCTGAAGTCACATTAACAGTCTCTGTATACGCTGACCAATTTTCTGAAGTCACTGGCTTTTTTACATTAGCTTCAGGATTAGCTTTATCGTATCCAGAAATTTTCATTTCTACAGCCACACCTTTGTCGGCAAAACCATTTTTCCCTTTAGCATTAGAATTGACACGGTAGTTTCCATTTGGCAAATCCTTTATCGTTTGAGAAATAATTTGTTTGTTCGGATTTTCACTATAAGTCCATAACGACTTGTCTCCTTCAGGGTCATCATTTCGGCCGTGAGCAAAGTCACCTTCAAACGTCCATCCTTCTGTTTCGGCTTGCTCAAAGCCACCATTTACTACAATATTTCCCTCTGGAATTGGAGGTTGATCTGAATCTACAGCTGCAAAGGTAATATCATCAAGCTGCAAAGAAGCGTTACCTCGTTTGGAATCAATGACAAATTCAACTGTCATATCCGTTCCAATCGAAGCCACTTCAAGTGAATAGTTTTTATAACTTGAACTTAGCTCGATTGGTACCTTTTTTACTACTTCTCCATTCTGGCTGATCCGCATTTCAGCATAACTGCCAATTGCCTCATCGGAAAACTGATTTAACCCGCTAAAATCGCCTAGAGTTGCCCACGCAGATAGATGATAGGTTTTATCCTTATCTAGCCCTGTCACTGTTTGACTCGCGGTAGCATTAAAAGGGGTATTTTTATAAAAGTAAAACTTAAAGTTATTACGAGCACCGGACTTATCAACTCCAGAATCAGCACTTCCCTTGATATCCCAGCCTTCCGTAGTCGCGTATTCAAAGTCACCGTTAAATAATGTTCCTGGTTTAAGATATGGTTTATCGCGGCCATCCATATAAATCGGGTCACTCATCCATCGATCATTATGTGACACTACGTAACCGCTTTCATTTAATAGTGTAGCACCCTCGATCCATCCATCCGTACTAATCATGTCATAACCGTATTGACGGAAATTTTTGGCCATCCAATCAACGTTATCTTTTAAACGATGTTCTGGCATGAACACATCTTTTCCAAATTGATGCTCATATGTAATCCAGTACATCGGCCCTGCACCCTGTCTAGTAAACTCACTATCTCTTGCAAACCCAGAACGAACGTTAAAAACAGATAAAACCATCGAAATCATAATTGATAGGATCATGGCTTTCTGAAATAGTCTGTGTTTACTTCTTCGCATGTTTTCCCTCCCTATTTTTTCGCTCATTTAATATTACTTTCTATATCATCTTTCTTTCGAAAATACTTATATTAACACTCCCTTTAAATATAAGCACAGTCAATCCAGTGCAATATACAGATACTTTATTCAGTGAATAAAGTAATTATTCCAAAGAATACAACAATAGTCGTTTCCTTTGTTATTTGTAAATAGGGACTTTAAATAAATGGCTAACGACAAGTGCGCACGCTCCAATTAACCATACATCCTCACCTAGCTGTGAGGTTTGGAACTGAAGTTTTCGAGGATGCTTGACGAAAAAGTTGACGGCCAGCTCCTTTTGAATTCCTTTTAGTAGAAAATCACCTTCTCTTAATCCTTCCCCACCTAAAATGACTGCTTCTGGATTAAATAGATGTACCATGTTCTTAATTCCTAATGCTAGATTTTCTCCTTGCTTTACCAACAATTCCTGTGCATATCTATCTCCACTTTGAGCTGCTATTACGATACTCTCTGGTGTAATGGGAGTAAACGACGCTAACAATGTTGGAACACCAATCGAGACCATTCGCTCAGCCTCATTCACAAGGTACGCATCAGAAGCATATAATTCTAAACAACCTCGCTGTCCGCAATAACAAAGGTGGTCTCCCTGATAAATAGTGATATGCCCTAACTCTCCAGCTCCACCGAAGTCTCCTCGAAACAACATATTATCAATTACAATTCCTGCCCCCACACCAGCTCCAACCGTAACACCAATGAAGTTTCTATAGTCTCTCCCTAGGCCTATCCACTTCTCAGCGAGTGCAAATACATTCGCATCATTATCGATCATCAACGGAACATCAAAGTGCTTGCCAATTGGCTTCAAATCCCCATGATCCACTTTTAATATAGGTGAATAGAGCACTTCATTACTTTCTCGATCTACTAACCCCGGCGTAGCAATGCCAATCCCCACTAATTTGGCAGCGCATTCATTTTGTTTGATAAAAGAATCAAGTTGTTCAATAATAACCGTTGCAAATCTGTTTGCTTCCTTGAGAGTGTATGAAAAGTGATGTTTGTGTAAAATCTTTCCTTCCAAATTAGAGAGGCACATCTTCACCTGTTGTGGTTCGATTTTCATACCAACAACAACGCCAAAATCTCCGTTAAATTTTAATAACACTGGCTTCCTGCCACCATGTGAATCTCCAGTTCCAATCTCAGAAACAAGATTTTCCTTAATAAGTTCATCTATAATATTAGTAATTGTTGATAAACCTAGTCCAGTTTCTTTAGCTATTTCAGTGCGGGAGATATTTCCTTTCAGGCGAACCATATCAATTACGAGGGAACGGTTCAGTTCTTTAATAAGTTCCTTATTTCCTATTCTAAATAAATTCATCTCACACTTCTCCCCTGCCCTCATTTCATATGGTAAATTTAACATAATTCATTCAGTGAAACGAGATAAATTTCAGATAATTCAAAAAAATAAAAATTTCTCCCTCATAATCCTACCAATCTTTTTGACTTAGTCTCAAAAGGAACCTAAGGAATTTTTTTCTTGGATTCCTATCGCTCTACTAGAAACGAGCTTTCTTATCTACCCTAACGACATGAGTTATAGAGACTTAAAAAGACTGCAAAGCATTCACGAAGAAACGCTTTGCAGTCTAGTCTTTTAATAAGGTTTGCTTTTATTTTGTTCCAGGTTGTTGCGTCGTCTCTAATGCTTCATCTAACTCTTTATCTTTGATCGTAATTTCAGCTTCTTTTTGAAGCATGGAAATGACTTCGTTAATTGGCTTAGCTTTTTTATATGTTAGTTCTTTTTCGATTTCTGCTTTCTTGTCTTCAAACGTGTTTGTTTTTTTATCCATTACTTTAATAATGTGATAACCGTATTCTGTTTTCACAGAGTCACTAACATGATTGACATCAAGTGAAAATACAACTTGATCAAATTCAGGAACCATGTTCCCTTTTGTAAAATATCCAAGATCACCGCCTTTGTCTTTCGAACCAGGATCAGTTGAATAAACGCTCGCAAGTTGAGCAAAGTCCTCGCCCTTATCTAGTCTCTCCTGCACTTCTTTCGCCGTTTTTTCATCCTTAACCAGAATGTGGCTTGCTTTAATTTCTTCTTTATACTTATCCTCAAATTCTTTTTTCACTTCTTCTTCAGAAACCTTTACTCCATCTGTTGCTGCTTTTTGAGCCAATAACTCACGTTCAACATTTTTTTTAAAGACTTGCTTATCTGACATGCCATTTTGCGCAAGAGCCTGTTTCAAGCCTTCCTCACCACCGAATTGTTCCTTATACTCCTTGATTCTTGCATCAATTTCTTTATCTGTCACTTTGTAATCTTTTTCAAGCACCATCGTTTCTACCATTTGTTTTAAAACTTGGTCACCAGCCTGAGCCTTTAATTCGTTATAAAATTCCTCTTTGGTAATTTCACCCGCTTTAGATTGAACAATTGTATCTGAAGCACTAAGGTTACAAGCAGAAAGAGAAAGAACTGTACCTACTATTCCAAGGGAAACGAACATTTTTTTCATTCAAAACACTCCTACCTTATTTACATTTTTTTTGACTATATTTGCCTATCATTTTAGGTTGAAATTCTTACTTCAAAATGGACATCGTTCATCCTCATGTATTCCTACCCTCTTTTTTATTGAAACTAAGATAGTAGTAATCCATGAAATTCTCTTGTATTATTGTTCATACTCTATCACGACCATATCCCAATATTTAAGACTAGGAAGTGCAAAGATGACCTTGTTATTTTCTTGTTTAAAGTTTAGAGATATAGGCACTCCGTTTTGCTTGTCAGGCGAAGCCATCCAAACTTTTTTAATAGATTTCGTCTCTTCAAGCTGAACGGTTAACTGTTTACGGTTTTGAGGTTCTGCTTGATTTGCATTTGTATCACGCCATTCTAATGTTGTAGCATCAAAGAAGTTAATAAAGTGAATGACTTTTTTATTCGCTTTTTGTTTTGCGAAGCTCCATATTTTCCCCTGTTCCGGCTGTGAAGAGAAATGCACCCAATCAGATGAAGCAATCGTGATCGGCACCTCTTTCAGGTTATCTCGAAGCAGGTTTTCATAAGCTACAAGAAAATCATAATAATGCAAGAGCTTGCTTTGTAAGGATTTGCTCATCTTTAAATTATCATGTGGAAAATATTCTTTTGACAGCATGTGTTCTCCCAGTTCTAGGTGTGAACCACCAGATGCAAAAATCACACTGTTCGTTAATAATATACCTGGAGTATTAAATTTCCCCGGCTGATTGGAAAACTCGTAATTCATATAGGCGGCTAATATTGTATTATATCTCCCTTTTGAATAGTGATTGTTTTCATCAATCATGCGTTTTAAATCACTATAATATTTATCTTGATCCCATACTTCCGTATATAAGAAATCAACAGGAGAGTCACCTAGCTGTTTTTGACCATATTGGCTAACCGCGTTCATCACAATCCGTTTATCAGGCGTTTCTTTTTTGATATGTTCCATAAAAGGTTTAAAAGATTCGTCGAGCCCCACGGATTTCCCATTATAGTCATATACATTTCCCCGTGGACCAAGCTGATCAATATGCCATCCATCAAAGGGAAGAGTCTCGTAAACTTTTTTTTGCTGATTAATTAAATAGGTTTGCCACTCCGAATTTGCCGGATTGACAAGAAATACATCACTTTTCCATTCCTCTGGTAATGGATGGTAATCATGTTGATTTTTTTGCTGATCTTTAAATAAGCGCCATTCTGTTTTGACACCATCTTTTTCAGCTTCTGCAAAAGCACCGTATAAAAGGTTATATGCCATTGTTTTCATGTTTCGTTTATGGGCTAACTCAATATATGATTTAATCGTCTGCAGCGAGGTAGGACGATTGGCGATGTCCTCCCAATGGACGGCAGACTCATTGTTTTCTAAGTTAATAGGTTGATGGTGTTTATAATGCCAATCATAAAATTGCAATCCATTAATGTGATAACGATTTAGCCAGGAAATAACAGACTCCATGTCTTTGTTAGATATATCATGAAACTTTGAAAGAAATCCATATCTCGGAAATTTTGACCAATCGCTTGAAACATCAACAGCAACTGTTTGCTGATCATGTTCAGTTTGAGTTTCCAACTGTACAAGGACTAAATACCCTTTGAAATCCTCTTCTGGTGGCTCCCATGTCCAATGCACCTCATTTTTTTCTACTTTTACCTTTTGTTTAGAGATGACATCATTTAAATGAAAGTATGTGATTTCTAACATTTCATCAGAATACTTAGCGGGTACTTTAGTCGTAAAATGAATCATTTCATTAGGTTGATATGACGCTTTATCAGTTGTTATACTTTGAATCATTTTATTTTCTTCTACTAATTGTGGTTTCGTTTGAAAAAAGAGAGACTTAATTGCAACCACAGTGATGATTAATAGCATTATCATAGAAAATAAGACAATTACGATTGATTTCTTTTTCGATAGCATACAATCTAACTCCCCATAACTAACAACTAGTGTCTTTACTATTTATGTCTAGACCAACACACCAAATTTCTTTCTCCTAGCAGCTTAAGGTATATGGTCTTTTTAAGAATACTTCATTCAAAGAGTGACATAGGAGGTAAGAAATTCATTTATTTTACAAGAGAAGCCTGACTAAATTCTAATTGAACTTAGTCAGAACCTATTACTCACCTTCGTTGGTTAACATGCATGTGAGTATGTTATTAATCAGCTTTTGGACCATAATCTGCATCAATGATTTTTTCGATTGGATGTCCAGTTTCTGTTAATTTTTCTATCTCAGGTCCTATATAAAGATCTGTCTGGCAATACCCATTTTCCGGTAAATCAACGTTAATTGTATAGGTTCCCGGACCATAGACATCTGTTACATTATCGTAGGCAGTCTGACCCTCATACGGCTTTCCGTCTTCTTGAGGAACTACTCCTTCAGGATATACATAACTTGTAAAACTAATCTCGATTGGATCGGTTCCATCAGGGACCGTAAACGTAGCCGTTCCTTTGTCAACACTTGAATGGAAATACTGGTCAAGCGGACGCTGTGGTTCTTGATTTAGACCATAATCTGCATCAATGATTTTATCCATCGGGTGTCCGCATTCAGTTAACTTTTCTATTTCAGATCCTAAATATAGATCTGTCTGAAAGTATCCATTCGGCAAATCAACCTCGACAGTATATGTACCTGGTCCATATACGTTCGTGACGTTATCAAAGCTAATCTGCCCCTCATACGGTTTTCCGTCTTCTTGAGGTACTGTACCTTCAGGATAAACATAACTTGTAAAATTAATCTCAATTGGATCTATGCCTTCAGGGACCGTAAATGTTGCTGTTCCTCTACTAACACTGGTCTTAAAAAATTGATCGAAAGGTCGCTGTGATTCAATATCTTCAGTCAATCCAGCGTTATCATTTATCGTTATGGACCCGCTCCACAACTCTCCCTTTCCTGTATGGCCAGGACGCTGATAAGCTTTAAACATATAATTTCCGTCCATAAGCTGATCTGGTGTATACGTTAATTCCTGTATTTCACCAGATGGTAACGCGTTAAAAACTCCAGTGTAAACAACCTCGCCATCTTTAGGATTACCATTTGCTGACCAGTAAACCTCATACGCAGCTTCCCCCTGCATAGCTTGTGAGTCCTGGCCATTTTTTATCGTGGCAGAAATGCCATTGCAAGTTACATTTTCAGTGGTAAATGATAATGAACTTTTATCCCAAGATGATTTATCATGTAATGTTGTTTGTTTAGATCCATTTTGGTTACTGCCTTTTTCAGCTTGTTCATTCTTTATTGAAGCAGCAAATGTTGTATGTATAGGTTGTATAAAAGAAATTGATAGCAATGTTGCTGTTATAATGCCAGCAGATAGTTTATTTAGCTTTTTCACTTGACCATCCTCATTTCTAACTTTCGTTCCCGAATATTTTTATGAGATGACTAGTTTATTCGTTTATATAAAGAAGAAGGTGACTCAATAGGATCTAACATAGTTTTATTGGTCACCCTCTTCTTCCTACTAAACTTTCAATTTTTTTTATCGGATTTGAACTTCTTTTTTCTCATCAGCTGGGATGCTTACATAAAGAACCTTTGCTTCTGCATCATAGAAGTAGGTATTTGTTTTTCCTTGTGTTTCCGCAAGAGAACCAACCTCTTGATATTTGCTGTTTCCAGCTTGAATTCTCGATGGCTTTTCTTCATTGTTTAATTTCAATGTGTATTGCTCTAATTTTGATTCTTTGAATTTTTTAACTTCTTGTTTTTGTTTGAATGTAATTTTATTGCCCTTACGTTCTACTTCAAATGATGTTTCGTTGTATTCACCTTGTTTGTAATCTTCTGTTGCACCATCATCCTCGTAGAACGTATATGAAGCGTTATTGTCTAAATACGTATCAAGCACAAGGTTTGTTAAAGGTTTTTCACCTGTGTATTGCTGTACTTCACGGTTTGGAATCATTGAATCCTTCTTCACGAAAATCGGTAAATGACCAAGCGGAGCATCTACAGTAAGAGTTTGTCCACCTTTGTATTCTTCACCAGTCCAATAGTCTGTCCAGTTTACGCCTTGTGGTAAGTAAACGCTACGAGATGTTTGACCTTTTGTTATAACCGGTGCAAGCATCATAGAGTCACCAAACATGTACTGGTCACTAATATCATTTGTTTTTTCATCATGTTGGAATTGATAAACAAGCGGTTGATGTACCGGTTTACCACTGTCAGTTGCTTCCTTGAACTCATTGTATAAGTAAGGAAGTAATTGATAACGTAATTCGATATACTTCTTGCTGATTTTTTCAACTTCTGGACCAAATGCCCAAGGTTCTTGACCTTGCTTAATTTCAGATTTTGCATCACTATCATAATGGATACGCGAGAATGGATAGAAAGCTCCTACTTCCATCCAGCGAGCAAACAGCTCTGAGTCTGGTCGTTTAGCGAAACCGCCAATATCAGTACCAACGAATGATACACCTGATAGACCAATATTAGAGATCATCGGGATTGACATTTGCAAGTGTTCCCAGTTCGATTCACTGTCACCTGTCCATAATGCAGCCCAACGCTGTGTACCTGCATACATGTCACGTGTTAACACAAACGGACGAGTACCAGGTTTGTGCACGTTAAATGCTTGATGAGTAGCATCTGCTTCATCATGACCGTATAAGTTATGATACTCTGTATGCATAATTTTGTTATCTTCCGTACCAAAATAGGCATCCAAAGGCAACGTATGGTACATTTTGTCCGTGTCGATAAATACGGCAGGTTCATTCATGTCATTCCAGATACCGTCAATTCCCTCATTAAATAGGGTATCATGGTTGTTAGCCCACCAATCGCGAACTTCTTGTTTAGAGAAATCAGGGAAAGCAGAATTCCCAGGCCATACCGGACCGATGAACGGGGTTCCGTCTGCGTTTTTCGCCCAATAATCATTTTTTGTACCTTCCTGATACATGCGATAGTTTTCATCTTGTTTAACAGCTGGATCGTTGATTGCGATAGCATGGAATCCAGGCATAGATTTTAGTTGTTTTAACGCTTGCTTGTATTGATCATCCCATGTAAATACACGGAAACCATCCATGTAGTCAATATCAAAATGCATAGTGTCTAATGGAATTTGTTTTTCACGGTATGTTTTAGCAACATTTACGATTTCATCTGCTGTATATTCCCATTTACTTTGGTGTAAACCCAATGACCACTCTGGCGGAGCTTCCATTTTACCTGTTAAATCTGTATAGCGGTCAACGACATCGCCAATTTCTGGACCGTATGCAAAGTAATACGTTAACTTACCACCGTTTGCATAGAAATAGTAGTAATCATCAGATTCGCTGGCCATTTCATAGTAGGAGCGATGTGTATTGTCAAAGAAAATACCATATGCTTTTTTATCTTTTAACCCAATGAAAAACGGAATCGATGTATACACATATTTTGTATCTTTATTATAGGAGTAAGCATCTGTGTTCCACATGCCGATGCTATCGCCACGTTTGTTGAATTCCACGCCGGCTTGCTCACCGAAGCCATAGAAATCTTCATTTTTATCTGTCTTCTTAAATACATAAGGCTTTCCGTTTTCATATCCTGATGTTTGGTCTTGATTTACATAATCCTCGTTGATGACATTTCCTTGCTTGTCAAGGAAGCGTACACCAAATGGCTTCATTTTAATTTCAACCGTAAGTTCATTTGTTTTTAGCGTATAAGTATCTGAGCTAGAGATTGCTTTAAATTTTGGAGTATCCCATTCAGATTCTTTTTTGGCAATCCCTCTAGATTCGAATTCTTTTTCACCTTTATTTAATACAGAAACTTTTACAAAATCTTTGTCAAATAATCGAATGTACGCATCATTTGATCCTAAGTCCAATTTGACACCGTTTGAAAGCTTCTCAACTCCTTGAACAGAAAGCTTTTGAAGATTTTCCTGAGCTAAAGGTGTGTCTGCTTCGGGCTGTGTAACAGCTAGAGCATTTGGAGCTGCTGCAGTTAAACAAATAGTAGCTGCAAGTGATACACTTGCGATCATTTTTAAATATTTTTTCGGTAAGTTCATGCTTCCACCTCTAATAAAATTTTTTTATTAATAAGCTCACTTTAACTCATTAGAACTTCTTTCTTCTTGACAGCTAAGATGCTTACATTCATTTCACTGTTCTCACCTTCTACGATAAAAATAAAAAAATAAATGATTTCAACTCTAGGAAGTCTTCACATCAAAATTTTTTCGAACATCTCTCCATTCTCTTTTCTTTTTCAATCAAGCGCATCTTTTGTTTCCCGGGCACACTACCAAGTTAGCAACTAAGAGAGTCTTGAACAATCGGTTAAAACTCCTACCTGAAATTTGAATGGCTCTCAAATTATCATAAAAATGCTCGAGAAGGTTCCTTCAAAATGGTTTAAAATAGCGTGGATCTTGATTTGGAATAGCTTTACATTTTCTTTACATTCGAGAAGGAAACGCCAAGTTTCCGGCTGAAGAAATGGATATTTTTAGAAAATGATAGGCTATGAGAACTAAAGGACTTTTCTCTTTGATTGCTTCCATAAGGGTTTGTCAATCTTTTATTTTTCGTGTATTGCTTAAAATATGACGCTTACCCGAGTGGTTTTTCCTTATTAAGGTTTTAAATGAAGATTATGGAAATTAGTTTAGTCTTTTTACGGCTAATTCTGTAGGGGTAAAATTTTTCGGTCTTTCCTCAAAATAAAACACCTCCACATCTGACGAAGGAGAAAAATGATATATTTATAGTGAAATAACAGATAAGCAAGGGTCTTTTCCAAAACCTTCCTTGGTCAATCGCTCTCTGCACCCTTTACAATGATTAATAGTAAGAAACGAATAAGGCGGGGTTTCATGTTCCGAAAAAAATTTTTATATAGAAGCTTTTCAACTAAAATCATCGTGGCCTTTCTGCTTGTGATTTTGATATCGACACTTTTTATCTCATTATCTTTTTACTGGGAGTCTAATTCGATCTTAAAGAAAAACGTGCGGGAGTCCACCGTTCAAATTACCAAACAGACGGCGGAGTCGCTCTCTTTCATATTAAATGTTGGAATCGATACCTCTGATTTTATTAGCAGTGATGAGAACATCCAGCAAGCTGCATTAGAATTAAATAGCAATACATCTAACGATCAAAGAAGAAATTCCGAATACATTAATACATTGCTGAATAATTACGTCTATTCCAACTCCTTCGTCAAAATTGTATATGTGCTGAAAGAGGAAGGCAGTGGCTGGGGCAGCGGAACCTTTTCCGAAGCTAGACTAAAAAAAATACAGCTTTCAGAACAGGAATGGGTAAAGGAAGCCAAACAAAAGGACGGAGAATTGGTTTGGCAAGGGCTTCAGTATGACGATTTCAACGGGGGCGGAATTAATACGGACTTAATCCTTCCTGTCGGCAGGGTCCTGAAGGATTTTGACACGCTGAACAATATCGGACTTGTACAGGTTCATTTAGACGGACGGTCTATTCTTAATACAATTGAGCACTTAAAACTTGGGAAGACAGGAAAATTTTTTGTTGTTGATAAGAACGGAATGATCATGATTGATTCGAATTTAGACAGCATCAATAAGAAGGTAGAAAATCCTGATTTGTATCACCATATTGTTGGTAATGATGCTGTTGAATTTGAATTTGACGCGAATGGCATCCCTTATTACGGAGTCAAGCAGTCACTGAGCAATGGCTGGATGCTATTAGGTACTGTTCCGATCCATGAGATCAGCGGACAGTTGGATCGTCTCCAATCCTGGATCGTCGTTTCAGCCGGAGTTTTCTCCTTGCTTGCCATTGGGATTGGGCTTTTCATTACCGGCAGAGTAACGAAGCCTATCAGACAACTGTCCCAGAGCATGCTTCAAGTTCAACAAGGTGATCTAAAAGCGAGAGCGAATGTAGATTCCTCTGATGAGATCGGCTTTTTAAGTAAGCAATTTAACGAAATGCTTTTTGAAATCGTCAATTTAATGCAGCAGGTGGAAACTGAGCAGAGTGAAAAGCACCATGCTGAGCTTCGGGCTGTTTTGCACCGGGTTCATCCCCACTTTCTCTATAACACACTTAGCACCCTGCGCTGGCTTATTGATTCGAATCAAAACGAGCGCGCTTCTCACGTATTGTCGGCACTCACCCATTTGTTGGAAGCAAATATGGGCAAAAGCGGCAGCATCATTATGGTTGAGGAGGAACTGGACATAATCCGGAAGTATTTGGTGATTTTGGAGCTTCGCTACGAAAAAACCTTCCATTTAGCGTTAGACATAGAACCAGGTACGGAAAGGCTCCTTATCCCCCGCATGCTGCTTCAGCCAGTGGTGGAAAATGCGATATTCCATGGCATTGTTCCGAAGAATACAGACGGACAAATCTCGATTAAGATTCATTTTGATGACGGGAATTTAGAATTTCTTATAACCGATGACGGCTTAGGCATCAGTGATGATAAGGTAAAAGAATTGAATGATCCGGTGACTGCTGTTGAAAAAGGAAAAATCGGCATCGGTTTACGTCATATCTTTGACACTCTGCGGCTATATTACACTCACAATTGGGAATGGTCGATCTCCAGCGGGTCAGAACAAGGGACTACAGTGCGTATTATATTAAAAAATTGGGAGCTGACACAAAAAAATTAATGCACAGGAGGAACAATATGTTTAGAGTTCTTATAGTGGATGACGAGCCTGTTATCCGGAAAGGAATTACCTCATTTATTGATTGGGAAAAGGAAGGAATAACGGTCGATGACCAATACGCCAACGGTGCCGAAGCCCTATCTGCACTTGAAAAACAACCCTATGATATTCTTATTACCGATATCAAAATGCCATTGTTAGGAGGCATTGAACTTACGAAGAAAGCACTAGAGCTTTACCCATGGCTCAAAGTAATCCTGATTAGCAACTACAGTGACTTTGAATACGTAAAAGAAGGGCTTAAACTCGGCGCGGTCGATTATTTGTTGAAGCTAACCCTAAAAAAGGACGACCTTCTTGCCGTCCTCAGGCGATGTATAACCATGCTGAAGGAAGAACGGAAAAAGGATTCTGAACTGAATCACTATCAACAAGAGGCCGTCTATCTTGAAAGAAAACGTGTCGAACAAGAAATGAAAAGATTGATCGTGCAAGAGCAGACCTCCTATTCTTCAACCGAGTGGGCGCCTGCATGGCTGGAACATTCCTATGCTTGTGTTTATCTTATGCTGGATGGTGCTGAGGAATGGAGGGAAAATCACGGTTTTCTCTATATGCAGTTCCTATTGGAGGAATGGCAGAAAAGGTTTTATGAGCAGATCGAGATAGGGACCGCAATGATTGTCGCTGAAAGCAGTATGTTTCTCATTTTACCTGATCTTAATGGAGCAGAGCAGCAGCAGCTCCTTCAGTGGAAGCAGTTAGTAGAAAAGGAATGGGACGTTTCAACATCAGCAGGTATAGTGCCAGAGCGGGGTATAAACAGCATTATTAAGGGATTTACTAACAGTTTTTCAGCTTGCCAAAGACGTTTTTTTGAAGGGCTAGGCAGATTTTATCATATGAACGGTGCGGAAACCGGTTTGGAAAAGATAAGAATCGATAAAAAAATCCATGATTGGAAGCCATTCTTCGAAATGATCAGCAATGGAGATCCGACTTCATCAGCAATTGAATATGCGCTTAAACGCTGGAATGGCGGGTCCCTGACTCCAGAACAAGTAAAGCAGGAGGCGTGCAGCCTTCTCACGGGCACGTACCGATTGCTCAGAGCTGATGAATCAATGCTCCCAGAGCGGCATGATCTGCTTTTCCAAGCGGAGACAATCGATCAAATGGTATCCCTGCTGGTTTGCCAACTAGAAGAAATCAGGACTACCTTAACACCAAAACTGATTGATAATGGATATGACGAGGAATTAATAAAGAAGGCTCTGGAAAATATAGCTGCCCATTATACCGAGAACATAACACTGCAGAGCGTAGCAGATATCGTTCATCTCAGTAAAAGTTATTTCAGTCTCTATTTCAAAAAACAAACAGGCCGAAATTTTGTCGATTATCTGATTGATCTGCGGATCAGGGAAGCGAAGCGCCTATTAGTGGAAAATGAAAATCGAATTTACGATGTAGCTGAAGCCGCAGGCTTTAAAGACGTAAAATATTTCAGCAAAGTGTTTAAAAAGGTAACCGGTTTAACTCCAATGGCGTACAGGGAAAAACACCAGGTGAGCAAGATTGGCTAGATTAAGAAAGGGTGTTATCGTTATGGGATGGAAGCTTGTAGCCTATTTACTGATTCTCGTATTGTTAGCAGGTTGTAAAAGTCATTCGATGATTTCCGATCCAAAGCAGGTTCAAACGCTTCAGAATCATGAAAAAACAGTTATTACGTTTTGGCACACCTACAACGACAAAGAAACCGAGCTGTTAGAACAAGAGTTGCTCCCTGCTTTTGAGCGGGAGCATCCGAACATGCGGGTCGAGTCGATCAACCTTGCATTTAATAACGAATTAAAGAACACATTAATAGGACGCGCATCTTCCAACCGAGGTCCAGATGTGGTCCGGCTTGATATCGCCTGGGTTCCTGAATTTTCACATAAAGGGCTTCTTGAACCGTTAAACATGTTCCCAGATTTTCAAGATATCCAAAGCAGGTTTTCTCCTCATGCGATGGCTGGAGGTTATTACAAAAAGAATTATTATTCTCTACCACTTAATATTTACACAAAGACTGCGATCTTTAACCGTGAGCTTCTAAAACGAGCCGGCTATTCAAAGCCTCCGCGCACAATGGAAGAAGTGATAAAGATTGCGCATCATCATCGCTTTTCGATCGGACTCGGAGGATTGGAACCTTGGGATACGATTCCATTTATATACACCCTTGGTGGAGCCATATCCGATAAGAATTTCAACAAGGCTTCCGGATATTTAAACAGCAAAGAAACAATCTATGCTGTGGAGCAATTGACATCACTTTATAAAGAAGGACTCATTAATCTTCCTGATCAATCCGGTGATGACAAAAATTTTGAACGAGTAAAATCCGGAAATATACTTATGACAGACGAAGGGCCTTGGTTCTACAGCCTATTGGATGGAGCAGAATTGGATCGTGCTCAAAAGCTGACCATCCCAGTACCGTTTCCACATGATCAAGGTCCTGTTTCGATTATTGGCGGAGAAAACCTAGTTATTATGAAGGGCAGTAAACAACAATCTGCGGCATGGACTTTTATGAAATGGATGACAGATAAGGAAGCGCAACTTCTTATGGCGCAAACTGGATTGATGCCAACTAACCAAGATGCATTCAAAGCTATGAAAATACCTAATAATTCTTACCTTAATCCTTATAAGGAGGCCGCTGAGAATGCTTTTTTATGGCCCCAAGTTAAGAACTGGAGTAAAATTGACGAAGTGTACTGTGAGTATTTAAATAAAATATTTGAAGGTGAATTGTCTGTTAAGGATGGTTTAGACCGTGCGGCAGCTGAAATAGATAAGCTCTTAGCTGATTCGTGATTAGAATCATTATATCTAGTTCTTCACTTGAATTTGTCCCTGCACAGCTTGTAAGTCAACAATCCAGGATTCTCATTACGTTGGTTTTATCTACTCTTTTACCCATCATTATCACCAATCTGACTGTTTAAAAGGTTTTAATTCCCGTCCCAAAAATAGTGGACAGCCCTCTATTTTTGAGACGAGCTTATGATTCTATTTAGAAATTATTTTTTACGAATGCAGATGGAATAACTTTGATATAATAATCCAACCACCGTCTAATTTAAGTAATTGATGAAAATCAGTGTATGATTCGCCATATGCATCGTTTTCTAAACTTACACGAACGGAAGCAATCGTTCCTTCAACATCTAAAATATCCACTCTCGACTTAAGATTCTTTGCAGGACCAGCTTTATCCATGAAGTCCCATAAGTTATCAATAGGTCCTCCTAAAAAGCCATCAGTTGTGTTGTAACCATACATCGTTGCATCTTTATGAAAAGCTTGCTTTACTACTTCTTTATCACCTGAAATAAGGCCTTCAATATACCTATTCACTACTGTAATAATCTCATCGTAATCTTTTATTGGTGTTTTGCTCATTTTTTCCTCAATCTCCTTTAAGTTATAAATAGTCTACTTAACGATAATAAAGTTTTCTAACTCAGGCTCGTTTTATTTAATTAGAACCTGGAAAAGCTATTCTTATAAATTCCGCAAAGCATCTGCTATAGGAGTTTTACCATCGCTCATTGTGATGACTTTTCCAATGGTATTAGGATCTTGCAAACTTTGGACTAATGTGTCCACTACATTTTCTATAGCATTTTCACCAGGGTGATCAATATTGACATCTATACTTCCAGATCCAGGCTCCTCTTTTAAAGCACCAGGCTGTAAGATTGTATAGTCTAGCTTGGTATTATTAATCAGCCAATGGTCAGCAAAATGTTTAGCAATATTATAATTTGTTAAATCTTTTAGAAAAGCTTGACCCCACTTGTCTGGTTCAAGAGAAAATACGGAACTAAGCATAATAAATCTTTTTATCTTCTTGCTTTCAGCAGCGCGCATCACATTGACAGCGCCATTTAAGTCAATCTTCAATAAATCTTTTCCTCTAGAACCAGCCACAAAGAAAATGGCTTCTGCGTCATGCATATTTTCAGCTATTACCTCAGGACTAGATAATAAATCTACATGAACATAACGAACATTGCTCGAATTGCTTGTGAGGTTATCTCTTCTCGTTCCTGCGTAAACAAAATGACCTTTCTCAACTAGTTTATCAACAAGATATGAACCTACTCGACCATTAGCTCCTACTACTAATACCTTCATGAAAAAACCTCCCAAAATAATTTTTAATGATAAAATGATATTAATATGGTCTGACCATATAATATCTAGTAAGTTTAAACCAAACTATAAGTGTAAAACTAGTTGTCTCATTCCTATAGACAAAATCAAGTATGGCAAATTACCTTTCTTTGCTTCGTAATCAGAAGTATTTCTTTCGAATTACTACATCACCATTCCTGAGCTGTAGGTGTGACAATCACATCATTAATCATGACGTTTGCAGGTTTATTAACCACAAATCCAATTGTTTCAGCTACATAGTCTACGTCAATAGCTACCTTATTTAATTCTCCCAGTACGGATTTTACATCTTCATCTGTCACTGTATCCTGCCAATTAGTTGCAATAACACCTGGTGAAACTAAAACAGCTTGAATATTATGTTTGACTGATACCTCTTTACGTAAACTTTCGGTAATCGCTCTTACTGCATACTTTGTAGAACTATACACTCCATGGCCTTCACCAATCGCATGACCGGCAATGGAACCTACATTAATGATTTGTCCGCCTTCTTGTTTCTTCATATGAGGAAGGACCGCAGCTACTCCATACAGCACACCTTTTACGTTTAGATCGATCATCGTTTCCCATTCGTCTACATGAGCGTTATCCCACATGGAGAACAACATCATCCCTGCACTGTTAATTAACGTATCCACTCTTCCGAATTTATCTACTGTAAAGTCCACAAGAGATTGAACATCTTCTTTAACCGTAACATCTGTCACCTTATAGGAAGCCGTTCCCCCGTCTTTATTGATTCTATCTGCTAGATTTTTTAGTTTCTCTTCATTTCTAGCAGCTAGAACGACAGAGGCCCCATTCTTCGCAAGATGAAGCGCTGTTGCTTCCCCAATACCACTTGAAGATCCTGTAATGATGACTACTTTATCTTGAATATATGACATGTTTTATACTCCTCCTTTAGGTTTGTACCTTTTGTTACTTCAACTTATCTTCTAAAACCATCTGCGTACTGTGTAGGCACAATCGTCTCTTTTTTCAATGTAGCTGCAGCTTCTAATGCCCAATGAGGGTTACGTAGCATGCCTCGGCCAACAGCTACAAGGTCTGCTTCTTCATTTCCAATTACAGCATTTGCTAATGCAGGGTCATCTAATCTTCCCACTGCAATGACAGGAACATCAAGAGCCTTCTTAATTTCTCTTGCTAGTGGCACTTGGTAAGCTGCATGGGTACCCGGTTTTCCCCAAGCAGCAATCTGACCTTCGCCACCTGAAGAGATGTCAAAGATATCTACTCCTGCTTTTTGATATTCTTTCGCAAATGCGATACTTCCGTTAATATCATATCCATCTTCTACATATTCTTTGGCAGAGATACGCATCACTAATGGCATGTTTTCTGGAATTTCAGCTTTCGCTGCTTCAATAATTTCTCGGCCGAACTTCGTGAGATCTTGTCCATACTCATCATCTCGTTTATTCGTTAACGGAGAGTGGAATTGATGAATTAAATAACCATGAGCGCCGTGAATTTCAATAGCATCAAATCCGGCTTTTACTGCACGCTGCACCGCCTTACGGAATTTTTCTACCATTTCTTTGACTTCAGCTGTTGAAAGAGCTCTTGGTGTTTTTGATTTTTCATCAAATGGAATCGCTGAAGGCGCAACCGGTACTTCTGCGTCTTTTGCTTTGCGACCGGCGTGAGCAATCTGGATACCCACTTTGGCTCCGTAACGGTGACAAGCTTCTACAATTCGTGCTAGAGCAGGAATTTGTTCATCTGACCATAACCCTAAATCATAGTCTGAAATACGACCATCGGGTTCAACGTCTGTCATTTCAATCATAATAAAACCAGCTCCACCGATTGCTCGATTTACATAGTGTAGGTAATGCCAGTCTGTCGCAATGCCGTCTTTCTTTTCAACTGAATATTGACACATCGGTGACATGACAACACGGTTTTTTAATTCCAATCCTTTTAGATTATAAGTACTAAATAAATGTTCCATGCTAAAAACTCCTTTTTATTAAATAATTAATTGAATAAATGTTAACCACAACATATAGTTCCTATGCATGTTAAATTATACGATTTAGTAAACTTAAAACATATAAATTCAACACTTTTAAATGCATGCGCGTGCATTTAATTTACAATAGCTTTTTCTCTTTGTCAACTTATACGTTTCTCATATAAATTTAAAGGAGAAGCAATATTATATGCATGCGCACGCATTTAATTTAACATTATTCATTCATCTTTGTCAACCCACAATATAAATCTAAGTGATAAACACTATACACACAGCATTAAGATTTATATAAAAGATAGCTCCAGTGAACCAAACTAGGCTAAAGTAACAACTGATTCATATCTAAATAAATAGAAGTAACTGCCTTGTTTAAAATAAACTTAGAAGATTACATTATAATTTCTGAATTAAAGATTGTAACTCACGTTGAAGGTTTCCTTTTGAAAAAGCAGAGTGCAGAATTTCATGAATAGTAATCAAGGCTCTCTCTAGTTTTTCTTCACCTAATGTAGTTAAACGTGTGTAGATACCTCTACGATCATCTTCACATATATGTCTTTGTAATGCCCCACAACTTTTTGCTTCGAGCCTACCTACCAGCCTTGATATAGCACTTTGGCTTAATCCTACCATCTCTTGTAATTGCTGTAACCTCAATTGTTTATCGCTTGTTTGAGATAAAAAGTAAAGAACGTAAAACTCTTTTAACGACAGGTTATGATTTTTTTGCAAAGTACTTTCTAGCTCATTAGTAATGCTCATTTGAATATTAGTAATAGATAGCCAATTATCTAAATACTCCTTTTCTGGGTTGTTTTTCATGCACATTCCACCTGTTCTATCCTATATTATTTATTATTATAATATAGCACTTTAAATGATTATCGTTATCTTTTAAATATAGTGCTCAAGACTAAGTTCTAAAATACTTCATTAAGAATTAATTTTAATCAGGTTTTAATGGTCAAGCTTTTTGAATGAAGTACGTGCCATATTTATTTGAACTTAAATGGAGGAGTTTTCCCCACTTCTTTTCTATATATCCTTATCCCCCTTATACTTTAATTGTTTCTCCTTATTTTAGACGAGTTTCTTCTTTTTGTCTAAGATTGAGAAATCTCCACGAAAAAAAACAGTCAAAAATGACTGCTCTTTTTCATGGATGTAGTGTGACTGAACAGTATCCCACTTCATTTCCACCCCAGTTTAGTGAAAGCTTGTCTTGATCTGAAAGAGGACCGACACCACTTGGAGTACCGGTAAAAATAATATCTCCTTTCCCAAGCCCAAAATGCTCTGCTGTAAATTCTATAATCGTTTGCAAATCAAAAAGTAAGTCTATAATATTTCCGACTTGTACACGCTCTCCATTTTTAAAAAGAGAAAAATCTAATTGTTTACATGCTTCAACACCTATAAACGGAATAAATTCACTAACAACAGCTGAATTTTTAAATCCTTTAGCCAAAAGCCAAGGATGCTGTTTTTTTTTAAACTGTGTTTGAACATCTCTTAGTGTTAAATCCAACCCAATGGCCATGGCATCCACTATTTCATCTACTTTCATTCCTGATTCGTACTGTTTTGCGATATGTATGACAAGTTCAGTTTCAAAATGAACTGAACCCTGATTACTCGGTAACGTGATGGACTGTCCATTAGCTTCCACAAGCGAATGAGTTGGTTTTGAAAATAAAAAAGGGGAAGTTGGTATTTCATTATTCAACTCTTTTGCATGCAAGGCATAGTTTCGGCCTACACAATAGATATTTTTAACGTCTTTCATTATTAAACTCACTCTTTTCTTTTTAGAAAATTTACTTTTTTTAAAAAAAGGCGGTCCATATAGGGCCGCCTTTTACATGATCTTACTTTTAAAGTATACCTTGAATCAACATAGCATCTACTACTTTAAGGAAACCAGCAATGTTTGCTCCGACAACTAAATTGCCAGGCTCCCCGTATGTTTCGGATGCTTCTACACTGTTTTTATAAATGTTTTTCATGATACCGTGAAGTTTGGCATCGACATCCTCAAATGTCCAAGGCATTCTAGCACTGTTTTGGGCCATTTCAAGTGCAGAAACGGCAACCCCACCCGCATTGGCAGCTTTAGCGGGTCCGAATAAGACGCCATTATTAAGGAATATGTCAATAGCCTCAAGGGTGGAAGGCATGTTGGCACCTTCACCTACTGCCTTCAAGTTGTTTTTAACCAGCAATTTGGCTGCTTCTTCATCAATCTCATTTTGTGTTGCACACGGAAGGGCGATGTCGCAAGAAACAGACCAGATACCGTAACTTCCTTCATTGTATTCGGCTTCCGGATGCGCAATGACGTACTCACTCAGACGTTTTCTTTCTACTTCTTTTAAGCGTTTAACTGTATCTAAGTTTAGGCCATTTTTATCGTAAATGTAACCATTGGAGTCACTGCATGCAACTACTTTAGCACCCAGCTGTGTAGCTTTTTCGATTGCATAAATAGAAACATTACCAGATCCTGAAACAACGACAGTGCTTCCGTGGAACTGTAAACCTTTATCTTTTAGCATTTCTTCGACGAAGTAAACCGTTCCGTATCCAGTTGCTTCTGTACGCGCAAAGCTTCCGCCATAACTTATCCCTTTACCAGTTAAAACACCTGCGTAATAGCTTCCTTGCATCTTTTTATACTGACCGAATAGATATCCTATTTCTCTTGCTCCAACTCCGATATCGCCAGCCGGTACATCCGTGTCCGGTCCGATATACCGACCTAATTCTGACATAAAGCTTTGGCAAAAACGCATGATTTCAGCGTCTGATTTTCCTTTTGGATCGAAGTCAGATCCGCCTTTCCCGCCGCCGATAGGTTGTCCTGTAAGCGAGTTTTTAAAGATTTGCTCGAAACCAAGGAACTTGATGATGCTAGCATTAACTGTCGGGTGGAAACGTAAACCACCTTTGTATGGTCCAATTGCGCTGTTGAACTGCACGCGGAAACCACGATTCACGTGTATATTCCCAAGGTCATCGATCCAAGGGACACGGAAGGTAATCATTCTTTCCGGTTCCACGAGTCTTTCTAATATCCCATTTTTCATATAGGCTGGATGTTTTGCAAATACTGGAACTAATGAACGGAAAATTTCCTTTACCGCTTGATGGAATTCACTTTCATGAGGATTACGCTCTTTTACTTGTGCGTACACTTTACTTACAAATTCTTTAGCCACTTGTAGATCATCTTTTCGGACTTCTGGTGATGTTATCAATTCTTTTTCACTCCTCTTTTTGTTATATAGGCAGGAAAATTCCCTTGTATTTATATAGACTTGTAAATAATAGTTTCATATAATTTAAAGCCGAAAGAAACAATCTGAATATTAGATAAACATCACATTGAAAAGAAGGCGCTTACATCAGATTCAAGAAAATGAATATTCATTGAAGTTGCATGGCTAAACATATGACGGAAGCGTGCTCAAGTCTTAAGAGCTTCTTATTTTCTCTTGTTCAGCAACTTCGAATTCTTTTTTGTGAAACATTCCCTCCGATTTGGCTATAACTACTGTAGCCAATGCATTCCCTACCACATTAGTCGCAGTTCGTGCCATATCCATTATGAAATCAACGGCCATAAGTAATGCAATACCTTCCATTGGCAACCCTATCACAACAGAAACACTTGTCAACACAACAATTACTCCTGAAGGAACGGAAGCAACACCCTTTGTGAGTAGCATAAGTAAAAGGATAATGTGAACCTGATCTAATAGCGAGAGTTGAATTTCATAGGCATTAGCTAAAAACAAAATAGCAGGAGCCATGTATACCATTCCACCATCGAGATTAAATGAATAGCCAAGAGGCAATACAAAAGATACTACTGAATTTTTGACACCGTATCCTTCTAAACGTGCTGTAAGAGGGGCAAATACAGACTCGGAGCTCCGTGTTGTAAAAGCAATTAATAATAAATCTTTTATTTCATTAATTAACTCCCAATACCGAATATGATAGATACGAGCAATTATGGGAAAAATGATTAACAAAACTATAGCTAACCCAGCATAGGTTACTAAAATTAAATCAAGCAAGGTACTTAACTTTTCGAAACCGTAAGTAGCCATACTATAAGCAATAGATCCAAAAACACCAAGTGGAGAGAATTTAATGACATAATCTAAAACTTTAAACATTACTTTAGAAAGGGCCTCAAGAACATCCTCTATAGGTTTGGCTTTTCCCTTTAGGGAACGTAAAGCCAAGCCAAAGAAAACACCAAAGTAGACAATGGCTAATATATTCCCTTCTGAAAAGGCTACAAATATATTAGAAGGTATTATATGAAGAATAAACTCTCTAAAGTCAATTTTATTGGCCTCAAGTCCCTCTAGAGCTTTCATATTTCCCCCTGATAAATCAGCTCCAACTCCAAGGTCCACCATATTAGCAAGCAGTAAGGACATAACGATGATTAAAGTTGTAACAATTTCAAAATAGATAATGGCTTTTAGAGAAAGCCTACCTAATGATCCGGTTGATTTTATTTGAGCAATCCCTAATATAATTAGGGGGAAAATCAATGGTACAATTGTCATCTTAATCATATGAATAAAAGCATCACCTAAAATTTTTGCTTCTATCCCTATGGTTTTACTTATCGATCCTAAACATAAACCTAATACAAGAGCAATGGAAATCTGGAGCCATAAAGGAATTCTTCTAAGAGCTTGCATTACCTATCCCCTTTCAATAGTAAGGTGTGGTTTTGCTTAGCTTACTCTATCTTATTAAGTGCTTTTTCTATGCGGCTTAATGCTTCCTCAAGTTCCCCTTCGGACATAGCACATGAAATTCGAATGTTATGCATATAGCTAGAGCCAAATGCTATTCCTGGAGTAACTGCTACCTTAGCTTCATCCAGAAGATAATTGGCAAGTTCAATTGAATCGAAGTTGCGAAATTTGATTTCTGGAAATACATAAAAAGCGCCTTCAGGATGGGGACATATAACACCCGGAATTTGATTTAGATAAGTCACTACTTGATTAATACGTTTATCATATATGCTACGCATGTGTTCTACTTCTTCTTTCGCTTCCTTAAGAGCTACGACTCCTGCTTTTTGGATAAATGCTGGAGTGCATGTTGCGAGATGCCCTTGTATATTAGAAGCAGCAGGTACAAGTTCATTTGGCAATGCTAAATAACCTAATCTCCATCCAGTCATGGCATGCCCCTTGGAGAAGCTTTGTACTGTAATAGTAAGATTTTCAAGTCCAGGTATACTCGCAAGCGAAGTAAATTGATGTGTTCCATAAACCAACTTTTCATAAACTTCATCAGCAATAATAATTAGGTCTTTCTCTATCACAACATCCCTAAGATTATGAAATTCCTCATTAGTTAATACTCTACCAGTTGGGTTATTTGGGTTATTTACAATAATAGCTTTTGTCCGCTCAGTACAAGCAGCATCCAGTAAATCTTTTGTAAGTTTAAAATGATCATTAGGATTTAAATCTACTGAAACTGCATGTCCACCAACCATAGTTATTAACGGTTCAAAGCTTACCCATGCTGGATTGATAACTAATACTTCGTCACCAGGATTTATTATGCTTTTTAACGCAACATATAACGCTGGTTTCCCCCCTGCCGTTACAATAATTTGGGAAGGGTCATAATTGACTCCATTTTCAGTCTTTAACTTATGAGCGATCTCATTACGTAACTCTGGAATTCCATTACTACTTACATAGTGTGTCATCCCTAATTTCATGGCATTTTCTGCTTCTTCAATAATCATATTTGGCGTATTAAAGTCTGGATCTCCTCCAGCCAAATTAATAATATCGTGACCTTCTTGTTTAAGAAGCGTAACTTTATTTAAAATTGAAAGAGTTTTTGACTCAGGCAATGCTTGTAGCATAGTAGCACTTTGCAAATTCATACATCTCCTCATATTTATCAGGATAAATTTTTATGTGGTATTATCGGTATTGACCTTAATATCACTGCTTTTTAATCTAACTTCTGGCTGACATTCTGTTTCAACCTAAGTATGGTTTCGTTTATAAGCATTGCATCCTAATGATCTACTATGAAAATGAAAAATCCTTTGTTATTCTTAGATGGACTTTAACATACCTCCATCAACTAAGAAGGAACTTCCTGTCATATATGTGCTTGCATCTGATACCAAGAATGTCACCACATTGGCAAACTCTTCTGGAGTTCCATAACGCTTCAGCAGGATCGTTTCTTGTGATGCTTTTGCCACTTCTTCACGTGTAGTCCCAAGCTTATCTGCTTTGATTTGATCCAGGAATGCTACTCTGTCTGTTGCAATTCTACCCGGTGCAACCGTGTTAATCAGTATATTAAATGGAGCTAATTCCTCAGCTAGAGTTTTAGTTAATCCTACAATTCCTAACCGAAAGGTATTAGATAGTATAAGTCCCGGTATAGGTTGCCTAATTGATGAAGAAGCTAGGTTGATAATGCGTCCTCCTTGTTTCTTGAGATGAGGTAAAGCTTCACGAATTAAACGGATATAGCTTAACAAATTTAGTTCAAATGCCTTTTCCCAATCTTCATCGGAGAATTGTTCAAACTTACCACTAGGAGGTCCTCCTGCGTTATTAATTAAAATATCGATTCCATCAAATGTCTCTGCCGTTTTCCTAACTAACAATCGGATATCATCTACATTTGTAATATCAGCCTGACAATATTCAACCCTTCCTTTACCCAAAGAGTGAAGTTCACGCTGTAATTCTTTCAATTTTACGCTGTCCCTGCTTGTTAGCATGACATTTACGCCTTCCTTGACTAGTTGTGTTGCAATAGCCTTTCCGAGTCCTTGGCTTGATGCAACAACAAGGGCAACTTTATTTGTAAGATTCAATTCCATGCGTAGTTACCTCCCCTTTAAGTTTTAAATCTTTTACATGATTAACCAGTTTTTCAAACCCATCAATATGACATTCTACGATGTCCCCATCACGTATTACGACAGCTCCTGGAGTACCAGTAGAGATGATATCACCAGGTAATAATTTCATAACCTTAGAGTGGAAAGATATTAAATGCCAAGGAAGAAAAGACATGTTAGAAACAATGTTTTTCCGGTGAACCTCTCCGTTAATAACGGTAGAAACATTTAAATTTACTACTTCTTCAACTTCTTCAGGTGTAACCAGGTGAGGACCAAAACTAAAAAATGTATCGAAACTTTTCGATCGAGTCAAATATCTAGGATTTCTCTGTAAAATATCTTCTGCTGTCATATCAATTATGGTAGTAAAACCAGCAATTACATTAGGGGCATCTTCTTCAGACACATCCTTACATTCCTTTCCAATAACAATTCCAAGCTCTGCTTCTGCTGTTGTTCTCTCAGATTGCAAAGGAATTTTGATCGTATCATTGGGACCAATAATGGTAGTATCCGGTTTTAGAAAGCTTGCAGGTTCTGTATTCGGTGCATTTTCGTTTAAATCAGCTGCATGCTCTACATAATTCAAACCAATTCCCCAAATTTTTCTTGGATGACGATATATAGGTGCATACTCTACTTCTTGAAAAGGAATTAGAATGTCTCCTAGTTCTGCAACTTTTTCTTTACCTTCTGAGTAATACCATTGTTTCATCCCATCTAATTGGTTAGAAGTAATCATTTCAAATAAGTCTGTTGACCATTCCTGATTAAATTTAGTATTTAAATCTTCTATCAACAAAATTCCATCATGAACTACAAGCCCCGCCATTTCTTCTCCGTTACGCTGAATTGTTGCTAATTTCATAGAATATTCCTCCTACTTATTTTTGGATAAGTCAGTATAAATTAATATGGTCTGACCATATTAATTTATCTATTTTCATAATATAAAGACAATTTGAATTTGTAAAGTATTTTATTTTTTATAAATTTCGTAAATCAACGATTATTATTGATAAATTTTAGAGATTAATTATATATAGCAAGGGCTTTTCTTTCTAAAATGTAGAAGAAAATATTACTTAAAGTAATTTAAAAGACATAAAAAGCAGCCAAGCAGTTTGTTTGCCTTGGCTGATTTTAAAAATAATTTCAATTATGGTGACATACTAAAAAACGTTATAGAACTTCTTGTAAAACAAAACAAGTCTGATGCTTGTTTCTATACGAAATGAAAAATCAAATAATATTTTGTGAAAAAAAGAAAATATAGTGGTCTTACCTTTTTTAAGTAAAACCATCGCAAATAATGTAATACCTTCTAATATCAATTCAAAAACTTAAAGCTCTTAAAGCTCATTGTTCCAAATTTTAATTTCGTTTTTTTCGAGATGATCAAGCATAGCTAATCGAGCTTCTACTGCATCCCTTTTCTTCAAGGCGTTAAGAATCCGTTCATGTTCTTGGTGTGCCTCTTCTAAATATGATTTTGATAATCGCTTAGATTGATTCTTACTGACTTTTAATGCTTCTAAAAATGTTGGAGAAATCATATCAAATATGGTTTCATAAATAGAGTTTCCAGAGGAAATAATAATTAAAGAATGAAAGCGATAATCTTCTTCTATCCCAATTCCTCCATTACAATTCACTTCAATTAATTCTAAATGGGCATTTTCAATTGCTTCTAGTTGCTCTCTAGTAGCTCTTTGGGCTGCTAGGGCAGCAGACTCTACTTCAACTCCCCTACGGAACTCAAGAATTTCCTTTAGCGTTTGTTCTTCCATCATAAGCTTCTGGGTGATGGGTTCAACAAAGGTACTACCATTTATCCCTTTCAATATACTGCCAACACCTGAACGCTTTTCTATAATCCCTTTAGCTACAAGAACACTAAGCGCCTCTCTAATAGCTGTTTTACTTACCTGAAATATTTCTACAAATTCATTTTCAGTAGGGAGCTTATCACCCGGTTTCAAATTTTCTTCCTGAATATATTGAATAATTTCAGAGATAATCTCTTCATATAAATTTTTTTTCTTAATATTTTTAAGTACCAATCTTGTCACCTCTTTATACCTTCTAAAGTTAATAAGCTTAAACCATTTTAAAGTATCATTTATAACTAATAATTATTATACTATATAATCATATATAATTTACATAACAGCCAAAGAGAAATGGTATATGTAGGGATTTGTTATCAAATAAGGTTTATATAGAACCAACATAAAAACACTCTGTATTTCACCCTATTCAATTGATTACACCTAAACATGTTTAGTCAGCGATTAATGTTTAATATTCATTTTATTGTTAATTATCTACTATCCAGGAGGTTCATTAAGTGAAAAAAGATAGAAACTATAAAGTTCAACAGCCCCCCAAAATGTATCAACAGGTCATAACTCAACTTGTTGAATATATTGAATACGAGCAACTAACTGAGGGGTCCAAAATTCCTACCGAAAGAAATTTAAGTGAATTATTAGGGGTCAGTCGTTCATCAATCAGAGAAGGTATTCGAAGTCTTGAACTTTTAGGATACCTCGATTCAAGACAGGGAGAAGGAACATTTGTAGATAATCCACCTCCATTTTTGATTCCGTCTCAATTAATAAAACAACAGTTGGACCACACAAATCTACAAAATTACTATGAGGTATTTATTATGTGTTCCAAGCAGATTGTCTCACTATCCCTCTCTCTTGGTTTATCAAATAAGGAACTAATTGAGAACACATCGAATCTTAAATTTACAGGTGATTTCTGGTCTGACTTTCCAAAATGGATAGAATACATTGCTACCGGTTTGCAAAATCCATTTTTCCTTTCCTTATGGTTAAATAATTATAACGTATTAGAAGAAAATGATTATTTTTGTACCCTTAATTTGAACATACAATTTGATGTCTTTTTTGACTGTTATATAGAAAGAAATGAGACAAGATTAAAGGAATTATTTCATGAATTATCTAAGTTGGATAAAACGAACCCTCAAATCTAATATCAAGGTAATAAGAATTACCTTTATTTAAGCCCAACCGAGATTATAAGGCTATAATGCATTTTTTCAAAAAAGAGTAGTAATGCCTCTCATAGAAAAGTAACGTACTTTACGGAACGGATCGATCTAAAATCAAGTGAATTTTATTTATAATTTATTTGGAATGGTTACATATGAACAGATTCCATGAGGAACCTATGTCCCATTCAGGTGGATGCAATCTTTTTATCAGAACAATTTTATTGGTTATTGGCTATAGAAGACAATCATCTACATAACAATACTCCCTCTTCTCATTCTGAAGAAGGGGTATTGCGTCCCTTTAGTCCCATAGGAAAAGGCTGCCTCAGTAATCTTCCTTGTTGAAGTAAAGCACCCGTTAGTTCCATAAGGAATACAATTAGGGGTACCGTCAGGAAAATGCGGATTTACAACGTTAAGGAATTTTCAATACTAAAAAGCCCAACTTCACCGTTAATTAAGAGAAATTGGGCTTTTTCATTACTCCATAAGCATTTTTAAGTTATATTCAAAAACCATGCTTTGACATTGTCTAAAGCATGGTAATTATTTAAACTAATATAAATCTGCTAAGTTGATTTTTTTAGCTCATCTATTTATTGAATTCATTAACTGGAAGAAGTATTCAGGTTTGTGAGTCTTATTTAGGTTGTACCATGAATGTAATGTATCTGGTGCAAATACATCTAATTTTTTCAGTACTTCCATCGCAAATTCCAGAGGAGCTACTCCTGATGCAGTAACCAAATTCTCACCAGATACCGCAGGTCCCATCTCATAAAATTTTTCTCCTTTATAATTAGGACAAACCATTTTAATATACTCTAAGTTATTGCTTGTATGCTTTCTAGAATCTAGGTACCCCATATTCGCAAGGGCCTCAGTTGCACCACAAATTGCAGCAACAATAGTGCCAAGCTTTAAAGCTTCGCCAATTTTTTTCATGATTGGTTGATGAATAACTTCTCCCCAAGTATTCCCTCCAGGCAAAACTAAAAGATCTTTACTCTCAAGAGTACACTCATCAAGGGGAATATCTGGTTTTATGCTCAGTCCCCCCATCGTAGTAATAATTTCTTTATTAGCTCCTACTGTAACTACTTTTAAAGGTGCTATATCTTTTTTGAAATATCTTCCTGTGTTTAGTTCGGCAATTAAATATCCATATTCCCAGTCTGACATTGTGTTAAATACATATAGATAAACTTTTTTTGTTTGCATCCAATAACACTCCCAATCACAATTGATATAGCCAATTATAATATAACTTCCCTGACAGCTAACGTCAGGGAAGTTATCATACTTGATGAAATTTTATTAATTCCGACAGAACTTCAATAAGTCTTTTCTTTAGACTTATTGGCTCAATAACTTGAATAGATTTACCGTACGGTAAAAGTAAATAAGGTACATATGTATGTATCATATCCTTTTCAAGAAGAAATACTGCTTGATTTGAAGTCCGTTCTTGTAAATAATGTCCTAAAAACCAATGTTGGCAAATATCTCCCAACGTCCTTGTATTCCCATTAATAACTAAAGAAGTATTCCCTCCCTTATCTTCTATAGTTGGAAGGAGGTTTTTCATAAAAAAGTCACGTGCTGAAAAATTTTCTGGCCGGTTAAACTTATTTTCGGTTAGCATTAGACTTTCAATTCGATCTACTCTAAAACTACGGATATCATCCCTAAGATGACAAAATCCAATCACATACCACTTATTATTCCAATAGATAATTCTGTACGGATCGACCAATCTATAATTTAATTGCTTTTCGCCACTTTTATGGTAAAGAATTTTTACTGAGTACCCGTCAGCTACAGCCTGCTCCAACTCCTTCAAAAAAGGTTTACTCCCAGTTTTTATTTGAAATTAGACTCTAACATTGAAACTGCGTTTTTAATTGTTAACTCATGTAACATAACTTTTTTGTTTCATTAATCCGTTCCATAGAGTGAGCAACAGCAAATAAACCAATAGCCTTGATATAATATCTCTTCTGTGTTTATTGATTGCCGTTATTCTGTATTATGCAAAATATATTTTATAATATTTTCACATTAATCGGATAGAGATACGGCTCATTAGGTTCACTGATTTTTTCCCAATCAGTAATTTTGATTACAGGAAGCTCAGTCCCGTTATACGTAGTAATTTCTATTACACCATTTGCTTTGATCCATGTATCCTTGTCTAGGGAAGAAGCCTCTGGGAACTCTGAAAGAAATCCAATAATACTTGCGTCTGCGACACAGTGAGTAATTAAAAATCTTGAAATCACCAGCTGATTTTGAGCAAATCCATCTTCTTTATAAACAAAGCCCTTTAATTCGATTTTTCTTCCCTTAAATTTATTAATATCTTTACTCATTTCTTCATAATAGGCTGCATAAACATAGTCATTCATCTCAATATTTTGGTTTTGTTCTAACTGTTGTATCAGTTGATTATATTCTTCCTTTGAGATTTCTTCCAGCTGGTTTTCTAGAAGAGCTGGGTCTACAGGGTTGTCATCTATAGAGGGATCAGCCTGACCATTTATACTACTCTCTTCCATTTCTTCTGGAGGGTTACTGTTTTCTTTATTTTTGTCTTCTTTAGGTGCTTGTTTTTGGTTTGACAGTGCCAGCATTGCCCCTTTCTTATTGGCAATAGAAGCATCGAGTACTTTGGCTGGAAGCAGAAACCCAGTTAGTAATGGAAACACAATTATAAAATACGAAATTAGTTTTTTTGTGTTAAAAGAAGAATCTCCATGATCATGGTTATGGTCGCAGTCATGGTCGTGCTGATCACAATGATGATAGCTGCTTTTCTTCACTTTCCATATCCTTGTAATTTGAATGAAAAACAAAATCAAAAATATTACAGAAGCTACTTGGCTTAAACCTTCATATTTTGGGTTAATGAACTTTGTAATTTCACCGGTGAAATGTAGCTTAAATATGAGGGCCGAAAAAGCTAGTAAAATTAAAGCTCTAGCAGCTTGCTGAAATTGGAGTTGCATGATTTTCCCCTCCTTATAAAAAGCTTTGCAGCAGCATTAAAGTGATAAACACCATAGAAACAACCAATGCTAGCAAAACCATAACAAATCTAAATCGAAAAACGCTCAGCATCAAAAGTGTGTTCTTTAAATCAATCATGGGGCCGAAAATTAAGAAGCCAAGGATTGATGAAACTGGAAAAATGCTGCTAAAGGAAGCTCCTATAAACGCGTCTGCTTCAGAACATAGAGATAAAACGTAAGCCAATCCCATCATAACAAATAAAGAAGAAGCCGGACCGTTTCCAGCCTCCAACAAAGATTTTGCTGGCATATAGGTTTGTACAAAAGCAGCTAAAAAAGCTCCTATAACCAGGTATTTCCCCATATCAAAAAACTCATCAATTGAATGTGTGAGCATCGACCAAAAACGATTGGAAAGTGATTGATTTATACTGTGATTATGGGTTGAAACAGAAATGATGGAAGACTTAAATTGATTGCCTTTAAAAATCCAACTGACAGCAAAGGCAACCATTATAGCCACCAGAAACCCTAACCCCATACGCAATCCAGCAATTTTAAAATCATTTCCAAATGCCATATATGTAGAAACAATAACAATCGGGTTGATAAGAGGGCCTGTTAACATAAAACCCATCGCAGCATGAATAGGTACTCCTTTTACAACTAAACGTCGAACAATGGGAACGATTCCACATTCACAGGCAGGAAACAGCGCTCCTACAATACAGCTCATTATTACAGCCATAACCTTATTCTTTGGAATCCACCTTTGAATATGTTCTTCAGTAACAAAGATTTGGATCACTCCAGCGATGAGGACCCCAATTAAAACAAAGGGCAGGGCTTCTATTAAAATACTTAGAAAAATAGTATTTAAATTTAACAATGACGGTGGAATAACAAAGGAATCTTTTATACTAGAACTGAAAGAAAACAGGATAAGAGCTAGTGCTATTATGATAATACCGGTTATATCTATCATATAACCTCGAATAATCCGAATCATAGGTACCTCCCTTAAAAAATAATGTAGTGCTACTTCCATAAAATATATTAGAAAGTTGATAATATATAGCAAACTTCAACAATTAAATTCACATGCTCAAAACTATGTGTATCAACGTTTGGAGGATAGATACTTTTTACTTCGACAAAGCTACCACCATTTTTTTTGTAAAATCTTAAAACGGATAAATCGTTGTAATAACTTTTAATTTCTCATCGTCCTTCTTTTCATCAACTTTATTGACTTTCTCAGTCTTACCGCATCCCGTTAAAAAAGGCTTAAGGTTGGTACAGAAGTGTTAATCAACTTATTATATTCATACTTGTTAACTCCTATTCTATTAAATGGGACTCCCTACTACTCAAAGAATAGAAGGTTTTTGTTTTTTTAAATCGTAATTATTACGGTTTAAATCTTAAAACAATTTTAGAGTAATGTAAAGGATTATTAGGAGGATAGTAAAAATTAACATGTACTAAAACAGGAGACCGTAATTTCATTACGTCAAAAAACAAGAGAAACAACCCGGACGGTTAGTACTGATGAAATATAGTCCACGCCGAAAAAGATCCCTTGTGGCGTCCCATCTAATAAGATGGCCACTCGACCTTCCATCAAAAAAGCGATCACGCGATCAGGACGCTCTGTATTCTGTACCTGCGAAAAAGGACTAAGGGGTTTTAATACACAACAATATGCCAACTTACATTCTTTCTTAATTTAGGCGTATCTCATACATAATTAATTAGCCATTAAAAAGAAAAAGAATCCTATTAAAAGATATCCTCTATAAGATTAAAATATTAAATTCAACAAACCCTTCCAAAAGTCATATATGAAACTTTTAAAAGACTCCTTTATATTTTACCCAACAAATATTTTTCATCTATCATATGCAAAAATGGTCATCATCAAACCTAAGATAGCACAAATCATATTCATAAATGAGTATGAGGCTATCGGCCCCATAATGACATCACCTAGCGAAACACCTAAATCAGCCATGGCAATGAATAAACCAAGTAACACATTTCGATTTACCTTAGGCAATACAAAGGTTAAATACGTTGTTAACGTTGGATAAATAATTGCCTGAGCTATCCCCATTAAAATCGCACCTGCATAGAAAAAGAAAGCCCCACCCGTTATAGAAACGCTTACACATTGCGCCGCTATTGCTAAAAGAAGCATAGCCCCCATGATAAAAGATGAATGCCATTTACCGTCTGAAGGAATCCTTTTCCTTAAAACAAAACGAGCAAAGACAACGGTACCAGCCTGAAGCATGAGATAAATTCCAGCATTTCCGTTTTTTAACAGCGTAGCGTACAGTGGTATGAAGGTTGTAATCGCTCCAAATAAAATGGAGGTAACTAACATCAAAACGCTGCATTTAAACAGAAACGGATTTTGTACCAACTGACTAAATGCCTTAAACATACTTACTCCCTGCTCATTATTAACTGAAGCAGGTTGTTCCTTTCCTTTTTCCATTTTGGCACTATAGCCAAACACCCATGTAGTGATGGCTATTGCTATCATCACGACTGTAAAATAATCCATACCTCCTTGCCAAATTCCTAATGCCAGTATGGGTCCAATAATACCTGGTATATAAGAGAATAAAGAATAAAGTGAGATGCCCTGAGAGCGGTCTTTCTCCGTTAGTGCATCAATAATGCCTATCTGCAATGCCATGGAAAAAAAAGCTGTCGACACCCCTTGTAACATACGGGCAACTAGATAGCCGCCTAACCCAGTAATCGTATATAATATTAAAGCAAAACAATTGACTATAAGAATAAGTTATTAATTTGTCCAATAATTTTCTAGCATAATCAGACCGAACGTTTTTTACTTGTTCGATTTTGTCGTTTTTCCACTGCCTAAAAATCCCGAAAGGACCTATACAGGTATCGATTTCGTTTCATCTTCATCCCCAATTCTATGGTAGTACTAGCATAGCTGACCTACCCGTAAATGTATGAATTGATTTAGTATAATATGATGGACAGGTCAGGTTAGTTTTTTCATCGGTGGCTCAATTCTTTCAATAGATCTGTCATCACTCACCCTTCACTCTATTAAATACGAGTGAAAGCTTTTTTATTGGTTTTATCGAATGTTACTGAGGCATAAGCATCATGAAGGTGGATAGATTCTTCATTACGACATTCCACTGTAAAGGATTGAATAAATGGTGCTTCATATAGATCAGAAGCTACAAGCCGAACCATGTCCTCGACAAATCGGGGATTTTCATAAGCTTTTTCAGTCACTATTTTTTCATCCGGGCGTTTTAAAATTGGATGAATTATGGCACTGGCATTTGATTGGGCCGCATGTAAAAGTACAGCTTTCCAATCAACAGACTCATCATAATCATTAGTTAACAATGCACTCATTTTAATGAAACCCCGTTGATTATGAGCGCTATACTCACTAATTTCCTTCGAACATGGGCATAAGGTGGTTACAGCACAGTTTAATTCAACCGTTCTTTCTATCTTTCCATGATGATAAGATAACAAGATTCTTGCTTCAGCATAGTTCAAACCTGCAAGAAAAGTCACAGGTGATGGCTGTTCGTAAAACCAAGGGAAACTTACTTCAAGCTTTGCATCTTTTTGACCTAAACGTTCGGATAATTCTTTAATAAAATCGGATAGTTGTGAAAAGGTTAAGGTAAATCCTTGCCTGCGATACAGCTCCAATTGTTCGGTAAAACGACTCATATTTGTTCCCTTTACATCATGAGGAATAGTGGAAGTTAACGTAAAGGTAGCGATGGTAGTTTGCGTTATTGGCTCTAACGTTGAGATAACGGAAACAGGAGTCTTGACGTTTGTAATGCCAACGGCATCGAGTTCAAATAAGAAATCTTCTTTCATATTTTGTAAATCCAACATGTTTTCTTTTTCGCTTGGCTTCGTTTTTATTCCAGGTTCCATAGAGCCAAACAGCTTTAACCGTTCATTCTTTGGGGGAAGTTTAAAATTATTCATGCATTACACTCCTTATAGTAAGTAAACGGTAACTAATGAACATATAGCTTTATCAGTGAACGTAATGGGCGCTAAATCTCCAATTTTTATCATTTTTTTTGCCACTAGACGCTTATAAAGAGTATAGCCCACCATACAATAACCAGATAATGACGCAGGATTAAGGATACACCTGCCAATGTTAGAACACTTTTCGGCTAATTTATACAACTTTACAGCTTTCGACACTGTTCTTTCACTCCTTTTCTTCTTTTTCAATAAATACGTCACTCATCTTGCCGAGAATGGTGTTGATACTAAAAAGGTTTTTTCATCATTCATTTCATATTTTTTTTACACCTTTCTGACAAATAAAGATCATACGGGGTGATTGCCGTGAATTAAAACAACTTGCATCATAGTGACCCAAGATGTCCTGAACGATAAGTCCATATGAATTTAGCATAGATAGCATTTTTTCTTTATGATATAACTTAATAACCTCTTCATATCGTTTTTCATCGTTACCGGATTTAATGATGATTTTTTTATGTACATGTCCCCCTACTATCCTCCTATATTGAATCAGCTCCACTGATCCAACTTCCTCTCTTGAATACGGAATAAGATTTTCTTCAACAAATGTAGGATTAAGATAATCCATAATAAAGTAACCTCCATCCTTCAAAGAATGGCTTATTCCCTCAATCACCTTCTCATTCTCATCATCACTTTCAAAATAACCAAAGCTTGTAAACATATTTACAACGAGATCCATTTCCTTACGAAACGGAATCTTCCTCATGTCACACCTCATATATTGAATAGGCATGTTCAATGACAGGTTGATAGCCTCTTGAAGAAGGGGTGCGGAGAGATCCACTCCAGTAACTCTCCAACCAAGCTGAGCAAGATAGCGAGAATGTCTTCCGTAACCACAGCACAAATCCAGAACGGATTGACCTTTCTTCCAGGGGATAAATTCAAGTAGATCCTTTAACTCACTACCTGCTTCACTGTGCCTATGTTGATAAATTTTTATATAGTCCGTTTGAAAATGTTCTTCATACCACGCGTTCATTTCCAGTTCACTCTCCTAATCTATCTTATAAAAATCTAAAGGAATTTATCCGAAACACAAAACGTAATTATTACGATTTATAATCCACTCTATCATTTAAAAATTGATTAATCACAACAATTATTTAATAATATTCATTTACTCACTCTGCTATTATCTTCTATCTTAAGTCTTTTCGTATTTCCCTCACTACATGAGATATCTCAGGAATAATAATCTTTTCCATGGCTAATTTGACCGCCCCACTAGATCCCGGCATAGAAAAAATGGCTGTATCATGGGATACACCAGCAATAGATCTACTTAAAATCGCTGCAGATCCAATATCCTCTAAATAACTTAGCATCCGGAATATCTCACCAAATCCTGTAAGTTGCTTCTCTACTAAGCTTTGAACAACTTCAATTGTAACGTCTCGGTTTGCTATACCTGTTCCTCCATTCAACAATACGACATCTATACCATTGTCTAAACACCCTGCCTTTATAGCTTCATAGATGGCCCCATAGTCATCTGTCACAATTTGATAATCTTGTATAGAGTGTAAAGCATCCTCTAACATCTTGATCATCAAGCTCCCACTTTTATCTGTCTCTTTTGAACGTGTGTCACTTACTGTGATGACTTTACAATTCACCTTTTTAGGGGCTTCTTCCTTATGTTGCTCAACACTCATCATTTTCCCTCTTTTCATTATGTATGAACTTATGATGGTTTCAATATAGCTGACAACTTTAAAATCCTAAGGCTGGAGTATACCTATAAATTAATCAAATTCTTTAAATTTCCATTTTGTTTTCTGACTTACATCCTCAGACTCCTCATCAAGAGAGACTTGGCTCTCAGTTGCTTTATTTTGACCATAGTATTTTCCTATGTAAGGAGTAGTTTCTTGATCCAAAGCAGCTAAAACTAATTGACATATCCGTCTCCCTGCCTTTAACTCAATTGGCACACGATTTGCATTGTAAAGTTCCAATGTAATATGTCCCTCAAACCCGGGAACAACCCATCCAGCATTTTGAATAAACAGACCTAACCTTCCAATAGAGCTTCTGCCTTCAACGAAAGCAGACATATTATTTGGTAACTTAATAACTTCTATGGTTGTTCCTATTACAAAAGCTTGAGGCGGAATAATAATATGATCTTTGTTAATTTCTTTATAAGCAGCTGGTTTGTCCAGTGAAATAAGAGGTGTGGAATATTCATCAATCGTCAAAAAATGATTTCCTATCCGTAAATCAATAGAAGCTGGTTGTAGTTGGGATTGTTTCAGTGGTTCAATGATAAGCTCTTGCTCCTTTATTTTCTTTAAGATTGTTTTATTAGACAGAATCACAAGCGTTGTACCTCCCGATCAATATTTTCTGATATAATCTAGCGATGATAGTTATATGCTTTCCTGCCGTATTCTTCGCTTAATTTTTCTACTGAAATTTACTATTAATTTGTGACTAAGAAAACCAATAAATAAGATGATGACCAATAATAAAGTAATGGTAGCTCCTGGTGGAGTTCCTAATGTATAGGAAGAGACCAATCCCAAAAAGATACTAAACATGGCAATAAGAACAGCAGTCACAATTACCACTTTAAAACCTTTCATGAACCTTATTGCAAATGCAGCTGGCAAGACCAATAGAGCTGAAACTAAAAGGACTCCGATCGTTGGTATAATGACTGAAATAGCTAAACCAACCAAGACGCTAAAGGATAGGGACAATAGGTTTGTATTGATGCCACTTGTATAGGCGGTATCTTCATCAAATGTCATTAAATATAACGGTCGCTTTAAAAAAAAGAAATAGAGGAGGGTAATTGTGGTTACTCCACCCATCACATAAAGCTGTTCCTTGCTGATCGTTACAATGGACCCAAATAAATATTGATCGATATTGGTTGTCATTCCGCCTTCACTTAGACTTAATAAAAATAAGGCGAATGACAATCCTGCAGCCATTAGAATAGCAATTGAAACCTCTGAATACGTTCGATATGCCCGCCTCATGTACTCAATACCAATTGCCCCTACTATTACGACAAGAATACTAGATAGCGTAATATCTGTATGAATGAAGAAACCGATGGCTACCCCAGCCAATGATACATGGGACAATGTATCCGCCATCAAAGCTTGTTTTCTTAATACTAGGAATACTCCTAGAATAGGAGCGATAATGGCAATTAATCCACCTGCCCAAAATGCTCGCTGCATGAATTCCAAGTTAAACATTTCCATCCACCTTGTTCCCCCCTCTCTAAGCGAAGAATTTTATCCAAATATCCCTGCACTTCATCCTGTTCGTGCGTGACCATCACAACGGTCCGATGATGTTTTTTTACTTGATGGTACATAAATTCATAAAACCCTTTTCTGCTCTCAGCATCCATTCCTGTTGTCGGTTCGTCCAATACCAATAAGTCTGGATCGGTAGCAAGAACTCTTGCAATAATAATTTTCTGTTTTTGTCCTCCAGATAAAGCGCCAATTTTGTGATGACGAAACTCCCACATCCCTACCATTTTCAAGGAATTTTCTATTTTTTCTTCATCTTCATGGTTTAATCTTTTTAACCATCTGCCCTTAAGAAATCTCCCAGATCGTACTAGCTCTATAACTGTACTTGGAAAACCCGAATTAAAAGAGGCAATTTGTTGAGGGACGTACCCAATGGTAAGACGTTTTCCGTCGGCATTTTTTTCACTTATTGTAATCGTACCTTCCCAAGGTTTTAGTAAGCCTAGCATGACTCGTAGCATCGTTGATTTGGAAGCTCCGTTGGGTCCTGTAATTCCCACAAACTCTCCACTCTGTATCTCAAAGGATACTCCATTTAAAGTAGGTGAATGAGTATAACCAAAAACAATATTATGCAAAGTAACGAGTTTCATTTTTCCACTCCTCTCTGAAATCATTATAAAAAGTGTGCGTCCTTTCCTGTTTAAGGCGCACACTTTTTCAAAGTTAATTCAGCTTAGTTCTATTTATTTACAAAAGATTTTTCAAGAGACTTTAAGTTATTCTTCATAACTTCAATATAACCCAGGCCTTTCTCCTGATCTTCCTTGCTTAAACCCTCTAACGTATTTAACACCTCTGTTTCAGCTCCCAGTTCTCCAGCTAATGTTTGGGCAACCTTAGGAGAAGTTGTTTCCTCAAAGTAAATCACGTTAATTTGATGCTCCTTAGCATATTTCTTTAGTTCAGCAAGTTTTGCTGGACTTGGCTCTTCTGATGGAGATAATCCTGCAATGGGAACCTGTGTAAGACCATACTCTTTTGCTAAATATCCAAAAGCAGCATGTTGTGTAATCATTTCTTTATTGGAAGGTTTATCGAGAGTAGTACGGTAAAGTTCATCTAGCTCCTTCAATTGTTGGATATAATTTTTACTATTCCTTTCATAATAATCCTTGTTTTCCGGATCTTGTTTGACTATCGCATCAGTGATCGTTTGAACTTCCTTTTGAGCAAGTACTGGGCTTAACCATACATGCGGATCTAACTGCTTATGGTCTTCATCATGACTTTCTTCATCATGACGGTCTGATTCCCCGTTATCGTGATCTGAATCCTCTTCGGTTCCTTCCATTAAAGAGATCCCCTCACTTGCTTCTATAAACAGTGGCTGACCTTTACCCAAACTTTCTTGGATAGACATGATCCATGTTTCCATAAAAGGACTGTTATAAACAACAAGATCTGCTTTTTGAATAGCTGCCATATCCTTAGGAGTCGGCTGCCAATCATGCGGTTCAATATTTGAGGGAATCAAGAGATCCACTTGAGCCTTATCTTGTGTAATGTTTTTAGTAAATTCATACATAGGATAAAAGGTCGTGACGATATGTATTTTTTCATTTGCAGACTCTTTTTCCCCCTGATTGTTAACCACTTCTTCATTGCTACATCCCACCATGACCGTAAAACAAGCCAAGGCTACTAATATTGCTTTTACTTTATATAGTTTCATTTTTCTCCCCTTTTCCATTACCCAACAATTGAACATCCTTTTCGTTGCAAATCGTAATAGTTACGATTTATATTTAACCAATGACAATTTACCACTTATTTAAAAAAAGAACAAGTATATTTTTAAAAATAGAGGAATAAAAAAATCCATCTTTTTAAACGCTGGATCGACCACAGGGTCAAAAAGTTTGTTAGAAAGTTAAAATCTTGATGACCTTATTACAAAAGCCTATATATATTTACCCCTTTAGTTCATATGAACTTAGCATGAATCTCTTATCCCGATGATTTATGGTACACCTACCTTGTAGAAACGTTTCATTCACTTTATAATTATAAATCGTAATCATTACTTTTTAGGAAATTTACTAAATACTTATTTACTAATCAGGATGAAGTTAGACTTTGTTACGACAAATTCAATTAATAGTTGAGGGGATGATTTCAATGAGAAGTGTGGAGATTTATATTCTGGCAGGCTTTTTAGGAGCAGGTAAAACCACTCTGCTCCAAAGGATTATGAATGAGGAACAAGTAAATAACAGGAAAGTGGCTGTAATTATGAATGAAATGGGACAAGTCTCGATAGATTCAGATGCGGTTCCAAAAAATGTTCCTTTAAAGGAATTACTAAATGGCTGTATTTGCTGTACACTATCAGATAAACTCGAAGTCCAATTATCCGAACTCCTAAATCAGTTTGAATTGGATGCGATTTACATTGAAACGACTGGGGTTGCCCATCCAGTTGAAGTGTTAGATGCCTGTTTATCTCCTCTCCTAGCTGACAAGGTAAGGATACAATCGATTATTACTCTATTAGATGCTGCCTGTTGGATGGATCGCCATAAATTAAAGATTACTCTTCGAAAGCTAATTACGGAGCAAGTAAAACATGCTGATACGATCGTATTGAATAAAATTGATCGAATTTCAGATGGAAGCCAAAGGATTATTGAAAAGGAATTATCCATGATTAATCTAACTGGTAAGATTATTCCGACGAAATTTGCCAACATCAATTTGAGTACGATCCAATATATTGAAAGAAAAGGAAAAGGTGAACATGAGAAAACACATGCTATTGATCACCTGCATATCAAGACTTATGTTCATACCTTCTCTCACCCTATTAACGAGAAATTATTTGAAGACTTCTTAAAAACAATGCCTGACTCCATTTATCGAATTAAGGGGTATATCGGTTTTACAGGTAAACGGGAAACATTTCTCTTCCAATATGCTTATGGCATGCCCTTCCATACAAAATCAGGTTTAAAGGTGAATAATATTCTAGTGTTTATTGGGGATGGATTAGATCACTGCTACCTACAGAAAACACTGAATAATTTAGAGAAAAATAGCATGTCCTTGGAACATTAACTTTTGCTGAACTTTTTAGTATTTGCACATGGCTTAAAAAAGGGTTAAAATAACATCATTCAAATCGTAATGATTACGCTTTGAATGATCATACAATATTTATATGAGAAAGGAGAAATCGATTTGGCAAATAAATCAAAGGCGGAAAAAGAGAAGCAACGCCGAGAATAGTTAAATCCGGGCATCAAAACACCAGTTGGTAAAAACATCCTTTCAGGATATAGCTCTACTGAAAATGCTTACTCGGTAATTTAGTGAATTTAGTCGTTTAGAAAGTTAAAAATGAGACAATAATTTATTTTAAATCGTAATTATTACGATTTATCTGGAGGGGAAATTAAATATGGCCACATGGAATTTAAGTAATACGAAGCATCATGTTCTCATTTGTAACGGTAGCAGCTGTACTGAGGTCGGATCAGAAGAACTGACTCAAGCAATTCGTAAAGAAATCTCAGACCGACAGGTAGACGACACCATTCACACAACTCGTACACGTTGTAATGGAAGATGCCATGATAAGTGCGTTGTCATCGCCTATCCCAAAGGAACTTGGTATAAGGATTTAAAACCTGAGGATGCCTCCCCCTTTGTCGATTCACTCCTTGCTAATGAGGATTATACAGAAAAAGTAAGCCACTCATTCCTTGGGGATGGTTTTGTACGCGCAGAAGGAGTTGTTGCCGGGGTTACAAAAGACAAGGAAAAAGTAATCAGAGTATCAAAAATAAAATAAATGGGAGAAAAAATATGACTTTAATCGAAACAAACAAAATCCCGGTCACCATTCTGACTGGATATTTAGGTGCAGGTAAAACTACGCTTTTAAATCGGATCCTAACAGAAAAGCACAATCAAAAGATTGCGGTTATTGTTAATGAATATGGGGAAGTTGGAATAGACAACCAGTTAGTAGTTGATGCTGATGAGGAGATCTTGGAGATGAACAATGGTTGCATCTGTTGTACGGTTCGTGGGGATTTAATTCGCATCCTACGAACTCTGGTTTTTTCAAGTGAACAGGGGCAGACAAAATTCAATCGTGTTTTGATTGAGACAACGGGTTTAGCTGATCCGGCACCTGTTGCCCAGACCTTTTTTATGGATGAATTACTATCCGAAAAATTCGAAGTGGACAGCATTGTCACTGTAGTAGATAGCAAGCATGTTACAAAGCATTTGGATAGTCATGATGAGGCACAAGAGCAAATTGCTTTCGCTGATGTGATTATTCTAAATAAAACGGATTTAGTATCTGATGACGACCTGAATACGTTGGAGCGAAGACTTACCAACATGAATCCTGCAGCTAAGAGAATGCATGCTCAAAATTGCAATATAAATTTAAGAGATATTTTAGGAATTAATACGTTCGATGTGAATCGCAAGCTTGAAATCGACCCTCATTTCTTAGAAGATCATCACCATCACCATCATGATGATAAGGTATCATCGATTGCCTTTCGTGAAGAAAAGCCACTCGATTTCGATAAGATAAATGAATGGATGAGTTACCTTGTTCAAGAAAAAGGGGAAGATCTTTTACGGTATAAGGGAATTCTTCATATACAAGGAATCCAACAACGAATAGTATTCCAGGGACTCCATATGTTATTTTCAGGAAGACCAGATCGGAAATGGAAAGACAGCGAAACAAGACTAAGTGAACTTGTTTTTATTGGAAGGGACTTAAATAAAGATGAGTTAGAGCAGCAATTTAAAAATTGCATAGCGACCTAACATAACTGTTTTTTTCCTCACTACCAATAATCTAATTTTACATGTAAAAGAGAAAGAACCCGATTCAGAGATTAACTGAAAATTCCCATGAAAATTTTCAATTAATCTCTACATTCATAATGAAAGGGGAACTTCCTTACTATGCTTGAAAGCCTTTATCGACAAGTTATCATAGATCATTATAAACAAAAGAGAAATTTTGAAGAAATAACAGGAGAATATGTACGGAAAGTACATTATAAAAACCCTACTTGCGGGGATGTCATGACTTTATTTATTGCCCTTGAACATAATCAAGTTAAAAAAGCAGCCTTCCTTGGTGAAGGCTGCAGCATTAGTATGGCATCTGCATCTATGATGACAGAACTTATCGAAAACAAGTCACTAAAAGAAATTACTTCCCTAAGAAAGGCATTTAAGCAGTTAATTCGCCATGGAGAGATACCAGATGGGGTAGATTTAGGTGATAGTTTATCGCTACAAGGAGTGCATCAATTAAAAGCAAGACATAATTGTGCGTTAATGACTTGGCAAGCATTAGTTAAAATTTTAAAAGATGAGAAGGAATACGATACCCTTTAGTTTATGTAGGAAAATACTACTTAACCATTAACATCTTTATACGTTATTAGTGTTATCAAATATACTAAGATTCTTTCAAGTATCCGTCTTGTTCATACCCTTGCCATACAGTAGGTCATCCTTCTCATTCTATAAGTTCGGAAGGAAAATTATCTGTGTTGGTATCGGACATATAAAATGATCTAACAACTTTGGAGCATCTTCCCTCACATATTCTCGCAGAGACATCACCTAAACAAGGGCTAAAAACTCGATGAAGTTTTTTGTAAGATGCAATAGATAAATCAGCGCTATTATTTATGTGTCATTATCCAAACCCGGGATTTGGACATATAGACTTCAAAGAACGTTTTATTTCAGATTTAAAACAAAGAAAAACTAAATGGGGATGAATTTCTTGAATTTAGAAATATATCTAGATTACATAAAAGATAATGGTTACAGATGCACCCCTCAACGATCGAGTATATTATCTTATTTTATAGGGCAAAAAAATAGATTTGTGTCAGCCAAATCTGTAACAGATCATTTACGATATAAAATGGGAAATGTCAGTTCTGATACCGTGTATCGAAACCTTCACATGTTCAAGGACATCGGTATCATCGATCTTACTTTTCAGGATGGGGAGAGCCTATTCCATTTAAAAAATGAAATTAATACTCATGAATATAAGTTCATTTGTACAGAATGTGGGAATACGACCAATCTAAACTTGTGTCCAATGGAAAAAATGGATACCTCCCTTAATGATTACTTAATTTATGATCATAAGTTTGAAGTTTACGGAGTTTGCCCATCTTGTCTGTAATAGACTTCAATATTAGTACAATGTTTTCATAAAATGATATCAATTTACTCTATGTAACTATAACCATATACTTTTTGAGTGACTTCCCAAAAAAATTCCTTAGGAGAAACAAAAATAAAAATACCACCCAATTAATATCAGAAGGTATCTTAAAAAAAGAAAGGAACACCAAGAGAGTTTCTCAAGCTGTAATTAGTTTGTACACCTTTTATTAAATATCTTCGCTAATTTACACCGTGTCCCCGATTCTAGGTAAGTAGTAGCCTTTAGGCCCTGTGCCCCAATACTACTAGTATGATTAAAATAGCTTTAGCATTATCAAAATAAGGATCACGTTTCATAAAAATCCTGCCCTCCTATGATGCAACTAATTATATCTCCTGATAATCAAATTCAACCTGGTAAATTTCAACAGCTTTTGCCTATCATTATTCCTTCATTTGTAGGAGGGAATCGAAGGGGAAAGCAGGCTCAGGTTTTAAATCCTTTTGTCATGGGTAGATTACGAACCCAAACAAATAACAGCCAGTCTCTTTTATAAAAAGATCTGGCTGTTAGCTCTATTGAATTCTTTTCGCTCCTAAATATCTTTTTTCCCAATAACTATTATCCATAGAAGTAATAGTTACACCGGATGAGGAGCTGTGTATGAATTGATTACCCCCGATATAAATACCCGCATGCGAAGTACCAGGTTTATAGGTTTCAAAAAAGACCAGATCCCCAGCTTGTGGTTTGGACATTTTTATTACTCCTCTATAACTTTCTACTTAATGAAGCTCCAATCCTTCAAGGTACTACTAGCAGTTGACGATTTTTTCATAAAAAAGCCCTTCAAACTGAAGGGCTAGAATTGAAAAATAATTTAACACTGTGAGCTAAATCTAATTTAATTTACATTTTAAAGTCAGAATGAATTATTACAAACTACGTTTCAAGAAAGCTTTCGTCCTGTCAAACTGTGGATTTGTTAACAGCTCTTCCGGGTCGCCGGATTCAATGATTTCTCCATTGTCCATGAAAATGGCCCGATTTGCCACTTCTCTTGCGAATTCCATCTCATGCGTCACGACGATCATCGTCATGTGTTCTTCAGCCAAATTCTTCATGACCTTCAGTACTTCACCTGTGAGTTCCGGATCAAGGGCAGAAGTAGGTTCATCAAACAGCAGGATTTCCGGGTTCATCATAAGGGCCCGGGCAATGGCCACCCTTTGTTTTTGGCCGCCGGAGAGATTGGCAGGGTATGCCGTCGAGCGATTGGAGAGCCCCACTTTCTCCAGCAGTTCGGCACTTCGTTGCTGAATGACCGCGTTGGGCTCTTTTTTCGCCATTTTAGGTGCGATTTCCAGATTCTCTTTAACCGTCATGTGAGGGAATAAATTAAAGTGCTGAAAAACCATTCCCATTTTAGAGGTGATTCGTTTGAGTTCTTGCGCATTCGAGTAAACTCCGTCCTTCACCATAATATCACCGGATACCACGATACTGCCGTCGTTTATTTCTTCTAGATGGACGAGGCTGCGGAGCATCGTACTTTTCCCAGATCCAGATGGGCCGATCACTGCAATCACATCGTTTTTATTTACGTCAAAAGTAATCTGTTTTAGTACGTCTATCTTGTCATATGACTTTTTGAGGTTGGATACTTCAAGGATAGCCACATTCACCACTCCTTCTATTCAATTTTGAATCGTTTTTCGAGCCATTTAAACAACATAGTTAATACGAGCGTGATAAGGAGATAAATGATACCCGCCATGAAAAATGGAACAATTGTAAAATCACGATTCACTGCTGTCTGTGCAAAGTGTAATAGTTCCGGTACAGCTACGGCATAAAGCAGCGCGGTATCCTTGACAAGTGTCACCGATTCGTTGGAAACGGCCGGAAGCGCCACGCGGAACATTTGAGGCAGAATGATTTTCCTCATTGTCTGCCATTTAGTCAAACCCAGTACCTGGGCGGCCTCATATTGACCTTTATCGATAGCCAGCAGACCCCCGCGGAAGATTTCAGCATAATATGCCGCATAATTTAAAATAAAGCCCAAACATGCAGCTACAAAGCGATCCAAAACCATATATTCACCAATCACGGGAATCATCGGAAGCCCGAAACAGATAAATAGCAATTGAAGCAACAGCGGTGTACCGCGCATCAAGTAAATATAGGTATGGGCAAGCCAGGCTACCGGCTTGATTTTGCTTCTTACAGCCAGAGTTAGCAAGAAGCCCAAAGGAATGGACAAGACAATGGCGATCAAAAATAAGAGGACAGTCATCTGTGCCCCTTCGAGCATAGGCTTTAGTATTGATAAAAGATAATCTGCTGACATGAATTGATTCCCCCAAAAACAAAACAGGGTTTCCTAAGGAAATCCTGTTAGCTTAATTTTGTACGTTCAATTACTTTAAAACCTTATTTTCCCCGAACCATTTCTCAGAGATTTTAACGGCAGTGCCATCCTCGTTCAGTTCATCAAGTGCCCCTTGAAGCTGTTTCAGAAGATCTTCGTTCCCCTTTTTCACGCCTACTCCATATTCCTCTGGTGCTAGCGATTCATCAAGAATCTTAAAGGTTTCTTTTTCTTTGGACATGTAATATTTAATAACAACTTCATCAATGACGACAGCATCCACTCGGCCAGATTTAAGGTCACTTAGAGCCAATACGTTATCGGAGAATTCCGTGATCGTCTTGATTTTAGATTTAACCGGATTAGCATTCAATGCATCTGATGCAGATGAAAGCGATTGAAGACCTACTACTTTTCCTTTTAAATCATCAAGTTTAGTAAGCTTCGAATCTTCACGTGTAACAACCACCTGTGCATTTTTTAAATAGGGCTTCGTAAAAAGAACCTTCTCTTTACGCTCATCAGTAATGGTGTACCCGTTCCAAATGAGGTCTATACGCCCACTGCTTAGTTCGGATTCTTTTGTTTTCCAGTCTATGGGCTGAAATTTAACCTTTACCCCCATTTTTTCTGCAGCCGCTTTGGCATAGTCAATATCAAAACCAGTGATTTCGTTATTCTCATCTCGGAATCCCATGGGTGCAAATTTATCGTCGATGCCTATCACCAACGTCTTATCTTTTTCCTCCGGTTTGGAAGAACATGCTGCAAGAAGTGAAAACACGGCTACTATTGTCAGCATAATTGTCGCTATACGTTTCATATTAAAAAACCACCTTTGGCTTAAGTATGACTCTGTATACTTTAGTTTACTAATGTATTAGAGTGGTAAATTATCGTATGATAAAGTTAACACAATATAAAAATGAATGTCAACGATATTTTTTAGTGTATTAGTATACTAAAGGATTTATATTTTATCTGTGAAATTATGACTAGCCCTTGATTATCTCCTTGGGTCACGGCTCGCTTTCCTACTTCCTATTTAAAATACTAATGGTGGTCCCTTAACAACCATTAGTCTTTCTACTATAAGTATTACTTTATTTTACTTCAATGGACTCTTCTTGATGTCCATGTATGTCATCTTTTTCATAATGTACTTTTACATGGTAAATACCTTGTGTTGCAAATTTTTTAGTCAAATTATATTTTCCACACTAACCCTCGGTAGCTTCCAAAAATTCATGCCTTTCTTCATTTTCGTGCCAAATTTCAAATCTAACCCTAGCTTCGTTAAATGGTTGTTTTTCGGTTTTTATATTAGCTGATAAAGTAACGTCCTTATTAACTAATATTGCTACATTGGTTGTAAATTCAATAGTTATATCAGATTCTTGTTTATAAACCCGTATGGGACATTTAAGCTAAACCTCCAAATCTCTTGCTTTTTTTTTCGCCATTAAACGTTTATAAAGAGGAAAGCCAAACATATAATACCCTGAAAATGACAGCAGGATTAAGGATAAACCGGTCATTGTGAGGATACTGTATCTATACCAATCGCCAAAGAAGGATCCATCATGCAAAGTAATGAGGAAAGTCGAGTAATCTGGATTTGTGGATAACACTTTTCCCGTACTTACATCTATTTGAACACCTTGACCGTTATTAAAGCGAACCTGGTACACATTTGCACTTGGTCTATATTCAATTCTAAATATATCTTCAACCGAGTCCACACCTGGAAGATCCTGAGATGTAGCAATGGACACGGCCTTCTCCATGGATATCGCTTGATCTGGACTTGCCTCTTTCCCCGTCCTTAACTCATCAGCCACTCCGAGTGGTATCATATAAACAAGCACGAGACCCGTGACTGCGATGAACATAAAAAAAACGGATAAAATCAATCCGGTCCATTTATGTACTTTTCGGCTTAATTGATATAACTTTACAGATTTCGACATTCCCCAACACACTCCTCGACTTTTTTTCGAAACAATACAAATGCCTATTACGAAATTTCTGAATTTTTCGCTTTTTTTCTTGCCATTAGACGTTTATAAAGAGGAAAGCCAACCATATAATACCCTGAAAATGACAGCAGGATTAAGGATAAACCTGCCATCGCTACAGCACTGAATTTATACCAATTCCCAAAGAAGCTTCCATCATGCATAGTAATGAGTAAGGTTGTGTAATCTGGTTTATTTGATAAAATTTTCCCCGTGCTCGCATCCATGACAACTTCTTGATCGTTTGCTAGAACCCTGTAAACATGTGGACTTGCAGTCAATTCAATTCTTGAGATATCATTAATCGACTTTACACTGGAAAACTCCTGAGAAGTAATGGATAGAACCTTATCAATAGGTATCGTTTGGCTTGGCTCGGCATTTCCCTCCACTGTATTAACACCCGAACCCAATCCAAGTTGTGTTGAAAAAACAATCAAAAGTCCTGTCAAAGCCAAAAACATAAAAACAACAGATAAAATTAACCCTGCCCATTTATGTACTTTTCGACTTATTTGATATACCTTTACAGCATTTGACACAGTTCCTTCATCCCCTTTTTAAATTTGTTAAACCCTTAATAACAGGCTCTAGAGAACAAAAACATTAACAGAAATCCCCAAACAGAACGGAGAGATAATTTCAAGCAAACACAATTTATTGTGGCCCAATTGATTTCCGTCAAGTTCAAGACTGGCAAAAACAAATAAAAAAGGGGCCATATTGACAGACGGATCCCGTCATCAATACAGCCCCCTATTTTCACTAAATAACTATAGGCTTTTATTATTCAACTGTGGTTAATTCCACTATTTTTTGCAACTCCATTAAACCAACTTTTCCTGTTCCCTACGCCAATTCATTCGCGTTCACTCGCTTGTTAATGAGGATTCTTCCTCTTTTTCTGCAAACGCGTAAACAATTGCTGGTGTCCGATTCTTCTGTCAAATCCTCTTTTTTAATTTTCTGAATTGACTAATAACTTACCTTATTGTACGCGGAAGCATACTGTTCAGTCAACATATTTTTATCCAAGTGGTTCTTCATTATCTTCTAAAAGAAGGAAAACAACAAAACTGCTATTTTTTATTAAACATTTAAATATGTCTTTTTGCACTATCCTCCCTCAATAAACTAAACACAATCTCACACCAATAATAAGGATAAATATCCAGTTTTGTTTGTAAGTCTTATTTCATTAAATGGCCCTTAAATGTAAAAATGAGCGCGATCCTTCATACAGGAAAGCGCCCTTTTCTTGAATTTCAATTACTTTTATATAAATACGCTTGTTTGCTACCGAATTTGATTTAATTCTTCAATATGTAAAACCAAAAATACTTTATGTTTACGAAATGAGAGTAGAAGATTTATCTTCATTTAAAATGGCTTAATGGGAATAGGGTGCATGATTTCCACTGATTTTGGTTATGTTTCGGAAACTTGAATGTATAAAAGCGAGTCTAAGATGTCATCATCAATCTTTATTTTATACTCCCAGTGTGACTGAATCTACTGGGACGAATCTTTTTAATTCGCCAACAATTTTTCTTCATTTGACCCAAGCTTGATCGTGTATTCAGTCGGTATCCATAAGCCTGTATTCTCATTTCTTCCTTGGAGAACATATTTCGGGTTGTTTTTGCCCATCCGTTCTGCAGCTGTTTTCGCAAGCTTGCCGATATCACCTGTTTTGAGGCGGTTGATAATTAAACCGAGTTTCAAACTCTTAATTGTCAGCATTTCATAATCTGTGCTGCTGTCTCCCGCTACGAATATCGGACCGTAACCGCCCCTCGTTTTGGAGATGGCGTGTTCGATCACTTCCACCTTACCTTCTCGAGCAGTGATCGGCCAATTGTCTTCATATTCTGCTTGAGTAATTCCTTCCTTCTTTTTTAATCTCATCCCAAAGACATTTTCCTTTGGAAGGTTGTAGCCGTATTTTGGATTTGACGAAAATACCTCCACCACCTCTTCCATCGAAGCCGAAATAACATAAACGTCAATCCCATTCTCCATAAAAGTATGCATTAAGTTTGCGATTTCCGAGGCCAGACGCAGTCCTGTTGTATAGGTAACTTGAACAGTACCGGCTTTTCCTAACATGGACCCAGGACTTATAAGCGTCACCGATGCCATTTCCGCCCCTAAATTATAATCATTTGAAGCCTCTGCAAGCTGCTGAACTTCTTCGGTCGACATGTTGGCAAATAAATAAAGCACCCATGGATATCCGATTTCAACACCGTATGTTTCCCCAATGGCTTCATACAGAAAGTACATTTTCGCTTTAAAATCTTTAAATTGATCAGTTGAATGTAGCGTTTCTAACCGCTCTTTTCCATTCATCCCATTATAGTTGGAATAAAGAAATTCGTAATCGCGCTTCAGATCCTCGGCGATTTGCTTGAGAGTGACTGCATCTCCTTGAAGGTTTTTAAACTCGTGTGAAAAGGGTCCATTCGGCACATTCTTTTTGATCACTTCATAAAACTCTTCCGGTTGCATGTTATATGCCAAGTGATCAATTTGATAAAGAAAGAGGGCCTCCTCCGTATCATTCATGATGCTCGTATGATCCCAATCAAAAACAACATAAGGTTTTCGTTTTGGATCGTATCCTGTACTTCCAGCACCATGCTTATCAATTAGGTTTTGAACAGACTTATAGGTGTCAGGAGCCCATTTTCCTTTATCCAACACTTGAATACAATGGCCCTCCCTTTTTTGCGGAGTCGAAACTGCTTTTCCGCTTGCAGCCGCTCCTAAGGAAGCAGACAAAAACAAGCAAATAACGATCATGCCAAATAAAGCCTTTAATTTGGTTCTATTATTCATATTATCCCCCCTGAAAAATGCAAAAGACGCCTGCCCAATAGCTCGTTATTAGCTATTGAAACAGGCGCCATTGCCGATTGATTCTTTTATTTGTAAATACTATCACGAATTTTCAAAATAATCAAATATTTATTTGTGATTCTTTTCTTCATTTGTAACTTTATAAAAAGATTGATCATTTCTGTGAAATTAGTTTTTTCTGCAGGACGTTTATAGAGGTCCTCTTTCTTATCCATTTAATTTCTCAATAATGAGTTTGGATAACTTCTTCTAACTTCCTTTGAAGACACACTTGCCCCTATCAATTTATGCTTGAACACCTTAAAAAGGCTATCTAGTTTAGTGTTGATAATCCAGAAGAGAATCATATTTTTTCTCCTCCAAATTGATTCACCGACAATGAATTTTTGATGGTTCTAAGGTCGTTATTATATCGAATATTTTCATGAAGTTTTCGGTAAAAAGCCTAAATCTCTTTTCTGAAAATTAAATTCACCCAGTAAAACACGGGTGAATTTCGTACAAGCTATATATTCAGTGTAATTTTAAATACGCCCAAACATTTTACGGATACAATTGCACCCTTCCAGCTGAAAACACATCCGAAACGCCCCTTTGTTTCAATAAAATACTATATGCTCTCGGCATTCATTCCCACAACCCAGTCCGCACAAGCTCTCGTATACGCTTCATAATAGAGCGGCCTGTTTTTTTCCTCGCTCTTCAGATTTTGGAATCCCTCATAAATCGCTTCTGGGGTCAAAGAGGAAATCCATAAACGTTTCATCGGTTTATTGACATTGCATAGATTAACGATGTTGCGTACAATCAATTCTCCTTCACGCCCGGCATCACCTGCATGAATGATTTCATCGACATCCGGTTTCCTAAGCAATGTCTTCACAACATTGAATTGCTTTGCCTTTTGCCGGGTCACTTCATATTGAAATTCCTCAGGAATCATCGGCAACGTTTCCATCGACCGTTTTTTCCATTTTGAATGATAGGTTTCCGGCGAAACGAGTTGACATGAACTGGCCAAATGATGGGATCTGCTTTGTACAAGTTCCTCGTAATAATCCCAGTAATAATGCCATTGGGGATGAGGTTTTAAAAGGAATAACTTTAACGAATTAAAAAAGATGATCGTTTTAGGCTGCCTTCTTCTATTTGAAGTATTTTCAAATAAAGAGATAAATATATAAAGAGGTTCATAACTTTTGAGTCCTTCGGTGAAGATTGGAATTCAGGGCATTGGCAAAACTTGTCTTAATAGGAGGATTAATAGCCAAAATACTTTGGATTAGGGGGAAATCGGAGTATATGCAAAGGGAGTGAATGAATTATTCGTATTATCCGCAATGGCAACAGCGTTTTTATATCACTTTTGGACTGAATGATATCACTATTCACTTTATTTTTTTGAGATAAACTGTTATGAAAGCATTCTTTTCGTTATTTCTATTTGATATTTATGCTAAGAGATTCATCCCCAATATATTATACTTTCAGCTTACTTAAGAGGAGAACCAACAATTTTACCACGTAGCATATTATTTCCTATGAGAGGATTCAATCTTCACTTTGTTTTCTCACAAATGAATACGCTTACATCTAAATCAGGATTAACACTTCTCTCTTTCTCAACAGATCCGTTCATAATTACCTTACTTGGCTAAAGGAATATTCCTATCTAGGATATATAGAAATAACCGACTTCACTTATTAAAAGGTGTAAGAAACCATATTATAATTTCTTGATTAAGGATTGTAACTCATCTTGAAGGTTTCCTTTTGAAAAAGCAGAGTGAAGAATTTCATGAAAAGTATTTAAGGAAATTTGTAGTTTTTCTTCACCTAATGTAGTTAAACGTGTGTAGATACCTCTTCGATCATCTTCACAGATATGCCTTTGTAATGCTCCGCAGCTTTTTGCTTCTAGCCTGCCTACCAGCCTGGATATAGCACTTTGGCTTAACCCTACCATCTCTTGTAATTGTTGTAGCCTCAATTGTTTATCGCTTGTTTTGGATAAAAAATAAAGAACATAAAACTCTTTTAGCGACAGATTATGATTTTTTTGCAAAGCACTTTCCAGCTCATTCGTAATGCTCATTTGAATATTAGTAAGAGATAGCCAATTATCTAAATACTTCTTTTCTTGGTTGTTTTTCATGCACATTCCACCCTGTTCTATCCTTGTATGTTATATTGTTCTCTTCATTTTAGACGAGTTTCTTCTTTTTGTCTAAGATTGAATTATTCCATAAAAAAAACAGTCGAAATGACTGCTCCTTTTTTCATGAATGCAATGTGACTGAACAGGATCCTATTTCATTTCCATCCCAGTTTAGTGAAAGCTTGTCTTGATCTGAAAGAGGACCTACGCCGCTTGGAGTACCGGTGAAAATAATATCTCCTTTCCCAAGCCCGAAATGCTCTGCTGTAAATTCTATAATGGTTTGCAAATCAAAAAGTAAGTCTTTAATATTTCCGACTTGTACACGCTCTCCATTTTTTAAAAGGGAAAAATCTAATTGTTTACATGCTTCGACACCTGGAAACGGAATAAAATCACTAACAACAGCTGAATTTTTGAATCCTTTGGCCAACAGCCAAGGATGCTGTTTTTGTTTTAACTGTGATTGAACATCTCTAAGCGTTAAATCCAACCCAATGGCCATGGTATCTACTATTTCATCTACGTTCATTCCTGATTCGTACTGCTTTGCGATATGTATGACAAGTTCAGTTTCAAAGTGAACCGAACCCTGATTACTCGGCAACGTAATTGACTGACCATTTGCTTCCACAAGCGAATGAGTTGGTTTTGAAAATAAGAAAGGGGAAGTTGGTATTTCATTATTCAACTCTTTTGCATGCAAGGCATAGTTTCGACCTACACAATAGATATTTTTAATGTTATTCATAATTGAACTCACTCTTTTCTTAAAAAATTTAATGATTAGTAAAGATAGTTGTTTTAATAGTCAACCAATCACAATTTTGGATTGAGCCAGGATATAAGGGAAAAATCCCCGGATTTAAATACATTTTATATTTTTCTGACTTTTTATACAACCGATATACCTATTATAAAGAAATCCAAATTGCTTAATATAATTTCATATTCGTATAAGGAAGTTGGTCTGTTTTTTCAAAATGGATAGCGTCCCTATGGTGAAACATGAACCAGATGTGGTGCTTTCCCTTCTTTCTTCTTTATAAAGTATTTAAACTTTGTTTTCATAAAACACATATAACACCGTCCTATTTTTCGGACGGTGTTATGCGTGTTTAAGTTTCTCTATCCGTAATTATTATTTACAAATACAAATCATTCTTATAGTTTTATTGATGCACTATTTATTGATAACAATCGATAATGGAAGAGGGGAAATATTAAAACTTGCTGGTTTACAAAGGCCCCCCCCCTAGCAGACTAAATAAAAAAGCATACTCCTTTATTAGCCGAAAATGCGTCTGATTGGCGAAGTGAGGATTAATCCAAATATCACCATTTCATAAAAATAAGAGCCAACAAGTTGTTGACTCTTTGATTTAAAAAGTAGAAGCTAAATCTTTTGCTCGTGCTATAGCATTCTCTTTAATTTCTTGTGCTTTATCAGGCATTGCTGCATGTCCTTCAACGAATACACCTTCAAAGGAAGGCACTCCGAAGAATTGCATGATGATATTTAGATATCGGTGACCCATTTCCATTTCAGCTGCCGGTCCTTCTGAATAAATACCACCACGAGCTTGAATATGCAAGGCTTTCTTATCGGTCAAAAGACCAACTGGGCCTTGTTCGGTGTATTTAAATGATTTACCTGCAACAGAAACGGAATCAATATATGCTTTCAATACTGGTGGGAATGAAAAATTCCATAAAGGTGTGACAAATATATATTTATCGGCAGCTATAAATTGCTCACATAACTCTGAGAGTCGACTAACTTTTGCTTTCTCTTCCGATGAAAGGTCTTCAAAGCCCTTTCCAGATTGAAGTTTCCCCCAACCACTGAAAACATCTACATCAATTTCAGGAATATTTTCTTTGTAAAGGTCAATATTCACAATTTCATGGCTAGGATTTACTTCTTTATACGTGTCAATAAATGCTTTTCCAACGGCCATACTGTAAGATTGTTTATCATCATGAGGATGAGCTGTGATGTACAATACCTTTGTCATTCTTTATCTTTCCTTTCCTTTTACATATTTGAACATTCTAGTTTGTCTAGGAAATTCAACCTTTATACATTCACTCGGACTAAAATATCTTTAATTGATAGGTATAAATTTAAATCCGTAAAATAGAAATTTGTTTTCGAGGGGCAGTACCAAGCTTTTTTCATATTTCCCAGGCAGATTTAAGGAAGGTATCTTCTTTCAATTTGTGAGAAAGAGTGGAATTTTGGATATGATAAAACAAGACAATCTGGTTCATTTTAGGAGGGCTACGGAAATGACGAATTCAATAAAATTTGATCTGCACACTCACCATCAGCGCTGTGGACATGCTATCGGCACAATTGAGGATTATGTAAAGCAAGCCATTGAATATGGGTTGCAATATATTGGGATATCCGATCATTCCCCATATTTTCACAGCGAGGACGATCATCTCTACCCAACGATTGCAATGGCAAAAAGCGAACTTGTCCCTTATATTGAGGAAGTTCTTCGTTTAAAAGTGAAATATGAAGGTAAAATTCACGTGTTATTAGGAATGGAAAGTGATTTCTTCCCTGATCACATTGAGGTCTACCGTGATCAATATCTTTTACACCCTTTTGACTACATCATTGGATCTGTTCATTATGTTCAAGACATTAGCATTTTTAAACGAGGGCGTTGGAATGGTTTGACCTCTAAAGAACAGGCAAGAATTAAGGATGAATATTATAGATTAATACAGGAATCTGCAAAAAGCGGAGTGTTTCAAATCTTAGGCCATATCGATGCAATGAAAGGTTTTTATCCAGACTTTTCATCCATTGAAACAGACAGTATTGAAAAAACGTTAAAAATCATTAGTCAAGAAGATATTGCCATTGAAATCAATACCTCTGGTAAAACAAAAGATTGTGGTGGATGGTATCCAGCAGATGACATTTTAGAACGAGCTCTTTTCTATAATGTGAAAGTAACATTTGGATCAGATTCACATACACCTGAACGTATTGGAGATGAATTTGAACAAGTTCAAAAAAGACTGAAGGAAATCGGCTTTTCTGAGTGGGCTTACTTTGTTAACAAGCAAAGGATTCTCACTCCACTTTGATCTTCTTAGTCAATAGGATTAGAATTGGTCCGGATAGCCAACTTCCATGCTAACCAGGTCTCGTAGGTCATCACAACCATAACATGTTTCTCTTTACCATAAACATCCATGTCAAGAAGGGTATTACTACATAGTGGTACTCTTTTTTTGTTAAATGGAAACGGTTGATTACGTTTAAGAAAAGGGTAAAAAGGGAAAATGCAACATACCAAATCCAATTAACAGTCATTTTCGTTTTAGCAAGATATTGATTTACTGTTGCAGTTCCCCCTCTTACAGGGCATCCTGTAACAATGTGTATCGGAGGGATGGAATGTTGTTTTTCAATCCTTTTGCTACTAAGAAGGGCGATGCAAAAAAAATTCGTGGACAGGTATCGATAATGATACTACTTGGAATTTGATTACATCCCTCACCTGATCAATGAATCGGTACCAATCTTTTTTATGAACATAAAATAATCATTATGCATTCTGTAATAAAAATTATAGACGATTGCTTACAAGTTCTTACCCGTTCATTTCAACGAATCCCAGTCATCGCCATATTTTTCAGCATAAAATCAACATATTAAGGGAATTAATAACTTATTCTTTAATCTTATTAAAAGGAGTTGATTTGGGTATGATTGATAACCCATTGCATAAAGAGAATGACGAAACAGTTGAAGGTGGTATCAACTCTTCTATAGGGCGATCCGAAGCCCCTCCAATAACTCAGTCAAAAGATCCTGAATTCGATCTTTTTGGCACAGTATTAAATGGGTATCCGTTTTAATTCAAACTTCCTTATTCAAGATACCTTAGAACATTGTGAATGGTATTGGAGGATTAGATATCAAGACCAACCTTATAAAAACCTATAAAATAAAGAAGAGCACATATTAGTCACGTATAATATGTGCTCTCCTTTTATTAAATTCAAAGGTCCTTTTCCGGAATAAAGCTGGTGTGCCTAAATAATAATGAACTTAATTATCTTAGTTATCCTCCATGCATTAATAGACCTAACGCATTTGCTCGCTGAAGCTGGTCTGTTTCAGTTCCCCGAGTTCTCCTCATTTCCCGGCTGTTGTACTTGTACCTTGTCCCCTATTTCAATGGACAACAAATCCTCACCTACTATAACTGTTCCTTCATATGTTTTTTTTGTTCTTTCGAGCAAATTAGCTTTTTCTTCAAGTTAATCCTCCCAATAATACAATATGTGACTACACAGCAAGTTTTGGTTGTATTTGGTTAAAGACTTTACCTGCTTCCTCAGGTGTAGTGTGAAGATCAAGTATATTGGCTATTGATTCTGATTCATTATCAGGTTTTGCAGCTGCAACCTCATGAATAACTACGTCTGCACCATTAGCAAATTGAATTAGATTTTCGTTATAACGGGTGTCACCTGAGATAACTACAGAATGTCCTTTGTAATTAACCCGATAGCCGAAAGCAGGCTCAATTGATTTATGGTCAACCTTGAAGGCTATTACTTCAATTCCTTTTTTGTTATAGATGATACCCTCCTTGATATCATTTGCGACTATACTTGCTCCTTCAACATTTCCATTTCCAGAGTCATCTCTTGCATCCAAATCGGCTTGAAATGCTTTATTCATATGTAACATCATTTTCTCGGTTCCCTTAGGTCCCCAAATCTTAAATGCTCGCTCTCTTTTCCCTCCTGTTGGTAAAGAACCTGTACGCCATACGTCTGGTATGCCGATTGTATGATCCGAATGCAAATGAGTAAGAAATAACTTGTCAACATTGCCTGGTAACATATTTGCTTTATATAATTGCAAGGCAGTTCCACGTCCAGCATCAAAGAGGAGTTTTTCATCATCAACCTCTACAAGTGTAGCTGGACCGGAGCGAGATATACTTAAAATAGGAGAACCTGTTCCTAATAGAGTTACTTTAAAGTCCGTTTGCTGTACAGCTGTTTGGCCAAAAGAAGGAAGAAATAATGATAATGATAGAATTATTGAAACTACCAACAAAAAACAAATAGACGTATTCCTTATTCTTTTCTTCATAACAAAAACCTCCTGTTAGATTATTTGACTTTACTCAAGGGAAATCAAACTGCTTGTTTTGAATATAAAACTTCGTTTTGACAAATGCGTTCGCAAACTAAATATTACAATATTCACAATATTTAGTTAATAATAACCAAACTAAAATCATGCATACTTTTACAACCTTCCATCAAGACAACAGGCCTCAATTCGGGAAAGCAGCTGAAATAATCTTACTGAATATTGGATTTCATATTGGTTCAATTGTCCATACTATATAAAAAATATCTGTTAAAGAAGGAGTTTATATGCCAAACCAAAAAAATGATAACCAAGATCCAGCTCAACTTAAAAGTCAGGTTAGTAAATTAAATAACGACGTAATGGAAGTGGATACAGATGTCAATGAAGATCCTAATCGGGAAAAATTATTAGATGAATCAGTTGATTCTTTTCTAAAATCGAAAGAAGGACAGGAATATTAGAGGAGGAATTGTGGTCGCGATTGTTTTGTTTTAAAACGTTTTTATATTTTTTTCTAATTCAAATGGACCCCTCATGAAGCTTTTGAGCGGTCCATTTTGTATCTTTACCAACGAACGTTTTTCTTCTTGGGGTACCGCCAGCAAACGTTGAATTATGATGTCCTAATGCACTAAAGCTCCCATTATTTGAAAATGACGATATAATGTTAGTGGAATGATTGTATTCGCAAAAGGAGGTTCGTTTCTATGAATATTTTAATTTTGGGTGCAACTGGACGAGTTGGGGGTCAATTAGTTACTTATGGTCTGCAAGACAGACATCATGTTACAGTTTTAGTTCGCACTCCAGAGAAGATTCAAATAAAAAATGCCAATTTAACCATTATTCAAGGTAATGTTTTAAATAAAGATGATATCGTACGTGCCATGCATGGGATTGATGTAGTTATTAGTGCACTGAATACTGATGGGACAAACACTTTATCAGCAAGTATGCCACTAATTATCGAAGCAATGGAATACGAAGGTATACAACGGATTATAACGATTGGAACGGCAGGTATCCTGCAAAGTAGAACAACCCCACAATCACTCCGTTATCAGTCCAGTGAATCAAGGCAGAAGTCTACCCGCGCAGCGAAAGAACATCATGTAGTTTTCGACTTGCTAAAACAATCAACACTTCAATGGACGATTGTCTGCCCAACGTATTTGCCGGATGGAGAAAGAGTTGGTACATATCGTGTAGAAGGTGATTTTTTGCCGCAGGATGGGGTTAAAATATCCGTGCCGGATACAGCAGAATTTGCATTTAGCCAAATAAAAAGCAGTGATTATTTAAAATCACGTGTAGGTATCGCCTACTAAAAATTCCAATTAGCATTACTCCCCTTTGAAAAAGTTGAAGTAAAGAAACCATCACGTCCGCTTAGAAAGCCGGTTCAATTATCTTCGTAAATGAACATGGTCAGGTGAACCATTGCCAAGAATATTTCCGGTTTCTTTTGGGCGAAGATTTCGCCTGTACCTTGTTCATGAACCTTCTATTCCAATGTGCTAAATTCCCCCTCCCAAAATAGCCACATTCTGCCGGTCAGGAGCAAACGCTTCCCCGTTCCATTTCAATACGGTCTGTACAAATCCTAGTGAATCGGCATTATATCTCCCTGCGATCCTCTGATACGATTCGAGCTCATATATGCCATCCCTATTGTAATCAACCGGATATAAACCAGATAAAGGATTGACCCATCCTTCTATCGGCGCCTTCAATACACCATCCTTGTTATAAATTTCAGATAAATATTCCTTATCCTTATAAGTAAGGTCAAGAATGTATCTTTCTTTTAGGTAATAACTGTTCAGCTTTACTTTGTATTGGTTTGCATAATTAACATCGTATTTAAAGGTTTCATTGAATGTATCTGAATTAAAAATGGTCATGAGTTGACCGTTAAGATATGAAAAAACATACGCATAAACGGAACCACCGCTTCCTCCTGTATCAATGACCACTAAAATGTCATCCCCCTTATTACCTGTAAAATCACCAAGAATAAGGGTCGGATTATATCCTGCATTATTTTTCATGGGAACTTGTTCATATTGGTTAGTCCTCCCATTTTGGATAACTAAAGTTAAATTCCTCCAAAAAGGGCTATCAGGGGTTTTGTTTGCGGTAAGAAAAACATTGTCCTTTGTCCCGTCCCCATCAATATCGCCTTGCTTTGAGGTCACTATGACTGTTCTGTTCAAGTTCATTTCTCTTGAAAGAACAGTTTGGAGGTTCAATTGCATGCCCAGCAATTCCTGTTTTGAAGGATAAGGATTTGGAAACGACAAGGCGTTATCAATCGTTTGCAGTGCTTCATTTGTTAATCCGGCCCTACTTTGAGTCTCAGCCAAACAGTACCAATAATAAGGATGATTCGTTTCTTGTATTTTTGTGTAATAGTAATGAATCACTTTTCTGATGTCATACGTATCCAACTTCATCCCACCTGTCTCTTTATGATCCGTATAGAATTATATGCGGGAATTTAGTGAATAGCCTTGAGTGACTATCTATTGCTGGAAACAACAATATTGTCCTTTTCAAATATGGTCCTAATTAAAAATGATTTTTGTTGCATAATACTTTTTATAACGTATTCGCTTGCATTTATTTGTTTAATTTGCTATTATAACTGACGAACGTTCGTTAAATTATGAGGTGATATTATTGAAAAGTAATGAGATTAAGGAAGCCGCTCTAAAATATTTCACGATTCATGGTTATGAAGGGGCGTCGCTTTCTCAAATAGCTGAAGAAGTCGGCATGAAAAAGCAATCCATTTACGCTCATTTTAAAGGCAAGGATGATCTTTTTCTGCAAGTTTTACGTGATGCGAAAGAGACGGAGCTATCTTCGAAACTCCAATATTTCAGTAAAGTTGATTCAAAAAATCCTGAAAAAGATTTATACGGATTCCTAAAATTGACCATCGATCTTTTCCAAAAAAATGAGCATATAAAGTTTTGGCTGCGTATGTCCTTTTTTCCGCCAGCGCATCTTGAAAAAGAAATCGGGCAGGAAGTCTTAGATATCGAGGGAAAAGTGCAGTCGATTCTGGAATGTAAATTCCAGGATTGGATCAATGCTAAATTAATCGTCGAAGATGCAGCCATAACGCCGACGTATGCATTCTTGGGAGTAGTGGATTCCATTTTGCTTGAGCTTGTATACGGCATTGATGAGAAACGGCTGAAGGAAAAATTAGCAGCCTCTTGGAAAGTGTTTTGGAGAGGTATTTCACAAGAATGATTCACAAAGAAAGTGGTGTTACTACATGAATAAACCAATTAAAGATCAAAAGGCGGTATTAATTATTCTTCTAAGCAATATATTCATTGCTTTTCTGGGAATTGGACTCATCATCCCCGTTATGCCGTCATTTATGAATATCATGCATTTATCTGGAAGTACGATGGGTTATCTGGTTGCCGTATTTGCGGTATCACAGCTTGTTATGTCCCCATTCGCAGGTCGTTGGGTTGACCGTTACGGCAGAAAGAAAATCATCATCATCGGCTTATTCCTTTTTGGTGTTTCAGAACTTATCTTCGGTGTAGGGACAAACGTGTCGGTGTTTTATTTATCAAGGATCCTAGGCGGAATCAGTGCTGCCTTTATCATGCCAGGTGTTACTGCATATGTTGCGGATATTACATCCGTTCAGGAAAGGCCAAAAGCAATGGGCTATATTTCAGCCGCCATTAGCTTGGGCTTTATAATAGGACCCGGGATCGGTGGCTTTGTTGCAGAATATGGTATACGCTTGCCCTTCTTCCTTGCGGCGGCCATTGCTTTTTTAGCTTGCCTTTCATCAATATTCATTTTAAAAGAGCCGATGACAAAAGAACAGCTTGCAAAAGTTTCTGCTAATACAAAGCAAACAAACTTTATGGGCGATTTAAAAAAATCACTAAATCCGCTTTACTTCATTGCGTTCATCATTGTCTTTGTACTCGCTTTTGGTTTATCAGCCTATGAAACTGTGTTTAGCCTATTTTCTGATCATAAATTCGGTTTCACGCCGAAGGATATTGCAATTATCATTACAATAAGCTCTATTTTCGGAGTTGTTGTGCAAGTATTTATGTTTGGAAAACTGGTAGATATTCTCGGCGAAAAGAAGCTTATCCAATTTTGTTTAATCGTCGGTGCCATTTTTGCGGTAGCGTCCACTATGATTTCCAGCTTTTTGGCAGTTCTTGCGGTAACCTGCTTCATCTTCCTTGCATTTGACCTGCTTCGACCGGCACTTACGACATTTTTATCAAAAGCTGCCGGGAAAGAACAAGGATTCGTTGCTGGAATGAACTCCACCTATACGAGCTTAGGGAATATCGCCGGGCCATCTATGGGAGGATTGCTATTTGACGTAAACATCCACTACCCTTATCTTTTCGCTGCTGTCATTATCGTCATTGGCCTGGGCATTACAGTCATTTGGAAAGAAAACCGATTGACAGAAAGCTTAGCGAAATAATTAAAGTCCCGGATTGTTATTCCCTGATTTTTCAGAGCACCTTTCCTTTTCGAGCTGGAAAACGCTCAAACTTGAAAATTGATATTCTACTAATAAACCCCTTGTCCATTTTTAACATTCTTCCCCCTTTGATTACTTAGGGGGTTTTTTCATACGATTCTTCATAAATTCACTTAGGAAGCAATCACCTAGTATGATAGCGATGGCCCCCGTACACTAACTGTAAACGTACCGCTAGTCACTTGGATTATTATATTGGGAAGATTTGAAAAATAACTTAACGATTGGATTTGCCTTTGAAGGAACGTAAAAATGCTTTTTAACCATTTAAAAAGAGTAAAAGGCACATCGATATTAGATGTCCCTTTTACTCTTTTTTTGCCTGAAGAATCATGGCGGATTCTACTGTTTTATTTACTGGCCTAGCTGCATGGATACATACTTCACTTCTAAATATTCATCCATGCCATAGTGTCCCCCTTCCCTGCCTAACCCACTTTCTTTCATGCCTCCAAATGGTGCTTGGGCAGTGGATGGGGCACTGTCATTAATACCGACAATCCCATATTCAAGAGCATCCGAATAGGCAACTGCCTTATTTAATGACTCGGTATACACATAAGCTGCCAAGCCAAAATTCGTGTTATTGGCTCGCTTTATCGCTTCTTGATCGGTTTTGAATGTACTGACTGGCGCAATCGGCCCAAACGTTTCTTCCTGCATGCACAGCATATCATCCGTTACATTGGAAAGTATGGCTGGTGCGATAAAATGGCCTTGTTTTTCATCGACTTTAGAGGTTTTATGGATGATAGCCCCTTTACTTGTTGCATCCTCTAATTGAAGCTGAACTTTTTTAACTGCAGCTCCATCTATCAATGGACCAAGATCGGTTCCTTCCATTCCATTTCCAACCTTCAAAGTTAAAACGGCTTCTTCAAAAGCTTGTAAAAACGGCTGTTCGATTGTCTCATGGACGAATATTCGATTCGCACAAATGCATGTTTGTCCAGCATTCCTGAATTTCGATTGAATCAAACCATTTACAGCTTCTTCGATATTCGCATCCTCAGCAATGATGAACGGAGCCAATCCACCGAGTTCAAGCGAGACTTTTTTTACTGTTTCTGCGGCTTTTTTCATTAGATGTTTCCCTACAGGAGTGGAGCCGGTAAATGTGATCTTTTTAACACGTGAATCATTCATCCACACGTCTGATACATCTCCCGGTTTCTGTGTAGTTACAATATTTATCACACCTGCCGGAATGCCTGCTTCATGGGCACTTTCAACTAATAGCAAAGCGGTCAAAGGCGTTTGTTCCGCGGGTTTGATGATCACGGTACATCCTGCGGCAAGGGCTGGCGCCACTTTCCTCGTAATCATGGCAGCAGGAAAATTCCATGGGGTAATGGCAGCAACGACACCGACTGCCTGCTTTTGCACTAAAATACGCTTTGATGCAACGGAGGCTGGTATGATTTCCCCGTAGTTGCGCTTTGCTTCTTCAGCGTACCATTTCACGAAACTTGAGGCATATTTCATTTCACCTTTTGCCTCTGCCAATGGCTTTCCTTGTTCCAGTGTCATGATCGTTGCAATTTCATCCAGCCTGTTCTCAATGATCGTGTACCACTTCTCAAGTAATTCCGCCCTATGGTATGCACTTGTTTTCGACCAAGTCAGAAAAGCAGCCTGAGCTGCATCCACTGCAGCCTTTGCCTCTTTTTCGTTAGCGTCCGGAACATAGCCCACAGGCTCCAATGTTGCTGGATTTTCCACTACAAAATGATATTCTGTATGAATAGATTCACCGTTTATATAAATTGGCCATTTTCCCACTACTTTTTTCATCCTGCTTTAATCTCCTCTTCTTCTTCTTCTTCATGATCTGTAAATGTCTTATCATTCTCTCCTTTGAAAAAGTCCTTGCCATATAGAAGGGCACATAATAGAATTCCTGCTGCGAATGCCATTCCAGCACCTTTTATAACAAGGATCGCAGCGACGACCCCTGCAATTCCCAGATCTCGTTGGCTCTTCGCCTGCATCACACCGACGCGTACGCTAACATATCCTTGAACCAAAAGCGTCAAGGCCAAAGCCACACCCAGAATTGGTTCCACCAAGCTGACTACCGGCAATAAGAATAACCCTGTATTCGTACCCCAACGGAACGAGCCAGCACCGCCGAAGAAAGAATTCATGGCTTTCTTGCCATTCTTGAACCGTTCCACAACCACGACCTGCATGGCTGCCCACAACGGACCGCACATTGTTATATCAGGTCCGATAAAACTCATGATCACATTTCGGCCGCCAAAAATTAAATGAGCTCTGTTTGGGTTATAGTCCACTTTTTCATCTTCCCTGATCTCATCGGATTCAGAAAGCAGCGCTTTTGTTTTGAGCACATCCCCGAATACGACTAAATAAGTAGCAAAAACAGCTGGAATCGCACTTAAAAAGAAGGTCAAGGCAGGAAAACCTAAACCGAAAACAGTATAGTCTGACCAAAGCGTAGCAAAATCCGGACTGCTGAACCCCCATTGAATATCAGGCCATTTTGCTTCTCCAAAAATTGGGGCTACAAAGACCGCAAGCAAGATTGCTGGCAATATCCCTAAATTGCCTATGAATACCCAAACTTTATTTCGCATTTTTAATTTTCCAAAACTTTTCGAAAAAAGTAAGTAAAAGGCAAAGCCGATACAAATGCTTATTGTATAAGGAAATAAATCAAACTTTCCACCCACTTCGAAAATGGAAACGACAGCACCGATACCCGCTCCTAAAATAATGCCTGATTTGATTGCATTCGGCACTAATCTAACGACCTTACTCGCAAGTCCGGTCATTCCAAGCAATATCGATAAAATACCTAATGTTAATTGAAATGCAACGAGTGCATAGACCCGATCAGGTCCTTCCGGAAATTGCCCGACGAACAAAACAAGCAATGGAACCGCAGGGGTAATCCAACCTGGTATAACCGGGTCCCCGAGTAAATGATGCGCTAAATATAATAATCCATTCAAGACAACAACGGCTAGTGCTACATCAAAAGGCATACCCAGATGGTCTGCAAGCAGTGTAATCGCTCCAAGGTCAACTGCACACATCAATAAACCTTGAACATAGTCAGGCCACTCAAAACGATAATGGACAAATGGCAGTCTAATTTTAAAAGGTCCCGCAGGTATATACGATGTCTCTTCTCCGTAGCGACGGTTTTTCCATTTCATATTGTTTCCTCCACTTAAAAGCCATAGGCTGAACGGTATATTTTTTCGATATCCCGAACGCTTAATGCACGGGGATTATTCCGAAGTAAACGGACTTGTTTGATGGCCTCGGCAGCCATTTCACTTAAAGCCGATTCAGGAATATCAAATTCACTAAGTGACTCTGGTATATCAACATAACGGCATATTCTGGTCATCGCTTCAATAGCTTTATCCGCTGCCTCATCATCATTTAAATGATTGACTTTCTCTCCAAGTGCTTCAGCAATGTCGCGGAACCTTTCCAAACAAGCAATTTTATTCCACTTCATGACAAATGGCAGTAATAATGAATTGCTGACTCCATGTGATAAATGGTAGCGGCCTCCAAGCGGATAAGCTAAGGCATGGACTGCTCCAACACCGGCATTTCCAAAAGCTAACCCTGCCATTAGGCTTCCCGTGATCATCGCTTCCCGTGCTTCCAGATTATCTGGCGCAGCATAAGCCTTTGGTAGATTTACAGCGATTAACTTCATGGCCCCAATTGCCAAAGCATCCGTAACGGGCGAAGCGAATTTGGAAATATAAGCCTCGACCGCATGAACAAGTGCATCCACTCCACTCGCAGCAGTCACACTTGGCGGGCAAGTCAGCGTCATGATGGGCGATACAATCGCTACATCCGGTAAAAGATACGGACTTACAATTCCCTTCTTAACCTGTTCTTTCTTGTCCGATAAAATCGAAATATTCGTCACTTCTGACCCGGTTCCTGCCGTCGTCGGTATGGCTATTAAAGGTAGACCTGGGACTTCAATCAAGTTCGTACCGAAATATGTCTCGATGCTACCTGAATTCGTAGCCATGACGGAAGAGGCTTTCGCAATATCCATCGCACTTCCACCGCCTACCGCAATCAGTCCATCATGTTTTCCATCCTTGGTTGACCGAACACATTGCTCAACAATTTCAATTTCCGGTTCTGGATTCACATCCGAAAAAATACCGTATGCTGAAGAAAGTAAATCCTCAACCTTTTGTACAACCCCAGCACCCACTAAAACTTTATCTGTAACGATCAACGGATTCTTCATCCCTAATCGCGTAACCTCATCAGTCAGCTGCTGTAAAGAATCTGATCCTGTCACCAATTTGTTAGCCATAGAAAAAACAGAAATATTCATGGTTATCTCCCCTTTCATGCATTTACTAATGCAGGAATCATGCCAAAGTGTGAAAACGCTTAATTCATAAGGGGGATAACCTTTTTTTCATGGGTAACAGTATAAATAATGAGTAGAAATCAAATCAAAAAAACTAATTCGATTCGTTTTCTAATCGCATGTGAAATTTTTTCATTTTTTGCACCAAAGCGCTTTGACTGATATCCAAAGAGATGGCAGCGGCCCTTGTAGTCCCATACTTCTTCATCGCATTCAGGATCAGGGAACGCTCCAGCTCTGAAACGGCTTCCTTCAAAGAATGTGTTGTCGTTTTTTTTGCTAAGACCGGCTGGATGAAAGATGGTAAATTAGGCAAATCAATCGTATCATCATAAGTCGTGACGACCAGCCGCTCTGCAAGACTCGCAAGCTCACGTATATTACCAGGCCACGAATAGTTCGTCAGCCATTCATAACATTCCGGTGTCATCTTTTTCTTTTCATTATATTTTTCATTGAATTTTTTCAAATACATTTCTAAAAGTGGAATCGTTTCTTCCTTTCGCTGGCGTAAAGGCGGGACTTCAAAGGATACGATATTAAGCCGGTAATATAGATCTTCGCGGAAAGATCCTTCTTGAACGAGGGAGGCCAGATCGCGATGAGTGGCTGTAATTAACCTGACATCCACTTCTTTCATTTCGGTAGAACCGACTCTCATAAACTTGTTTTCTTCTACCACTTTCAAAAGTTTCACCTGTAACTCTAAAGGTAAATCCCCTATTTCGTCCAAAAATAACGTACCACCATTCACTTTCTCGAAAATCCCCATTTTCCCATTCTTAAGGGATCCGGTAAATGCCCCTGGTTCATATCCAAAAAGTTCAGATTCCACCAAGTTTGCTGGAATGGCTCCGCAATTTAATTCAAGGAAAATTTTTTCCTTCCGGGAGCTTTTGGCATGTATGTACTTGGCGATTAAACTCTTCCCCACTCCAGTTTCTCCCTGCAACAAGATCTTCGCATCCGTTTTAGCTACTTTATCAGCCAGTTTAAATAAAGGAGTTGTAGAAGGACCAATGATTATTTCCTGTAAATTCACCTGTTCCGAGCCAGGCAATAATTGAGAAATAGGTTGGAATGATAACTTTTGGCTGTCGATCGTGTATTTCATCCGGATTAATTCAGTAATATCCCTAACACTATTTATGACAAATATGACTTCATTCTGCGGCGATAGAATAGGTGTGGCCGATACGATAATCTTTCTTCCATTTCGAATTCTTTGTGTCAAAGTAACTTGATTCTTCGTTCGAATGGAGTCCAATGAAGCAGAAACGGATATCATACCCTGCTCAATTAAATAACTCATCGGTTTTCCGATGATTTCCTCTTCTCTTATTCCAGTAATACGCTGATAAGCTTGATTGATAAATAATGTCGTTCCATCACCATCCGTGATATACACGCCATCATACAGGGCATTAAATACAACCCTGCATAAATCACTCTCAAAGAATGCTTGAAAGTGTTCATATGGTATTGAATAATTCCGTAAATTTTGCAGCGGTGCATTCACAGTAATGAAATGGGAAATAGGCTTCGTTAAATCACTCTGCTGCACTGCCGCAGATAACGCTTCTATTGTTAAAAATCCGATGAAATCTTCTGAATCATCCAATACTTCCACTTCAGTGCTTCCTATTGGGAAACATGAAATCGCTTCCTCCACTGTCATATCCGAATAAAACTTAGTCATCAATATTCACTCCTAACCTGCTCCCTGACTGGTCTTTTAACATTTGATAGAACGCGTTCTCCTTGATTGGAGTACTTTTTGATAGTCAAGGCACTTCCTCTCTATTTGTGAGCATTATGTAATGTCTTTTCCTTTTTAATGATACTATGTACGACAATCAACGACACCAAGAATAAATGCTACACCGGTAAAAACGATTCAATCTCAATATCCTATTTCTGAATAAAACGATAAATAGCATTGGTATGTTACTTTTATCATATCAATGGTGTTTTTTATGCTCAAATCCATTTTCACTCATCACAGGGAAAAATTGTCCTTTTGTTGCATAATAAAAACGCCTGCGAAATGGCTAATTCCTTGAGATTGTTTCATTCACAGTTATTTTAAGCTTAAGAACAATTTGTTAAGTGCTTTAAAAAGTTTCTCGGCAGTTTGAAAAAACCTAATCCGTATTTGGATTAGGTTTCAGACTGTAGACAAACTCGATGAAAATCGAGTTTGTCTATTTTTTTTATGGCTTGTACAATTTGGACGTTGATTTCCACTCCAGGCACTCGCTTTCCGCGGGCGGTCGGGGAGCCTCCTCGGCTTTCGCCTGCGGGGTCTCCCCTAGACGCGCTTTTCCCGCAGGAGTCTCGTACCTTCCGTTCCAATCAACTTTGTCTTACCTTTTAGATAGAACACTTTTGCCTGGAGTCATTTTTGTTTTAAAATAGAAGGATTAAAACTTGAGGTGATGAGTATGCTTTTTAAACATGATTCTATTCAGCGAGATCAACTTGAAATGATTACTTTAGCCAGCGAACCTGCCATTGATAAACCTTGGACAAAATTTCAAAGAAAATTTCAAAGAAAATTTCAAAAGGGTGCGGAATTTTTTACTTCCGCACCCCTTTGGTTTAATTATGGTAAGTTGTTTGTCTCCTCTTTAATCATATGATTATTTTGGAAACCAGCCGACCGGTTTTACATCGAGATTAATGTTGATTTGTTTAATTTCCTGGTATTCATCCAAGCCGTATTTTCCTAAACTGCGTCCAATCCCGCTCTGTTTGTAACCGCCCCATGGCGCTTCGACATATGTTGGATGATAATCATTTACCCATGTGATGCCTGCCCGTACCTTCTTGATCACTCGCAATCCTTTTGCCCCATCGTTAGTGAAGACGCCGCCTGCAAGGCCGTAGTCTGTATCATTTGCAAGTTTAATAGCTTCTTCTTCATCTTTAAACTTTTGAATGACAACGACCGGACCGAAAATTTCCTCTTGTACGATGCGCATGTCAGATGTTACATCGGTGAAGACAGTCGGTGCAATGAAGTATCCTTTGTCAAGGCCTTCATCAACAAGACGGTAACCCCCTGCTGCAAGTGTCGCCCCTTCCTGTTTCCCGATTTCAATATAGTTCAAAATGCTATTCATTTGCGCTTCGCTGACAATTGCCCCCATGTTGCTGTCTTCTGCAAGGCCAGGTCCAACTTTGATTTTATTTGCGCGTTCCACATAGCGTTTTACATATTCATCATAAATACTTTCTTCAACTAGAATGCGGCTGCCTGATGAACATACTTGGCCGGCACCGAAGAAGATGCCAAATAATCCGTAATCAACGGCTGTCTCTAAATCTGCATCTGCAAAAACGATGTTAGGTGATTTACCGCCAAGCTCAAGGGAGATTTTCTTTAAGTTGCCCGCGGCCGCTTTCATAATAGTGCGGCCAACATCCGTACTTCCCGTAAATGAAACAATGTCAACATCCTTGCTTTCTGCAATGGTTTGACCGACAACAGTGCCGCGGCCCATCACCATATTAGCCACACCTTTAGGGATGCCCACTTCCTCTAGGATTTCAAATAATTTCATTGCTGTTACAGGTGTCACTTCAGCCGGTTTATATACAATGGTGTTACCTGCTGCAAGGGCCGGTGCAATTTTCCAGACACTCATTAGAAGAGGGAAATTCCAAGGTACAATCAAACCGGCTACACCTACTGGCTCACGAACAACCATAGCTTGTACGGGAGCGGGAACTTGATAAGTTTCCCCTTCTGGATGAAGGATCAAACCAGCGTAGTAACGGAAACACCCGGCGGCATCGGCAATATCGAAACCCGCCTCTGCTTTAAGTTTCCCGTTGTCCATTGTTTCAAGAATCGTTAACTCTTCCGCACGTTCATCAATTTTATCAGCGATTTTATAGAGGTAGGAAGCACGCTCCTGTGCTGTCAGGCCTGACCAGATCCCACTATCAAAAGCTGCTTTTGCAACTGAGATTGCCCTTTCTGTATCTTCCTTGGTGGCACGCGGAGCCCTTGCAATGACTTCCTGTGTTGCAGGATTGATTACCGGTATTACTTCATTTGAAGATGAGGTCTGCCACTTACCGTCGATGTAATTTTTAAGCTCTAAAACTGCCGTTTCTAAAATTGTCATGTTTTTATGCCTCCGGTTTTCATTATTTTTTAAATTTAACCTGTACGGAATCGTTAAAGTTTTAAGACAAGTCTGTCGTCCTTCGCACGTGAACAGCAAGTCAGGATTGACTTGCGTTTTTGACGGTTTTCTTCGCTAAGGAAGTTATCCCGGTGATCCACTTCACCTTCTGCTACATCTATCTCACAACTTCCGCACCCGCCGACTTTACAAGAATAAGGCGCATCAATTCCTTCCCTTAAAAGCGCATCAAGCAGTGTTTCACCCTCATAAACGTGGATGGACCGATCGCTGTCTGATAGGTCAACAATGAAAGGGTCTTGCGGCCCATCATGTTTAGTCGCAAATAATTCGAAGTGAATCGCATGTTCCGGATAACCATAGGAACTGGCAGCTTTTCGATACTCTTGTACCATCTCGAGAGGTCCGCAAAAATATACATGCGTACCAATGCGATGATCCATCATCGTTTCAGGCATCATTCTGCGTTTGTCTTCTGCCTGCGAAAAATAAAAGGTGCATTGATCAGGATATTTGGCTTTCAACAAATCATAAAAAGCACATAATTCCGGAGTGCGTGCTGCATAATGGAGTTCGAAGGTTTGTCCTTCGGCAGCCATGTCTTCCATCATTGCCAGAAATGGAGTGATGCCGATTCCAGATGCATAAAAAGCATGATGCTTAGCTCGAAAGCTGAGAGGGAAGTTGTTTTTAGGGAAACTGACTTCCAACCTGGAATCTATCTTTACATGATCATGCCAGAAAGCGGAACCTCCGCGTGACGCCTCATCACGCCGAATGGAAATTGCATACTTTTTACGGTCTCTTGGGTTGTTGATAAGGGAGTATTCTCTCTCGATTATCGTATCCCCGGCCGGCATGAAAGTGGTCAAATGCGAACCGCCTGTAAAAGCAGGCAATGGTTTTCCATCCACTGGAATCAACTCGAACTGTTTCACGAATGGAGTTTCTTGAATGATCTTGTTTACTTTCATTTGAATATTTCCTACTACCCGCATGATGATCAGCTCCCTACTTCTTCTTCTTTTCCGATTGGGATGAATGGGTATCCAATATAACCTTCCCGTACGATTGAATAAAAAGGACCTATTTCAAGACTGGCTCTGCAATGATCACATTCTGCAATCTCTGCTTCTTCTGCGATTTCCGACACTTCGAAACATTTCATGCAATATACGTACCGCCGTTTAGGGCCGATAATCACCGTCTGGATCTCAGCTTCAGAAAGACCAGCTTCCACCCCGAGCGAGAAGATCATTACGGCATTGTTCCAAGCAGCCGCAATATAAAATTGGGTGCCCATCTTTTGTGACAAAATGACTCTCTTAATCTCCTCTTTATCTTCCATTCCATTAATGGAAAGACATTCAACAGGCACTGTTCCTGCGATTTCAGAAGTGAAACTTTTCGCCTTTTCATATCCGGCTTGATCAGAAATGACCACAAACTTTCTTCGTTCATTCCGAGGAGTAAATTTATTTACGATCGTAATGGATTTATCAAACAATACTGGACTATTGTACAAGGCCCTATCCTCCTACTTATTGTTTATCTTCGCTTTTTCGTTTTTCATCAATACGCCTCAAATATTCGACCGATTGCGGAAGAAACGGGGCAATTCCTTTGTATTCAGCCATAGGTTCCGGAATATCCTGCAGTACGCTATATGTCAGATCAAACCACTCCTGACGCAATGTCAAATCCTCCAGAGGCAGGAACTGAGTATTCAATACGAATAGAATGGCGTTGCTTCGTGGCATGCGATAAAATTTTTGTTCTTCCACACGCAAACGAACAAGTTTACCTGCATTTTCCGGTGTTATTTCAGAACGCTGCGGTCCCCATATATCCATCGTTTCATAGTTGACATCCCAACGGTCCGCCATCAGGTTCCAGTTAATGCGTGTCCATGGCTTTCCTGGCTCGATGGATAATAAAAACTTACGAACGCGATCTGCCAGTTCATCACCTTTCCGTGATACAAATGGAACAGGTGCATGGATTTCATCAAAGGACATGCCTTTATTCCAGTTAGCCGAGAAGAGTGCGGCGTATGAAACTTGCCCCACTTCCAAATAGAAATTACTATCGCGATGAACCATTAAAACAAAATCATTATGGAAATGGCGGCCTATATAATCAAGCGGCTCATTTGGAAGCGTGCTGGCATCGCCATACACGAATGAATCGGATTCCCCGAAAATGTGGTTCTTGAAAGTCCAGTTGTCACCATCTTTAATAACCTCGAAATGCTCCGGATAGCGATCAGCTGCCATGTCGATGAGCATTTCCAACACTTCCCATTGCATTTCCATTGTGTGTGAAAAAGATTGAAACCTTATATGCGGCTGTTCTTGAAGGAGACGACGCTTCGTTTCCACTTGGAGTTTGTATTCTGGTGTAACTTCAATACAGTTAACGTTTGAGAGTTTTTTCAAGTCGTTTGAATAACGATAGTTACCTGAAGTGAATGGAAATGGGAATGTATCTAAATCTGTTGTTTTGAAATCTAAACTTTGTGTAAACATTGAACAATCTCCTCTCGTTCCCTAGATTCTTTAAAGTGAGTTTTTTCTATTTAGCTTCCTTTAATTCCACGAATGGACGCTCCATGTCAACTTCAAAACGGAAAATGTATTTAGATGAAACATAGTAGATGACTAAAGCGACAAAGTATGTTGGAATTCCAGCAGCTGTATAAAGGAAAAAGTCACTTGCTTCAAAAGTCAATGGATTATAGAGTGCCCAGTAAACGATCGTTCCGATAACCACCGTGAGAACGGCCGACGGGTTAATGCCTTTCCAATAGGTATAAGAGCCTTGCGTGTCATACAAATCCCTTATTGAAATGCGTTGGCGCTTTACAAAAAAGTAATCTGCAACGACAATGCCGCCAAGAACAGCCATAATAAAAGAAATGACAGCAATGAATGAACCAAAGGCATCGTAGAACGTTGAGCTTAGAAGTAAGAATATAGTCGGTACGGTTGTACCCATCGCAATCATCCATGACTTTTTCGGGAATACAGTTTTAAAGCTGACAGCTTGTGAGTACATAAGGAATATGGCTGCACCGACATTCCCGACCGAAAGTAAAATCAAGCCAATGAAGCCGCCCCAGCTTCCTGCGATGGAAAACATCCAGTCAGAAGGATTAAGAGAACCAGTGACTAATGCAGCAAGGGCCCCAACTAAAGCAGCGATACAGACGATGATTCCATAGCTGTAGAATCCCGCTTTAAATGCTCCTCCTTCTGTTTTAGATAAACGGCTGTATTGGCCAAGGTACGGAAGCCATGAAAAGCCGAGACCGATGTTTAACTCCAGGGCTGTCGTGAATGAACGAGAACTCGTTTCAAATGGCTCAGAAGGAAGTATATGAGCAACTTTCGTGAACCCCTGTCCAAACAAGACTATTGTGAGCAGGCCAAACATGAGAACCATAAAAACCGGAACAGCTACTGCGGTATATTTTTGAATGGCTACCGGTCCCCTCACCGTTACAAGGAATGCACAGATGAAGAGCAAAATCGAGAAAAACGGCGCTCCCGTTGCTTGGCTTGAGAAAATCGCGGGCATGCCCATCCAATTAGCCGCCTCTGCTAACGCCTGGCCGGACATAAAAAGCGCAATGGAAATATAGCCGAGAGTTAAAATAAGAAAAACAAAGAAAAAGATATTCGATCCTAGATACCCAAGTGAACTTCGAAACCCTACAAAGGTGTCTATGCCATAACGCGCAAAATAAAGGGTAATGGGAACTATCAACAGCATAGGGAAGGCATTACCGAATAAAATCGCTGCAAGTGACTGCTTCGCATCAAGCATTGTACCTGTGTATCCACCAGTTAACAGCCCAAAAGATGAGAGGCCAATAACAACCTGAACTAATATTAAATCCCGAAGGTTAAAAATCCGGTCACTTTTACTTGCCGGTAAAAAGCCAAAGGCCACATCCTTTGAAATGGAGGAACTCTCTTTGCTCACACGCTTCTCTCCCAACTATAAAATAATGATTGTATCACTTGGAAATAAGGCTGTTATTGTTCTGGGTGATCTAAACAAAACTACTTTAGACAAGTGTATAGACTAGGTAGACAATGATTAAAATCATGAGAAAAATAGAACCTGTCGCATCCTTCCATTTCATTTTGTCAATTTTCACGGCATCTTCCTGCTCATACGCATTGATCCGCTCATTCAAATCTGAATATAGATTTTTAATAAAGGGATCTTCAGAATTGATATTCTGTTGGAACTGATTCTCTTTATTCAAAATAGCTTCTCCCTCCTTTGCAATCATGCTTTTTAGTCCCTTCTCTTTACTTTATTGCAATAACCATGCCAATCAGAAAACACCATGCTTATAGGGTTTTCAATAGGAAGAATATTCATTTTTGAAACTATTGAACAATTTTGAAACTTCTGTCATATTGAATCTAGGAAGTTAAATGAAAGGCAGGTAGACATAAATGGATCACTTCACCTCTGCACTCTTGTCTATTTACGATCAGCTTATTGTGACAGATAAAAATGGCACCATACTGAAATCGATTGGAACAGGGAATTCCTTATTCCATACAGTCAAATCCGCTAATGTAGGTGGTTCCATCAAGGATGTTGAACAAGATTTATTTTCTATAAGCTTGGCACAAGAGATAATGGGCAAAAATGAAAAAAGATCTTTCATGCAGTCCTCATGGCAGGGGCCAGAGCTGCTGATGACGGCCTATCCGATTGAATCCGGAGCATGGGTCTGGGCTTACAAAGAAATTAAAGACTCTTATCCAGATACACCAAGGGGGCAATCGGGGCCATTATTGGAATCGAAGAAGCCATCTTTTCCATTTGTGATCCGCAGTAAACCGATGCTTGATGTTCTGCATAAAATGCAAATGGTTTGTGATGTCAGCGCAACGGTCCTATTATTGGGGGAATCCGGTGTAGGAAAGGAAATAGCCGCCAGGGCCATACATAATATGGGTAATAGAAGTGACGGTCCATTTATACCTGTCAATTGCGGCGCCATCCCGGAAAACCTGATAGAAAGCGAACTGTTCGGCTATGTAGAAGGGGCTTTTACCAGCGCTCGGAAAGACGGCGCCAAGGGAAAATTCACACTGGCCCATAAAGGTATCTTATTCTTGGATGAAGTGGGCGAGTTACCGCTTAATGTTCAGGTAAAACTGCTTCGCGTCCTTCAGGAGCGCATTGTCACCCCAATTGGAAGCACGGCCTCACACCCTGTTGACATTCAAGTGATTGCCGCAACAAATAAATCGCTCGAAAAAATGGTGAAAAAAGGAGAATTCCGAGAAGACTTATATTATCGTCTTCATGTCGTCCCTATCCATCTTCCGCCGCTTAGGAATCGTGTAGATGAAATCCCTCACCTGGTTCAGTTTTTTTTACAAAAGTACAATGCACTGTACAATCGAAAGGTAGCTTTCACACCGGATGCAATCGACTTGCTATGTATCTATCAATGGCCCGGTAACGTGCGCGAACTTGAAAATACAGTTGAAAGGCTTGTGATTACTAGCGGAATACCGGAAGTGGATGTTGCGTTGGTTAGAGAGGTGCTTCCTTTTAAAGGACCCAACAAACCCACTTCACTCCCTGTCATCGATTTTCTAATGCCTTTGCAGGAAGCAGTCGACCTTGTGGAGGAACAGTTGATTAACATGGCGATGGAACAATACAAATCATTAAAACTAGCGGCAAAGGTATTGGAAGTCAGCCAGCCGACGATGAGCAGGAAATATAAAAAATTACGTAATAAAATTGAAGAGGCAAGCTTTTCACCAGTGGATAAACGGGCCATTTTAGAAGAACAAATAAACCAGCGGCTTCGATCCATTGCCGTTGTAACCGCAGCCATCATCCCAGCTGAGGAGGTTATCAGTCTACAAAAAAATATGAACCGGCAAACTTCCTATTCCCAGAAATTAAAACAAAAACTTACCATGATTCAAGAAAAGGAAGGCGTAATTGAATGGGTCTTTATATTTATCATGACGGATGATGGACGTCTGATTCACCTCGTTGCAGACAAAGGCTTTGTAATTGAACCGGGGGAAGAATATATGGGTCCTCCGGAAATGGTTAATGTTGCTTATCAGGCGTTTAATGGTAAAGCGGGTGTTACTCCCATATACGAAGACAGGTACGGTGAGTGGAAAACAAGCTTTGCGCCAATCATTGATGATGACGGCACTATCGTAGCTATTGTCGGATGTGATTACAGCAAAGCCTATTTCAATTCGGAAATGCAACGTCTCCGTAAGCAACTCAACATACATGTTTGATTTCAGAATGCAGTCATTTTTTCATTATCAGACCGGCTGGAGACTAGGGTAAAAAAAAGAAAAGCTGATTACAGGAGCCGTTTTGAACGGGCTTCTGCAGTCAGCTTTTTCATTATTATCTTACCATATACATCATGAACGTTATGTAGGAATTAGAATGGCATTAACGCCAGCCATTTTTCGGATCCAACTGGTATTCCCAAATTGACCACGTTTATATTGGCAATATTATATGGTGTTCTTCCACTAAATATAAACTGTTAAGAGGATTTGGCAGAGCATATGGATACTCATTGCAATGCTTTTACGGAACAACCCATGACTTATTCCTATTATACAAATGAGTGCTCATAAGCCTTTTTGCCATGAACCCTATATAACTTTCTCTTTATTTTCTCTATTTTTCACCAAAAAATAAGCAGTAATCAAGGCAGTAATAGGAATTATCAGGGCTACACCTGTTCCAGCACAAAATATAGTGATCATTTCAGCACTAAATATTTTTGAGTTTACGATTTCTCCAACAGAATAGGATAAATCTTTAAACCATATAAGCAGTGCCAAATAGCCTCCAAAGAAAGCAAAAAATAGTGTATTCGTAGATGTACCTAAGATATCCCTTCCAATACTTAATCCAAATGTGAATAAATCTTTCTTGCTAATGGATGGATGGTGAAGAAACATTTCTCGCATGGGAGATGAAATGGCCATGGCTGTATCGATAATCGCGCCAATAGTACTCATAATAATTACTGAAGCTCCAATTTTAACAAAATCCACTCCAATATAAAGGGAAAAGATGCTAAGCTCTTCTATTTCTTCTTCACCGAAACCTTGTATCATCGCATTTTCCGTCACAATGACAATAAAAATGAGTACAATAACAATCGTGATAATAGTAGAAATGAATGCTGTTTTTGTTGTACTGTTCACTTCGTTAATAAAAAATAAATTAATATAACTAATCACCGTACATGCAATCAATGTTACGATATACGGATCATTATTTGGATTTGTCATAAAAATGATGGTAAAAAGTAACACACCAAAGTTTAGGAACAAAGCAAAAAATGAACGTGCCCCTTTTTTTCCGCCAATCAAGATCATCAATATTAATAGTATAAACGCTAGCAACACTAATACATTCATTGTCTTTCCCTCTTTCGATTAATGAAAAAAATAGAGACATATAGACCTATCGGAATAGTTAACACGATTCCAATACCACCAGCTAGGGCACGGGCCAATTCCAATGTAAGATTCATGGAAAGGGTAAATCCCAATGCAGAAGCATTTTTCAAATACAAAATAATCATAGGTATGGAGCCACTTATATAGGCAAAAAACAAAATATTTGTCATGGTTCCCATAATGTCTTTTCCAATCTCTAATCCTGAAGTTTTAAGTGCTTTTACTGATATGTGGTTATTCTTTTCATACAACCCAAAAATCGAAGAAGACATGGTAATGGCTATATCCATTACGGCTCCTAAAGATCCGATAAATAACCCGGCCATAAACACCATTTTATAAGGACGAGTGATAAATTGCATTTCTTCATATCGAAGGCCATTTTCGGAAGTTACCCACATAACAAGATAAGTAATGAACAGCGATAAAAAAGTCCCTAACAGTGTCGCAATAATAGCTGCATATGTTTTTTCATTAAAACCGTTAACGAGTAAAAGGGAAAGGACCGTAAATAGAATGATACTTATACTGCATATCAATACCAAACCAATGTCTGATGAATTCAAATAAAAATCTAATGCATATGACAACAATATGGCATTGACTGCCAAACTTATAATTGAAAACAGGCCTTGCTTTTTTCCAACGATAAGTAATGTAAAGATAAAAACCCATGCTACAATCAACACAAATTTATCACGCTTTACGTCTTTTATGGTTCCAGTTAACTCTGAATTTTCTTCTTTCTTTGTATCAATCGAAACAAATAAATCATTTCCCACTCGATATTCTTGATCATAAGCTCCGGATGAGGAATATTCATTCTTTAAATGAATAAGTTTTCCTTTTTCTTCTCCATTTTGTAATTCGGCTATTATACTCTGGGTAAATAGTCGATCTTCATTTTGATACATATCATTCAATTCAGTTGTATTTTCCAGATTTGTTTTGATGACTTTGGCTATTGGAAGTTCATAGAATGAATAATTGTGATTAACAAAGAATAAAGAGGCGACAAAACAAAGTGCTATGACGGCGTACAAAGAAACATGCTTGTAACCCATTTTTTTAAATTTATTTACGAAAACATTCAAAATAAAACCTCCAATTATCGGGTGGGCAAAAAAAGCAGGGCGGAGCCAGAATTGACTCCACCCCGCCTTACTAGTATTTGATTTTTTTATCTTATCATGAATCGATTTAATTTGCGAACAATGTCCGATTAACGTCCTTTACGTCTCCTCCGGTAAAACGGGAAGAAGAAATTGAGGTGACATCTGAGGAAAAACAAGCAGAGATCACTTTGCGGTCATGAAGACAATCTTACCAGTAACAATCCGCTGACTTAATACCCATTCACTCATAAATGGACATAGAATTCCACCAATTTCTACAATTAATATTCACTTATTTTAAAATGATCATACTTATGATACAACTTGATTGATTGAATATTTATCTATTTTAAAATCACCATAATAAAAGATTACATTTCTTTCAACTCACTAAGAAATCCTAAATATTTTTTAAAGTTATTATGATAGTCATAGTCGCTCATTTCCAATTTATCTGTTATTATTAATTGTTTCTCTAAGCAATTTGGACAAACTGGTTTTTCACTAATATCACTATATAAATCAACTATAAAGTCTGCTAATACTATTTCTTTCTCACATTTCTCGCAATGAATTTCGTAGCCCCAAAATACTTTTCCCTCATTAATTTTCAAATTAGGACGATAGCCATTATAAATAATCTCCTTCAACTGCTTAATTGCATGGCTTAGAGCAACTATATTTTCTTCTATTTTTAATTCTATGCCTTTAAAAGAAAACCAACCATTTGGATTACTATTAATCCCCTGGGTTAAACCTATTCCTATTGGTCCGTATGAAAATTTAGCTCCTAATGTTCTACGATGCACAAATTCATTTCTTATACTAATGAACTCTTTTACCGGTTCAGAGTAGTATAAGTCAAATATGTGTTTAAACTTTTCATTATTAGAATATGTTTTTTTCATTTTTTTATGGAAACTGTTACTTTTTGATTTACTCGATAAATTAAATAATTTAATTCTTTTCTTCAACTTATTTTTTCTTTCTTCTGATATTTCTATTGAGTATTCTTGAAAAACAGGCTCTATTTTTCCACCAGATTCTTTAAATTTAACCTCATATTTACTACTTTCCATAATTTTATTTAATAAATCTCTTCCTACCACCATATCTAAATTAAGATATGCGTTAACTAATATAAAAAGATATTCCCAACAACTACAAATTCTTATTACAACATTCTCTAAATGATAAGCATTAATTTTACTATTATTATTTTTTTCATATTTTGATAAAAATATAGCTGCAAATATACATACATCATTATTATAATAATTTTCAATTTCAATTATTAAAGGAGAAACTGAAAGAGAACTCAACAAATCAGAATTGTAATTTTTTCGAAATTCAACAATAAAATCATTACGCATTCTATTTAAAATTTCCTCGGTGTATTGTTGTGTGTCTTTATTATGTTCAAATCCGTCTAATTCTAACAAATCATATATTTTTTTATTCATTTAATCCCTCCTAGTTTTTAATTATAATTAAAAACAGCCCAACGAAAATCAGTCAGACTGTTCACTTTCCAGCTATTTAATTCAATGTATACATGTATCGTTACTTAAAATAAAAAATCCTCATTTACTTATGATCAACTTCACCGTACCTCACTGAACTGCGTTTTTTACTCCAATTTACTTTTTTAACACAGTACTTCAACGTTAAATCCTCCAGGTGCTTCTACATAGAAAGTATACCTGTGTAAATGTTTTGGAGGTTTTACCATGAATCCATCATCTTTCAACCGCTGATTGATCCTGTTAACCTGTTCTTCATTTTCTTGTATGAAACCAACATGAAATGTCTTGGGGTATTGTACATCGCTTCCTTTCATTAGTGTCAAGATCGATCCATCATCATCTTTCATGGCAGCAAACCCATCTCCTCGACTTCCTGCACATGACAATCCAAAGTATCTTTCTAAAAACTCCCGCGTAGCTGTTACATCATTAACTGTTAAATTTATGTGATTGATCTTCATTACTTCCCCCAATATTAATATTATTGTTTTCTTTTCCCTCTCTCGGTTTTCCTCATGCTTCACTGCCCTTAGCAGCATAAGAAAAGAGCGATCCTGCTTAAGTAAGAATCGCATTTGTTAAGTACATATGACCGGAGTTGTTAAATAGCACCTAAACCTTATTACCCCATCTATTGAAGCTTTTCAGAAGGTCGTCGAGGCGGTAAAATTGTGAGGAACATCCTTGGACTACACCCATTTCCATTACTTGCCGAAGTCCCTCGACTGAAGCGAATCGAGAACGCATGATAAGTTTTGTCTTATCTTCGTGTTCAACAAACGTCATCGTAACCAGTTTAACTGGCATACCTTCGGCTGCGTTGCCTTCTTCATCTGCAAACATATCCGTGAATACAATCTTCTCCGGTACGATTATTTCTTGATAAACAGCTTTACCCCAAGATTCTTGGCCATAGAATTCACCTTGGTTTTCATCTGTGCAACGCATGCAATAATGCCATACGCCGTTAGACTTAAAATTAAACTCCCGATTTTCCGTTTGCCATCCACTCGGCCCCCACCAGCTAGCCAAGCGCTCCGAATTCGAAAACGCTTTAAAAACAAGGTCCCGCGGCCCGTCAAATATACGCTCCATGACGAGATCCCGCCCCTCTACGCTCGTTGTGATGTTGTTAGTCACTTTGTTATCAGACATGTTAATTCCTCCTTCCTATTTTTGTAATAAGATATTCCTTCTATTTCGTCATAATGTCAGTATTTTCCTTCCTATTCAGTAAATCATTATCCAAGTGACCTCAACTACAAGATAAAAAAGGTCAACCAGTAAAAACTGGCTAACCTTAATACGAACGGGCAATCGATATCGATTAAGTTGTAAGAGCATGAGGGAAAACCTAGTCTTAATCCTGGTTCGGGATGAGACCATTTCAATTGATGGTACCTCCAGACTGTCGACAAATTAGAAGAAGTTCCAGTTGATTGAAGAAATCCGCTCCCTTTCCGCCGACTGTCTTCCAAGCCGCATCAAAGCAAGCGTCTCCGGGGTCTTGGCTAGCCAGTTATTCGGCAGGAGTGTCGCAAATTTCTTCAATTTAATAAGGGTTTAATATTTAACAGTAATATTAACTCGATTACAATATTTTTTCATTTTCAAAGTTAGTGTTTGACTCTACTTTCTTAGCCAATTTAAATTTATAGAATAATATACAGGCTACCAAAAATCCTATCCCATAAAACAGTCCAACTCGTTGAGTAGGGTCAAAGGCAAGGAATACTAGAATCAGCAAACAAAAGCCTATACAAAACAACGGGACAAATGGGTAAAATGGTACTATGTATTGTAAATCTTCCGTTTTACCACCCGCTTTTATAAATTTCCTTCTAAACATATATTGCGATAAAGCAATTCCCATCCATGAAATCGTGACGGAAATACCCGCTATGGACATTAGAATCACGAACACAGTATCAGCAGCAATGAAGCTAGTCAATAACGATAGAAGCGAAAAGCATATCGTAAAAAGAAGGGCATTCAATGGCACTTTCCTTTTGGACAATAGACCAAACACCTTAGGTGCCATTCCATCGTGAGCCATCGACCAAAGCAAGCGTGTAGATGCATAAAGACATGAATTCCCCACAGAAAGAATGGCTGTCAAAATAATGAAATTCATGATACCTGCTGCATAAGGAATCCCCGCTATCTTCATCAGAGTCACAAAAGGACTTTCCAATAAGCCTAATTCCGAAGAAGGAAATATGGCGGAAAGGATGATAATGGACGAAATGTAAAAAACAATGATTCTAAATAGTACGTTTCGAATGGCTTTAGGGATGTTCTCTTCAGGTTTTTCACTTTCCCCAGCCGCTATTCCTATTAGTTCTGAGCCTTGATAAGAAAATATTACATTCATCATTGTCACAAAGATAATTGTAATGCCACCTGCTGGAAAAAGACCAGAAGGAGCCAAATTCTCAAAGAATGGGGTTGGACGATCAGATAAAGAGACAAAACCAAAGATGCCAGCGATTCCAATCAAGATAAACAAAATCACTGCAACGATTTTTATTCCAGCGAACCAATATTCCGCCTCAGCAAAACCTCTTGTCGTTAATGCATTCAATGTAAATAAAAGTACTATGAACACAGCACACCAAATCCAGGTAGGACTATGGGGGAACCATTGTTTCATCAATATTCCTGCTGCCGTGAACTCAACTCCTGCAGTTGCAGCTGAACCTACGAAATACATCCATCCTAGAGAGAAACCAGCGGAAGGCCCAATATATTCGGCAGCATATTTTTGGAATGAACCTGTTACCGGCATATGAACCGCTAGCTCGCCAAGGCAGACCATGACCATATACAAAATAAGACCGCCGGCTAGATAACCGATAAGGGCTCCTCCTGCCCCTGCTTGGTTGATTGTATAGCCTGCATTTAAAAAAAGGCCTGTACCAATTACGCCGCCAAGTGAAAGCATAAATAAATGGCGTCTTTTCATTGAGCGTTGCAGCTGATCATTATTCTCCAGTCCATACCCCATATAATCACGTCCTTATCTTATCTATTAACCTATGCCTTCTCCCAAACCATCTTAGAACCTCAATGACAGACAACTAAGGCCGCCATCTTGTTTTTGAAATTCAGACATTTCCACTTCAATCACTGTGTATCCCAAATCTTCAATTTTTTTCTTTGTACCCTCAAATCCTTTTGGGACAATAACAGAGTCGTTCATTCTGACACAGTTACCCGAATATTCTTCTTCCTCTTTTACGGTTATTTGATTAAAGCTAGAAAAAGCCTCGTGATTAATGAATTCCCCGGCCACTAATAAATTATTGTCTCCTAGGTAATTGACACCCGTTTTTAAATGAAAGAATTTCTTAAGGGGAATGATGGTCGTATCATAACCATACTTACCCATGATATCTTTGAACTGCAGAGCACCTGCTTCATTCGTTCTGGTTGAAAGGCCAACATAGAAGTGATCTTCAACTTGCATTACATCTCCGCCATCTAACATACCTGGAGATTGAATATATTCGATTGTGTCATAGAAGTCCTTTAAAACTTCTTTCATTTCGATAATCTCACCATTCCGGCTATCTGCACCAGGATTGGTTACAAGCGCACATTTTGGGGTCAACACGGCAGTATCTTCTACAAACGTAGAATCAGGGTATCTTTCATCCGATTCGAGAACGGTCACGTTCACACCGCAGCGTTTTAATGCTTCTATATAAGCCTCGTGTTGCACAAGCGCTTTTTCATAATCCGGGTTTCCTAAATCCGATGTTGTTAAGCCATTTACAAAACTCTTTCCAATCTTTCTTACAATCGCGTGGTTAAACATATATATTCCTCCTAAATAGGTAGTTTATCTTTTTAAAATGTGGGAAATTAATTTTGAACCTGCCGTACTTTAAATGAAGTTTCTATTATTCCAGAAGCGGAAACCATAGAAATATTGTCATGAAAGGGAGAAGAGACAAAAACTATAACGGTTATCTCTTCCAGCCCAATGCTTTCTCAATTATTTTGATGACCGCATAATTTATCCGCTATTCCTACAAAATACCTTACACCATACCCTAAAGCCTTCTCATCAATTTTAAATTTAGGATGGTGTAAAGGGTAAGCTTTTCCAAACTCCTTATTATGGACACCTATGAACTGCATGGAAGATGGAACGATTTCGGAAAAAGCCGAAAAATCTTCTGTTCCAAACATAGGATCATCAACCTGGATGATATTATTTTCTTCAAAAATACCTTCCATGACCGTTCTTGAAATATCAACAGCCTCTTTATCATTTACCACTGCTGGATACCCTAAATACCAAGTAATTTCACATTTTGCCCCATGCGCTTCTGAAATCCCCTTAACGACTTGCTCTAAATACTCCCTTGCTTTCACTCGGCTATCAGAGTCTAAGGAACGAATGGTACCGCCAATTTCTGCATATTCAGGTATGACATTGAGCGCACTTCCGGAATGGAACTGAGTGACTGAAATCACAGGTGTCCTAAGAGCTGAAATTTTTCTGGAAACGATATGTTGAATATTCGTGGTAATTTCCGCACCAATGATTAGCGGATCTACCGTTAATTCCGGAGTCGACGCATGACCGCCCTGACCAATAATTTTAATTTCAAAATCATCGGCTGCTGCACAGAATACCCCTTCCCGTAAACATATGGTTCCTGTTCGTTCATAAGGAGTAACATGCAGTGCAAATGCGTAATCCACTCCTTCCATGACCCCTTTTTTCACCAATTCCTGAGCTCCTCCTGGCAGAACCTCTTCGGCGTGTTGGAAAATGAACCTAATTTCTCCATCAATCGCATCTTTTTTCCCAGAGAGAACTTTAGCAGCACCTAATAACATCGCAGCATGTGCATCATGTCCGCATGCATGCATAACCCCAGGATTTTTTGACTTATAATCAATTTCTGCTTCTTCCTCAATCGGGAGTGCATCAATATCGGCACGAAAGGTGATGGTTTTCGATTTTCGGGCAGATTTTTTAGCTCCTTTTAGAACCGCTAAAACGCTCGTTTCGGTAGGTCTCGTCACTTCTAATCCTGTAAATGTTTTTAATTTCCTATAGATGAATTCAGAAGTCTGGTGCTCCTGATATGAGAGCTCCGGATTTTCGTGAAAATGACGTCTCCATGAAATCACTTCATCCACAACTGTCTCCTGTATTGTCTTCATCATAAATGCCTCCTCGATCACTTAGTGCCAATATTCAGACTTTTTAGATCTTTAAAAAGGGCCATACTGTATGCTTTGAGCAATGATCAAAAAGATTATCGCTACGGCAACCTGAATCAAAAGATATGGAAACACCCATTTTACCCATTTCGTAAATGATATGCCTGCCACTGCCAGTCCAGCCAATAGCACTCCAGAAGTCGGAAATATCATATTCGAAATCCCATCCCCTAATTGGAAAGCTAACACTGCCGTTTGTCTTGTCACACCCATTAAATCCGCTAATGGGGCCATAATCGGCATCGTCAATGCTGCTTGTCCGCTTCCGGATGGAACAATGAAGTTAAGGAATAATTGGACAATGAACATTCCGATTGCATTTATGGCGGGAGGAAGCTGCTCAACCAATCCTGCAGCATAATATAAAATAGTATCCAGCAATCCGCCACTTGTAATGATGACTAAGATTGTCTGCGCAACTCCTATTATCAATGCCCCGGAAACCATATCGCCTGCTCCTGAAATAAAACCATTAGCCATCCTGGATGGAGTTAAGCCTCCAATTAGGCCCATTATGATCCCGCTTAATAAAAACAAGCCGCCAATTTCACTTATATACCATCCTAATTTAATAACTCCATAGACTAATAGGATGAAATTCACCAATAAAATAATTAAAGCAGCGCTATGTCTTTTACTCATCCTAAAGTTTTTATCAAGATATGCATGCTCTTCACGCCTGAACTTCCCATATTCACCCAGTTCAGGGTTTCTTTTCACCTTCATTGCATGGAAATAGATGTACAATACTGTAACGATATAAAACACTGCAAGAAGAGCGATTCTCAATCCCATTCCCGAATACATGGGCAGTTCTGCAATGCTTTGGGCAACTCCTATATTAAAAGGGTTCGTAATGCCCGAAATGAACCCAGTCGCCAATGTTCCAAGGATGACGATCGCAAAACCTGTAAGTGCATCAAAGCCTAATGCAATCGTCATCGGAACAATGATGGCGATATAAACTAATGCATCTTCAGCAGAGCCGATCAGTGTCCCTAATGATGCGAAGATCAATACCATCAACGGAATAAGCAATTTCTCTTTTGTTCCGAATCGGACAGCCACAAACTTAATGAAAGAATCCAGTGCTCCTGTTGCCTGCATGATTCCCAGTGCTCCGCCAAACAAAAAGACGAACAAGATAATTGACGCTCCTTCAATCATCCCTGCGTGAATACTGCTGAACATTTCCAATAATCCCACTGGTGTTGATTCAACGAATTCAAAAGAAGTGGGATCGACTACACTTCGGCCATCCTTTTCAATTCTTTCATATTGGCCTGCGGGTAAGATATAGGTTAAAACCGTCACTATCACAATTACGATAAACATTAAAACAAAAGGATTAATCCCTTTTTCCGGTAACTCCGTTAGTTGGTTAAGTGGCTTATTATTCTGATTGAGCGGCTCGGAAGTGATTTGACCATTAGGCAGGTCATTCATATGAATACCCCCAGTTAAAGTTTAATACTTTTAATCCAGTTTTCCTGTCGGAAGGGGTAAATCCCCTCCATCACTTCTCAACCAAACACTTGAACATACTCTTTATTAACTTCTCCAGCATAACGGGCGTATGGACGAAGGCGCTATCGATGTGGAGGCGCTCAGTACGCTGGTGGGCATCCTTACCGAACGGACCCACATTAAGTACCGGTGCCTGAAGTTTCTGCATATCAGCAAAAGGAATGCTGTAAGTATCACCCCAGACTGGTGTATTTTTTTCAAAAGCCGTCCAGCCATCAGACTCATCACTATATTGAACATAGCTTAAATCGCAAAGGCCATTAAAATAATGAATTTGGCTGACTTCTTCATCAAGCATACTGGCAGTTTCCTTCATTAATTTCACAGATTCCATGATAAGCGGATCATCGGACGTATTGACGGCTGGATAATATGGCGGTGCGAACAGCAATACAATGGCGGGTGAAAGCTCCTGACATTGTATCATCAATTTTTCCGCGATCCGCACTGATTTTTCCCGCTCATCCATATCCATATTTTCTTTAACTTCACTCTTTATTTGCGCAACAAAACTCCCGCCAAATTTGCCCTCGGCATATGAAAGTAACTTTTCGTAGCGCAATACTTGCACTTCACCTACACCTTCAATTTGTTCACGCAGACAAAGCTCTTTATAAGATTCATTGCATTTCATCGCTGCTTCGTTTGCAACCTGCTCGAATAGATCCATTATTTCTGCAGCTGTTCTTTTCATAATGAACACATTATAAAGCGCGGCTGCCCGATAAGGTGTCTGTGTTGAATATTGTAGTTTCAGATCTTTTTGCTGAAGCGATACTGGTAAAGGTGTTTCCTCGCCAAGATCACTTTCCAGAAAAAGAGTGTTCCACTCCATGAGCTGCGTAAGGAACGAGGCTATATAGTTAGCCGTTATACCCTTTAATGGCTCACCTACATGAGTTTCTTTCCCATAAAAAAGGGCAGCGGGCATGATTTTCCCCAAAGTTCCAGAATAAATATAATGTCTATTATCACCAGGTTTCTGTGAAAAGGACGGTTCACTATTAAAAAACATTTTATAGGAAAGGTCATATTTATCACGTAAAGTCACAAGTTCTTTAACTGCAGCCCTCATTCCCGCAGAATTCACTTCCTCATCAGGAACCGTTAACAGCAGGAGATTGATCGGCCATTGTTCGATGCTTGCCTTTTCGACGATAGCCATATGAAGGGCAAGCCCCATTTTCATATCCATCGTTCCTCTACCAAACAAGTACTTTCCTGATTCAAGATCAATGCGCGCTTCTTCCGGTAGATCATCTTTCCGGTCATGAAGTTTTTTAGTGAGCTCCTCCGGTTTAAATGCAAGAGTCTCAAGATCACCGTATTCTTCAGTATGAACCGTATCAAAATGGCTAATTAATACAACGGTCTCCTTGCTATCGGGATGTTTATAAAAGGCATTGACAAAATTCCTCCCTAAATCAGCTTCGTGAAGCGATAAGTCCTCCGGATTCCTTTTAAAATATTCAAGCTCCCTCAATTTCTCTTGCACCTTATAAGGAAATATGCGTTCCCCCGCTGTAAGAGTACGGCTTTCCCAGCTAACAAGTTCACATAACAAAGCACGGAGCGTATCTGGAGTACCCCATAATAATTGACTCATTGAAATCCCCTTTCCGATTTTCATCAAATATAAGAGTAATAGTTAGGAAGAAGCATGTATCGAAAATTTCTGCTATTTAAAACCGCAGTGACAAACAGCTCAATCCACCCTCCCGCTTTTGAAACTCAGACATTTCAAAGCTCGATCGTTTTATATCCAGCTTCATTCAATAGATATTTGTACGCACCACCGGGCAGGTTAAACAAGTTGGACCTCCAGTGCCTTTGTAACTGATTTCAGTTCCTTTATATTCATGAACTGTTGCACCGGCATCAAGAAGCTTTTGCTTTGTGTAAGCGTTACCAGAAGATATCAAGCAAACCCGCGGAGCAATGGCAAGTACATTACAGCCTAAGGTCAAGTACTCATCAACCGGCACTTCGATAAGCTGAATACCTCGTTCAATAAGCAGTTTTCTGAAAAAGACAGGCATAAGGCGGGAATGAACTACTGCTAAATCATGGTCGACCATGCTGATGAAGGACATAAGATGGAGACACTCTGCCTCTCCTTGATCATGCGGAAGCTGAACTACGATGAATTCATCCACAAGATGTGCGGTCATTTCCTTTAATTGCCGAATGGCTTCAGCGTTTGTACGATAACCATGTCCGACAACTAGGGTCTTATCATCAAGCCAAACGATATCGCCGCCATCCGCGACCGCATCACCCGTTAAATACCCAATAATCGGGATGTTCTTTTCTATACAATATTCCTTGTAAACATTAGCTTCAGGCTGCCTCAATTCTTTCCCGGACTTTAAAATAATGGCCCCTTGGCTCGTGAATTTGACCGGGTCATGCGCATATAAGGAGTCAATGCCGACTACCGAAGATGCTGGCAAATAATCGATGTTTGGAACATATTTCTCCAAAATGGAAATAAAGTCACCATACTCTGTCAGTGCTTCATTGAAATCTGGTTCTTCCAGAAAGTTGAAGTTCCGCCATGCTTGGCTTAAATGCTCTTGACTAATAAAAGCTTCGTTCGGATGTTTTACAATAACACGTTCCAATGGTTTGTACATGGACGAACAATATGTCACTGCCTCCCCCTCCTTTTCCGCATAGTGGAAAACGTTTCCGCTAATAGGAATTTTTCTTTTATTATAAAATTAGTTTTGGTATAATGTCAATATGTTTTAAATATTCAAATAAATAAGCTTTTTATTTAACCTGGAATGAAAGATAGGTGGTTTGTTTATGCAATCGATCGACCGTGCCATGAACGTTATAAAGGTGCTGGTTTCCAATTCATCGGAAAACTGGCTGTCAATTACGGAACTTTCTCAAGAATGTGATCTTCCTGTCAGCTCCATGCATCGTTTGTTAAAAGCGATGTCCTTGCATGGATTAATCCAACAGGATGGTCAATCCAAACAATATGGTTTGGGGAATATTTGGCTCGAATATGGTTTACGTATGTATGACAAAATGGATTATATCAGCCAAATAAGGCCTGAACTGGAAAGGCTGATGAACAAAGTGGAGGAAAGCGTCTATCTAAGCCAGCCAATAGGAATGGAATCACTCGTTATCGAACGAATCGACAGTGAAAAAAGCCAAATCCGGGTTTATGACCAGCTTGGCTCACGAGTACCTATGAATATCGGGGCTGCCAATAAAGCAATGCTCGCCTATATGCCATATGATCAAGCGAAAAAAATCGTGGATGCTCTTCTGCCAATTCAAGAAAGAGCAGCTTTTTGGGATATATTGCAGGATACTAAAATGAAGGGGCATGGAATCAGTCACAGTGAAAGAACAGAGGGAACATGTTCTGTTGCCGTGCCGATATTGAACCATTTTGGGGAAGTTCACGGGGCGGTGAGCATTGGTTTTGTCAGTTTTAACCTGACAGATGAAAGACTTGATTTCCTCATTAAGAATGTAATGGAAACTGGTAATCGGGTTTCTACAAAATTGGGGTATAGGGGAACATGAATAAGAGAGCAATGGAGGATTATCGGATAAGCCAAAAAAGAAGATGAATCATTTCATCTTCTCAGTTTGTAGACAAAAGGGGTTCGGAATTAAAAAATTCCGAACCCCTTTTGAAATTCCCTTTTAAATTTTGACCAAAGGTTAAGAGATTTGGGCTCTTCGAGCCACTATGTTAAGCCATTTTAG
>NZ_JAUUTW010000176.1 GCF_030676415.1 Peribacillus frigoritolerans | reverse complement strand
TTCGGTGGCACCAGTTGATCTAAAGTAATCATTTCAAGTTGATCTCGCTGAATAGAATCATGTTTAGAAAGCATCCTCATCACCTCAAGTTTTAATCCTTCTATTTTAAAACAAAAATGACTCCAGGAAAAAGTGTTCTATCTAAAAGGTAAGACAAAGTTGATTGGAACGGAAGGTACGAGACTCCTGCGGGAAAAGCGCGTCTAGGGGAGACCCCGCAGGCGAAAGCCGAG
>NZ_JAUUTW010000175.1 GCF_030676415.1 Peribacillus frigoritolerans | reverse complement strand
ATCAGGTTGATAGGTCAGAGGTGGAAGCGTGGCGACATGTGGAGCTGACTGATACTAATAGATCGAGGACTTAACCAACGCTTTAAAAAAATGAAATACCTTCTTATATTATCTAGTTTTGAAGGAACAACGTTCCTTTCATGTTTGGTGGCGATAGCGAAGAGGTCACACCCGTTCCCATTCCGAACACGGCAGTTAAGCTCTTCAGCGCCGATGGTAGTTGGGGGTTTCCC
>NZ_JAUUTW010000174.1 GCF_030676415.1 Peribacillus frigoritolerans | reverse complement strand
CGTTGATTTCCACTCCAGGCACTCGCTTTCCGCGGGCGGTCGGGGAGCCTCCTCGGCTTTCGCCTGCGGGGTCTCCCCTAGACGCGCTTTTCCCGCAGGAGTCTCGTACCTTCCGTTCCAATCAACTATGTTTAAAAATTTAGATAGAACTCCTTTTGCCTACAGTCTTTTTTGTTTTAAAATAGAACGATTAAAACTTGAGGTGATGAGGATGCTTTCGAAACATCATTCTAT
>NZ_JAUUTW010000173.1 GCF_030676415.1 Peribacillus frigoritolerans | reverse complement strand
AAAGGAACGTTGTTCCTTCAAAACTAGATAATAAGAAGGTATTTCATTTTTTAAAAAGCGTTGGTTAAGTCCTCGATCTATTAGTATCAGTCAGCTCCACATGTCGCCACGCTTCCACCTCTGACCTATCAACCTGATCATCTTTCAGGGATCTTACTAGCTTGCGCCATGGGAAATCTCATCTTGAGGGGGGCTTCATGCTTAGATGCTTTCAGCACTTATCCCGTCCGCACGTAG
>NZ_JAUUTW010000172.1 GCF_030676415.1 Peribacillus frigoritolerans | reverse complement strand
CTCTAGTATTTGCTCCAATTCCATGCGGAAACAGCTCAAAATCTTGTGTAACATTCGAACTCACGAGTATTTGCTCCAAATTCACGAGTAAATGGATGAATCTCACGAGTATTTCCTCCAATTTCACAAGTAAATGGCACAAATTCACGAGTAACGCTGAATCTCTCTAGTATTTGCTCCAATTCCATGCGGAAACAGCTCAAAATCTTGTGTAACATTCGAACTCACGAGTATTTGCTCCA
>NZ_JAUUTW010000171.1 GCF_030676415.1 Peribacillus frigoritolerans | reverse complement strand
AATTATGAGCGACGCTTTAAAGATACAGACCTGTTTGAACAGATTTTCTATCGCATCTTAATAACAGCTGCTGATAGAAAGTTAATAAGTGCTGAACACGTATTCGTCGATTCCACACATGTGAAAGATGAACGAACAAAACAGTTTGCCTATTCATTCCACGCGGCCGCAGACCGCAACGGTTTTGTATTGGGAACGATTGTAACACCTGGTAATACACATGACAGTCATATTTTGGAGCCACT
>NZ_JAUUTW010000170.1 GCF_030676415.1 Peribacillus frigoritolerans | reverse complement strand
TTCATAGTAAGAAGTCAATAGTTATTATTTCTTTCAGCAATCAGCCAAAAGCGATGAAGTTTTTCGTTTGTCTTAGTTGGTGCTTATTTATATTAATCCTTTCCTACCATAAAGTCAACACATTTCACAATAAATAATTCTTTTTCTCAAAGTTAGATCAAGAATGGTTTCAAGGTCCGTTTTACTAAAGGAAAATACACTCATTAGTTGAACAAATATGAAGATATCCTGAAAAACCCTTAAAA
>NZ_JAUUTW010000169.1 GCF_030676415.1 Peribacillus frigoritolerans | reverse complement strand
TGAGTTCGAATGTTACACAAGATTTTGAGCTGTTTCCGCATGGAATTGGAGCAAATACTAGAGAGATTCAGCGTTACTCGTGAATTTGTGCCATTTACTTGTGAAATTGGAGCAAATACCCGTGAGATTCATCCATTTACTCGTGAATTTGGAGCAAATACTCGTGAGTTCGAATGTTACACAAGATTTTGAGCTGTTTCCGCATGGAATTGGAGCAAATACTAGAGAGATTCAGCGTTACTCGTGA
>NZ_JAUUTW010000168.1 GCF_030676415.1 Peribacillus frigoritolerans | reverse complement strand
AGTCATAAATGAAAGTGAAGTCAATGGCAGCCTCCATTTTACGAACCAAATGGTTCGGTGGCACCAGTTGATCTAAAGTAATCATTTCAAGTTGATCACGCTGAATAGAATCATGTATAGAAAGCATACTCATCACCTCAACATTTAATCCTTCAATTTTAAAACAAAAATGACTCCAGGCAAAAGTGTACGATCTAAAAGGTAAGACAAAGTTGATTGGAACGGAAGGTACGAGACTCCTGCGGGA
>NZ_JAUUTW010000167.1 GCF_030676415.1 Peribacillus frigoritolerans | reverse complement strand
AGATCCCTGAAAGATGATCAGGTTGATAGGTCAGAGGTGGAAGCGTGGCGACATGTGGAGCTGACTGATACTAATAGATCGAGGACTTAACCAACGCTTTTTAAAAAATGAAATACCTTCTTATTATCTAGTTTTGAAGGAACAACGTTCCTGATATGTTTGGTGGCGATAGCGAAGAGGTCACACCCGTTCCCATTCCGAACACGGCAGTTAAGCTCTTCAGCGCCGATGGTAGTTGGGGGTTTTC
>NZ_JAUUTW010000017.1 GCF_030676415.1 Peribacillus frigoritolerans | reverse complement strand
GAAGGTACGAGACTCCTGCGGGAAAAGCGCGTCTAGGGGAGACCCCGCAGGCGAAAGCCGAGGAGGCTCCCCGACCGCCCGCGGAAAGCGAGTGCCTGGAGTGGAAATCAACGTCCAAATTGTACAATCCATAAAAATAGACAAACTCGATTTTCATCGAGTTTGTCTACAGTCTGAAACCACACTTCGTTGTGTGGTTTTTTATTTTCTGAAACGACTTCTTCTTCTCTTATGAGAATGCCTTCCTTTTTGGCTCGCTCATATAGATCGCGGTCTTGATAATCAGTGAACATTTTCTAGTACGACGCACACTTTAGCTGAACAAGGGAATTTTTACTTGATTTGAATGTATGATAATGTAAAGAATCGCACGTTCAAAAGGCCGACAATTGGCAGCCTTCTTATGGCGCTAACGCACCATTTAGTTGAACAAGGCTCATAAAATATTCACCTAGCATTTTAATAATAGGAAATATGAATCTCCGACTGACCACTTCTCATATCTAGGCAAGGTTTAACTATCCCCCAGTCGATATCTATTTGGTTCTTTATTCCTAACTGCTCACCTAATAGTCCTATTAACCATCGCCTATGTCTTTTAGCAAGGGTCATACCATCTTCTTCGGTTTCCGAATATGCCCTTAAAATAACTTTAATAAGCTTCTCATCTATAAATATTAATTGTATGAAAAATGAATCTGAATATATTTTTTGTGGAGATAAAAAATAAACAAAACTATTTGGCTTACCTTCTATAATCTTAGAATCTGCAACTTGATTTCTAATGCTGGTCAAGGTAGTATCACTATCAATAGTGATACTACCTACCTCTAATACTCCCAACAATAATTTCCCCATTATTTAATATCCTCCAACCCATTCTTTATTATCAATTCTGTCATCCATACAGTAGCATTAATATTTTATTTTCATACCAAGGAAAGATACCGAGTAAGCCTACAACTATAAAGTCCTCTATAAAACTACCTGTTGAGACGGACGATGAATACTTGCTTATTAAATTTCTGATGTTCTTTTTTCCATTAGAAACAAGAATCAATAAATGCTATCCATCCTATAATAAATAACAAAATTGCATCTAAATGAAGAGACTTATCCATTTTCAATTCTCTTATCACTATAGGAACACGTCTTATTGCACTAACTTGCCCCGATAATTGCATAAAGAAAAAGCTGCCTTAAAGACAGCTCCGATCTTCAGCCTGTTAGTTCTATAAGAAAAGCGAACCTTATTCAAGAATCGCGCTCGATTTCTGAATAACGAATATAAAACCTTGGTACCAAATGGCCTTGTCATTTATTTATGATACGGTTCACCGCACCTATTCAAGCAGTGATTTTTTAAAAACTTTAAATCGACGCTGCTGAGGAAGCAGCTGCTTGATCAGCCTTCACACAATCAATTGCAACAACGAGTGCAATAATAATGGTTTCCATCTCTTCATCTATTATTTGAACCTTGTAGCTATCGCCCCAAGTGAACCACTCCTTGCCCACTTTGCCTACGATTTTACCATGCTGTAAAACTTGAAAATCCATATCCCACCAATTACCATGTACTTCAATGCCTGCCGCATCAATTGTATATCGTGCTTTAAAGAAGGAAAATTCCTTCTTTATTGTTAATACCTCTCGACCATTCACCTCAACCAAAAACTTTGGTAAAAAGCTGAACACCTTTTTCGTAATGAGTGCTACTTCATCTCTTGCTGTATTCATAATGGAGAAAGTCTTTGGAACTTGCATAAAACTTCCCTCCACGTAATATATATCCTTCTCCTGCTGATCCTTTACTGTAAATTTCCCGCTAAGACTGAATACCTTCTGCTTTATATAAAGCTGCCTCATACTTATGCCTCCCAACCTTAGTCTTTTACATTACTTACGTTTGAAATGGGCATTGGTTCCAATCTTATGCATTAAATTCCAAATAATAGCTCCACTCAAAAGCGCCTTCTTTTCGGTTCACCACTATTTATCCTTAACTAATTTACCTTTTGTAAAGTCAGCAATTCTTCCTTCGCAATCTGGCCCAATTGTTGAACAACTCCTTATGTAATCTTGAACTATCCTGCCCCGTTAGTGCCATAAGAAAACTTCGTTTGCTAAAACAGAAGGTAGAACAAGTAATGAGCTAATTCAATACTTGTTCTTTTTTATTTTTCACATTATTGGTTTATATTTTTTTGATTGATTAAACTTTTAACCTTGGAAATAATACCGATGTTTAGATAGATAATTCCATTAGCAACTATAATTAAACCTATAAATGCAGCTCCAAATCCTGCCCCTTCTCCAGTACCACCATTATTATGATCAATCTTCACAAAAAAATAACCTGCTATAAACGCTATTATAGGCCCTAAAATTCCAATAAATATACCGGATAACCACAAAGGCATTTTATTTCTCTTGTATAAAGAAATAGCCAAGGCATTCAAAATTAAAAGAGAGACAACTAAAACAAGCCAGATTAACCCATCACCACTCATATAAACAACTCCTAATTTATTTAGGGATTTCAGATTGAAATAAATCGTCCCCAGTATGTCACCAATATAAATAAAACAATGAAAATAGTAATAACAAACACTTTTTTACTATTATTTTCATCTGCTTCTTTCTTTTCCTTAATTCTCTTTCTATATTTCATTTGTATCTTTTTCTTTTTGTTAGCTAATATGTTAGATTACCTCCTTAAAGAAAAATCATTAAACTAATTTCACCACATTAACCCATTTTTCTTTTTGAGCTAACCTACCCTTTAGCTCCAAAAGAAAAAAGAGCTGCCAAAGCAACTCCCTTATTGAAGTAAAGCACCCTTTACTTTAAGTACAATTCTGCACAAACAACCGGGTTTTTCTTAGTTCTAAGGTCCAAAAAACAATTGCGGAAGCATAGTCCATAAGGAGAACAACAACAAAAAGACGGTTATTCCTGCCCAGTAAAAGGAGCTAACACCCTTTCGTTCCATAATAAACGAAACTACAAATAAACCTATTATAATAACAGGGAATAAAAAATTTGCCCCTTTGGCGATATGAAAAACCTGTACTCCAATGATTATAAGTCCTGCTAAGATGTTGAACAAAAACGATTTTTTCAAATCCCCACCCTTTCTACTTTCAATCCAATTATACATCAATACTCCATATTATCCCATTTTACTTGTTTATCATTTTTTTATTCTACTCAACTAAACTGCCCCGTTAGTGCCCTAAAAAAAGGCTGCCGCAGCAACCCCTGTTATTGAACTAAAGCACCCGTTAGTTTTAGTACATTTCTTCACAAATATAAGAACAAGAGCTGCCAAAGCAACTCCCTTATTGAGTAAAGCACCTGTTAGTTGAAGAAATCATATCCTTGCTTAGCTTCTCAAATAAACAACACTGTTTCTTCGTTCTACTTGAAAATTTAAATCATCCTTAATATTAAGCATATAAACTGCATCTTTATAATTCTCAGATTCAAAAGATATACCATATCCATTATTCTCAGGATAACCATATAAATAGCAGACCACTTTTCCATCGTTCAAGAATACAATTTGATTCATTCCTTCATTTACAGTTGCGTTAATAGAATCCCATTTATAACCTACCGTTTCATATATATGATCTGACGGGGTATATGGTTCAAAGGAATATACTACATCCCAGTCAAACGGTGTTACTTCTAATAAATTTATTGTTTCAACGGAATGTCCAATTGATAACACTTCTTCTTTTAACAACTCTTCGTTTACATCCCATAAATCTTTCTTTAATAGATTTATAAAGATAGCTATACAAATAATACCCAAAGCTATAATTAATACTGTCTTTTTAGATTTCATAACTATACTCCACCTTGAACAACAACCTTCCTAACAAATATTCTATTTCATTATAACAATTATTTCTAAAAATGGAATGTATTCTTAATGAACTAACCTGCCCCTTTAGTTCCATAAGAAAAAGCTGCCTTAAAGACAGCTCCGATCTTGCTGATATTTCAACATGGTCTAAATAGTGTTTTATTCATTAAGTAAAACAGACAATTAATGAAAAGATTATGGCTAATATTGCATCTTGTCTCGTAGTTGTTCTTATCAGTGGCATCCAGCTTATCTTACCCATTTGGCTAACAAGCCTTGCTATAATAAAAAAGATAACAAAAAAACTTAAAAACGTTCCAACCATAATATCACCTTGCTTCATTTTTCTTTTATTGTAATATTCACTGCCCCGTTAGCCATCCATGAAGCGCGAAATCGGCGCTTCACCACAGAGAATGAAAATTGGTCTCTATGTCGATAATGTTTTAATGGCTGACGAAGAAGGTCGTTGAACTATGGTCCTTTGAGCCCATCCGTTAGTCTGACTCCGACGACCACGGTGTACCACCGACTGTCGCGCCCTTTATGGGTAGCACTCATGGGAGATTAATCCTTTTTTGGTCGTCGCGCTAGCCTCTACTTAATTTGCTATAATTGGAGGTTTTTGTTTAACGATTTACCAAACTCAATCAGATCACTCATAAGTCTCAGCCTTTTTTTAAAAAGCATTTTTACTGGGTCTATTTTGTTGTGATTTTTTCTGGATTTTGAGCTTTTTTAATTTTCATGGGAGTTCATTAAGAAAAGCGATTCATATTAAAAAATAGCGCCCTTTAATGGAACAATTTATTAAACACGATTCAAATGCGTATCTTTTAAAACGTAGGTATTTTCGCCTTCCGTTCCAGTTTTTCATTTATATAGCTATTTTGGGACTTATCCCAAAATGACATTTAAAGGAGACATGTCTTTGTGAACATGTCTCCTGATGCTAAGAAATATCATCTTAAGTTTATCGCCACTCAACAACCTCATCGAGATTTTGTCTTGTTTTTGGACGTTTGGGATCCTCTTGCCGATATCCGAAAGCGACCATACAGGCTACACCGAAATCGTTTGCGGTAATGATACCCTCATTTTGTAAAATAGAGGTCACCTGCTTTTTATCAAAACCTTCGATCGGACAGGAATCAATACCAATTTGAGCCGCGGCTGTCATCATGTTTCCCAATGCTATATATGTTTGTTTGCTTGCCCATTCAAAAATGAGACGGTCATTATCTTCGAGTTCTGTTTCGACGAAGGATTTATAGAAACCGGAAAGACTTTGCACAACTTCTTCAGGCATATGATGAATGTCTTTCATCATTTTGATCACGTGAACCGAATCATGCCTTAAGCCTTCTTTTCTTCTAGCCAATATAACTACAAAATGGCTGGCAGTGGGCAGTTGTCCCTGGGCACCGCCGGATACAGGTTTTAATTTTTCGCGAAGCGCTTCATCCTGGATCACGACAAACTTCCAAGGCTCTAAGCCAACTGAACTTGGAGATAATCTTCCTGTCTCCAAAATAAAGTGAAAATCTTCATCCGAAATCTTTTTGTTGTTATCAAATGCCTTGCAAGCATGTCTGAACTGGTAAGCTTTTAAAATTTCTTGTTTTTTACTCTCCGTTCCTATCATGTAGAATCAACCTTCCTTTTCTGTTTTTTTGTAAACCATATTTTTCAGACAATCACCGGATTTATATTTCCTCTGTTTGATAACAGATCTGCTGTTAGAATAACCAATTTTTGGATTAATATCCATTAAAGTCTCTTCTCATTAACTAGCTTCTTTACTAAACTCCCCGTTAATTGAATAACTTATAGATCGGTTTTACTTACTAATAATTCCTTCTCTTATTCAAGAATATGGCCCAATTGTTGAACAACTCCATATGCACTCTTGAACTCTCCTGCCCCGATAGTTGCATAAAGGTATTAGTCACTCACACAGAAAAATATATTAGTTTTAAAGAAAAAGGTTCTTATAATAAACATCAGCATCTGCTATAGAAATAGCTTGTGAAAACTTCAAAAGTATTAGCTTTTAATAGCTTTACGTCGTTCAAGAATTACTTGTGGAAACAGTTTAGATTATTAAATTATGAGCTTCACCTGCAATGAACATATATAATCCCAGCAAAGAAAGTATTATACCTATGTAAAACGTCCAAGGATTATCTTCTTTTTCCTTATCAAAAGTAAAAAAGGTTACTACGCAAAAGATAAGAGTAATAATAGAAATGCCGTATTGGGGAAATAAGAACGCAAATCCACCAATAATCAACCCTACAATTCCATACGGATTTTGAGTTGGAATTCTGTCTATACGTTCCCTTTCATCATCGGATAAACCTTCGTTCCTGTCTCCCCATATATCTATGTCTTTTATTCTGTTGAGGAATTCAATTATTTTTTTTCATACTTTCATATGTATCACCTACTTTGTAAATCATCGAACTTTCTTTTGCTAAGTGTTGCCATAGTTGATGTGGTATATAATTACAACTTATCTAACCTGACCCTTAGTTCCATAAAGAAAAAACTGCCTTAAAGACAGCTCTGATCTTCAGCTAACACACCTTTAGTTGAATAAAAATTATTTTGTTAAAAGCCAAATTACAAATAAAACAATAGTGATTATAGCCCAAATAATAGCCTGTCTATTTTTCGAACCTCTTTTTTATGTACTCAAATAACCATCTCCTCGATTTATTTTACCATAAAAATCCAATGTCTTTATGCAACTATCCTGCCCCGTAAGCTCCATAAGAAAAAGAGCTGCCGAAGCAACCCTTTTTATGAAGTAAACACAAGCGATATTTAATGAATTTCATCAATTAGTTTTTGACGAGTTAGCAGCCAGCCTTGTCTAGCAAATAGGAGGACTGAAAGAACAATGAAGCCAACACTTACCATTGTAATGGTTTGCACGTCAAAATATAATGTTCCCGTAGAATCAATCATTGCTAAGGCATACGTTAATGTGCAACCAACAATACTACCTGCTACGATGCTATATGTTATAAAGAGAAGAATTTGTGCAACGATAAGCTTGGCTAACTGATTCGGTGTCAACCCAATTAGGCGTTGAATTGCGTAGTCTTGTCTTTTTGAATAAATGTAATGCATTAATGATTGAAATACCCCAAGACAAGTTGCAGCTATTAAAATGAGAAGCACCCCAGTAAACAGTCCCCAACGCTGATGAAACATCCTATCGGCCTCTTCTATACTTGTTTTAAAACTACTTATGGTAAGCTCGGGATACTTCTTTTTTAATTCCTCCAAAGCGAGCATCGTTTTCTCTTCGTCACTAGTCTGAACAAATAGCTCATCTAATACTAAACTCCTCTCAAAAGGCAGATGAACGGACCAGTCTACATACAAATCTGCCATCTCTAAAGGCTCCCTCGTAATAGCCGCAACTGTTAAATATCCAAGTGGTGCAACATCTTGAAGGGTATCTTTAAACTGGCCAATTTCTACCTTGTCACCGAGGGATAAATCATGATCTTTCGCAAATTGTTTTGAAATGACAATCCCTTCTTCATACTCTCCTTCAAAATGATCAATTTTTCCGAGTTCGACCATTTTAGCCATGTTAATAGCACTAAAATTGAATGGTTTCCATCCTTCAGCCGTTTTCATGTCGAGTGCATCATTTATCCCTTTCGCATATACATCTTGCACAGTCGAAATTGCCTTAACATCGCGTAATAGTTGCTGAATATCCAGATCCGTTGAGGCATCATATCCTAAGGTGTTTTTTACTATAATCGGTGTTTCATATTGTTCAGTTAAATAGGCTTCTTCGTTTTGCTGTAAGGTTTTCATGATAGAACTACCGAAAATTAAAATGACCATTAAAAAAATGATACTTAGCACAACAGATGTATTACTTTTTACTTGAGGCATCATGTTTTTAATGGCTAATGCTACCTCTTTTCCAAATAAACGATGGGCCGGTTTCATAATAGCTTTTAAACCATTACTCAATAACAGTGGGAAAATGAGAATAAGTGTCAAACAGAATAGAAGTGCCCCAATGAGTAACAATAAGGCTCCTCTTCCATCTTGATTTAATTGGCTCATGAACATCAGCAGTAAAGAAACTATCGTAAGTAGTGTAATTGCTACTCCTTTTTTCTTTGAAAATGCTACATCGATTCGTTCATTATTTGTCATTAATTGCATCGGCAAAATCCGTAAGCTTTGTTGTACCTGAATCCATACAAATAATTGAAGCACAACAAAACAAATCCCAGCTGTTATGAAAGCAGGCACAACTAAAAATAAATTGTTACTCTCTGGCAGCCCTAAATAAGATACAAAATATTGTAAACCAAAACGTACTGTAAAAAATGTAATAACGGTTCCAAATGTGACACCAACCACATTTATCGTTGTCAGTTGTCCAGAGACAATTTTTCCGACTTGCTGACTTGTCGCACCTAGTGAACGCATTATAATGAATTGCTGTTTCATTTTATAAAAAAGCAATTGAAAATTTGACAGAAGAAGTACACCTGTAATCGCTAATATAAATACAGAAAGCACAATTATGAAAATGGATAACGTCCGGACATTCATCTGAATAAAAGGGTCTTCAGCAGTCACATCCACTCGTAAGGCCTCGTCAAGGGCCTTTAACGTTACAGATGTTTCTGTTACATTCGCCGCATCTTCCGTTTTTATCATTACAAACATTGCCTCTGTGTTACTCTTTGCACTCATCCACTGCTTTGCAACGTTATTGGATACTAGTAGCATTTGCGGTGCATCTGCTTGTACCCCTTTATTCGATAAGATTTCACGTATAGTAAAGGGTGAGCCATTAATTTGAATAGCTTCCCCTACATGAACCTTTAATGTATCAGCTAATGTATGTGACACGATAACATCATGTTCCGTTAAGTTTGCAGTAAAATGATAACGGCTTTTCACCAATTTATCATTTTCTACACCAAGTGTGTACACACTATGAAGACGATCATCCACATCTGTAAAAACTAGAGATGCTTTAGAGGTACTTTCTACACCCTCAGTGTCATTGATTGCTACATATTGTTCCGTTGTCACATATTGTTGCTGTTCAGGATTATAGCCAACCATCAAATCCACGTTTCCAAATAGTTTATATAATTCATCTGCCATATGTTGTTTTGCATTAAAAGAGTACAACATCATGGTCATGATTAAGCACGTCGAAATGGCGATAGTACAGATTGTAGCTACAACATTCGGCCATCCCGCACGAAATAACTTCATGGAAATTCCACGTAAATTAAACATCTACGCCTCACCTCGAGTAATCAACTTAAACTTCGCTAAAATCTGATCTAAATCCGAATCTGTTTGTGTCATTATATATTCATCAACTATTTCCCCATCGTGGAAAAAGAGGATGCGATTAGCATACGTCGCGACATATGGATCATGTGTTACCAGTAGAATACTTTGATCTTTTTCTTCCTTCAATCGTACGAGTAACTGCATAATCTCTTTCGTTGTATTAAAATCTAAAGCTCCTGTAGGCTCATCAGCAAGTAAAATAGGGGGATTGGTGATAATCGCACGTGCGATGGCTACACGCTGCTGCTGACCACCAGATAGCTCTATTGGTCTATGTTCTCGCCAATCGGAAATTCCTAACTTCTCCATCATCCATTTCACCTTTTTTGCTATTTCTGCTTGTGGTACATCGTTTAATATAAGGGGAAGAGCAATATTATCTTCTACACTTAAATCTTTCAACAACTGAAAGGACTGAAAAATGAAGCCTATATTTTCTTTTCGATATGTTGATGCATATGGCTCTTTGTAAATATCTTTTGCACGTTTCCCTGATAGATATAGTTGCCCATTTGTTGGCTCATCAATGGCACTAATCATATTCAATAACGTACTTTTTCCAGAGCCACTTGTCCCCATAATCGCTACCATTTCACCCTTATGTATCGTACAATTTATATTTTTTAGAGCTGTTACATCATGTGTCTTTTGATGATACACCTTCGACAATGCTTCGATTCGTAGTACTTCTTTTAGTTTTTCGCGCGGGACTGGTATTTCATTGATTTTTTCTTTAAATGAATTGTTCTTAATCATAAACATATGCCCCCTTCAGTGCATTTTTTAATACTTTTAAACCTCTCCTAATGTTTGTTTTTACTGTTCCTTCTGGACAATTTAGCATTTCGGCAATCTGTTTTACTTGGTAATCTTGATAGTAACGGAGTAATAACACTGTTTTATACTTATCATCTAACTCCCCTAATACTTGTAATAAATCCATTTGTTCTTCTACTTTTGGTTGATTTGGGTCTTCTATTTTTTCAAGATCGGTCTGTTCAATAAGAACGGTTTTATTACGTTTATTTAAGAAAGCAATTGCCACGTTGATTAATATCCGTGTAAGCCAGCTCGAAAAATACGCTGGCTCTTTTAATGTATGTATGGAGGTAAGCGCTTTGCAAACTGTTTGTTGGTATATGTCGATTGCATCTGTTTCATTACGCACATAAATAAAAGCAAATCTATATAAAGCATCTTGTTCATCTTCTATTAATATCTGAAATGCTAAGTTATCACCATTTCTAGCTTTGATTACTAGTTCTTCTTTTTCTGTCAAAGGACTTATGCCTCCTTTCCCATTTATTAGATAAATGAATAGCTCAAAACGATTCAACTTTTTAAAATTTCATCCTATTTTTTTTTATAGAAAATGCTTACTAAGCCATATTCCACTTTTCAAATGAATGAATAGTTGTAGCTTTGAAATTAAGATTGATCATACGTTCCTCTTGAACTCCCATATTAGTGTAAATAAAAAAAATCCATTTTGAAAAAAGATTGATCAAAATGGATTCTTTTCTAGTAATTAAGTTTACAATTTTTTAAAAATAGTTTGATTATTTTTAGTGATTCTTAATGAACTAACGCACCCGTTAGTTTAAGTACTATTCTTCACAAACTACCAGCTAGTTTAATTCAATAAGAAAGATATAACGTACTGTTGACGAAATTGATGTATGGTTATGTTTTTAATTATCGTTATTAGATAGGTATTCTGCTACATCTTTTGGAACTTTAAAATTCAAATTTAGTTTCTTGGTTTTAAGTTCGATATAAGGACTATCTTTATATGTAATAATTGTAGCGATTTGTTTAAGTTCCTTTTTAACTGTAATAGGCTCTCCAAGTTTGACTGTACCCTCTTGGTACATCTTATAAATATACCCTTTTGTCGAATTTGAAGGAATATCTGCAATACTCCATCTATCAACTTCAAGTGTATTAATAAATTCACTTACATCTTCTTGATTGTCTATAACCTTTAAAACCAATTCTGGATTTTTTTCTGACGATACTTCTATCTTTTGGGATTTATCAAGCCCAGGGTCTTCTTTCAAGTCTTCTTTTTCTATACTACATCCGAATAAAAATATAGATACGCTAAAAGCAAATATAAATTTCATACAAACTTTTTTAATAATTGTTGTCCTCCCTCCAAGAATCAGAACCATACACTCATTTACTAAACCAAGAAAATTTTAACATTTATTGATTATTATTACTATACCTCTACAGTCTAAATTAATATCGGTCTTTAGCCTTAGATTATACAAATAATAAAACCAAACTATAAATTACTTCACTTAAACTAACCTGCCCCTTTAGTTCCATAAGAAAAAGAGCTGCTGATCAGCTCTTGATAATGAAATAAAGCACCCGTTGGTTCAACAAGGGTTGGAAAGGGAAAACACTATTCCCATTCATAATCAGTCACCAGCTCAACCTTTTCTGGCATTATTTTTTGAAGAGAGTCTATTGTTGAAAAGTTTTCATCATTTGAGAATGCGGATATATAATCGCCATCATGCCCTACCCAAAACATAGTGGAACTCTCATTTAAAATTGCTATCAGGGTATTGGCTATCCATTTTAGTTTAATAAGTCTTGTTCGGTTATTTTTAGTCCTTTTTACGGGATAAGGTGACTCATGTTCCCTTTCCTCTAGTCTGAAGACATCCTGTTTTAAGGACCATAATGATAAGTTCAACATGCTCCCATTCCCGTGTAAATAAGGATAATATTGTTTAAATTGCTGTGGGCTGCGGATAATTGCCTTTACAAAGAACGAGTCTTTGCTACTCCCCTTCATATAATTGAACTCTATATTTTGCTTCTTAAACAGCTCTTCATACTCTTCTAGTTGAAAATCATAGATTTCCGCAAGTGAATAAATAGGGTAATAATTTGGGCTCTCCAGCCAATTGCAAAAGAATTCTTCATGGGCATCTGTAAAATCCCCATCAATATAACAAGAAAACTCTACGATATATTTGAACTCACCGGTTATCTCAAAAGGATAAGTGGCTTCTAGGCCAGGCTCAGTTATTATTTCTTCTGGAGGGAAGTAGCTTATTTCTACCTTCATGTTATTCGCCTCTCTTAAAAGGTTCGGATAGTTACATTTTTATTATATACCACGTGAAAATGTTGTTTTCACTGGCTTATTAGAGTATCAGCTTGTTGAACTAACTTGCCCCTTTTGTTGCATAAAGAAAAAGCTACCTTAAAGTCAGCTCCGATCTTCAGCTAACGCACCCGTTAGTTTAAGTAGATTTCTTCACAAACTTTTTAGTATTTCAGTTAATACAGGAATGCTGCCCCGTTTCTAGATAAGGAAAAGGCTATTTTAAAGTTCTTGGTTGATTTTGAATAAATCATAAGCGTTTATGGTATCAAACACCGCATTCTAAGGTGAAAAACTAAGCAAATATACACTTATAATGAGCTTGAAAATGTATCTTCAAGCTTCTAATATTTTTCCGTTCAAAAATAAGGTATTTTTGTATCACTGAATTAAGATATTCCCTACATATTGGGCAGTACCTCTTGAACTTGTGAATACAACTTCTAAAACGTACCCCCCTTTGTTATTGGGGATTTGAAATTCCCTATTTTCATGCAATTCGAGTTCAATTCGTTGTTCGTCTTTCAGTAGGGCAACTGTTATTTTTGGGTCTGTCCAAATATCTCCACTATTTCTTACGTTCTCTTGAAAATCTAAGGAAATTTTTTCGTTAGCAGTAACCTTCATTTTTTCTTGTGATAATCCGAATTCTTGAATATCATCTATTTTTTGATCTACATCTCCACTTGATGAACTCCAACTGACATTTCCTTCTGCTAATTGCACAGATGTAGCAAGGTCTTCTGAATATAAATGAGCAGTTGGAACACCAACATCATAATCTTCTCCTATACATCCTGTTAATATAGAAATTAAAAACATTCCTATAAATAATCTAAAAAAGCCTTTCATTTCATACCCCCTATTTTCCACCCTTTCTAATTTCAATCCAATTATACATTAATATTCCATATTATTCCATTTTATCTGTTTATCATTTTTTTCTTCTTAGTTGCATAAAGAAAGAGCTGCCATAAAGACAGCTCAGATCTTCAGCTAACGCACCCGTTAGCAAAATAAATAATTATGCCTTCTCTTTTTTTAATGTACTTTTAGCTAATTCCTCCCAATCTTCAAAGGACAGTTTATCGGTAATATGTTTTAAAGCATTAGGAACTTCAACATAACACATCATTTCTAAACTGTTACCATCAGGGTCTTCAAAGTAAACGGAAGTATTTTCTGAATATGGTCTAATAAATGGCTCAATAGATTTTCTACTACCAAATGGCACGACTTTAACTTGAATAGAATCTAACCATTTTAAAGATTCTTTTAAATTTTCATATGAAACTCGAAAAGCAATATGTCGTAAGGAGGGATGGTATGGCGTTTGATACTCATTTCCCTCCCACAAACCTAACCAACTTTTTCCTTTTTCAATCCAAAAAAAGCAGTTTCTTCATCACGCCATGCAAATTCTAAACCCAACTTTTTATAAAACTCCAATGAAACATCTAAATTTTTAACAGGCAAATGTGCTTCAAATATTCCTTCTATCAAGTTCCCAACCCCTTTACCATTATGAATATATTACCAATTATAGATTAATAATTGTTTTATACAACTAACCTGCTCCGTTAAGTGCCATTAAAAAAGGCTGCCTTAAAGGCAGCTCTGATCTTCAGCTAAAGCACCCGTTAGTTTAAGTAGATTTCTTCACAAATTCATTAAATCGTTTTTTATCGGCCAGTTTTCAACAAATTTAATTTACTTCTTTTTTATATTTACTGCTAAACCTTCTATACCATTTTTAGTAAGAGTTTCATTCACTATTTTTTCCAGATTTTGTTTTGTACTATCGTAATCTTCTTTTGAAGTTCTAATCCCCAAATTAACTGAGTTGGTTTCTGTGGATATTCCATAAGCTACAACAACGTCAACCTTCTGCTTGTCTAGTTCCTTAAAAATCAATGATTCAATTTCCTTTTCTTTCTTATTTGTTGAAAATATTTCTGGATCTTTAGGAGTATTAGAACAAGCAGTTAAAAACATAAATACTAGACTTACCAAAATTAATTTCTTATTAATGATTTTTCCTCCTCTTTTATTTAGCATATTAACCCTTGAATTTAACATTACCGTAATTATTTTCTTTGCTCAATGGACAAATGGAACTTTTTGGGTTAGCACTTAACTTGCCCCTTTAGTTCCATAAGAAAAAGAGCTGCCAAAGCAACTCCCTTATTGTAAGTCACCTGTTAGGATATTATTGCCTGTCATCGAGCTCTTCCATATCACTCATTATTTTTTTGTTCTTACTAAAATGAATAGCTATATATAAAAGTAAACCAAAACACCCACCAATTAGTACCTTAAAACCTGAACCAACAGCTGCCCATTCCAAGGCGTAGAAAATTATCACACCGAGAAGAACATATGAAAAAACTGTATTAATCAATATCATTCAGCCTTCTTCCTTAATTGACGTACTATATAAATTCTATTTCAAATGCATTATTCCTTGTTGAACTAACCTGCCCCTATAGTTGCATAAAGAAAAAGGCTGCTTTAAAGACAGCTCTTATCCACCATTTAATAGAGGAACTATTATTATTGATAAACCTAAACTTATTAAGAATGTTATAAGCCAATCTCTTTTTTTTGTCATCTTAAAAAGTATATTCAGAACCGAACTAATACATATACAAACTAAAAATACGAATAAAACCATAATATTTGATTCCAAGTAATCCTCCCCAACAATATTTTATATTTTACCATAAAAAACCAAGTTTTTTATTGAACTATCCTTCCCCTTTAGTATAGTAACTAAACTGTAAACGGATTGTTACGCAAATAGCATTGTTGGAGGAGACTTCAATGTATATAATTAATACTCGTTAAGGAGTGTTAAAAGATGATAAGCGTTACAGTAGATAAGTTAAAATTCAAGAAACAATTATCGGTGATTGAACAAATCACACTGAGAGATTTTCTGTATACCTGGGTAGGTAACTCAAGCAAGGGATTGGATGATTTTTTTCACCTTGAGTACACAGTAGATGTATTTGCCAAAATGGAAAAAACGACGAATGACACCGATTTGTTGATTTCTGATGATGATTATTTCAGATACATAACATTGACGGAAGATAATCAAATTGTGATAGGTGTTTTAGATATGAATTCAGAATTAAAACATAGAATAATTGTTCACTAGAGAAGATTAAATAATTCTTCGTTTTCTTTAACCCATACAAAAAGAGGCAGCGTGGTACACTGTCTTTTTTTTGTTCACTATATGTCTCTTATGCGACGTTACTGAACTAAACTGCCCCGTTAGTGCCATAAGAAAAAGGCTGCTTCAGCAACCTTCCTTATTGAAGTAAAGCACTCGTTAGTTCAATAACTTTTCATACGATAAAATTACAATTCCACATATTACAGATACTCCTAAAAATGATAATACATAAAAATAAGGAGGCGTAACACTCCCAAACTCTACCTCGTTTTGAAGGGTTGCTACTGTATCCCATGCACTCTCAATATCTGGTTTATAGTTTTTTGTTTTTATATAACCGACTAACATCATAACTACTACATAGATTACATGAATTGAAATTGAACCTATAATTGCTTGAAGAACCACCTTCATATTGCACCTCTTTTTTTACTCATTTTACCATATTTAGCGACAGAACTGCCCCTTTAGCTCCATAAGAAAAAAGAGCTGCCAAAGCAACTCCCTTATTGAAGTAAAGCACCCGTTAGTTCATTAAGAAAAGCGATTCTTATTGAAAAATCCACACGTTTGTTGAAAATTAAATCCAATTAATTGAACTTTAGCACCCAGTTAATTTAATTGGATTTAGATTTATAACTATGGTGATTTATATAAAATTCATCTATCTTACTAAATATTTTTTGTATAGTTGAGATTGGAGTATAAGGATTTAATAGAACTGCTCTTAACCAACGATCTCCTCTATAAGTTGGCAAGGAGAAAAATACACGTTCTTCATTAAGCAGATACTGTTGCAATTCTAAGTTCCATTGGTCCCATTGTTTCGAATCGACATATTTTGGTCTTCCTCTAAAACAACATAAATTTGTATCAGGTTCACTTGCTAACTCTATGTAGGAGCGTTTTTTAACTTGTACTACAAATTCTTCAACTAATAAATAACTTTCCTTCAATAGTTGGTCGTAACCTTTTAATCCAATGTGTTGAAGCGACAAATATAACTTTAAAATGTCAGCATGACGGGTGCCTTGAACACTAACTTCACCTAAATTTGTAAAATTTGTATCATTCATATATGGAGCAGAAATTCGGAAATCCGTTTCCAACAATTCACGATTCTTAAATAAAACCATAGCACATGTTTTTGCAACATACATCCATTTTTGAGGGTTAAAAGTTATAGAATCTGCCCTGTCAATACCAGAAAGTAATTGACGATACTTTTCTGAAAATACTAATGCCCCACCATAAGCAGCATCTACATGTAACCAGAGCCCATACTTCTTTGCTGTTTCTGCAATGGATAAGATGGGGTCAATACTACCCGTTACAGTTGTTCCAGCCGTTGCCACAACTGCAAAAGGTTTTTTCCCGTCTTCTAACAATTTAATAATCTTTTCCTCTAAGTCAGAGATATCCATCTGAGAATTATGATTACTTTTTACAGCGATTACACTAGAAGTACCTAATCCTAATAACATTGCTGCCTTATGAAGAGAGGTATGGCTCGCTTCCGATACTAAAATAACTGGTTGACCTATTAGTCCAGTTAATCCTGCCTCTTTTACTTGTAATTTATGGTTCCGAGCAACTGCAAGGGCTTGAAGGTTAGCAAGACTCCCTCCACTAGTCATTACTCCCCCACCCTTTTCATCAAAGCCAAACATATTTGCAATTTTTTGAAGCACTTGAACTTCCATTTGAGAGAATACAGGTGACATTTCAAGACTCAACATATTGTTATTAATAGCCGTTGTTACAAATTCACCCAAACAGGAAATTAAAGTTGGCATCGAGTCCATGTGACCAATATAGTTAGGAGTTAGAGGATTCATTGAATTTCTTAAAATTTCTTGTAATTGTAGAAGAATATCTTCAGTAGGAGTCCCTTCTATGGAAAACTCATCAAAATTATAATTTTCTATTTGAGCTAAAAATGGACGCTGCTCAGAATTAGTGGAATTCTCTATAACCAAATCCATAACTTTACTAATTAGACTTTTAACTTCATCAATATTTTGACCATTTGGTTCAATAAAAGAGTCATCAGGAAGAAAATCAATATTCACAATTATCACTCTACTCTCGGGATTATTGCACTTAGTATAACAATCGAGCAGATAGATTCAAGAAAAAAATGGAATACTTCTTAAAAATAAAAGCACACCTAATAAATACAGCACTTTACAACTATCCTGCCTCGTTAGTGCCATAACAAAAAGGCTGCCGAAGCAACCCCTGTTATTGAACTAAAGCACCCGTTAGTTTTAGTACACTTTATCACAATCTTACTATTAAAATAAAAAAAAGGCGTTCTTCATCTTGAAGAATCGCACATACATTAGTTTATTTAAGAAAAATAACCCCTTGACGTGAACAAGGTTTATATCATAATAGTAAATCATTTCACTTTATCTATAAAGTCTTTGATACTGAAAATCAGTTCTTCATTATGCTTTGTTTTTGACATTGATTTGATGGTATAGATTTCAAAAGAGTATATGGAAGATGACTTTTATTGAAACCTCCATATTTTTCAGGATGTATTGAATCTAATGAATTAATAATTGTTAATACAGGTTTTTTAACATTCTTTAGATCTTCAAATGACTTATCTTTAGGGATTTGTAAAAATTTAATCCATGTCTTTTCGATTTGCTCATAGTTAAACTGATCCAACTACGAAGAGGCAGCTGCTGGTTCCTGGCGGAAAATATCGGAATCTTTTTTTCTGTAATGAATAACTCACGACCTCTTAAACACCCATACTTACTAATTAAGTGGTATATACTTGTAAACATTTACCTTGCAGGGTTCTCTATACTTTGATTGCTCCAAGCAGGTCGCCCCCCTTATGAAGTCTAATTATAGTGGCATAACTTCCGTCCTTAAAGCTGTTGATTACAAATAAAGTTGTTAACTTCCGAAGCATTTATGCAACCTTTTATTCAATTAAATGGCCCTTTAATGGAGTAACATGACTGGAGTTTTACAACATCAACAAGAGTAAAAAAGAAAAATCCTGTATTAATTCATACAGGATTTTGATTAAACTTTTTTATAAACGATCAGACTTTATTGACTGGAATTTCTCAGACTATAACTTCTTCTTCTTTCAGTGTCGCTATAGGGTGCAAGAAATAATGGTCGAAAGGGATTAACTTTTTACCTACTTGTACTTTGTTCACCCAGTCCGGATTGACCAATGCACTCGTTCCGATAGCGATTAGGTCAGTATCTCCCGACTCAATGAGGAGCTTTGCTGCCTCCGGTTCTCCTAATTTGCCATTGGCGATGACGGGAAGGCCACTGTATCGCTTAGCTAGCTTGGCAAGCGTCGGTCCGTTCTCCACGAAAGCCGGGACAAACGCCTTGTATTCGGTCGTATGGATGTAACTTGGGGATGCAGCCGCTAATTGTTCAAAAATAATCTTCGCATCCGTCTCTCCGTTTGCCCATTTGTGATGAAAATCGTTTACTTTCCCTTGTGAGATACGAACACCTACTATGTAATCTGGGCCGACGACAGCACGAATGGCTTCCAGCACTTCCACGACGATGCGGATTCGTCTCTCCGTTGAACCGCCATATTCGTCTGTTCGATGGTTCGTATAATCGGTGATGAATTGATCAAGAAGGTAGCCATTCGCTGCATGGACTTCCACCCCATCGAAGCCAATCTGCTTAGCACGGAGAGCAGCTTGTGCGAAGCTGTCGATTGCTTTGCGGATTTCCTCTTGGGTCATCTCTTTCGGAACAGCGAACTCTCCGCTCCCTCCATGATCTTCGAGCATCTTACCCACAGGTTTTACTGCTGACGGAGCGATTGGCGTAAATCTGTCATGCTGAACAAGTGCACCCGCATGCATTAACTGTGCGACAATTTTTCCTCCTTCGCGTTGAACCGCCTGAACGACAGGTCTCCACGACTCAGCTTGTGCATCATTGGCTATGCCGGGTTGATTCTCATAACTTTGGCTGTTCACTGTATCGGGATAGATGCCTTCCGTGATAATGAGACCGAAACCACCTTTCGCAAAACGGGTATAATAACGGACCATACGTTCATTTGCGAGCCCGGACGGTTCTGCACTTGTTCGGGTCATTGGCGATAATACCACCCGATTCGGCAATTTCAGGGACTCTAATTGGAAGGTAGAAAAAAGATTGGAATATTTACTCATATTGAATTCCTCCTATAGTTTACCGTGGCAGCGCAATTTTTTGCCACCGACGCGATTTGTTTTATTAATATTATTGTATTCTATCAACTCCATATAATAAAATGATTAATAATGATATATCCATCAAAATTATTGATGTGTAATTGGAGGGTTTTCTATGGAGTTAACCGATTTAAAAGTGTTTATGGCGATCATAGAAGAGGGCAGCATAACCCGCGCGGCAGAGAAACTGGGCTACGTTCAGTCGAACATTACAATGCGGGTTCGCAAGATGGAGTCGGAGCTTGGCACCCAGCTTTTTCAGAGAAATCCGAAAGGCGTAATACCAACTGAGAAGGGGCTCGTCTTCAGCAATTATGCCTCGAATATTTTGCTTAAGATGGAGGAGGCCATGAGGGCTGTAAAAGAACCAGATTACCCATGCGGACCGCTTGTGATCGGTGTTGTGGAGACGGTCGCTTCCTCTGGACCATTTATTCGCGCGTTATCCAAGTTTCAAAGCAAATACCCCGAAGTTGCGTTATCACTGATCACTGGGACGTCGCCGCTTAATTACGAGAAAGTGTTGAACGGCCAGTTGGATGGCGCTTTCTTTACTGGCGAATTTGACTTTTCCCAGTTGCAAGTCGCCTATGAGATTCGAGAAGAAGTCGTCCTTCTGACTGCCGCGGATGGAAATGAACCTTCAATTTTTCCGGACGTTGAGAATGCAGCATGGGTTGTGTTTTCGAAGGGCTGCCCTTTACGTGCAATCATCGAAGATTGGCTTCACGGCATCGGTGCAACCCCCACGAACATCGTTGAGATCAGCACGCTGGAGACGATGCTGAACTGCGTACGAGCAGGAATCGGGTACACGCTTCTAACCAAATCGGCCGTTGCTGTGAGCGATGATCGCGTACGGGCTCATCCGGTTCCGGAACAGTACCGATTCGCAACAACGCGACTGGTTTCCCGAAAAGAACAGTTTCATAGCAAAACGTTCGCTGCATTTGCAGACTGTGTCAGAGAGACGGGAATTTGATTGAAATTATCTAATATGCATTTTTAGTTAACATAAAAATTTATTATATGAAGTTAGCAAAAAAGCCAATCCCCTGCAGTTCAAGGGATAGGCTTTTGTTTATTTTTTATCGTTAATACAGGTTTTTATACATCGTTGTACATACGACCAAGCACCAGATGGCTGTATAAAAAAGGTGAATTTTATGGTACTCTTACTCAATTAAATGGCCCTTTAATGGCAAGGAAGGATTAAGTGTATAGTTCTTTTTTTAAAGCCTTAATTCCATCAATTACACTTTTTACATTTTCATCATTATTCAATTTGTTTCTTGCATGGAGCAAAACTGGTCTAACAGATTCTACCGAACGTCCAAAATCGTACATCCATTCATATCGAGGAACCATCCAAGTATGAAAATGGTGGGTAGTATCTTCATTATAAAAGTAATAAACATGTTCAATCCCTAATACTTCCCTTTGAGCTTTTCTAATCTTGGATAATAAGTTTATGTAATCAACCTTTTCTAAGTCATTTAACTCGTCAAAGCACTTAATATGGCGTTTAGATGCTAAAATTACTAAACCTTTAATGGGATATGCAACGTCTTGGTGAGCATGAAAGTATTCAGTTTCGACTATTACACCACCATCCGGATCTATTTCCCCACTTGTTAAAGCACAACTTAAACATTCGACTTCAACTGTTTTTCCATTAGACAAAGTAATTTCCCTCATAATTCCCTCCAAAAACATAATATTATTTCTCTTAAAAAGATAAAAATAAACAAACCCTTGTAGAGCTATCCTGCCCCTTCGTATTATAAGGTCAGCCAGATATTTCTGGTTGAACAATTTTTATATCGATATATGATAACGGTAGCTGGGGTAGAACGTTCCTGCCCGTGGGGCTTGGACCCCGTCAACTAAACAGTTCGCCCCCTACTTGCTTAAACATGATTTGGCTGGTTGGGACCAAGATCTCGTATAACAAGCGAAGCTATGATACTGCAAGAAGGATTAGGGGTTACCGGCAATAATATGTTTTTGGAGGAGATAAAAAATGAATCCAGTGGTTGGTCTGGATGTAGCGAAAGGTGAAAGTCAGGTTCAAGCGTTCTTGGATAAAAAGAAGCCTTATAAAAGAAGTTTTAAAGTAGCACATACCATTGAAGGACTAGAGAGCTTACACCAATATCTTAGAGAGATAGAAAACATAACAGGAATTCGACCTCCGGTCGTTTTAGAGTCTACTGGGCATTATCATACGCCCATTGTGCAGTATTTTGAGGAGAGAAGTTACTTATTAATTATCGTTAACCCACTCATTTCTTATCGTGCGAAGAGCTCTAGTTTACGGAAAGTAAAGACAGATTTAATCGATGCACGTCACCTCTGCGAGCTGTACTATAAAGAGGATTTAGAGCCTTATAAAAAACGAGGGATACAACTCTTAAATCTTCGTAATCTTTCAAGACAACATGCAAATATAACAGGTATCTATGTACAAACAAAACTACAGTTTCAGGCTGTTCTTGATCAAGTATTTCCTGAATATAGAGGGGTTTTTGGAGATTTGTATTCGGTTGTTTCTTTGCTTACTCTATTAGAATTCCCTACTTCTGAAGACATATTAGCAGTCGGTGAAGAAACTGTAGCAAATAGGATTAATGAACTTTGTCCAAGTCGTTCTAGAAAGTGGGCGAATACAAAGGCAGAGAAACTTATGGCTGCCTCAGCTCGAAATCCTTTTCAGAGAACTTTATATCAGAGTCACATTTTAAGCCTAGAGATGTATATAAAAATGCTTCTAGAATACCAAAATCACCTATCCAGGTTTGAAGACGAGATAGATGCTTTGGCAAAAGAAATTGAAGAATATAAGATTATCCAATCCATCCCTGGAATCGGTGAAAAAATCGCTGCAACGATTATTTCTGAAATTGGAGAGATTGATCGGTTTAATCACCCTAAAAAACTAGTGGCATTTGCCGGAATTGATCCAAGTATCTTTGAATCAGGTAAATTTAAAGGCACAGTAAATAGGATTACCAAAAGAGGTTCTGGCAGACTACGACATGCCTTATATATGGCCGTTCGTTGTGCCATTCGTGATTGTCGCAAGAAGAAAACGACAGATGAAATCATCCCTCGGAACAAGAGATTACGAGAGTTCTATGATAAGAAACGTGAAGAAGGAAAGCCCTTTAAAGTAGCTGTGATAGCATGTCTAATAAGCTTCTACAATGGATTTATGCACTATTACAAAATAACTCGACTTTCCAAGATCTAACCTAGTTTAAAAGTATAACTAAATAGCACAAAACTTTCCAAATACGGTTCATTGGAAGGTTATTTGGCATGCACAAATTTAGTATAGCATGAAATATTTTAAGTTTTCATTGAAAAATGTTGACTAACTATTAGCTGGTTTAGTTGCATAAAGAAAAGGATTACCACAGCAATCCCCTTGTTAAACTCAATAATCCGTTACTGAAGCAGAGCAGAATTAGTTGTGAGCAGTATTTCGTCTATACCAATCCTCTAATGACATGTCTCCAAAATATTCCTCAAAGTCCAATCTTAAAGGAGCAATCAATTCAAGAGCATTTCCGTCTGGGTCATCAAAATAAATAGCTGCGTGAGCTTGTGGATTGTTATCAAGAACTAAAGGTTGTTGTTCTTCAGTTAAGTCAAAGGTTGTACGAACTTCGATTCCTTTACTATTTAACCAATCTTTTGCTGATGTCATGTCCTCTATATCTATTTGTAAAGCTACATGTCGTATTGAAGGATGGTACGGAATTTCTACATGGTTTGTTTCCCAAAGACCAAGCCAACTTTTACCTTTCTCAATCCAGAAGAAAGCTAATCTATCATTTTGATATGCAATTTCTAAATCTAACTTTTTATAAAATTTCATTGAGTTTTCAAGATTACTTACAGGTAAATGTGCCTCGTAAAGACCCTTTATCATTTCTCGTCCCACCTCGTTATGATATCTATACATTCCTTATATTTACTGTATCATACCAATATTTGGATTCTCTAGATATAAGCCTGAATCAAGCTACACTTATAATCGTATTTTTGAGTTAAATCATAATTTTGTTGAACTAACCTGCCCCGTTAGTTGCATAAAGAAAGAGCTGCCTTAAAGACAGCTCTAATCTTCAGCTAACCCCCCGTTTTAGTGGAAAAATAATATTACATTTGGTACCAAGTTGAGGTTTACTATCTATTTCAATATAACCATCATGAGCTATAACAATTTGTCTTGCAATTGCCATCCCTAAACCAGTACCTGAAATATTAGAAGAAGCACTTATTCCTCTAAAATAACGGTCGAATAAGCGTTCAACTGTTTCTTGGTCCATTCCTACCCCATCGTCCTCGATTGTAAGTTGAATTTCTCTTTCAAGCGAATCCTCATGTAATATGATTCTAACTTTAGTATTTGGAGGGTTGTGTTTGATACTATTCGCAATTAAATTTTCAACTGCTCGCTTTAAATATCTTTCATCCATGTTAAAAATAATTGTATTATTGTTAGGTTCAAAAGAGAAAATCTTATTTTCTGATTCTGGCAATCTTTTCAGTTGTTCCAAAACGTTGTTGATGACTTCTACTAAATTTTTTTCTTCACGTTGTATAGGAAGAGCCTCATTTTTCAATTGAAAAGTTAAGCTAAAGTCTTCAATCAGTTGCTCCATATACTCCACACGTTCTTCCATGGTTCTAGCAAAGTGACGCACTTTATCTTGTTCCCAATCATATTCAGTTGAAGATAATAGTACAGTATAGCCCTTAATAACAGATAAAGGAGTTTTTAAGTCATGGGATACGCCTGTCATCCATTCTTCCCGTGTCTTTTCTAATAACTCTCTTTCTTCTGTGTTTTTCTGAAGGGTTGATGTAAGTTTAGAAAGTGATTGCATCAATTCTTGATATGTTTTATATTCGGCTTTATTGAGTAGGCGTTTTTTAAAATGAAAATTTCCAAAGGGTTCTTCATATTTTCCTTTAGATAGATTTTCAATCCAGGAAACCATATACAGCAATGGAGCACCTAATTGTTTCCCGAAAAATAAGGCAATTAAAATTCCTATTACAATGATGGAAAGAATCCACAGATTATTCATCCAATAAAGAAATGGATTATTGCTTTTCATTGGTTTCCCTAACACCCATGTTAAATCTTGATTGTTTTTGGTTTCATACCATGTAGATAATTGATACCCCTTTTTGGCAGGATATAGGTAATCTGATACTAGCTCTCCAGGTATATAATGATTCGGTATGGTTTTGGGTTTATTAAAGAAGAAGATCTCATTTCCCTGTTCATCTAATACCTGAATCCACATCTGGTTCTTTAATAAATCTTCCTTTGTTTTCGAGTTGATTGAAAGTTGTTGATCTCTAACAACCGTATCAGCAACAATTTTGCTAATTGATAAGCGTGGAGTTTCAATTTTGTTATGCCCTAGAAAGAAGCTGAACAAAAGCGTACTAATCACGATGAGTGAACCCCAAATAAGCATGAGCCAGAAAAGACGTGATACAAAGTAAAATGCCACTCGATTTCTTAATTTCACTTTATATCCTCGCTTGTTGCAGCTTCAAATATATAACCTAATCCCCGAACTGTTTTAATCCATTTAGGTCTGCTTGGATCTGCCTCTATTTTTTCACGTAATCGGCGTACATGTACCATTACGGTGCTATCCCCACCATAAAATTCCCCCCATACATCTTTATAAAGTTGATGTTTGCTCAAAATTTGATTAGGGTGTTTACAAAAATAGAGCAAAAGTTTCATCTCTTGGGTTGGGCATTCTATCCTTGTTCCATCAACAATAAGTCTTCCCATATTGGGGTCTATTTTAAAATAGTCATAATCAAACACCTGCTTTAGAGAGTGAGATGAGGAAACTTGAGGAGTTCGCTTTAATTGAGCTTTGACACGAGCTACAACCTCTAATGGGTTAAAGGGTTTCGTAATATAGTCATCTCCACCAAAACTAAACCCCTGCAATTTATCTAAATCTGTTGCTTTTGCTGTTAAAAACAGTATGGGGGCATTTGTATGCGAGCGAAATTTGCTACATAGAGTAAAGCCATCAATGTCTGGCAGCATAACGTCCAACAATATAATGTTCGGATTTTCTTGTGTTGTTTTTAAGAGGGCCTCGGTTCCTGTAATGGCTGTTAAGATATTATGAAACCCTTCCTTCTCAAAGACAGTTATTAATAAATCTAGGATATGCTGATCGTCATCAACCATCAGGATTTTATGCTCTTCGAGCTTGAAAGTCATATGTATCCTCCCCTTCTATCTTATTATTTTACATGAAAGGGTTGGCTTGCAACGTAGTTATAGAAAAGAATTAATACCCCGTTCAGGATTCTAAATATTCAATTTTTTTATAACCCTGTGGTTATTGAGGCTTATCATATTAAATAGAAATATTCCTAGAAAGTCGTTAAACAAATGTTTAGTAAGAGTTTCGTTCGTGTTTAAAAACTTTCGTTTACGATAGAAGTGAGGTGAGTAGCATATGAATGATCAAATCGTTGTCACGAACGAACTGACCAAAAAGTATAAGAAGCACACATCCGTAGATGAGTTAAATTTACGGATCGAACGTGGGCAAATTTACGGCTTTCTCGGTCCAAACGGTGCTGGTAAAACAACAACAATCCGAATGTTACTAGGTTTGATTAAACCAACAAAAGGAAGTATTGAAATCTTTGGCCAGAACCTAATCAAGAATCGTTTGCAAATTTTACAACGAATCGGGTCACTAGTCGAGTCTCCAACGTATTATGGCAACTTAACTGGTTACGAAAACTTAGAGGCCATTCGTAGGTTACGGGATATACCCGAAAAACGAGTCAATGAAGTTCTGGAAATTGTCAGATTAACTAAAGTAGCTAACCGGCTAACAAAAGAGTATTCCCTTGGAATGAAGCAGCGTCTTGGGATTGCTGCAGCTCTGTTAAGCAGTCCAGATTTATTGATTTTGGATGAACCCACAAACGGTTTGGATCCGTCGGGCATCCAAGAAATGAGAGAGCTGATAAAAGAATTACCAAAGTCAGGAATGAGTGTTCTTGTATCCAGTCATTTGTTGAGTGAAATAGATCAAATGGCTACACAAGTAGGAATCATTAATAACGGAAAAATGATTTTCCAAGATTCGATAGAACGATTACGACAAAAACGTAAACCATTATTAAAAGTCGGGGTAAGCGACGTAATCAAAGCAAAGACACTATTAAAAGGGAAAGGATTAAAGGTTGAAATGCAAAAAGACTTTTTGTGGTTGGCCCAAACAGAACCAGAGTTTGTTTCAGAGATTAACTCCATTCTTGTGCATTCGGGAGTATCTGTGTATCGGCTTGAAGAAGTTAAACGGTCGCTCGAAGATATTTTCTTGGAATTAACCGGAACCGAGGGAAGTCTATGAAAAAGATATTATGGGCGGATCAAATAAAGCTAAAACGTTCCTCGTTATTTATTGTAGTCTTATTGGTCCCCTTACTGATCTTGGCATATGAATTGGTGAATCTCACATATCGAGTTGAGTATGTGGAAAAACAAGCTGAAATGTTCCATGCCGGCTCTATGTGGATGTATTTATTGTATGATAATAGTTTATTATTCGGCCTTGGTTTTCCGTTAGCCGCCACACTTGCTGCGTCAATAATAGCAAATATCGAACATCAGGCGAACGGATGGAAACAAACGCTGTCATTACCCATTTCAAGAGTTCGAATCTATTTAAGTAAATTTGTTTGGTTAGTGGTTAGTTTATTCCTTTCTCTTTCTATTTTTCTAGTTGGCATGGTGTTGTTAGGAAAGATGTTAGTGTTTGAAGGAAGTTTGCCATGGGGGCTGTTGCTCGGCGATTGTTACGGCATGTTGATTACAGTGTTGCCTATATTGGCTTTCCAGCTATGGTTATCCATGATTTTTAAAAACCAGGCATTCTCGATTCTTATTGGATCCGTATCAGCCATGATGGGCCTGTTTTTGGCTGCTTCTCAAACGACGAGATGGTTTCCACTTGCTTATCCTAGTCAGTCTTCAACGGTTATTTTACAGTATGAAGGCATAGCGTATAATCCCGATTTTTCAGCCTACCTTATCATCAGTCTTTTGGTAGGAACAATCCTTTTGTTTATAGGATCTATTCATTTTGCTAAACGCGATGTTTTGTAAAAAGGGAGGGAAATACTTGAAAAACATCTTATTTGTTGAACGGTTAAAACTAAAGCGCTCAAAGTTATGGATACTTTATTTGATAGGCCCCTTACTAGGTGTTCTCCTAGCATATACTAATTTCTTTAAAAACTATGATCTTTTTATGAGTCCTGGAGATAATCCATGGGTAGAAGCTTGGACACAAGTTGCCTTGTTTATGGGCCCTTTTGTATTGCCAATTATGGTGGGCATTTATGCAGCACTTGTTTGTCGGGGAGAACATGTCGGAGGAGGATGGAAACAACTTTTAGCTTTACCAATCAAACACTCAGACATCTTTTTAGGGAAATTCTTAACAGTGGTCCGCATGGTAGTCATTACAATGTTAATTTTATTCATCTTTTTTGTTGGATTTGGTTATATGGAAGGAATGGAAGGTAGTCCTCCTATTATTACAATATTAGGGTTCGTGATCAGGGGGATTTTTGCTTGTTTACCTTTGATCTTGCTACAACTCATTATATCCATCCGAGCTAAAACATATGGAATACCACTTGCTATTAGCATTGTTTTTACGCTTCCTTCCATTATTATTGCCAGTACACCACTTGGACAGATATATCCATGGACACAACCTATGTTAGCCATGTCACCGGAGGATGAATCGCCTATTCAATCTTATATTTTATTTTACACACTTTTAATTGGGACCTTCATCGTTCTACTACTTTACGGTGTGAAAAGTTTTACTAAACGTGACATAATCTAATCTTACCTTAAAAGCTGTTATTTAAATGAATTCATAAGGATTCAAACCGTAAGAAACATACCTTCAGCAAACTTAATCTTTTTTAGGGATTTCTGACAATAAAGGAATTCCCACTATACGTTTCGTTTTTATGAAAGGCTCTGTTAAACGATAATGTTTACAATCAGTAAAAAATACAGGACTTTGGGAGGTCCTTTTTTGGGGTTCTTCTTCAACTAACGCACTCGATAGTTTATTAAGAACAAAATAAAAAGGACCTTGGTCCCTTAAAAATACTTTCTATACAAGTCTCTCCGCATTGCACCACTTAGATATGCATATATTTTTGTGGTTTCACTTTTTTCATGACCCATTAAATTTTGAATCACTTCTAGAGGCGCTCCATTATTCAATAAATTTGTGGCATAACTATGTCTAAGCTGGTGGGGATGAATGCTCTTTTTAATGTCCGTTCTCTTTGCTACCAGTTTTATAATGTTTCTCGCTTGAGAAATACTCATTCGATGGGGTGCGCGTGTTGTCACAAATAGTGCTTCCTCATGATCTTTTCGCTCACTTAAATATCGCTTCAACCATATTTCACAACGAGTATTGAAATATACTTCTCGTTCTTTACGCCCTTTACCTAAAACGATTGCTGATTGATTAGAGAAATTGATTGAGGCCCTATCTAGAGTTATTGCTTCACCAATTCTACATCCTGTTGAATACATAAACTCAAATAAAGCATTTTCGAATGTTGTATGACAAGCTTCCCGCAAATGTTCAATTTCCTCTTCAGACAAGTATTTTGGTACCCTTAATTCTAATTTTGGTTCCTTGATTTTGGAAGCAGGATTTCCATTAATTAAATGTTCATCCTGAGCCCATCTAAATAAAGATTTAATAAATCGAATTCTGTGACCCAGACTGGATGGCTTAAGCTTTTCAGCTGCTTTTCCCAGATAAGCTTTAAGAGAATTAGTTGAAAGTTCTTGAATGGATATATTTCCAAAACTATTCACCAACAAGTTAAATTGGACATAATAGGCCTTTAATGTTTGTTGAGAATAACCTTGGATTTGCTTATCTGCCTTATATAAACCCCATACATCAGTTAAGATCATACCTGTTTCTTTCCAATCTATACCATATTAATAGACAGTATAGTCAAAAGAAGAACTATTATACTAGATTAGTAGAGTTTTCATTAAACAATAACACCTGTTAGTTAAAGAAGAAAAAGCTGCCTTAAGACAGCTCTGATCTTCAACTAACGCACCCGTTAGTTCATTAAGAAAAACGATTCTTATTAAAGAATCGCGCCCGATTGTAGAATATTGAAAATAAGAAAGTCAAACACAACAAATATTATTCAACCATTCTTGTATTTACATATCCAAGTAGAATTACATAACCAATTATCATAATAGGAAATAAAACTTGTGTATCGGGACGGTCAATAAAAGAACCACCGAACATAATCATTCCAATTACTAAGCTATAAGAGCCTACCAATCTTGCCAGTTTATTTTGGTCTCTTACACGTTTTTGATTGTAACCAGATAATAGCCAAGTATGCTTTTTTACTCCTACAAGGTACGCTAGAAGAAATAGGATTATTGATGTAATTATTAATAATTGATTCATTAGAATTCCTCCTTAGAAAACAACAAAATAATTCTTAATATCCGTAAATCCAATATTTCCCTTAAAATTATTTTAACATCTTCTTAAACAAAACTGCCCCGATAGTTCCAAAAAGAAAAAGCTGCCTTAAAGACAGCTCCGCCCTTCAGCTAAAGAACCCTTAGTTGATTAAGGCCAATTAATTACCTGTTTTCTTAGTCTACTCCTAAATAGTAAGGTATTTCATAGCCAGAACAGCCTGTTAAAACATACTCATCTTGGTTGTTCTCATTTTTAATCACTTCGATAGTTTTGCACTGATGTGTTTTAATTGTATTATCTCCATATTCATCTTTTGTGGTATCACGCGTCACTTCAAGAATTTCTACATTAAATGTTATATCACTAATAATCGGGTCTCCTTCTTTAGTATAGGAGACTACCCGTATCTTATCCTCTTTCCCTTTACTTACATTTTGAATAAAATCTTTAAGCCTTGTTAAGTTCTCTATACCATCGTGTTTGCTTACTATGTCTGTTTGTGCTGGGGTGAATTGTTCATCTTTATTATCGGATAGCGATATAGAACAACCTATTAATAAAGTTAATAGCATCACAATTAAAATAAAATATCCCTTTCTAAAATTCATATATCGACATCCTTTCTTACCTTATAGACGTAATAAGAAACTTTAAGTTTCAAACATATTTGATCAACTAACTGCCCCTATAGTTGCATATGAAAAAAGGAGCTGCTGATCAGCTCCTGATAATGATGAAATAAAGCACCTGTTAGTTGAAAAGACTATATAATTTTCCATAGCTAACCAATCTTTCATCCACCTTGTCCTTGGAAAATTGGTCTTTCTATTAGTAATGATATGGGTTTTACCTTGAACAAAAGGTAATGTGTAAATACTGCAATTATCACTCCATTTAAAATTCCCGCAACTACATCTAAAGGATAGTGAACCCCTACCCATATTCTTGAGAAAGCTACTATTATCGCAAGAATAAACCATGAATATTTAAAACGATGAGATGATAGCCAAAGAGTAACAGCAATTGCTATTGCAGATGTAGCATGGTCACTTGGAAAAGAGGAATTAGCAGAATGCTCAATAAGTTGAATAATTTCATGCGATATAAACGGTCGCTCTCTATAAATGAATAACTCAATAATTCTGTTTATTGAATAAGCCAATGTAAATGAAAACATAGCCTGAAAAGCTATCACACGGAAATTACTTTTATTTAGTAGCCATAACATCAAAATTAATAAAACAAAAGCATATTGAACATATTCCGCAAAGAAAATCATTATGTTATCTAATAATGGATATTGTTGGACTTTACTATTGATAAATTTAAACCATTCATAATCTGCTTCTATAAAACTCATTTCATTATCTCCTTCAATGCATCTGTTTAGTCAACTGTTCTGTTCTCCTCTTCTCTTTAATTGAATTTTAACAATTTATTACATATCGGTCCACTTCTTATGGAGCTAACCTGCCCCGTTAGTGCCATAAGAAAAAGAGCTGCCAAGGCAACTCTCTTATCGAAGTAAAGCAACTGTTAGTGGGACAAGGAAGGATTAAGTGTATAGTTCTTTTTTTAAAGCCTTAATTCCATCAATTACACTTTTTACATTTTCATCATTATTCAATTTGTTTCTTGCATGGAGCAAAACTGGTCTAACAGATTCTACCGAACGTCCAAAATCGTACATCCATTCATATCGAGGAACCATCCAAGTATGAAAATGGTGGGTAGTATCTTCATTATAAAAGTAATAAACATGTTCAATCCCTAATACTTCCCTTTGAGCTTTTCTAATCTTAGATAATAAGTTTATGTAATCAACCTTTTCTAAGTCATTTAACTCGTCAAAGCACTTAATATGGCGTTTAGATGCTAAAATTACTAAACCTTTAATGGGATATGCAACGTCTTGGTGAGCATGAAAGTATTCAGTTTCGACTATTACACCACCATCCGGATCTATTTCCCCACTTGTTAAAGCACAACTTAAACATTCGACTTCAACTGTTTTTCCATTAGACAAAGTAATTTCCCTCATAATTCCCTCCAAAAACATCTCTCTTAAAAAGATAAAAATAAACAAATCCTTGTAGAGCTATCCTGCCCCGTTAGTTCCACAAGGTCATTTTCTTTTATTGCAATATTTAATTTCCACCTGTTATATTTAAAAAGAAACTAACAGGAAGTGTTATTTGATGAAACAGGCTCTAATAATCATTGATATGCAAGAAATATTCTTTAATTATCCCCAAAACTATTTATTTAATAATGAGCAATTAGTTAATAATATAAACGAGCTAATTAAGCAGGCTCATGAAAAAAATATACAGGTTATCTTTATTCAACATACTAGTCAAAACGAAAAAGACGCACTTTTTGAAGGGGAAAATGACTGGAAACTTCATAAAAATTTATTAGTATCCTCTACCGATAAAATTATCAAAAAATCAAAATGGGATTCGTTCTATCAAACTGAGCTCTTAGATTACTTAAGAACCAATAAAATAGAACAACTTATTTTTGCAGGAGCACAGACTGAGTTTTGTCTTGACACAACTATTAGAGCTGCCTTTAGTTTAGGGTATCAAAAAAATCTACTTTTTAAAAAGACACATAGTACATTAAATGGTGTAATTTTAAATGCAAGTGATATTATTAATCATCATGAATCTATTTGGAATAATAGATTCCTAACTGTCATTGAAGGTGAAACAAAATTATAAATTACTACTTAAAGGACGGTTATTTACCGTTCTTTTTCTTTTAGAAGAAGGGCAATTGTTCCACTACTGCTTTGAAAATTTTCTATATAATGTACTCACCTCAAAATAAATTCGAGTGGAATGTTAGCTTCTTTTCTTCAACTAAACTGTCTGTTAGCATAATAAAAAGGACTGTCTAAACAGCCCTTTGTGATCTTAAACTAACGCACCCGTTAGCCATCCATGAAGCGCGAAATCGGCGCTTCACCACAGAGAATGAAAATTGGTCTCTATGTCGATAATGTTTTAATGGCTGGCGAAGAAGGTCGTTGAACTATGGTGCCTTTTGAGCCCATCCGTTAGTCTGACTCCGACGTCCACGGTGTACCACCGACTGTCGCGCCCTTTATGGGTAGCACTCATGGGAGATTAATCCTTTTTTGGTCGTCGCGCTAGCCTCTACTTAATTTGCTATAATTGGAGGTTTTTGTTTAACGATTTACCAAACTCAATCAGATCACTCATAAGGCTCAGCCTTTTTTTAAAAAGCATTTTTACTGGGTCTATTTTGTTGTGATTTTTTCTGGATTTTGAGCTTTTTTAATTTTCATGGGAGTTTAAGTAGATTTTTTCACAAACTTATATTAGTTCGCAACTAAGATTTAAGAACATAATTGATAAATCAGCTCTTTAGTTAGTAGAGAAACGTGAACTTAAAAAGTTACCACCAAATATAACGAACACTGTTCTTTACAAACACCGTTCGTTAAGTTATAAATAGAACAAGACATTTAAAATTTAATTTATAGGGGTTGATAATTATGATAATGAAAACAAAAGAAATACAGGAACAACGGATTGCTATTATAGGGGCAGGTCCAGGCGGCCTCACATTAGCTCGCATTTTACAGAAACATGGTGTAAAAACGGTCGTCTATGAAAGAGAAGAGTCTCCCACTAGCCGCCAACAAGGTGGTACATTAGACCTTCATGAGAATTCCGGACAATGGGCGTTAAAAGAAGCTGGCTTATTTGAAAAATTCCAAACGCTTGCTCGATATGAAGGAGAAGACTTTCGTCTTGTAGATAAAACGGGTAAAGTCTATTTGGATGAAGTTACAGATAAAAATAATGGAAAGCGTCCTGAAATCGATCGTGGAACACTTCGTGAGTTATTATTAGATTCTGTTGATTCAACTTGTATTCAATGGGGACATAAGTTGACACATGCCGTTCCTTTAGAAAATGGCATACATGAACTTCACTTTGAGAATGGGCATGTTGATACTGTTCATCTTGTGATAGCTGCCGATGGCGCTTTTTCACGTATTCGCCCTCTTGTAACGGATTCCGTACCTGAATATACTGGACTCAGCATGGTTGAGCTAAATATAAAAAATGTAGCAACATCTCATCCAGGTATTGCTAAGCTTAATGGCCATGGAACATTCTTTGCCATCTCTGATCATAAAAGTATTTTTGCGCAGCTAAATGGAAATGGGAATATTCGTGTATATTTATCATTTAAAGTTGACCACAACTGGCTAGATACTTGTGAAATCCCGTTCAATGAAACTGATAAAGCTAAACAACAGCTGCTTCAGTACTTTAATGATTGGGATGAGTCTCTAAAAGATTATATCCGATTGGCTGATGAAGCTATACTCCCAAGACGTATATATATGTTGCCTATTGGCCTTAAATGGATTCATAAACCAGGTGTAACTCTGATTGGGGATGCGGCACACTTAATGTCGCCTTTTGCTGGAAAAGGCGCAAACTTGGCAATGCGGGATGCTGCGGAATTGGCATTGTCAATTGTTAAGCATGTGAATGTTGATCAGGCGATTCAAGGATACGAGAAAAAAATGTATGTGTATTCCTCCCAATCCGCCGAAGAGTCAGATGCGAACCTCAAGCTTTGTTTTTCAGATAATGCCGCAGCTAAATGGATGGATTTAATGAAACAATATAAATGACACCATTTGATAAAGGAGATTGGAAAAGAATGATGAATAAATCAGAACGCACGATTATTAGCCGTCGTTCGCGGCCTGCTAAGGATCCATTAAGCAAAGATCTTATTGTGAGAACTGCGTTAGAAATTTTAAAGAACCAAGGTCTTTCTGGGCTGAGCATGCGTAAAATTGCCAAAGAGTTAGATACGGGTCCATCTTCTCTATATGTGTATGTCAAAAATGTTCAAGAGTTAAGAGCGTATGTGTTAGATTATGGACTCGAAAAAGTTGTTTTGTCAGATAACCAAGATGGGCATTGGAAAGATGAGTTATTTGATGCACTAGAATCTTATCTAATAACTCTCTATGAATCACCAGGGATCGCTGAACTTGCTTTAACGACACTTCCAATAGGACCTAACTCGTTAGCAATGATAGAATATATCCTTCAGCGGCTTCATGCGGGTGGAATTCATTCTACTTCAGCAGCGTGGGGAGTAGATCAACTATTTATCTATGCTACCTCAGTGGCATTCGAACAAGCTTCACGTAAACAGAATGGAACTGCGATGGATTCCCTTTACGTTTCTTACCAATCAGTGGATGCTAAGGAATATCCAATAATCTCTAGTTTAAAAGAGGAATTATTCTCTGGAGAACAAGAACGTTTTCGTTGGGGATTAGAAGTGATCCTGCAAGGAATGTTACAAATGCAAAAATAAATGAGAACACAGCACGATGAATTTTAAAAATGGTTGTATGCATTGTATTAGTGAGATTAATGAATGCTACAATCCCTTCGCAGCAAAAATCTATCGTGGTGGAGTCCTAAAGTATGGAAGCGCAAAATCATTAAAAAGGATCCGAAAGAAACATAGATATTACAGAACACATAAAAATGAATTCCATGATTATAAACAACAATGAAAAGGCGTGAATTTCTTATGAGCAATCTGGTAACTTTGTCGATAGCTTCGGAGATATTTCTTTTGTTTTCCTTTATTATTATTTTCTTATCAACTAGGAATACGAAAAAGAATGTTCTCTTGATGACCTTGCTCATAATTGGAGGTGTTCCACTTCTATATAAGGTCATAGATCATATTAACGGCCATTATATGGATGCCAATATCGGATTGGGCCTTGCTTTTATGTTTACCTGGATATATAGCGCAATTACTTTTGTCATTGCCATCATTCTCTTAGTAAAAAAGAAAAGAAATAATAATATTTCCAAAGAGCAGTAATTATCCTCTTCTCCAATTTAGTTTCGATTGAAAATTGGCTTGAAACATGGAAAGCCAGTTATCATTATGTTACTAGCATCACGAAGGATGGCATGATGCAGAATCCGTTGCAGGATGTCAATATCCTTCGTGTCCTTGTAAAATCGATAGCGAAAATTTTTTTCAGGTGCCTTCTTATGGCGCTAACTCAACCGTTACTTTAAGTACACTTTTTCACAAACTTGTACAAAAGTAACGATTAAATTACGATGCCTTTTTTCAAATAATGCCTCGTTCTACCAAGTTTATTTACCGACTTTCCATTGAAACATTTCCCTAAAATCCTCGAATCACTCTTTACAGACCTATTGACAGGGTAAGTCCAGAAGATAGGCTTTTCTATGATCTTGTGAAGGATTGTACTTAAACTAACCTGCCCCGTTAGTAAAATAGGTACCCTTATGATTGCAATGCACCTATTTGTAATATTATTTTTGTACTTGAATCACTTAATTTCTAAAAATCATTGCTAGATCGACTGCATAATTCGTGCGAGTTCTTTTTCTAAAACAACGGGCTCGTTTGCGTAATTGTAAATCCCTAAAAACTTCTCTATAGCCTCTGGATGGGAACTGATTAGCTTGTTGACAGCATCCTGTTGTTCAGATATGCGTTCATTCTTCGAAATTTGGCATCCCATGTGAAACCGAACCATAAACTCATCTTCTATTGCCTTTTGATATTCTTCAGACATTTGATTTGATTGATCGGATTGTCCCTTATACTTTAATAGAATATTGGATAATAAACGTGCTCCACATATAGCATCATGGATACCCTGCGCCATGCCAGGATCTTTAAAACAAACTGCATCTCCAACCAACGCCCATCCTTTTCCCATTCCTTTATACCAGTAATTATCATATCCTAGAATGCCTTTGACCGGTTCTACTAGGTCTGCATTTTTCAAGCGCGCCCCAATTGTTGTATTCGGAAAGTTATCTGTTAAGAGATTGCGTAGACAGCTCTCCGGATTTAATTTAAACCGTTCTATCAATTCCTTATTTTCTAATGGGAAAATACCGACAATAACATATAAATCATCATTCGTCGGAAAGAGAATGGCTGTGTTATCTTTTATCTTGTATACTTCAAATTTAGGGACATTATCGTGGCGAAATCCAGAGAAATACCCGAAATAGATGCCGACTGTTGCCGGAATACTTATTTTGAGTTCACTTTTTACCAGCTTGCGAATAATAGAGGATCGGCCGTCTGCTCCGACTACCAGGCGAGCTAAAAATTCTTGTTTCTCGTTGTTGCCGCCTAAACCTTTCACGCCTATTACTGTTTCGTCATCACGGATGACATCCGTCACACGAAATCCTTCTAAAACGGTTACATTCATTTGAGATTTGGCTTGTTCAAGTAGGATATGATCGAGATAAGTTCTTCTAATACAATAACAACTGTCCTCTCCGTAAACCTTAGGGATGAGACCTTCTATCACGGTATCTTCAAATTGAAATTTAATATCCCGTACCGGTGGTGCCTTTGTTTCCAATAACTTGTCCAGGACACCTATTTCTCGAAGAAGAGAGACAGTATTATTGAAAAAGGTATGGGTTGATAATGTGTCCCTTGGAAAAGTCGATCGGTCCACTAACAACACATGGAAACCTGCCTTAGCAAGATAAATTGCCAGGGTAGAGCCGGCACATCTAGCACCGGTAATGATGACATCATACGTCTTATTCATCGTATCACTCCATTTTTAAGTACAATTATTAACTTGCTTATCCATTAGCAGAGTTCTAAAGTTAATGCTCCTACGAGTTAAAGTAATGGGGAAAATTGATAAGAATATCCTACATACATAAAGTATGGAAGTTAAAACGAAATAAGTACAGAGAATTCCATCCTGAAAAGCCGATCTCTTCTACGTTAAGGAATCGACTTTTTTTACTTCTTCTTATAGAACTAATGCACCCGTTAGCCATCCATGAAGCGCAAAAATCAGCGCTTCACCACAGAGAATGAAAATTGGTCTCTATGTCGATAATGTTTTAATGGCTGGCGAAGAAGGTCGTTGAACTATGGTGCCTTTGAGCCCATCCGTTAGTCTGACTCCGACGTCCACGGTGTACCACCGACTGTCGCGCCCTTTATGGGTAGCACTCATGGGGAATTAATCCTTTTTTGGTCGTCGCGCTAGCCTCTACTTAATTTGCTATAATTGGAGGTTTTTGTTTAACGATTTACCAAACTCAATCAGATCACTCATAAGGCTCAGCCTTTTTTTAAAAAAGCATTTTTACTGGGCCTATTTTGTTGTGATTTTTTCTGGATTTTGAGCTTTTTTAATTTTCATGGGAGTTCTATAAGAAAAGCGAACCTTGTTCAAGAATCGCGCCCGATTGTTTAAGCCGTTGTTGTTTTTCTTTCTTGTTTCTGACGATGAATCCAGCAATTAATAAACTCCAAAATCCAATAATTTTCACAATTATATGTCCTATATTCCCCATACCATCAATAGATAATGAAAATAAAAAAGCCCCAAATAAAATGAATATTATAGCAAAGAACCACCTCAAAATATTAACTCTCCCCTCCATAAAGAAAGCAGTGGACCATGTTTCAGCAATACAACATTCTCTAATTCTTTCGCCAATCCTAATAGACCCATTTTTTTATTCACTAAATTGTCTCCCATTTCCTCGAATATTCTTTCATGCACTACCTATCTCCAAATTATAACAGTTTCTTAATGAACTAACCTGCCCCATTAGCTCCATAAGAAAAAGAGCTGCCTAAGCAACTCCCTTATTGAAGTAAAGCACCCTATAATTAAATAAACATTTGAAATAAAAATCTCATTGCTTCAATACCAATAAAGTAAAATAAACCAACTAAAATACTAAGACCTAAAGATACCCTTTTCCAATATCCCTTTTCGCTGAATCCAGCAAAAATCAAAGATAAAATAATTCCTGTTATCATTAATAAACGAAACGTTGAGACTTCAGGATTAATGATAAATGTTATAGCCATACCAAAGAATCCAATCACCAACATTATTAAAGTGAATGAAATAACTCCAAAATATTTTTTCATTACCTTCCTCCCCCTTAACTTATTTTACCATTCTGTAGAGGGGATTTATTTTTATTTTCTTTATTAAACTATCCTGCCCCGGTAGTTGCATAAAGAAAAAGGCTAACACTATTAAAGTCTCGTCTCTTTCACTTTAGCTAAATAGTGGAACTCCTGTCATTTTTTGCTATCTCTTTTACACTTAAATCCGTTAGATTCTCTCTCCTGAAACAGCTTCAAAGCCTTTTTAACGTCCTTCTCGTCCTTTCCTTTACGTCCCATATGGAGTTCCTTTAGCTTTTGCCCTTTCACGTCCCTCAGTGGTCCTATCTTTGATTAAATCACGTTCAAACTCAGCAATAGCCCCCAGCATAGTAAACATTAGCTTTCCAGATGGTGTACTAAAATCAATCTGTTCTTTGATGAATACTAAAGCTATTCCCCGTTCTCTAGTTCCTTAGCAATCTTTTGTAAATCAAATGTACTCCTAGCTAGTCTGTCTATTTTGTAAACAACCAGCTTGTCTCCTTCCCTTAAAAAGTCTAGCGCCTTAATCAGTTCCTCACGATCACTTTTAGCACCACTTTGTTTCTCCATGAATATCTTCTCACAGCCATATTTTTTTAACTTCTCTTCCTGTAAATCTAATGATTGATCAATGGTGCTTACTCGTCCGTATTCATAATCACATCCGATGCGTGAAACAACTACCTTTTGGATTTATCTTTTATAGTTTTTGCTATTGCTAAAAAAATGATGATGTTAATATAGAAGTAGCTATTAGAAAAATAAAAAAAAATTATAGGAGTGAAGGACAATGAGTGTACATAAAGCCCTTACGTTACATGCTCAAAAACAAAATCAACTTTTTACTAAATTTTCCCTATTAGACCAACAACGTGAAGATTATATTCAAGGAGCTATAGAATTATGTAAGGCTGAAAAGGATTTTACAACAGACCATATTAATCAAATCACTATGCAAATCAATGTTCTTGCAAACCAAAGGCTAATACCTACTCGTAAATTAGTTACCCCAGAAATGGTTCATTCATATGTGGAGTCATTAAAGTAAAATAATTTACTGATCTCTTAGTCGTAAGAAAAAGCACCGAATATCGGTGTTAACCCTCGACCTCCTGACACTCATTTTATAGATGAGTGTTTTTTTATGCTCAAATCTCCAAAAATACTCGTTAGTTCTACAAAAAGAAAAATATAGAAAGCTAGTTTACCTTTATCCTGCATATATTCAAATATGGACAAGATAAAGGGTGAATAATTGATGACTAAACAAACTCTTTTTAAAGGAACTATGATTTTAACAGTTGCCGCATTCATTACAAAGATATTGGGATTCGCTAACGGAATAGTATTAGCAAATGTAATAGGTCCTGAAGGCGTCGGACTTATCATGATGGCAATGCCTGTTACTGGTCTTTTAATTACATTAACTACGTTAGGACTTCCCATAGCTATATCTAAACTGGTTGCTGAAGCTGAAATAAAGGGAAACTATAGACGTGTAAAAAAAATCCTGATTGTATCATTAGTAACTACTAGCTTTTTGGGCTTTATTTTAATGATTATTGCAATTTTCGGTGCTAAGGCATTATCTTCACACTTCTTAACAGATCAAAGAGCTTATTATTCTTTACTTGCCGTTATACCGATAGTCCCTATTGTGGCAGTTTCTTCAGTCATAAAAGGATATTTCCGTGGCAAACAAAACATGACGCCAATTGCGCTATCCCAAGTAATTGAGCAAGTTGTTAGAATTGGGCTTATATTTTTTCTAGTTCAGTGGCTTCTTCCTTACGGAATCGAATATGCTGCAGCTGGGGCAGTTCTTTGTGGAATTATTGGAGAAGGATTTTCTCTACTATATTTATTTTCTGTTTTTAAATGGTCCAAACATAAAAAATTCAAATTACACCATTCCTTTATTAAACAGCTCAGCAAAGGTAAGGAAGTTTTCTTCGATTTACTTCAAACTGGTCTGCCGACAACTGGAAACGGCTTAATACAATCTTTGATAGGAATTATTCAGCCCATTCTGATTACACAAAGTTTGGCTCTGGCCGGTATTGGAACGGCTTTAGCTACCAAACAATATGGTATTGTGATGGGATATGCTATACCTCTAATGCTTCTTCCAGGTTTTGTAACTAATTCTTTATCAGTAGCTTTAGTACCAGCCATTAGTGAATCGAAAGAGAATAATAATCACCTTCTTATTAAGAAAAGAATTCAACAAGCTGTTAACATAGCTTTGATTGTAGGTGTTCCATGGACAATCCTTTTGTACGTTTTTGCAGAGCCCTTAACGACTCTGATATATAAGTCACCGGAAGCAGGTGCTTTTCTTAAAATCATGGGGCCATTCTTTCTATTACACTATTTCCGTACTCCCTTTCAAGCAGTACTGATTGGTTTAGGAAAAGCGAATACTGTCATGATAAATAATTTAGTGGCTTCAATAATATCCTTAATTTCTATAGCCTTTCTGGCTTCAAACCCTGAATTAGGGATTTATGGAGTCGCCCTATCTTTAAATATAGGATTGACCTTAGGTACATCCCTTCATTTCTTTTCAATTAAAAAATTAATTAGGCTTTATTTAAACCTAATCGATACTATCAAAGTTATTTTATCCGGTATTATTATGGGGTACGGTGGATTAATTACATTTAAATATATTCAAAATGAGACTACAAATTCAATCGTGATATTGGTTATATCTTTAACGATTTCCTTGCTTAGTTATCTACTATTTCTACTTTTTTTCAAGATCATTAATTTCAAAAAATTGCATAAGTAGCATACATTTAACTAACTTACTGATCGGTGACAATACAGTTATTTAATTTTTCTTTTATAAAACACACTTAACACCGTCCTATTATTCAGACGGTGTTAAAATTTTCTTTAACCATCAGCAGAAATAAGTCATTTAAACGTCTTCCTTAAGCAACTAACGCACCCGTTAGTTTAAGTACAATCCTTCACAAACTAACTTTGGAATAGGAAAAAGAGGTGCCGCAGCTACCTCCGTTGTTCAACTCAAGCTCCCTATAGTTCAATAAGGTCAATGAGTTTGACTGATATTAAAAGGGCGTTAATTGCCTAACTTATTCAATTACAAGCAGGATCAGTTCTGGGACAAATCTTTTTAATATTCTAGTTAACTATTTCATTAGCTGAATAAGGGTATTTTTTTACTTGAATTTGAATGATTTATTTTGATGGATGCATTGCTTTTATTATTAATAAGAAGTTGGTAAAAAAGCATTTATTAATCCAGGAAACTCGCCTTTCATATGGGATCTGGCGAGTTTATTGGGTTATTGATTTACTTTTTATTTTTTTCTTTATCTTCAAAGGCAATTTCAATAAAGAAGAATAATAGAACGGCACCGATTTCTGTTGTCACTGGAATGGCAATACTATTCATGAATTCATCTACTGTGTGTAATGACAGCCAAGTAAATGTGCAATCAATGACCATACGTGTGATAAATAATTTATATTTACCTAACACATATAATGATGATAAGTTGATGAAGGCAATAGAGAATAAATCAAATATAAAACCGAGAAAAAAGAAAAACAAAACAAAAATTAAGAGTGAATAAAGAGATTCATACTGCACCCCGAATAAACTGAAAAAACCTGCAATGCCTAAGAAAAAACTCTCTAAAACAAAAGAAATGGACAGAATAACAAGGAATATTAATGCTGTAACGACAAATATCTTATTAAATAAATTCATGTCTCGGAATGAATCATTATCATTATCTTTATCTTTATCTTTATCTTTATTCATTGTTTAGTAACAAATCCTTTTTGGAAATTAAAATGGCTAACATTTATTACCTAGCACTATAATATATCTTCATTTACTAACCTTACCCTTATTTATAAGGGTGTTTTTACTACAATTTGAAAGTATGATTATATAAAAGTTAGTACATTAGCCTCCAATTGGCGGCCTTCTTATGGCGCTAACGCACCCTTTAGTTAAACAATGAATATTAAATAAAATCTATTAAAACAAGTGCAAGAATGCTGAAGCCCATTACTATAAGTGTTAAACTCCCTTTCTTGTTTTTCTCAAGATGAAAGTAGAAACCATTGAATATTAAAGACAGACACATAGAAACCATCACCCAAGACGAAAGAATTAATCGTAATGCTATTGCCTCACTAACAAAAAGTGAATATATAGCAAGAATAACCGTAACTATTGCAAATAGTATCCCTATAATTCTAAGTGTTCTTATCATTCGTCCCCCTATTTACCTTGAATTCCCATAAAATATTTGTCTAAATTAATATGATAGATTAACTTTTTTATAAAAAAGTTTAATCATTTTTAAAGTTCTTGTGTTCGTCAATTAATATCATGTAACTTCATTTTTTCTAATTCTTTCATTCTTTTATTTTTTAGAGATTCTCTTCCCTGAGCCCAGCCTCCCAATAAAATCATCAATCCAGTAAATGCAACAAAAATAGTGTGAAAAGGATGTCCATTATCCATTCTATTGGACAACCATTCAAAAATAAAAACTAAATACAGAACAGGTAAAATTGCTCCCCAGTAAACATTGGTTCTTCTAGATAAAAAAAATTGAACCCCTAATATTCCAAAGGCTATTAACCATTTATAAACTTCATCCATTATTCATCATTCCTTTCGTTTTTATATTTATCAATAATCAATTTTGCCGTTTCTAAACTCATCCGTTCATCAATAACAAAATTTTTAATCATATTTACAAACTCTACATCTTCTGTTTTGCTATTCAGTTCAATTTTTTTAATTAATGTATCCAACTTAGCCCTTACTGTCGGATAGGAGACATTATAAATTTTAGATATATTTTTTAAAGACCCAGAATTTATAATGAATTTTCTTATAAATTCAATAGATTCTTTATCTAAAGATAAAATCCAAGCTGGTACATCCTCACGATTCATGTTTCCACCCCACTTTTTAATAAAATTAAGGTATATTTAAATAAAATTCAAGTATATATTAATATTATTTAAATATGAGGTGTGATAATCATCCCTTAAACTAGACTGCCCCGATAGTTGCATAAAGAAAAATCTGCCTTAAAGACAGCTCTGATCTTCAGCTAACGCACCTTTAGTTGAATAAAAATTATTTTGTTAAAAGCCAAATTGCAAATAAAACAATAGTGATTATAGCCCAAATAATAGCCTGTCTATTTTTCGAACCTCTTTTTTCTATACTCAAATAACCATCTCCCTGATTTATTTTACCATAAAAATCCAATGTCTTTATGCAACTATCTTGCCCCTTTTGTTGCATAAAAAAAGGTTGCCTCAGCAACCCTAATGAAGTAAGTACCTGTTAGTTGAAGAAGAAAAACTAACATTTGATATTGACTTATTTGATGCCTTTATCTGAACTAGTTCAAACAACAGGCAGCTACTTTACATAATTAAAATTTCTAGGAATCAGCAAAAAAAACACCTCATGGTGACGTGGATTTAGAATATAAGGTTATCTTTTAACCTTTCGTGCTTACTGAATAGAGATCAACTACACTAGGAGCACCTTCATACACAGAATTAACTATTATATCGTGATTTCTCCTGAATCAGGTACTAAGTAATCTTTAGAAGAAATATTCCAAACTTAAACTCAAAATAAAATACAATGTGGCTGCCAATATAAAAGCGAGCACTGTACCTACACCAGCACGTGCTAGATATAGTTTAACGCTACTTGATTGAAATTTAGCAAACTTTAGCTTCTGCACATATTCTAAAACAATAAAAATCGAGGCGAGTCCAATAAAAATAGCGACAATGCTACTCATTACTGTGACCAAACTTTTAGTAGGACCCAATTTGAACTAAATCTGAAAACCTTAAAACGGCTGCTCCGGCAAGCCCTTATCATGCTATAGCACTCCTTTAGGAACTCTTTTTCTTTAAATTCCAGTAAATCACAAGAACTAATGTAATAATAAGTGGAATAACAATAAAAAATGAGAATGTCCAAACTGTATTCAATAAAAATATTGCATTACTACAGCCCTGTGTCCCACATTCCGTTGCTCTTATTCCTCTTTCATTTATAGCTGTAAAATAACTTATTAGTCGTATTCCGAATAAGAAAAACCATACTACCACAATTGCAATTGAAATTATAATTAATTTAGACCAACTACCTACTCGTTCCATTTAAAACCCTCCCAAACTACTTAATAACTTGGGAAACAGCTGTTTTCGTTATTCCATTAAAGCCTTATAAGATAGAAAGGTCCTGGAATTATAAATTAAATTTTTCAAGCTCTTTCACATAAAGCTCTATAAACCCACAATTAGGGCAAACAAAACAAGGACTTATACTACTCATCGTATTAACATTAGGTTTTTCACCTGATTTGTAAATTCTAATGGGAGAACTATCTAGTTTAGCCTCTACCATAACTGTCTTACATTTTGAACAAGTATTCTCCAATAACGTCACCTTCCTAATAATCATTTCTTCGTTTATATTTATCATACTTTCAAAAAATACTACTCTTTGATTGAATGAGATTATTTGTATATAATACCATAAAAAGAAATAAAACCCTTATATTGTTGATTTTATACTTTTTTAGAATATACATTCTTAATGGAGGAATTACGTCATGGAGCTATTGCTATAGGAGCTTTTGTACAGAAATGTTTAGATAAAAATAAGAAGTAACACAATAGCTCTCTAGAGTTTAAAAAGTTGTTTGATTCAGTTTCGATTTTATGGAAAAAACGTAACTTTTTCATCTTTTTCTTATTGAACTATACTGCCCCTTTAGTGCCATAAGAAAAAGGTTGCCGCAGCAACCCTTTGTTAAACTATCGACCTCGTAGTTGAGGAATGATTCATTAAAACTTAATGTTTAATAATTCTTTCATTTCAGGAAGAACATCAGAATGTTTTTCTTTTGATAAATACATCATTTTCTGTCCTGCTCCATTTTCTTCTTGCTTCTTTCCGATCCGTTCTTGAAACATAATCCTTCCATCACTAAAAAAATTTATAGTGTATACTTGGTTATTCATTGTTTCTTTATCGGATAATATAAAAAAGTAATTCCCTTTTTTATTTAATTCTTTACTCTTCTCCAATAACTCCTTATTAGGAGGTTGCACAACTTCCATTTTGTTCACTTTATCTATAAAAGCATGTATTTCATTAATATCTGTAATGACCTTTGAAGTTGACTCGGAAGATACCCCGTCCTCATCAACACCTTGCACTAATAAAGTTGTATATTCATCTTTATTAGGTATTTCTAAAATTTCACTTTTCGTTTTTGTAGTTTCTAAACTACAAGCATTTAAGAATATTATCAGTAAAATGCAAATAGAAAACATCTTGAAAAATCTCAAATTTCATTCCTCCATTTCTTCATTCTACAATATATGTAAATTGAAAAAGTATCCATGCTTGGTGGACTAACCTGCCCCGATAGTTTCATAAGAAAAAGCCGCCTTAAAGACAGCTCCAACCTTCAGTTAAAGCAACCGTTAGTTTAAGTACAATGATTCACAAAATACATTTTAATGAATAGTAAGAAACAGGTATCCTATTAAAAGCATCTTCCAAAGAAATTATCCTTTTCTTCTTCACTAATTTAAGGGAGGTTTTAGTAGTAACTATATAATTCTCTCTAACAAATCCCCCACTTTTTCTGCCATGACACGAGGTGGATAAGGCATTCCATTCTTTAACCACCATTCCACTACCCCTACGTAAGCATTTGCAACAAATTGAACAATTACATCTTCATTTTGATCGGCATTTTTCCCTTTTGTTATGTCCACATCTTTCTTGAACTCTTCGATATTGAACTTAAGGAACTGACTGCGAAAATATGGAGCTCCTTCACTTGCTAACATCGTCGAAAAGAATAAATAATTACTCTTAAAGTATTCCATACAGTGTACAGTCGATTCTATATAATCCATTTCAGTTGCCGACTCACAAAAATTACTCATGTTGTTTATATGTTCTTCCATGACTTTATCTAATAGATCAAATTTATCTAAGTAATGAAGATAGATGGTTCCTCGATTAACATTTGCTCTGTCTGCAATATCCTGAATGGTAATGTCATCAAAACTTTTTTCAGACATCAGTTCGATTAGAGCTTTTTTAATGGCTTCTTGGCTTTTGGTAATTCTTCTATCTATTTTCGACATTGTTTGGTCACCAGACTTTCCTAAAAATAATCAACAATTTTTATTGATTTGTTGAGTAATCAACGAATTGCGTTCATTTAACCATTGAGAGCATCGTGTTTCTATTTATAATTATAAGCAGATGTTGATTAATCAATCAATGATGCTTTCTTTTTTGAACGAATCAAAGTACACCATGATAGTTACAAAAGAAAATTATTTTCAAAACAAAAATAAGGAAGGGTGTTATTTTAAAAATGAAAAAAAAATCTATTATGCGTGTACTCACAGTGATAGCACTGGGTTTGCTTTTATCCGCGACAATCATTGCATCCAAGACTGGCGTTGGCGCTGCATACACGCCGGACATTTCCAATGGAGCAGACAACTTTTACAAGAGCAACAAGGTAACCATGAAGAAGGTTGAGTTTAAAAACCAATACAACATGAATGTTGCAGGGAATCTCTTTATCCCCAAAGGTTTGAAGAAGAACACCAAAAATCCCGCGATCATTGTCGGGCATCCCATGGGCGCAGTAAAAGAACAAAGTGCGAATTTGTATGCCACTAAAATGGCTGAACGGGGATTCGTTACTTTGTCCTTGGATTTGTCTTTCTGGGGAGAGAGTGAGGGTCAGCCTCGCAACGCTGTTTCGCCGGATATCTATGCCGAGGATTTCAGTGCTGCGGTGGACTTCCTAGGCACCCGGCCGTTTGTTGACAGGAATCGGATTGGTGTTCTCGGGATTTGTGGCAGCGGGAGCTTTGCCATCAGCGCAGCCAAGATCGACCCGCGCATGAAAGCCATTGCGACAGTCAGTATGTACGACATGGGTGCAGCCAACCGTAACGGGCTTAAACACTCGCAGACTCTTGAGCAGAGAAAGAAGATTCTCGAAGAGGCAGCGGAGCAACGCTATGTAGAGTTCACAGGCGGTAAAACCAAATACACCAGTGGGACGGTACATGAACTAAATGAAAACTCTACCGCCATTGAGCGTGAGTTTTATGACTTCTACCGCACTCCAAGAGGTGAATACACGCCTAAAGGTTCGTCGCCAGAACTTACAACACACCCGACGCTGACCAGTAACGTCAAATTCATGAATTTTTATCCGTTCGAAGACATAGAGACGATTTCTCCTCGTCCCATGCTTTTCATCACGGGTGAAAACGCTCATTCCAGAGAGTTCAGCGAAGACGCATACAAGCTAGCAGGCGAACAGAAGGAACTCTACATTGTTCCGGGCGCAGGTCATGTGGATCTGTACGACCGGGTGAATTTAATCCCCTTTGACAAGCTCGAGTCCTTCTTCAAAGAAAATCTGAAGAAAAAATAAGGCTTGTGTTGAAGATCGTAGAGAGCTTTGCGTGCCAAAAGTTAGTTGAGTGAAACCGCTGTGTGAATCCTGCATATCTTGTCGGGATTCACACTTTTTTGTTTGAATAGAATTTCATTCGCTTTGTAGATTTGAAGGGTATTGTTAATCATCACCATATGCTAGAGTTCTTTATGCTTGGCGTATATAACGAATAGAGAAGATAAAAATAACGATATTCAACTTGGATTAGTGGTCAGATAGTAGCCAAGTCACGATGAATTTACGAGACAATAAAACGAAACTTGGAGGAGGAAAACGGGATGAAAAAACGATTATTTCATTCATTTGCGGTGTTGCTAGCCCTCATCCTTACTGCTTGCAATAACAATGATACTGATACAAATGACAACTCTCAACAAGAAGAGAATTCCTCTGGAGCTAAGTCTGGGGAATATGCTGCGATTGGATCCGGGGCGAACCTTGTTAAATTCCCTGAAGAACTTGAAGAGGGGATCGTGTTTGCCACTTACGATCAAGGAGATATTCATGAAGACATCTATGTAAATAATAAGGAAGCAATTGAAGCAGTGCAGAACGGAGAGGAACTTCCGAGTGGCACCATTATTACTCTTGTAGGATATAAGGATGGAGAGCTTGATCAATATTAAAGAGGCACCATCAGGATTTGACCCTACCATTGGAGACTTCACTTATTATGCTCCATGGGGGAATTTAGCTTTTTTTATAAGGACTTTGGATATTCAAATAGGCTTATTAAACTAGGGAAAATTGAATCTGGAGTAGAGAAATTTCTAATATCAACAGTGATTTTACAGTTACAATTGAAAAAGTTGACTAATTGATAAAGGTAAGATAACTCCTTAAATAACTCACCTTTACGTAATTAGAAAATGACACTTTCCTGAAAGAAGGATATCTATTTTATGACTAAACGAAATAACTTACTTCTATTTATATTAACCATCGGTGTTTTCGGAATTATTAATACTGAAATGGGGGTTATTGGCATCTTGCCTTCCATTGCTGATCACTTTCATGTCAGTGTATCAAAAGCAGGATTACTGGTGAGTCTTTTTGCCCTTGCTGTTGCTGTATCTGGTCCAACTATGCCGTTATTGTTTTCCGGAATAAATCGAAAAATGGTCATGTTACTTGTACTAGGTGTTTTCGTTTTGGGGAACATCGTATCCATATTTACAACTAACTTTACCCTTGCATTAATTGCTCGTGTAGTTCCTGCCTTTTTTCATCCAATTTACTGTTCATTGGCTTTTACAGTAGCTGCAGCCTCAGTTAGCAAGGAAGAAGCCCCAAAAGCTGTTTCTAAAGTTTTTATTGGAGTATCTGCGGGAATGGTAATTGGTGTACCAATCGTAAGTTTTATTGCTAATGCCGGTTCGATTGAAATGGCGATGGCATTCTTTGCTATTGTGAATGCTATTGTATTCATTGCTACATTGATTTTTGTACCATCTATGCCTGTTAAGGAAAAACTTTCTTACGGAGCGCAATTTTCCGTATTAAAAAAATCAATTACATGGCTTTCCATTGTGGCTGTCATTTTATTAAACTCAGCAATATTTGGTGTTTATAGTTATCTTGCTGAGTATCTGAAAACTGTTACGAATATGTCTTCGAACACAATTAGTTTAATGTTACTCATATACGGTGGAGCAAATATTATTGGAAACATTGTGGCAGGGAAGTTACTTACTAAAAATGCGAACAAATCTGTAGTGATTTTCCCTTTTGCATTGGGAATCATTTATATTGTATTATTCTTATTTGGACAGTTCACCATACCTATGGCTATCATTACGTTAATTTGGGGAATTTTAGCTGGTTTAGGGGGTAATATCAATCAATATTGGATCATGTCTTCAGCCCCCGAAGCTCCTGATTTCGCTAATGGACTATTTTTAACAGCGGTTAACTTGGGAACAACGATTGGTGCTGCAGCAGGTGGATTATTTATATCAGAAATAGGTACACAATACGTGGTATTCGTGGGTTTACTATCATTGATATTAAGTTCGGTAACGATTTTCCTAAGAAACTACAAGTTTACTCCTACACAACAACTTTCTTAATAAGGAATTAATTAAACATTCTTAAACAAGTATGAAAAGGCTAACCAATTCTAAGCCCTGGACTAAGAGATTTAGATAGGCTTCCCACATACAAAACCGACTTGCCTCTGGTGGCGGCGGTGGTTCGTCAATCCACAGATCTCGATACACATCGTCCTCAATAAGAGGAAGTCTTTGTGTTAATCACATTTCCAGTATAGAGTTTCTCCTAAAAGAAGGCATAACTATACCCGTTGGATTATGGAAAGAAGGAATTGAATAGATTGCAGCACGATTTTGGTAATTTCTTATATTACAAATTTCAAAAGGAATCATCCCCTTTTCATCCATCGATACACCCCGTAAATGGATACCGGCAGACTGGGAAGCATGCCTGGAATATAGATATGATGGTGTATTTAAAAATACTGTTGATCCCTCTTCTAATAGCCCTAATGCTATAAGTTGCAACCCATGGGTAGCTCCTGATGTCACAAGAATGCAATCTGGGGATGTATTAATCACCCTAATTTTCAAGACATCTTCAATGGACTCCATTGTTATGACATCTGCTATTTCTAATTGTTCTGCAAATTCCTCATAATCTTTGTTTTTTTGTTTTGTATATTTCGAGTTTTTATATTGGTCAGCAATTGCATCTAAAAAAATAAAATTGGTGTTTCTTTTGGTATGGGAGGGTTTGATTTTTTACCGTTTTCGTAAGTCTGTAAAAGCTCATCCCCTCCATATCATCATTTAAAAGGTGTTTATAGTATAATGCTTTATAAATTTCTTTTTCCTCTTCAGTTAAAAAAGATTGCGGAATCCCTTCAGAATTATAAGTAGCAGAAGGAACAAGTCGATGCAAACCAATTTTCGTTAAAATATTTATTCCTCTTACTGTCAATGAATCAACTATGGTGGGCTTATTTTAGTATGGTCTTTCACTAATGTGTTTTCATACAAAAAGGCGACCCTTCTTGAAGAAGAATCGCATCAGTTATAGAATAGGAAGTATGGTTAGTGCGGTGTCCAGTCATGAACAAGCCTGCCTTATATCTTATCTCTATTAAATCAGTTGCCCTAAATGTTTCTTTGCCTCGTAATCAACAAGTTTTTCATCCTGCTTAATTCGTGCCAGGTAATCCGGGTTGGCTATAAGCGGACGTCCAATCGCCGCAACGTCAATGATGCCTTTTTCCAATGCAGCTTCTGCAGTTTCAGGATCAAGCCCGCCCACACCGACTATAATTCCATCCCAGTGGCTTCGTACCAATTCATGCATGGTCAATCCTCTTGCAATCGGTTTGGTAAATTCCATCGTGGATGGGTGAATCATTTTAACTCCTGTTTCATTGAACGCTTCTATAAATGTTTGGATCGCTTTTTCAGGGTCTTCCCACATGTAAGACGGCTGGTCAATTTTCAAAGCCGAGAAACGAATAAGGGTGCGTTCCACTCCAACCGTCTCAATAACTGCTTTTAGCACTTCCTTCATAAATGTCAGACGCTGTTTTAATTCACCACCGTACCGGTCGGTCCTTTTATTGGAAGTGTCAGAATTGAACTGGTCTATTAAGTAGCCGTGTGCCCCATGAATTTCAACTCCGTCAAAGCCAGCATCCATTGCATTCTTTGCAGCTTGTTTATATTGGTTCACAACTTCTGCAATATCCGTCTCTGTCATTTCTTCAGGAATGTCAAAAGGTTTACCGAATCGTGAAACCTTTCCTTCTGCTGCAATAGGTGACGGAGCCTGCGGAGGAAGTCCTCCTGCTATTTCATGGTGGCTTGCACGGCCCACATGCCAGATTTGCGCAATAATCGTCCCGCCTTCTGCGTGTACTGCTTCCGTTACTTTTTTCCATCCGTTGATTTGCTCTTGAGTAACTATTCCGGGAACGCCAGGATTGCCCTTTGCTCTTGGTGAAATCACTACACCTTCAGTAATGATAAGTCCGATTCCATCTTGAGCCCGTTTTCGGTAATATTCTACGGTCAGGTCATTCACAACACCAGTTTCGTTATCGGCAAACGACCGAGTCATAGGAGCCATTGCCGTTCTTGTTTTTAAGTTCCATGCTCCTATTGTTACAGGTTCAAACATTTTGGTTTTTATTGTATTCATTTGAATTCCTCCTGTTAACCGCTTTATTGAGCTAACTTTTAGTAACTATTACTGTGTAAGATTATCCGATAAGTGGTTTATTTTCAAATAATTCACTCTGATTTTATTCCTTTTGATAAAATATGGTAATAAAGACCAATAAAAAACCGATTTATCCCTCAGCATTGTATTATTTACTGCTTTTTTAAACAAAAAAGCCAGACAGAGAAAATCTTTTCCCTGCTGGCTAATTTATTTTTCTTCAGTAATATCTTATTAGTCTCGTGCTGTTCTAATAAAAAACGACACGATCAAACCAATGATTGCAAGGACAAGACCGAAAATGAAGGCATCTTGAACGCCTGCAGTCAATGAACCGCTTATGGCAGATGGATCGAACGGATCTTCTGCATTTGCCATATAACTTTTTTGTGATGCTGACATGATTGTAATGGCAACAGTTGTACCGATGGCCCCCGATACTTGTTGCAATGTATTCATTAGAGCCGTTCCATCCGGATAAAGATTTTTCGGCAGTTGATTCAGCCCATTTGTCTGGGCCGGCATCATGACCATCGAAACACCAATCATAAGGAGAGAATGCATGACGATTACCATAATGATCGCAGTTTCAGTCGTTACGTTCGTCAAAGTCCATAACATGACAATCATGATAATGAAGCCTGGGATCACTAACCCCCTTGGCCCGAACTTATCAAAAATGCGCCCCGTAACCGGAGACATGATACCATTAAGCACTCCCCCCGGTAAAAGCACCAGGCCAGCTGAAAACGCAGCTAATGCAAGCCCGGTTTGCAGGTATAACGGTAAGAGAATCATGGATGACATGATGATCATGAAGGTGATGAAGACGGTTATTAAACCTAACGTGAACATCGGGTATTTAAAAACACGCAAGTCAATCATCGGTTTATCCATGTTGAATTGCCTCACAGCAAACAGGAATAGCGCTATAAGTCCAACAATGATCGAGGATAGAACTATCGCATTGCTCCATCCTTGCTCTCCAACAATACTAAAACCATAAACAATTCCCCCAAAACCAATGGTCGATAAAATGATGGAAGGTACATCGATTTTAGGTTTGGTGATTGTTGAAACGTTTTGCATATACTTGAGACCGAATAGTAAAGCGATCACAAAGAATGGCAAAGACACCCAGAAAATGTAATTCCATTTTAGATTTTCAATAATCAAACCTGAAACTGTCGGCCCGATGGCTGGGGCAAACATGATCACCAGCTCCATCAATCCCATCGTCGCTCCCCTTTTATGAATAGGGAAAATCAATAAAATGGTATTGAACATGAGAGGCAATAAAAGACCCGTTCCGATTGCCTGGATGACACGGGCTAGCATCAATAGGCCGAACCCAGGTGCAATTGCTGCAATGAGCGTCCCGATGATGGAGAACACCATTGAGGCAATGAATAATTGACGAGTATTGAACCACTGAATCAAGAGTCCCGAAACGGGAACCAATATCCCCAATGTTAATAGGTAACCCGTTGTCAGCCATTGCACGGTCGAAGGACTGACATTGAATTCCTGGATTAAATCCCCCAACGCCATGTTTAAAGCCGTCTCACTGAATAACCCAATGAACCCTGCAATTAAAAAAGCAATTAAAATGGGGGTCGTTCTAATGACTGGGTTTTGTTGCTGTGTTGCCTCTGTAGACATAAAATAATTCCTCCAATTACTAACTGTTCGACCTAAGCTTATGATAATTTTCCCGCATGACTTATTTATTTATCAGCAATAATGGTATCTGTTCCGCAATGGCTTGGAGAGGTTCCCCGTTTTTCGCCGTTAAGGATAAAAGGATACCGCCTTCAATTAAAGCATTAATTACGATACTCAATTCCTTTGCCCGTTTCTCACTGAATTCCGCCTCGAGTAATTTCTTCACATATATGGATTGCCAATCTTCTATCGCTTCTTGACAGGCCGTTCTTATCTGCTCACTCGTCGTATATGTTTCCGCTGCAATCGTCCCGATTGGCAGCCCTAATAGATTTTCACTATCACCAAAAACCTCGGATAAATGAAAAATATGAGACTGAATGGCTTTGATAGGGTCTTCGATTTCATCAAATCCCCGTTTAATTTCATCTATCACGAATTCTTTTGTATGAATAATCGCCTCGATCGCCAATTCTTCTTTGCCTTTCGGAAAATAATGATACAGCGAACCTTTTGGGATACCACTTTCCTCAATAATGTCCTTAAGCCCTACACCGTAATATCCACGTATACGAAAAAGTCGGGATGCAGCTTCAATAAGAATGTCTTTCGAGTTTCGTTTTTCTGCCATAGCTGGATCACTCCTTCGAATTATATCAACCGGTCTATTATAAACTATACTTGTATATCATTGTTTTGTCAAAAATGACAGCCTCTGAGCGGAATATGCTATTGAAAACAAAAAGAACACCTCATAATGGTGTTCTCTGCAAGTTTAAAAAATCGAGGAAATCAATACCTTCTATATAGAATCCGGTATTTTTTTAAACGCTTCCATTATTAATTCAAATACATCGGCCTGTCATCATTATCTTCAAGGATTCTTGTCATGATTTTTGAAATCAAGAATAGCAATTACAAACATGCCAAAGCTTAGCATTAGGGAAATAACTTCGAAAGTACCCATTCATACATCGCCTCCTTATATCCAGCTTTTCCTGATCAGAGATTGTCCTATACAAGAAAAAAATGAAGGGGTGGCTTTTAAACAAAAAAAGCAAACCCAATCAGGGTCTGCCCGTACTTCATTCTTATGATTGATCGTTGAAACTTTCTTTTCAAAAGACCGATCACTGTTAATAACCAAGTTTTTTTTCCACAACATTCATTAGGGGTTTACCGTCAGAAAAAAGCTTTAAATTTTTCAGGAATAATTCCATCACACGATCTAGGTGTTTGGAAGAGTTGTATGCATTATGTGGGGAAACCATGACATTTTCCAGCTGCCAGAAAGGGTGATCCTTAGGTAAAGGTTCTACTTCAAACACATCGAGAGCCGCTCCTGCTATGTACCCATTGCTCAAGGAAAGAATTAAATCATCATCTACAATCGTATTACCACGGCCGACATTAATTACATAGCTGCCTTTTTTCATTTTATTTAAGCGTTCTTTATTAAAAAAGTATGAGGTATCTTTTGTAAACGGGAGTGCCAAGACAACAAAATCGGACTTAGAAAGGACATCATCCACTTGATCCATTCCCATTATCAAATCAGCAGGTTCATATTCTTTGTTTCTCTTGGAGGGATTCCGGCGGCACCCAATAACATTCATACCTAGTGCTTTACATCTCTTGGCTATCTCATAGCCAATATCACCATACCCAATTATCCCCACTGTGGCATTTTCAAGATCTTTCACAGGAATTTCAACCCAAGTTTTGTTTATTTGATTTCTGACCATTGTCGGTACGCCTCTTGCTAACGAAGATAGCATCGCAATTGTATGCTCGGCTATCGGGACAGATGTGCAGCCTTTGACATTAGTGATGATGACATCGCTGTTTTGTATATCTTGATTCAGCATGGCCTCCACTCCAGCACTGTCTGAATGGACCCATTTAATCTTTGGAGCTTTTTTTATAATGTTAAGATTATCATGAAGCCCCAGCGTATAAAGGACATCAAACCTTGATAAATCAACTGTTGGCTGTGGTTCAGGTTCGCCGAATTCCCATGGCTCGACAACAACCTCTGAACAAATCTCCTTAAACTCATTGATGTATTTTTCCGGTATATCGCCCCTGATATAAAGTGAAGGTGCTGTTTTCTTAGAACCAGACATTATAAAACCTCCTCAAGAACCTGCGATTCCTTTTCCCTCTTTTATGGGAAGGCAATCCGTTGCGATTATACCATGCCGTGCTTTATGATCACTTCAAGAAATCTGGTTGCTCTTTTCTGATTTTGTCCCAAAGAGGCTGAAAACTCAGCCATCCCTCATATTCCGTTCCCGTTTGTTCTGCCGTTAACTTTGCATACTCTTCTTCTATAAAAATCGGCTTACCTACAGATTCAGCCATTATCTGTGCTTGACATGAACGTTCCATCGTTATGAACCACCAAGCAGCTGAATCTACAGATTGGCCCACCGTTAACAATCCATGATTGCGGAGGATGACAGCTTTGTATTGACCTAAAGCCTTAGCGATGCGCTTTCCTTCTTCGGATGCATAAACCACACCAGTAAAATCATCAAATAATGCATGGTCATTGTAGAATTGGCAGGCATCTTGCGTAATCGGATCTAACAGTCTTCCTAAGGAAGACCATGTCTTTCCATAGACCGAATGAGCATGTGCCGCTGCAATCGCGTCCGGTCGCGCTTTATGAATTTCAGAATGAATGGCAAAAGCAGCACCATTCACTGAATGTTCACCCTCTACAATATCACCTTTATGGTTAACCAATATAAGATCCGAAACGGAAATTTGACTAAAATGCATCCCAAACGGATTGACCCAGAAATAGTCTGTATATTTAGGATCACGGACCGTAATATGGCCAGCTATCCCTTCATCGAAACCAAACTTTGAAAAAAGGCGGAATGAAGCTGCCAAACGTTCCTTCCGGTGATTGCGTTCTTCTTCCATTGTATTAAATGTTGCGGGTTGCAAGGAAATTGTCTTTGTCATTTTTACTTTCCTCCTCGATTCTTTTTCCTTTTTTTTTGCCGAACCATCAATTAGCCATGGTGTCCATGTCAGCTTTACCCTTTACATCTTGCTTTACTTCACTTTCGTTCTTGTGTTCATTATTCGAACTTAGGAGAGTAATCGTAGTGATGACGGCAAAACTAGTAGCGAGCCCGTACAGAATTGGTTGAGTGGAGGAAGGTCCATTAATCACCAATCCCACAATAATAACGATCATGCTGGCCAGAATGGAGTAAAATGCTGCTGTAGCCGTAACCCTTTTCCAAAAGAAACCAAGAATGATCGGAAAGAACACGGCACCTGATAAAATGGCGTAAGCTACATCCAATGCAACTAAAATATCTTGAATCCATATCGAAACGATTATGGTCAATACACCAATCGTTAAAGTTGTGATTCGGGATGTTTTTAAAAATTGACGTTCATTCATTCCTGGACCCATATATTTTTTTATGATGTCATTAACAACTAAAGTGGACGAAGCAAGCAAAGTTCCTGAAGCTGTGGACATAAGGGCAGATACCACACTCGCAATGACAACCCCCAATAGACCAGCAGGTAAAGTTACCATCGCTATACTGGTAAATGCATTTTGTGGATCTCCTAAATTAGGAAGGATAATAAAAGCGCACATTCCAATGATACTGATTGCAATCGCATAAAAAACACTATATATACCCGCTCCAATCGTTCCCCCACGAGAAACTGCTTTGGTTCGTGCGGTAAAAAGACGCTGCCAAATATCTTGACCAACAACCACCCCTAGAGTAAATAGCAGGAAATATTGAAAAATTGTCTCTCCGCCAATGTTGCCTAATTCAAAATGTGATGCAGGGAGATTTTCTTTAAGCGAGCCCCACCCGCCTGCCTTAGAGATGCTCATCGGAAGCATGATAAAGAAAATACCGATCGTCATGATGACGAATTGCACGACATCAGTCATGGTGACTGACCACATACCTCCTAATATTGTATAAAATAAAACGATTCCACCCCCGACTATCATGGAAACAGTTAAATTCCAGCCAGCCAAAACATGTAAAATTGTCCCCATCCCAATCACTTGCGTTACAGTCAGCATGAATGTATAGATAACAGAGACAAGGGCACTGATCAATCTTGTTTGAGAATTATAGCGCTTCTCAAGCATCTCACTGATCGTCAATACTTTTAAATTAAATATCTTATTTGTCAAAAATAACCCGATAGCGATAATGCCGAGTCCGATCATCACCACTAGCCAAATACCGGATATCCCAAACTGATAACCTAACTTTGCTGTTCCTAGAGTAGAAGCACCCCCTAATATCACAGCAGCTAAACAGGATAAATACATAAAATGACCGAGATTACGTCCTGCCACAATGAAATCATCTGCTGTTTTTGCCCGTTTGGATCCAATTACTCCCACAATGATTAAAACAGAAAAATATAGAATCATGATCGATATATCCAAAATATGCATGTACACATCTCCTTTTGGGCTTGTATTGTTCTTATCGCTTTGTAAAGAGGGAAGAAAGGATTTCACCGATTCCTTCCTTCTTTACAGTTAAATGAGGAAACTAGTTGTTAAGCTGCGTTTCCAAATCTTCCACTCTCTCTTTTTTCTCCAGTTTCCCTTTTTTTGCGAGAGCGATGAGTGTGATGAATTCATAGACAATATTAGCGGCTGCGGCAGCCGTGATTTGTCCGTGATCGTATGATGGTAAAACCTCAACAAGATCGAATCCAACAAAATCTATATTCGTCAATCCTCTCACCAAGGCTAGAGCATCATCAATGCTGGCACCGGAAACTTCAGGGGTGCCCGTTCCTGGAGCATAGACCGGATCTAAAAAATCAATGTCAAAAGATAAAAACACCGGACCATTCGCAACACGCTCATGAATGACCCCTAGCATCTTTTCGACCCCGATACGTTTATAATCGTTTGTCGTATAAACACCCAAACCTAAATCCCGGGCATCCTGAAGATCTTCCGGTCCGTACAGACCACCTCTCATACCAATTTGCAGAGATCGCGATACATCGATGAGACCCTCTTCTATTGCACGGCGAAAAACGGTTCCGTGATTATACTTTTGATCAAAATAACTATCCCAAGTATCAGAGTGAGCATCGAATTGAAGCAGGGCAACTGGTCCATGTTTTTTTACGATCGCACGTAACTCCCCTAGCGTAATGGAATGATCGCCTCCCAATGAAATGGGAATGATTCCTTTTTCAATGACGGGAGTAAGCTCTTCTTCGATCTTTTTATATGTTTCAGAAATATACCCCGGAATGATCGGAATATCCCCATAATCAATTCCTGATATATAGTCAAAAATATTAATATCTTGTTCTGGATTATAAGGACGTAAAAGGATTGAGAAATCGCGAATGGCTTCTGGTCCGAATCTCGCACCCGTTCTAAATGATTGCCCGGAATCAAAAGGAATTCCCGTAATGACAAAATCCATATGTTCATCTACCCGTTCAATAAATGGGAGCCGCATAAACGTACGCACTCCACAAAAACGGGGTGATTTGAATGAGTCTTTCGGTTGATACTTCATCATGTAACATCCTCCTAAATTCTAATTCTGCTATTATTATTTTTCACTCCACTGTCATTCCAGATGTCATACAAACCTCCATCTTTTCTAATAGAATGGATATATATAACACCCTTGTTTAAAATTCTCTTCTTACCCTTTACACAAGCAAGATTCAGGCCAACTATTTCACTGCGGCATATAAGGCTTTTCGTTATTTTGTTTCATCAAATGATTAAAAACTTAATCGTTTTCCAGTTTTTTAATTAATTTTTTGATTATTTAGACTTTTTGATTTATATTTTAATTAAACAGCATCCCAAAAACCCAAAGGAGCGGAACTTATGTATGACGATATGCTGGAGGAAGAACTAAATAAGATTATTGAAACATCGAATAATAACATTCTCATTACCGATCAAGATGGAATCATTTTATATTCTAACCCAAAGCTTTGGGAGATTTATGGTATGGAAAGTGACTCTTATATCGGTACCTCCGTCTATCAACTAGAAAGCGAGGGCCTTCTCACACCTTCCATCAATGCGATTGTTTTAAAAGAAAAGAAAGCGAAGCGCATAATGCAAGAAACGAAAACGGGTCATATTGTCATGTCGACTGGCTATCCCATTTTTAATAAGGAAGGACATCTCGTTAGGGTAATCAGCTATGGTCAGGATCAAACCGAGATCCTGCAATTGCAGGATCAATTTGAACAATTACAACGAAAAGTAAAAGGCTATCAAACGGAAGTCGAGGATTTAAGAGAAAAGGAACTGGATTACCATTATATGATTGCTAGAAGTAATGAAACGAAGCATATTTTAAAAACGATCCATAATGTTGCAAAAACCGATGCCACGATTCTCTTATTAGGACCTTCCGGGGTAGGGAAAAGCACTTTTGCCCGTGCTGTTCATGACCAAAGCAACCGAAAGAAAGAACCTTTCATCGAAGTGAATTGCAGCACGATACCTGATAGTTTGTTTGAATCAGAAATATTCGGCTATGAGCCGGGATCATTTACAGGGGCAAATAAACAAGGGAGGCAAGGCCTGATTGAGCAGGCTGACAGCGGAACTCTTTTCTTAGATGAAATCGGGGAACTCCCACTTGCCATGCAAGCTAAATTACTGAAAGTATTACAGGAAAAAAAGATAAAGCGCATCGGTGGAAAAAAAGAAAACCATATTAACTTCCGCCTGGTTACAGCAACTAATCAAGATTTGAAGGAGATGGTAAGTCAAGGTAAGTTTAGATTGGACTTATTTTATCGTTTGAATGTGATTCCCATCCAAATTCCGGCATTACATGAACGTAAAGAAGATATCCCTCTCTTAATTCAGCATTACTTACAGAAAACCAGTGATAAATACCAGAAATTCAAAAAAATCCATCCATCGACTTATGAAGTTTTGACCCATTATCATTGGCCCGGAAATATACGGGAATTAGAAAACTTAATTGAACGTTTAATCCTGACCATCGAAGAATCAATTATCTTTCCCGAACACCTTCCGCAATCCATCACAGGGCAAATAGAACAGCCTGAAGACTCCACCTTCTTGGCTATCGAACAGGAATGTGAAGAGAATTTCGATTTAAAGAAGACACTGGAAAAGGTTGAAAGGCAACTGATTGCAAAAGCATGGAAAAAATGTAAAACCACATATGAAATGGCAGAACATTTGGGCATCAGCCAGCCAACAGTCATCTATAAATTAAAGAAATACAAAAAGTATTTGTAAATTCATCCGGACTAGAACCCCCTGTAAACCATGAATGTCCTTAGCCTTTAGTCATAGATGCTATTTAAGCTAAGGGCGCTTTTTGTAAACTTATATGCCGGCAATTCGAAGTGAAACCTATTATGAATATCGATAATAAGGCCAATTAAAAAGCCCTGAACATTCAATCAAAAAAAATCCAATATCACCTTTCCATATTATTAATGTTACAGCTTACATTAATTCAGCCGAATGATCGTCACCTGTTAGCGACCAGTCACAGGAACGGTAAACAGTGTTGGCTCCATTCACTGTGAATGACCCTGAATTTTGGTTACTCGGAGGCGGAACGTTGGTACCTAAAACAGCTCCCATCCCTATTAGAAGCAAACATGAAATTAGAAAAATCCCTGGTATGTTTGCCCCCCAAAAAATGTGGTTTTTTCACATCTTAGTCGACATGCAAAAAGGCTCCCATAAAAGGAAGCCATTCATTTACTAACATAGCAATCTTGCCAAACATTTTTATGCATTCAAGCTTTTTTCCAATTTGGAACCGCAAGATTCGCGGATGATCAACTCATCTTCCAGAACGAATTTTTTCTTTTCAATGGTTCCGCCTTTCATTAAGGTCAGCAATAAGTTCGTTGCCTTTTTCCCTATTTCGTACTTAGGCTGGTCAATGGTCGTTATATGAGGATTAAAAATCGATGCAATTTTCAAATTATCAAAACCTGCGACAGCAATATCCCCGGGAACGCTCAAGCCAAGATCCTGGATCGCCTTTACAGATCCCAGCGCCATTTCATCATTAAAAACAAACACTGCTTCAGGGCTATCAGGTTATATTGGGAGATACGGAGAACGACATTAAGCGGGAAAAGGAATACATCAAATATATTTAGTTAAAAGCATTTCCAAGGAGAATAGCTCTTCGTCGTAATTGAAATCCCAGCTAAGATCGATCTGGGTTCTCTTTAAATTAACCACTACTTTATAGATATCGTTAATGGTATTTTGGTATATTAATATTTCTAAACTCAATTGACTTTTAACATAGGAATTCCAGCTATTCTTAGAACAACAGCCCAATTATTTCATATATATAAACTTTTTAGACGACCTTCCTGCTCCCCATTACTTCACATTTCCATAAATGTCTCCATTTTAAAGAAAATAAAAGATATTTTACTATATCAACAGAATAGGAATTACATACCCTATCCCGACATCAACAAAAAGAGGCACCCTTAATGGGAGCCTGAATTTTAGTGAAGGTAAGCTATTGTATGTGAACGGTAACCATTCCGCATCCTTATGCGCCTCGATAGTTGAGAAATGGGATATTTCACCCAGTAACTCAAGAAATATCTAATCCATTGTACGGAAATTAAAACAGGCTAGCTTATAGTCTGTTATTTCACTGCCTTTTTAATAGCTTCCACTTCATATAATGATCCTTCCGAACTGACGATATATTCAGGCTTTGGTTTCCCAAGGTTTGCTTTATGGCCTGCGATATGGGCTTCACTCTTTTCCCACTGCTTCCAATGCGCCTCCGACTCCCAATTGATCATAACGATGACCTCTTCATCCCCGCGTCGCACTTTTTTCACCATAACACTTAAATCGATGAACCCTTCCTGCTTTTCTATGATCCCTTCTCCACTGAACCGTTTTACTACTTGTTCTGCATTACCTTCTTTAACCACCGTTTTTCTCATTTGAACGAACAATAGGAACAACTCCAATCGATATACTTATAATGAATCATCTTAGTCGATAACGATTCTCATTGTCAATTATTGAGGTTCTGGCTTAGGGACACTGTCTTAAAACTCTAAATCCAAAACAAAATAAAAAATGGATCAGGAAGTTATGCAGATCTTCCTGATCCAATTTTTTGTCATTCACTTTTTATCTTTAAGACTTTTGGGAACATAGTCATTCAGTTTGTTAAATAAAGAAGTAATGTAGGAGCTGAGTTCGAATCGATCCTCCTGAACAAATTCAACTAATGACACTCCATTCTTTTTCATATCTATTCCCCCTTTTAGTTTTTATCCCGATGCATAAACTTTTCAGCCACTAATACCTGTGAATCCCGCCATTAGCTTACTTACATATCTTCTCTCCATCGTTTTCTTTATTTGATTATACAAGAAAGCGCTTACAATGTAAAATATTATAATTCTATAGATTGCTATTTACTTAGAATGTTCCAGATAAATAAAGTTTCGTCTTCATGATATTTATATTATCAAGCTGTGCTGGCTTTTAGGTGTACTTTCTATATCATAACTACTTGTCTTGTTCACCGTGTATAAAATTTCAGGAAATGCCCTTCAATATTTCAGTTAAACGTAGGAACTCTTCCTTATCCCGATTCTTTAATGAGTCATCGATTTCTTTTTCGATTTGTGCTTTCCGGTAATCACTAAGGGCCTTTTTTAAAACCATTTCAGCCATCTCTTCAGGTTCAAGCGATGTTCCTGGCAATTGCTTCTCCATACGAAACCAACTCCTTAACCTTTTTTCTATTATACTAAATAACTTGGAGATTATTATTATTTATTAAAACTTATCCTTTCCTCTTTTTCATTTCCTTATCCACATGATTTCCACTTTGCCACTCTTCTATACATGAAAAATAGCTAAAACTTTTCCATTTCATTTCGCTTAAGTCATTTTATCCGAGATGGTCGAATCGTTTATTTCCATTACTTTAGAATTAATTATATTCCAATACAGGTGATGAGAGCTAAGTTATTCGCTTCATTTTTTTCAGAAAAGTCAGAAATATATTGACCGATATGGATAATCCCCTCTAAAATAATCTAAATAATCCAGTTATTTACTTATATTCCTTCACCATCATTTTTGTTCATTTCGGCTTTATTTATTTTTGAAAACAATTTTGATGAAAAACTATGCATTAAAGGAGCATTTCCCATGAAAAAAAGTCGAGTTCTTTTCGCTAGTTTAGCTGGTTCCGTTATTGAGTGGTATGATTTTTATTTATACGGTACAGCAACAGGCCTAGTTTTTACAACTCTATTCTTTCCCAATCATGATCCTGCGATTTCACTTCTTCTCGCCTTTGTCACTTTCGGGGCTGGTTACGCAGCCCGTCCAATCGGAAGCATCCTATTCGGTCATATGGGTGATCGCATCGGACGGAAGGCAGCACTCATGTTCACCCTTATTGGTATGGGAGGGAGTTCAATGCTTATCGGTGTTCTGCCCACTTATGCCCAGGTTGGGTTGGCCGCCCCCGCCATCTTGGTGGTGCTGAGGTTGATTCAAGGAATTTCCTTGGGAGGTGAATGGGGCGGAGCCATCCTATTGGCAACGGAATCTGCTCCAAAGGGTGTCCGTGGGTTATATGGATCCATTCCCCAACTAGGGGTCCCCATCGGTTTGGTAGCCGGTTCGTTCAGCCTAACCCTTATCAGTTCCTTGACAACCGATGCCCAATTTTTATCTTGGGGTTGGCGGATTCCATTCCTTTTAAGCGGTGTACTGATCGGATTGGCAATCTGGGTAAGGAGTGGCATTGAAGAAACGCCGGAATTCCAACAGCAGAAAGATAGCGGTGATCTTGCGAAAGTTCCCATTATTGAAACGTTGAAACACGATTGGAGAAGTGTGCTGCAAGTGATCGGACTAAAAATTGGGGACGGGTTCTTCAATGTATTCATCATGTCCTATGTTCTCGTCTTTACTACACTGTATTTTGGTTATTCCCAAGAGTCAGCCCTTACCGGGTTAACGATCGGCTGTGCTACAATGCTAATTACCATTCCTGTCATTGGTTACATTTCTGATTTTATCGATCGAAAAATCATCTATTTTGGGGGCCTGATTCTCCTTTTCGTCTTGGCCATCCCATATTTCACAATGATTGGGCGTGGGGTCGGCTGGTTCTACTTTATGCAGGCAGTTGTACTCGGCGTCATCTGGGGAGCCATTTTTTCTACACAAGGGACATTATTCTCGGAGCTCTTTCCTGCCAAGGTCCGTTATACTGGATTATCCGTGGGTTATCAGGTCGCGGCAGCCATTGCAGGTTTCGGTCCGCTCATCTGGACAACCATGGCTGAATCATATGGCCCATCCCCTTTGGTATTTGGCGGATTCATGATGGCAGGTCTCGCAATTTCCCTGGCGCTTTGTATATTATCACCGCATTTCAGCAGAAGGATCGAAAAGGATCAAACGCTTAAACCACATGAGCTGGATTTGAACTGATTCTAAAATCCCTGGCATAAGAAAAAACAGAGGCTGCGCGTCCTATCACTTGGACAATCGGCCTCTGTTTTTTAGAACGCATATACCTCTCTAAACTTCCTTACTTCCTACAATCTCCAAAAGATCAGTCAGCGTCCGGATTTCATAGGTGGGCTTGATTCCCAGATTATTATCCTTTTGATGGGGATTGTACCAGCATGTATCCATTCCATAATTCAAGCCGCCCTGTATATCTGATGTCAAGGAGTCACCCACTATCAACGCTTTCGATTTATCTGTAATTTTCAACTTGGAAAATGCATAATCAAAAATCTCTCTATCAGGCTTCTGAAACCCAGCCTCTTGTGAAACTATCAAAGTTTCAAAAGTATTACAAAGGGGTGAACCGCCGATTCTTGCTGTCTGCACTTTCGTGAAGCCATTTGTTATAATGGCCAGCCGGCATCCTCCAAGCTTCCCGCAAACCTCTAAAGCCCCCGGCACAAGATGTATTTCCTTTCCCAAATGTTCTAAGTAAGCACGGCTGAAAGCATCCGCATCGATATCAAGCCCATGCTTCAGGAACAATCGCTTGAACCTTTCCACCCCCAGATTTGTTAAATCAATAAGCCCCTGTTCCAAATCTCTCCATAAAACCTCACTGATTTCTTGATAGCATCCCGCATAATCCTCCGCCCCTCTAGGCAAACCGAACTCTAAAAAAGCTTCATGCAGTGCCTTTTTTTCCGATATTCCAAAGTCTAGCAATGTATCATCAACATCAAATAAGATAATCTCGTATTTCATCGCTGCCTCCATAATCATAATGAACATCATCTGTATTACTACTATACCAAAACATAGAAAAGCCGAATACTACATCCACAGAAACACAAACGTATACAATGTTAAAAGCAAATGAAGCAAGTAGTGAGTCAAAAGTGACTCATGACGAAGATGAAACGGGGAGATTCATTACTAACAGCGGTAAAATCAACCGCATCCTCACTTTTTGTGAAAAGGTGGCGCCGACTGATTCCACGATTTTGATCCAGGGGGAATCTGGAACGGGAAAAGGAGTGCTCGCCCATTTCATCCACCGGATCAGTACGCGGAAAAGCAAACCTTTCCTGACGATCAACTGTGCAGCCATTCCAGAAGAGCTGCTCGAATCTGAACTATTCGGCTATACAAAGGGTGCTTTTACCGGTGCAAACAAAACTGGAAAACGCGGTTTGATAGAATCTGCAGACGGAGGCACTATATTTCTTGATGAAATTGGGGAAATACCGCTAGCTCTGCAGGCAAAGCTTCTCCAAGTAATCCAGGACAAACAATTCATACCCGTTGGCAGCAATGAAACGAAAAAAGTCGACATCCGCATCGTCGCTGCCACAAACCAGAACTTAATAGAAATGGTCAACGATAAAAGATTCCGTGAAGATTTATTTTACCGTTTAAATGTGATTGATATTCAATTGCCTCCATTACGAGAACGTAAAGAAGATATCATTCCCCTTACGTACAATTTTTTAAATAAGTTCAATGAAAGATATCATGAAAATAAAGTCATTTCGGAAGAATGCTTGAACCTATTAATTCATTATTCATGGCCAGGCAATGTACGCCAGCTCGAAAACTTGATTGAAAGGTTGGTCTTAATAAGTGACTCCGTTATCCTAATGTCCGACTTGCCTGAAATGATAACCGAGAACGTTGAACAGGTAACACAGATTGATCTCCCGACTACTCTCGATAAGCACTTGATGAAACGAAACGGATATTGATCAGGAAATCATACCAAACATACAAATCATCAAGGAAAGTCGCGAAGGACCTTTCTATCAGCCAAACGAAAGCCTCGGCATTGATCCGGGAGTACTGTGAGGACTTAATGAATAAATAGTCACCATGAAAATGACAATTTTTGTCTGACCTTAAACAAGTACATTTGCCCCCAACCGAATCATGCTGGTTATCCGTTGCTAGTGATCGATAGTGAATGGTAAACACTTAAATTCCAATTCATATGAGCTTCCATTGTAAATCACGACTTCTTCTTGTTTAATTCACTTAGCTATTAAATTCAGGTACGAACAGAAAATAAGAGACTCCCCCTTTGCGGGCAAGTCTCTTATTTTTATGAAGATCCTACTATTTTTTCGCCTCTCGGCTTTGTACTATTTGAATCTGGTTCTCTTGTGATTCCAATTTGATTGAATTTATCATTAATGGACAGTTTGTATGTCAATGATCCCGTGCCGGCTTCATCAGGCTTGAAAGTTCCTGCATTTGTCCGTTTTCCATCTTTCAGCAACCACACTTGATACACCTCGGACTCTTGAAGGCTAGGCAAATTCTGAATCTGAACGATTAACCTTCTTTCTTCACCTTGCTGCAAAATGTATGCAGCCCCGTCCGTATTCATATTTACAGCCGTCTTATCGGCAGGCTGCAGAGATAGAGCCGTCTTAACCTCCATTGGCAGATTGATAGCTGCAAGTTCTTTTTTCAGTTGAATATTGGAATATAACAGCACAGACGCCAAAACCAGAGCGGCCAGCAAGAGACCTGAAGTTACTGGTGTAAACTGCTTAAAGAAAAAACTACTCCAATTCCTTTCCCTTCTCACCGGAACTTCATCATCCGTCTCAAAGACAAAATTCATAACCTCTGATTTCAGGGAAGAAGAAGGTTCCATTTCTTCGAAATCCCATTTCAATGAATTCCAGGCTTCCGTCATTTGTTCATACTCCCTAGTGCATTCAGAGCATTGAATTAAGTGTTCCGCGAATGCTTTTTTTTCTTTTTCTCCCAGTTCACCCGATAAAAATGAAAGCAGGTTAGCGCACTCTGTATTCATTTACAAACCACCTACTTCCAAATACTTTTTCAACAATTTAAGCGACTGATGAAGTCTGCTCTTGATGGTACCAATCGGTTCATTTTCAATTTTAGCAATTTCCGTTAACGAGTACCCTTTCCAATACAGTAAATCAATCAGTCTTTTTTGCGGCTTGCTTAACTTACTTTTTGCATTGGCAATTTCACTGTGTAATAGCCCATTTTCTATATCATTATTAGGATCTTCTATGTCAATTGGATGACTCATGTCCATGTGTTTGTTATTCCGGATATGAACGCTGTCTTTACGGACATAATCTACACACACATTTCGTGTAACGGTCAAAAGCCAGCTTACAAAGTGCCCCTTTTCGGAATTGTAACTGCTTTTTGTGGTCCAGAGCTTTAAAAAGACCAACTGCACAATCTCTTTAGTTTTTTCAGCATTTCCATTTGTGAACTTAAAAATAAAACCATAGATTAATTTAATATGCCGATCATAAAGTTCTTCCAGAGCAGGACGATGCTTTTTCACTACTAATGCCATCAATTCCTTATCAAGTTTTTCTTTCAATCGCACCTGCAACTCCTCACCAGTAAATTTGGATAAAACGTGTAACAGGAACGACCATCAGTGATCGTTCCCTTTTTTTCTCATTTTGGAAAAATTGTCTTGTTATTTACAATATACCAAACATTTTTTACACCTTCGCCATTGACATCTCCCGCTGCCTTATCATTCACAAAATGGTAGAGTGGAAATCCTTTGTACGTTACCTGCTCTTCCCCTGTATCTTCCCTTTTAATGGTTCCAAAGTCTTTTTCCTCAAATCCTTTAGGGACAGCAAAATCCCTTTCCATGAACGGCGGCCATTTTTTCAGACAATCACCCATGCAATTGCTTTTTCCTGATTTATCATTCTTGAAAAAGTAAAGTGTCATTCCCTTGGAATCAGCCAGGTATTCGCCTGTTATTTCACTTTCCAATAATTTTAGGGTTACTGCTTTTTCATCGGCAGTACCACTAACCACTTGATCATTTTGGGGTGAATCATTAGCTTCATTTCCACATGCTGCCAAAACTAGGATCATCATAAAAACTGAAAATACCATCCGCTTTTTCATATACTCTCACTCCTCGTCAATTTACTTCCATCCCCATTTTTGAAATACTTGATGGGATTCTTCCGTTTTAAGATAATCAATGAACTGTTTTGCCTTTTTCTTGTTTTCACTCTTACTTGTTATACTTACCGGGGTTCCTCTATAGAGCTTATCTTCCTCAGGGAGCTGAACCAGGTCCGTCACATCCGCCAGACGGTAATGCCAGGATTCATATGTAATCCAGGCGTCTAATTTAGAATTCGCCTTCCATAGATCGATAGCTTCTGCACTGGATTTCACTGAAATGTCAATATTCCTGCGAATTCCAGGAATCAATCCTTTTCTTCCAGCCAAATCTTCCCATAGCCCCAGTTGCCCGGCTCCATTAACATCTACAATCTTTACGCCCTTCTTCGTTAAATCCTCCAATGACTGTATATTCTTTGGGTTTCCTTTTCTAACCAGAATTCCAGCTGACCGTGCATACAATTCTGTACGTTTTTTTTCATCAAGGACCTCCGGATGATCATGCATAAATTCTGTTAGCATATACTCGGACCCTCCGTAAATGATATCCGCATCCTTTTTCGCTTGATCAATCCATTTTGCTTCGGGTCCCGCTGTTACTTCAACTTTTATTCCCGTTTCTTTGGTAAATTGTTCCGCCACTTCCTTGATAGGTCCAAAAGGCCCACCTGGTCCATATACTTTTACGACATCATTGACAGCTTGCCCCCGTTTCGAGCCCATTTCCGGTGAAAATCCTAACAAGACTGCCATCAATGATATCCACCCAACAAAAATGACCTTTTTCAAGTCTTTCTTCTCTCCCTTCTAAAAAGCCTTTGTACTATAGATAACGGGACAAACTTCAAAACGGTTTGAAAAAAATTGTTAATTATTTTTAACCTGATGCAAAATACATCTGATGATCTTAAGCTTCTCTCTTTTTTTCTCAACAAAAAAAACCATTCGAAAACGGAATGGTTTCAGACTGTAGATAAACTCGATAATAATTGAATTTTTCTACAGTTTATTGAGGTGTGTTTAAATTGAACATTGCGTTCACTTCAGGCACTCGCTTTCCGCTGGAGTCTCGTACCTTCCGTTCCAATCAACTTTGTTTTAACATTAAGGCAGAACTCCTTTTGCCTACTTTCATGCCCATACTCTTTTCAAGTCTCTTAAACCACGTGACAGAAAAGGCTAACTTGAATTGCTTCCCTCTCTCTTTCTCTTTCTATTTCTTTTAATAACGGCTATCACCAATAATAAAAGCGGAATAATCGTTTGCATCAAAACTCCATAAAAAGGAAAGGCGATGATATCAAATCGATTGACATCCATAGAGCTAGGATACGACCAAAAGCTGAATTCTACAATCAAAATCCCTATCGGCCATACAACAGGACGATAGTCGGAGAGGTTCAGCCACTGCGCGGTACCTAAAGCAGCCGCATAATAAAACACAGAAATTTTGACAAACGCACCTACTATCCATACGGCCATGATGGCGGACTCCAAATGTTCAAAAAAGTCGGCCAAACTGATGTACCGAGATACATTCATCAGGGGATAATTCTTTGTGGCGGTTGTTGACCCGAGTACAAAAAGAACCAGAAGATTCACCACAACTAACGTCATCATCACGGCAAACACAGACATCATCCCGGATTTCATCCCTTTTTTCATATCGGTTAAAAAAGGGAGGAGAAAAATTATCAGAAAAAACTCGCTGAACCATCCACCCGGTACAATCGAACCCTTGATTGGTGGCATAATTCCATTCCCCAATATCGGGAATATATTCTTAAATTCAAGATCAGGGACCAGTAAGAAAATTAAAAGGAGGATTGGAAAGATAAAAACAGGAACAAACAATTGGGCAGCTCTCCCCAACACCTCTATCCCTCCGCGTACGATAATGGCACAGAGAAGTACCATCGATGCCATGATCACGCTAATCGGGGTTTTGACCAGAAAAGAGTCGACAATAAATTCTCCGTAACTTCTTAGGATTTGCCCTGTGATCGGGATATAAAAAAACAAGAATAAAAAACCGAGAATTTTCCCTGGAATCCGACCAATGATCTGTTCACTGAATTGGATAACCGTTTGTTTCGGATAAAGTTTGTGCAGTTTATAAGCGATATACACCGTCGCAAACCCGATGAGAGACGCCAAAATGGGGGACAGCCATAAATCAGTTTTGGCATATTTGGCTGTGATGCTTGGAACACCGAGAATGGCCGTTGCCACAATCGTCGGATACATCATGAATGCCATCTGTAGAGATGAAATTTTACCTTTCTCCATATGCTTCCTCCTTTCTGTGATAGTATGTAAATTTGAAATTACGCAACCCTCTGATAGATTTACTTTTTCATAAACTCTTCAAACGGCTAAAAAGAGTTTCAATCCATTCAGTTGGTCCTGCCATCTGCGCGAGTACAAACATAGATAGCACCTTATCGATAGGATATTTAGCATAAAAAATGCCCAGTCAGCTGGTTTCGGTTCCTTTACGATTTCTTTTCCTTACAACAGCAATCACCAACAATAACAGAGGGATAATCGTTTGCATCAAAATACTTTGTAAAGGGAAGACGTTGATATCATTACGACTGACATCCACAGAGCTAGGCAACGACCACAAACTGAATATGACAATCAAAATCCCTATCGGCCATACAACAGGACGATAGTCAGAGAGATTCAGCCACTGTGCTGTACCTAAAGCAGATGCATAATAAAAAACGGAAATTTTCACAAACGCCCCCACTATCCATACCGCCATGGCGGCGGATTCTACATGTTCAAAAAAGTCGGCCAAACTGATGTATCGAGATGCATTCATCAAGGGGTAAAGCTTTGTGGATGTTGCTGACCCAAGTACAAAAAGAACCGTAAGATTCACCACAATTAACGTCATCATCACGGCAAACACAGACTTCATACCGGACTTCATCCCTTTTTCCATATCCGCCAAAAAAGGAAGAAGGAAAATGATCAGGAAAAACTCGCTGAACCATCCCCCCGGTACAATCGCACCCTTGATTGGGGGCATTATACCATCCGCCAATACCGGGAATATATTCTTGAATTCAAGATCAGGAATCAGCAAGAGGATTAAGATAAAGATTGGAAAAATGAAAACAGGTACAAATAATTCAGCAGCTCGCCCCAACACTTCTATTCCCCCGCGTACGATGAACGCACACAGAAGAACCATCGATGCCATGATCACACTAATCGGGGTACGTACCAGAAAAGAGCCGACAATAAATTCTGCGTAGCCCCTAAGGATTAGCCCCGTGTTCTGGATATAAAAAAACAAGAGTAAAAAACCGAAAATTTTCCCCGGAATCCGACCAATGATCTTTTCAGTGAATTGGATCACCGTTTGTTTTGGATAAAGTTGGTGCAGTTTATAAGCGATATACACCGTCAGATACCCTATGAGCGCAGCAAAAATGGGGGACAGCCATAAATCGGTTTTGGCATATTTCGCTGTGATGCCGGGAACCCCGATAATAGCCGTTGCCACAATCGTCGGATACATCATGAATGCCATCTGTAATGATGAAATTTTCCCTTTCTCCATCTGCTTCCTCCTTTCTTTAATAGGATGAATTTAATCCCGTAACACCCACTAATGGACTCACTTTTCCATAAACTCTCCAAATGGCCTGAAAAAAGCTTCGATCCATTGAGTGGGCCCTGACATCTGCGGGAGATTGAACATGGACAGAACCAGGCCAGTGAGGAGCAGTGTAAGAAATGCCATTTTATCTTTTTTAGGGTTTTGTTTCATTTTCGGCCATTCAAACAAAATGATTAGAGCTACGATCAGGGTTGTACATAAAAAAGCCCCCCATCTCACTTGTCCTTCACCTCTTTCTCAGACAAACCCGCCGGTCTGTTTATATAGCCCTGTCTTCGAATATGGGCCGCAACATCGACTTCCACTTCCATTTCCGCGAATATCTCATCCCAGTGGTCATCGACCTTATTAAACTGTTTAGGATATTTCCGATAGAAATCTTTACCTAACCCTAAAATGTCCGCTTTCTTATCCTGAGTATTCAGAAAAGCCATTTCGATGCGTTTTTCTATATCTTTTTGATAGGCTCGTTCTGCAGCTTTTAGAGACTTAGGATTTGAAAGGTTTAAATTCGTTCCATTTTGTATTACAGATCCATCTGTATTCACCCTCACCAATAATTTCCATTTCCCATTGATAATTTGCGGAATGATCTTGACTTTGGCTGATACTGGACTTAAAGATATCTTCCCTTTCACCCCTTTGGGTTTTATGGTCACGGTGTATGATTCCACTTCATCCCTTAACCACAATAGCCCTCTTGTTTCTTTTTCCGTCATCATCCCAGTCATTTTATCTTTTTTGAACACGGCTGTCCCGACAATGTAAGGAATTCCCTGTAATTTCGTTTGCCCTTTCGCTGGTGGTAAGATTTTAACGAATGGAAGTGCGGCCGCTTGAGGTATACCCGTTAACATTTCATCTAAATCCTGCATTGTGACCAGCATCCCAATATGTAAATCAGATAGTTCTCTAAGCACTTCCCCTGAATAGTTTTCCAGTGGTGGCAAAGATTCAAGGATAGGCTTTGCTTTCCCTTTGCTGACATACATATTTGCTTTCTCTCTTGGCTGCGGATGGCGCAGCAAAAAATCCAGCTGCTCTTGAATTCCTTCCTTCGCTAACTTTTCACCGAATACAAATATTTTACAATGTCCCCAAAATACTTTTCGCGGAAGCTTGCTTTGAAGCTTGGACAATGCATCTGAAATATTGGAGCCTTTTTCATATCTCACCAATGTCGTAACAGGACCCCCTCCTTGACTGCTCCCTCCTCCTTGTCCGCCGCCTCCACTACTTATTGAACTTGGAATAAAAACTTGGACGGATAGTTCGATGTGATCATTATCCTTCTTATCGATGGCGGCTGCTGTGACAATCGCCAAATCAGTGATTTCCACTCGATCCCAACAACCGCTTAGAAAAGGGGTTGTTCCACAAATACCGAGCAAAAGAAGGACGCTTTTCATGAAAAGACGCCTCTTTACTTTCTCCAATATCTTTGTTCGCCTCCAACCATTATTCACTCCGTTTCACTTCCCCTTTTTGGATTTGGCCCCTGCCCCGGGGGTTGACGGTATACATTAGAATCCCCTGTGAGGCGCGGGCGTGTAGTCATCCTCCACCAAGGAGCTCTCCACAGCACATCTTTTAGCTCTTGGCCTTTTAACGGTGCCAGTGGCGTTAAGTAGGGAACACCGAAGGAACGCAAGCTGCATAAGTGAATGACTATGGCAATGATCCCCATCATGATACCAAGCAGTCCTAATGTACCGGCAAGCAGCATCATTGGAAAACGCAGCATCCGGAAAGCAATTCCGGCAATATAACGAGGCATCATAAAAGAAGCGATTCCCGTAATCGCAACCACAATGACCATTGGCGCTGAAACCAACCCCGCTTGTACGGAAGCTTGACCAATCACTAGTGCTCCAACAATGCTGACAGCAGAACCTACCTGCTTCGGCAATCGAACCCCTGCCTCTCTTAGTGCTTCAAAGGTAATTTCCATAGCCAATGCCTCTACTATTGCAGGAAAAGGGACCGATTCCCGGGATGCCGCGCTGCTTAGCAGGAGTGCGGTTGGGACCGCCTCATGATGGAACGTCAAAATAGCAACATATAGGGACGGAAGCAAAAGAGATAATCCCATAAAAATATAACGTAACCAACGGATAAAAGTGCCTGCCATAAAACGTTGAGCATAATCCTCTTGTGATTGAATCAAAGAAAAGAAGGATATTGGTGCAATTAAAGTAAAAGGGGTTCCTTCTACAAGAATGACAGCCCGTCCCTCCAGCAAGCTAGAACAGGCTACATCCGGCCGTTCTGTCGACATGATTTGAGGGAAAGGTGAATACGGATTGTCCTCAATCATTTCCTCGATGTACTCGCTTTCTAAAATACCGTCTATTTTAATTCGTTCCAACCGAGTTGTAATCTCTTCAATCAGTGTTTTATCCACAATTCCATCAATATAAGCAATCGAAACATTCGTCCTGGTATAAGTTCCGATCTTCATCGATTTTATTTTAAGTGCAGGACTTTTAATAATACGTCGCAATTGGGATGTATTTACCTCTAGAGATTCAATAAATCCCTCTCGTGACCCCCTAACTCCCCCCTCTGCCACAGGTTCTTCAATCGCCCGCTTTTCCCATTTGGACAATCCTAAAGAAAAGCCATCGCTTTCCCCTTCATATAGAAGGATCGGGTTTCCAGAGGAAATCGATTCAATGCAATCCGCCAACATATTCACTTTCACCACTTTAGGAACGGGCATTTTATGTTCAATGAACTCATTTAATGGTTGTGGTTCTTTTGATGACTCTTGCATGAGTGGAGATAGCACATATTGCTCTATCGCCTCGATGTCTGAGAGTCCCGCAATGTAAATAAGCATGGCTCTCGTCTTTCCGAAAAGTAAGAACGAACGGAACATGACATCCGAGCAATTATCATAAACAGAACGAAGTGTTTCTACATTTTGACTGAAATTCGCATCAAGTGCATCTGTAGGCTTAGAATCTTGGTAATTATTTTGTACACTGGGTTTTTTTTCTTTCGTTTTCCTTAACAATCTACCCACATTACGAATCAAGCTGGTTACCCCCATTTTTTTGCAGGTCGCTCTTACTCCATTTTTCTATGTTTCTTCATTAAGGGTATTTTATACAGAAAATCCTGAGCTCAGCCTGAACTAATTTTCATTTCACAAAATTGAAAAGCTATGTTATAAGATGATTTTGAATAAACCGTAAACTCTTGTGATATCCTGTTTGTAATTAATAACTAAGGGGTATATCAAAAACCGAGGCTATTATAGGACCGAAAATGCTGTTTTGGCTAAGTATTGTTTTTTAACAAGATACGCAGAGCATAAAATGGAGGTTATTTTTTCAAGGGTGGATATTCGCTTTAAAATACCTCTGTTTTTTTATAAGTTTCATGGGCAATCAGAATAAAACATTAGAAGATAAGGGAGATTCTATGTCATTCTTAATCACATTGCTCGGATTATTGGTGTCCACAATAATTGCTACCATATTAAATGCCATATGGCCTCGTATTCCACTTCCGATATATCAGATATCCATGGGAGCAGTACTTTCATTATTACCATTTCACTTATCGTTTGATTTTCATTCAGAATTATTTATGATCTGTGTCATTGCTCCGCTGCTCTTTACAGAAGGAAAAAATACGTCCCGTAAAGAAATGCTTGAATTGCGTAAGCCTATTCTGTTATTGGCCTTTGGGTTAGTATTTGTGACCGTTTTTGCAGGAGGTTTTTTCATTCACTGGTTAATACCTGATATGCCGATGGCTGTTGCTTTTGCTTTAGCAGCTACAATTACCCCTACGGATGCCGTAGCGGTACAATCGATTACAAAAGGATTGAAATTGCCAGGAAATATGATGCCCATCCTTGAAGGTGAATCACTTTTCAATGATGCTGCTGGAATCGTTGCATTTAAAGTGGCCCTGGCTGCTGCCTTAACTGGAACATTTTCTATAAAAGATGCTTCGCTTAATTTTATATTTGTAGCTATAGGCGGTATCTTTATAGGTATCCTATTGGGCTATTTAATCGTTAAATTACGATTATTTTTACGGGTTCATGGACTTGAAGAAATCTCCATGTCTATTGTTATTGAACTAATTACGCCTTTTGCCATATATATGGTAGCTGAAGAATTCCATGTATCCGGAATCTTGGCAGTGGTTGCTGCAGGTGTAATTCATGGCATCGAGCGGGATCGACTTCAGAGTTCCACAACTAAATTGCAAATTGTATCAACCAATACTTGGTCTGTATTAGGTTTTGTTTTGAATGGACTTGTATTTGCTTTGTTAGGATTTATGTTGCCGAGTGTTTATCAAGAAATTGAGTCCAACTTAAATAGGGGTAATCTATTTGGGATAAGTGTTTTGATTGTTCTTTTATTATTGGTGATCCGTTTTATTTGGGTCTACCTTCTGCATGATACTTTTACGAAAAACAGAGTGAATCCATTAGAGCAATTCATTATATCGAGGGTTCATCCAGAAGATAGCAAAGACACCGATGAGGAGAATGTTTCAAGATCACGATTTGCATTTTTGACATCCGTTTGCGGCATTCATGGAACCATTACATTAGCTACCGCTTTATCCATACCGTATTTTATGCCGGATGACACTTTATTCCCGATGCGTAATACAGTCTTGTTTATCGCAGCTTGCGTTATATTGTTAAGCGTCATATTGGCTACGGTTCTCTTGCCATTACTGGTCAAGACACCGATTGAATTCAAAGATGAACGCCTAACCACTGAGGAGGCTTATAAAATTGTTTTAAATAAAACGATCAATCAGCTGAACAAAGAAGCAACCATGGATAATCAGAAAGCTGTCCATCAAGTAATGGAAGATATAAATGAACAACTGATAGATTTGGAACGGGGAATAACGAATAGACCGGATAATCGGACAATACTCGATTTAGTGGAGCTAGGGGCCAATAAGGAATTGGAGGTCGTTTCCGGATTAGTCGAAAAAGAGACTATATCTGAAACAGCCTTTGACCTTTATAAAGTGTATATTTCAAGAACCTTAAATTATATGCAAAAATCTTCGCTGAAAAGGGCTTGGATCAATTTGCAGGCCATTCTTTTCAAGAAAAAGATCAATGTCAAATGGGATAAGAAATGGGAAGCCAAATTAGAGGAATCCATCGTTAAAAATGCGGACCTGATCCGGGAGTTCCGTAAAGCACAAAAGGAAGCTTCAAAGAAAGCCATTTCATTGATCAAACAACAAACTACACCTGAAAACCGTCATGAAGTCATGCTTGTCATTCAAAGATATAATCGTTATTTGAATCCATTCGGAACATTAAGTGAAAAAGAAGCAAATCGCTTTGAAGAGATGGTGAGTCATATACAGTTGAATGCGGTGCAAATCGAACGTGATATCATTCAGCAAATGGTTGAAGATGAGCAAATATCCATGCAAACGGCAACTGAGCTTAGACAAAACTTAATCTATGATGAAATGCTGATGATACAAAATTGATAAATTATAAAGAGACACCCGTACAACAGGGAGCCGTGTCTCTTTATTTAAATCCAAAGAGGGTCAAGCAAATGGAGCAATACCTCAGGAAAAATGAAATGAAAAGACCTGCTATAGATCGAGCATTTATAAGGGCTTTCATGGGAAATCTAGAAGATTTTAATTTGAGTTGGTAGGATCTTCATGGCCCATTATTCTTTTTGGGGTTCCTGTTTGGTCACAAGGGTAAGTTAAATCACCGTCTTGCAGCTTTATCTTCAAAGAGAGCTTCCCCTTTTTACTGTAAAAGCAGTAGTTGTTACCATTGAACCTACCTCAGTTGATACAAGTATCATGAAGCCGGCGGAGTATATGAAAATGTCTTTCCTGTCGGTTTATTTTTTTCTTGCTGTTCAGCTCCCACACCGCTCTAACTGATCAATCCCTTGTGTCAATCCACTCTCAACTCCTTCTTTTATCAAGTCCATCATTCAATATTTTCATTTGGAAACGGAAGTAGACATAGAATACGGTCCAAATGATCAAATAGAATGGTATGAAAATCCCAATTCCTATAGCTAATCCTTTTAAGCTGAATGGAATCCAACCAACAAAGAAAGATAATAGGAAGTAAAGAATACTGACAGTAAGGAAGTGCAGAATGGTTTGAGATAACAAACTCCATTTTTCATTTTCAAAGAAGATTGTTGCCGTGCTGAAGAACCAGCCACATAATATGCAGCCTATCGCGTTTTTTACAAATATTCCACTGTCTAATGCAGTGACTTCCCCAAAAGCGATCACTCCAAAACACGTCAGAACCATCACGAGTGCCCCAAAGCAAATCCCAACAAAGCTACGGAATAATATTGTTTTCATCATAATCCCTTCCTTTTCCATTGAAATGCTTTCTTGATCCCTTGAACATAGTGCCGAGAAACATATTCTTTTTCCCCTGATCGGAAATACACACATAAGGTTCCGTTGAAAGATGCCTCGAATCTGCTTAACTCATCTAAGTTGGCAATCACTGACTTGGACAATCGCACGAATTGATTACCAGGAAGGTCCCTTTCCAGTTCATATAATCTTTCTTTCATTTCGAAAGTCCCCTGTTTCGTCCGCACCATTATGGAATCTTGCTCTGTAAACAAACAGATAATTTCTTCTGTCCGGAAGACATGCTGCATTTCTTCCTTCCTGCCAACAAAATACGGTCTTTTCCTCTCTTTCAAACGCTCCATCAGTTCCTGCACTTCCTCATTCCATTCATGATTGCGGATAAGCACCTCTATCGCCTTGATCTCCTCATCTATCTCTACGTTTATTTTCATCTCTGCGACCTCCCTTTGCTTATAATGTAAGTATATTAATATCTTGATATTTCGCTTGTGATTTCCAGCTACATGCAACTTTATAGCGATAACATGCTTGAAATGGATACTCAGATACACTAAATAACCGTCCAAATAATTGGACGGCCCTTTGATATAAAAAATCCACTTTTGCGTTTACATTAATTAAGATCACTCTTTGCTTGTAAAAGTACTTGGCATCACCACAGCGATTACCTCTCCACTGGCGCAAAGTTTATCGATGGCAAATACCTCTGTTTCGATTCTCCATTTCTTAGGATGAATTTCATGAATCGTCCCAACGGCTATTAATGGCACATCATTTGGGGTTGGCTTTACGAACTCCACTTTCAGTGACGCAGTCACGAACCTGGGAGGCTCCACGCCATCTCCAACTTCATGACCATTTTTACGGTGTAAAGCCAATGCAGCGGAACCTGTTCCATGACAATCGATTAAAGATGCAATCAAGCCGCCATAAACAAATCCTGGAATTGCGATATGCTCTGGACGTGGTGTATAAATTGTCCTTGTTTGCCCGCCTTGCCAACCCGTTCGAAAATGATGACCATCTTTGTTTAAGCGACCACATCCATAACACCATGCAAATGCATCTGGATAATCATCTTGAATCGCTTTTAGCACATTCTCCTCCTCCATCATCTCTCCTCCTTTTTCAGAATATTATAACACCACTGAAGGATAATCGGTCTATTTGGATAATTGCTGAAAGGTTAGTTTTTTTGTAATTCCTTGATTCTTTGTTAAGCTTACGTCCAAGTTTTAATTTTCATAGAATAGGAAACTGACGTAGCTTTATACATACGGTGGAAATCGACAACAGACATAAAAAGTTTGTAAGAATCCCTGTCCTTTACTCGATATAAATGACAAAGGCCCCTGTAAGCGAGCAGCATTCAGGAGCTTTCCTTTGACTAATATATAGTTAAGAAGTGTCTTCCATTGCATTGTCTACTATTTTGTTACAGGAAAGCCTTTACCTTCTTTTTAAAAGTTAAGCCTTTTTCTTAAATCCCAATACTTGAATGTCATTTTACCCATTTTCGACTTCGAAAGTGAATCATATTTACGACCAAGTGCTAGGTTTTGTTTTTCTAGCTTAGTAATTTGTTTAAGTTGAACTGTGTTCAGTTTTTTTAATTGCTTTACTTCTTTAGCTAATTCTCTATTTTTCCCTTTCATATCATATTTTTCTTTATCAACAATTGCCCGTTCTTTCATTGAAATTTCCACATCTTTTGGTTTTAATTTAGGATTGCCATAGGTTTCAAATCCTATAGTTTTTAAATACGGCATGTTATTTTGGAAATTCCGTTCAAAATTCCCATAACTTTTATGGATGTTGAGAAATGTATAACATCCAGCTTTTTCTGCTGAAGTGATATGACCATACCCAGACAGTTTAAACAGTTTTTCGACTCGTTTTATTTCTTCAGGTATGTTTTTGACAATATAAGTGAAAACTTCGTCAACATTAAACTCTGCAGGCAATTTTTTCACTTTTTTTGATGGTGCATGCTTATTCAGTTCATCAAAGTCATCCTCATCAATATAAAACACATTTGTGCTTTGATCTACATAATCTGTAATACGCTTACTCCATAATAGTCCTTGCAGTTTTTTTATTGCTTCCGAAAATAAAAACTGCCTGCTAACTTGATACATCCGTTTTGCCGCAAACTCATATATATCCTTGTTACATAGTGCTAATTTGACAGCGTCACGGAAATCCTTCTCTGTAACAGCATATAACGGGTAATCTTCGCCAAAAAGCTTTATATGCATTTGGGTTGGATTCATTATTACAGCCTTCCTTAAAATCCCATACTCCAATAGCTTTGTAGACAGTTCCAGACTGCTGTCCATTTCCTCACTTCTCCAGGTTATCCCAATATCACTGTTCACGATTAATTGTTGCGCATTCTCCCTTGTCAATGCCCCGTACCATGTAAGCCCATCTGTATTTTTAAGGAGGTATGCCGCTTCTTCCTTAAACTGAGAATCATCTTTAACCCATTTGAATTTATCCCCCGCTACATCAAGTGATAGATTCGGAATCTCGCGTTTTAATTCTTTAAAAGCAGTAATGATGGGAATGGTCTTCCAATCCGGGTCGAATTTCCCTGTATATACAAGTTTGTTTTTTAACCGGGTCTGCCCTTCCGCTGATTCAACGTTCGGTATCATCGGGGTAAGCAGGGAAACTTTGTTTTTTTCTTTATTCAAATTAAGTATCTCAATGACAAATTCGCACATCTCTTCTGTTTGACATAAGAAATACGCACACCGATCATATATATTTTTGATGCTCTCAAATTTTTCTTCATTAACATCCTGACCTATGTGAGTCAATCCTGTAGCATAAACTAATGTATTCTTTATGATATGCTTATGCTTTGCTATTTTTTCAACAGTCTCAATGCTTCTAACAAATAGCCAATCATATCCCTTTTGACTCCAATAATGAGAAATGAGCATTTCAGCTATATCAAAATCAATGACACCTTTTTTTACCCATTCATCATCGGTGGCACTAAAAAAAGGATCAACAAAAGGATTGAGAATCGTTATATTATCAAATTTCTCAAGAGGCTGAATTAAGATATCACGTTTGACCGGGCTAGCTAAAAGTAAGTCAACTTCGATGTTGGAATCTAACGCAATGGTCGATGCTAAGGAAGATAAAAATACTGCAGATCCATCCATTGAATTCATGTCGATAAAGCCAAATAGAAGTACCTTCATTTTTCTGTTTTCAACTATTTCATGTGAGTTCAAAGTTATCACTCCAATGACTGAAATCTGATATGAATTTTTATTTTTTCATTTGTTCTTTAATAGATGATTTAAGCGCAAGATATTTTAACGTGAACTTCCCTGCATATGTAACGTTGAATTTATGTTCTAATAACTTAAGTCTCCGTATTTCTTTGTTAAGCATAATATTTTCTTTTTGGGCCATCTTACTTTTTTCTAATTCTTCTCGCAGCCTATTATTTTCTTTTGTAACGTTCTCAATTATTTTTTGTTTTTCAGTGCCATTGCCCTCTATGAGCTCCAATGTCATGGACATCATGTCTTTCATTTGTAATTCAAGTTCCTCATACATAGTTTTCCAATATTCGTTTCGTTCGTCCATATTGAAAAAACTCCCTTCATTTAACCTTGGATAATCTCCAATTCTCTTTTAATAACAACATCTACCGCGCATTTTTCTCGAATCGACTGAGAAGCTTGTTTTGACACTCTTAAAAATACGTCCGAGTTGTAATATAAGCGCTCTATCGCATCGGCAATTTCGATAGGAGACTCAGGTTTTGTTAGAAGGCCAGAAACATCGTGTTTAACGAATTCCGGGATTGCCGTAATATCTGTTGAAATCGGCACTAGCCCACTCGACATTGCCTCACACATAGAAACCCCTTGAGAATCCAAACGGGTCGGGCAAAGGAAAATTCCATACTCCTTATGTAATGCAGCGATTTGCTCCTGGGATAGGAAACCTTTATGAATCGTTACATTCTCGAAATCCCGGATTGGCTCAACGGTTTGATCGAACAATTTTCCATCACCATAAAATGCAAATTCCAACTTATCGAAGTATGGTCTCTTCGATAGTTCCAGCACTGCTTTCACCGATAAATCATTGGCGTATTTTCGTGAAGCGTATGGCCTGATTGAAAGGACTTTTGTCCGCATTTCAACTGGCTTTTCATTAAATGTAAACAGAGTGTCATCTATTACATTAGGAATGATTACTGAATTTTTCGATTCTGCTCTTGCGTCACATTCCGCTATATGTTCTTTGAACCATTTGGAAATATGAACAAAGGTTGTATCCAATTCATTCGTTTGATAAAACCAATTCATGAAAGAAAGCTGTGCTACATAATAGTCGTCCGACATTTCAAGTATCTTCCGCAAGCTTTCAGGGCTTTCCAGAAAATTAAACCATCTTCTATGCCATGCCTCCGTTTCAAATCCATGAATCCAGGTAATAATCGGTAAATCTGTGTTCGTTTCTTTTATCGCTTGTACCATTTTTGGATTAACAAAATGAATGAGCGCTTTTTTATGTACTTTATGATTTAAGAAAATGCGCAGATGCTGTTCAGTTCCTCGATAAACAGGCACATCTTCATACGTATACTTTTCTGCTTTTTTGTAGGCAGGATGCAAAACAAAGACATCAACCTTCAACCCCTTATCCAGATAAGCCTTGACTCTTCGGTGGATAAACCCATTCCGATATAACTGATCTTCATGTGGATAAGCATTCGTAATGATTACATATCTATCTTTTTCACTAAATGTAAGCTCATATAGATTTATAGATTCCTCCATTTGTGTTCACTCCTACTATTCAGTCATCTTCAATCAGCCTGCTACTTATCTGTAAATGAAGGATTTTCAGAAGACCCTTTTCCCATCACTTTTAAAACCGTCAATCGATTATAACAAACATGTATTACTGAATATTGACATCAATATGAGGATTCTGTAAATATAAGTAAAGTTTTCATGAACATTTATATGTTTTTATAAAGTTTTAGTAATGACATAAATGGGAGGATCAGTATTCGTATAAACAAACAAAAAAAGAAGGACGATCCATTTACTGGAATCGTCCTCTTACATATAAACAATTGTATTTTAAGTCTGTTAATAGGACTTGGGAGTGTAGAGCATAAAACCCCTTTTATTAGACTTGATTATTTTTTATATCCTTAATGGAAGTTATTTGTTTAGTTACTTGATCATCAGTATCACTTTCTTTATCCACTTGAACAGTCAGTAAACTTTTTTCTACCTTCAAGAATTATTCAAGCATGTTTTTGTAAGAATAGAATAGAATCGAAAAAAGACCAATTTGCTGAAGAGAGTGATATAGATGGGACCAATTACCTTTAAAGCATGTGCAATCACTAATGAAATTGATTTGAACAAAATCGCCATTCATTGCGGCATTCCTAAAAAATTCACCTGGGAAGAGCCTTTAATCCTTAAAGGCGATATTCTAAGTTCCATCCTTAATAAACATGTGGACGAATCGCAACAGGTGCTGGTTTTTTCCTTTGGCAGCATTGTCTTCATTAATTATTCACACGCGGATGAGATTAAGGAATTTTCATCCTTTATCAATTCTTTCGAGCCGGATATTGATCTCGTTAATGTCAATAGATATACAGACGATTACCGCCTCCACTTCAGTGAAACTGAAAACATCAATTTGACTGACGAATATGTAGTTGTGCCTAAATATGAATTTTTCTACCCTGAATTAATTTCCACTATTCTCGCAAAATCGGTGGCACTTGAAAAAACTGAGGAACAACTCGGAAAAATCCACGACAAGCTCGAAGCCATGATAGACCGACTGGAAAAAGGTAAGCTGAGAATCGGCAACAAGGAACTAGCGAGGACGACGGCAAAAATCGTACGTCACGAGTACAATACCCTAGCGTATATCATGATTCTGGATAAACCTGATATTACATGGACAAGCAGCATTGCCGGCGAATTTTATGACAGAATGCTTGATTTTTTTGAATTGAATGATCGGTATAAAATCTTGAAAAGCAAAACCGAAATTTTATATAACATTATGGATGGGTTTTCTAACATCAGCCATTCGATCAGGGGACTATTCGTTGAATGGATCATTGTGATTCTCATTGTCTTTGAGATTGTTCTGACGCTTTTAGAAATTGTAGGATGGATTCCATAAATTCTGAACATATCCATATTCATGAAATTATGGTGGAAATTTCCCTTCATGATTGGTTGGATGGAATACCTTCCAAAAAATCAGGCTCGTTTAGATGCTTCAGACTGTAGACAAATTCGAAAAACGGATTTGCCTACAGTTTTTTTCTTTGAAAAACGTTCCTGTTGATTTCAGAAATTCGCTCCCTTTCCGCCGACTGTCTGCCAAGCCGCATCAAAGCAAGCGACTGCGGTGGCCAGTTGTTCGGCAGGAGTGTTGCAAATTTCTTCAATCCAGTAAGGGTTTCATCCCATATAAAGAGTAAAAAATCATAGTGATCATTCCCTCGATAAAGCCGTGAAAGGGATTAACCCTATTTTGTCGACAAACTGAAGCATCTTTAAGATGCTTATTTTGCGTTTAACCACTCTTTCATTTTTAAGTTACTGTATACGGAAGTTTAATTAAATTCCATTCATATCGGGGACTAGGTACTATGGGAGATTTTTTTAATGTTTAATCCCTATAGTATCTTTTCTGATAACCGTCTCATGGGAAAACCGTTTTTCTTCTATCATACTCCCACGAGGTGTTTCATTTGCAAACACGTTCCACTTCCCTCTATATATTCCGGAAGTTATCTAAAGCTCCCTTAATCCAAAGCAAAGTGGAAAATAAATTCCTCTCCTTCTTCCCCGTTAAATCTGTATCCTTTGTCAATGAATCCAGCCTTTTTATATAAATTTATCGCTGGAACATTCGAATGATGCACTGTTAGAATAATCTCATCTTTATCTGGATGACTTAGTTTGATCATATCAGGCAACACTTTTAAAGTCTTAAAAGCTAGCCCCTTTTTTTGATGGCGCAAATCCAAGGAGAATGATTTAAGAAGAATCGCATTCTCATTACTTGTATATTCATTTCCCGCTTTATCCGTATATAAGGCAAAACAACCAATCAAATCCTCATCTAAATAAATGACCATGGGGAGGTTATATTTATCCTTCCTGAAGTCTTCGATAACTTTCAAAGGTAAAGAAGTATAGATTGCTTGTTCTATAGGTAAACAATAGTTGCTCAACGCCTCATAGTCATTTTCCATAAAAGGTCTAATAGTTAATCCAGTCACCATACTTGCACCCCATTTTTTACATATCTGATAAAGCCATATTAACAGATGCTAAATTTTTATAAACCAATGCAAACAATAATCTTTCAAGAAAGTAAAAAAAGGAATGGCTTTGTTTACCATTCCTTCAGACTGTAGACAAACTCGAAGAAAAGAGAGTGCCTGGAGGCAACTTTCAAATTTTACAAATCTAAAAAACATGAAGGATAGTCTAGTCTTGTTTTAAAATCATGGTTCGGGATGAGGCCTTCCGAACCCACTTTTGTTACAAACTGAAGGAATTCCAATCCTTTATTCTTCTTCTGATTTGAAAATCATGATGTTAAGTCATTCAGACGCTGATAATTCACTTTCCGTTACCCATTTATGGTTCTTCACTTTTTCTCCTCCCGTAGTCGGTGTGAAATCGACCATATAAACAGTCGTTTTTTCAGCAGATTCTACTTCAGCGACTGTCCCGTTCATCCCTTCCATATGAGAGGCATTTACTGTGACCTCCGCTCCGGGTTCATACGTCTTTTCACCTGAATCTTTGATTTCTTCGTGAATGATCCATTTATGATTTTCCACTTTTTCTCCGCCAGTTGTAGGCGTATACGAAATTGCATAAGCAGTCGTATCAAATGCACCCACTATTGTTGCTTCCGCCCCCTTCATGCTTTCCATATGACCTGATTCGATAATCGCTTGACTTCCAACTTCATAGGTTGGATTTTCTGCAGCTTTTAATCCTTCTGGAACATCACCCGAGCTAGAATGGTTCATGTCCATTTCACTATGTTCCTTTTCTTCTTTAACTTCATTGTTTTTATCATCGCTGTTGGAACATGCGCCAAGGACTAAAAATAGGGCTGCTAATAATGATAGGATGATAGGCAATTTTGTTCTTTTTTTCATATTGAATAAAACCTCCCTTATGATTACATCCATCATACCAATTAAATATGCAGAAAATATGGAGTACACTCGTGGCAAAAGAAATGGAGCCTCATATTTTTCATGTAAATCGCCTAACTGTGGCTGAACAGAATTCTATTTAGCCACCACAATCGCTGCTTTTATTGCTATTCGACTTTTCTTGCAGAAACTTTTTGAATTGCTCTTTTGTAACATCCGCTTTCATTGCCAATGTTACTAATTCCAGCCATTCGTCAGGAAGGTTTCCATCAAAATCCTTCATATCATCATCTCTTTCTTTTTATTTTCAGTTAATTTATCTGTAGCGTAAGGTGCAATTTTCGGTCTATTTTTTCGATAATGTGTAAAACAATATTCGGAATATCATTATAAATTATCTCAATCGTCTATAGCTGCATTTTAGTGTAAATTTAATAAGTCTTTACATTTACATATAAGGCCCCCAATGTTTATTTGTAATCAGGGAATTCCCCATTCTTCTATATTAATAACCTTAATTATCTAATAATAAAAGTGAATAGCATCTATCGAGAGTGGTTTAACAGAGGTAAAAAGAGATGATTTATTGCTAGAGGTTATTTGAGGTTTTCAATCCTGCCGGATTTTGCTTGGAAATCAAGCAAGAAGGACTTGGTCAAAAGTCCTTCTTGTGTCTAGTCTCCCAAAGTTGATTGTTCGATTTTTTGCATGATATGTGAAAGGTTCATGGAGGCATGTTTTTTATAATCCCTGCCTATGGATTTGAATAACCCTTTCGCTATACCTCTTAACATGATTTTGGTATGTCCATCCGAAATATTGGACTTATTAGGAAAACTTGATTCAGCTTGTGTACCGCCAATCTTATTAGCTGTTTCCTTAATAAAATCAATGATTTTAATTTCCTGGATTTCTCCTTCGATATCGGTTTTATAAATAATTTGATTTCTCCAAAGCTTTAGCTCAATCCTCTGTTTAGTATAATCGAAGAGGTCTTCCGTAATATGAACATTGCTCATTTGAATGGGGTCTTTAATGGGATACAATTTCGGGTTAGGATTGATTTTCTTTATTAAGGATTGGTCAATCGTGACCTTTTCCCGCTTTATGCGCGTATTTTTCGTTTCACATAGAATCAGCCTTAACTGTCCGGCAATTATATTGTTGAACTCTTCTAATCCAAAGAATTCAACGAGCATTACGCTATATTCCAAAATGGTGATTGCTTCATCGAATTTTCGTTTAGCAGCAGCATTCGATCTAGTAAAAACCAATCGATTCTTCCTCTCCATATCCTTCTCACCCCACTGAATTCTAATCTATTGAATAAATAGTAAAAACATCCAGATCGGATGTTTCAGACTGTAGACAAATTCGAAGAAAACGAGTTTTCCCTACAGTTTTTCTTTAATAACGCTTAAATTGTTTTCAGAAATCCGCTCCCTTTCCGCCGACTGTCTGCCAAGCCGCATCAAAGCAAGCGCCTGCGGGGTCTCGGCTAGCCAGTTATTCGGCAGGAGTGTCGCAAATTTCATCAATTCAAAGAGAATTTCATAAAACATAAATTATAAACTAGTCTTAATAATGGTTCGGGATGAAACATTCCGAACCCCCTTTTGTCGAAAAACTGAACATTTATAATGGATGTTTTACTTATTAGGTCTGAACTTTTTCGACTCCGATTTATGAACCTTTTTCTCCTGTATATTCTGATTACATTAGCCAAATTGATATGTTTGCCCCGGCTTGCAGCCACGTCGCATTTTGAGTTAATTGCAATTTCATGATACTATTCGCTTCATCAGAATATTGTTCATTCGTCTCTACCTCTTCTTCTCACCATTCACATAATAAAATTTATATTTTACTTACTCATTTTCATCAGCCTCTACTCAACTACTTCATTCGACAAGGAATGACAATTGTCCTGCTTTCAGCAAAGTTAGATAGTCTTGCACATCAATGACGGCCCATGGAATGAACATACTATTCATAAAAAGACTGTCGAATGGACAGTCTTTCGGTATGGACGCCTTTGATATTCAGACCTTTTTTCCATATCTATCGAAGTGCTGTTTCATTAACTCTTTAAATCGTGTTCCATCTATTTCTTCTTTCGTCACTTTCCCATCTTCCCACTGTGTAAAGGATGTATCAGTTAAAGTGATGTTCCCGCTGTTTGTCAAACGGGTGATTAATGGATGCTTATTAAATGGAGATTGCGGATTTTCCCTGATGATCGTTTGGACCTCATTAAGTTCCGCTACATTTCCTACGGGTTTTGAAGAATCGAAAGCATACCCTATTCTCCAATCGCGATCTTTATGTTTCAGTTTTAATTCAAGGATATGATCTCCATGGTCGGTACTTTCTTTCTTTATCCTGAATTCACCATTTTGGGAAACGACCGTTTCTCCATTCAACGGAACTGGTTTTAAAGGCAGATTCCCGCCAAAACCCGTATCGATCAAAAAGGTTTGGCCCTCATGGTTCAATAGAATCGTGACATGGGTCCTTCCTATGGTCATCCACCCCTGATTATAGATGACACCCCGAACCAAGAATACATCAAAGTCATTTTCCATCAGGAAAAAATAAAGGGCTGCATTCAATTCATAGCATAATCCACCCTCATTCCTCACGAGGACTTTGTTCATGATATTCTCTTTATTGATATCACTCAGATGGGATGCCATGATTGATAAGTTTTCAAAAGGAATGGTTTTCGATGTCTTATCCAGAATTTCATCTAATTTCTCAAATGTCAGATTCACATCTTCCTGGAGCCCTATTCTTTTCCTGAATAATGCATTCAGTTCATTCATTAAGATTCCCCCCTTTAGACAGATACCGACGAAGAGTATCTTGACTTTTTATATATTCATTATACTTTGTCCGTATTTCATTCTTCAATCAATCTGCCATTAGCTCCACCTTTTCCTTATCACATGAAAAGAGGTCGCCCAATCGTGTCTTAATCCTGGGCAACCTCCTCCATTCATGCTTCGAACCAGTTTCCTTTAATCATTCATTTACCTGTAAGATGATTTTACCTAAATTCTTATTGGCTTCCATATGTTCATGCGCCTTTTGTACCTCTTCAAAAGCGAAGACATGATCCACGATTGCCTTGATTTCATTTTGGAGGAACAACGGCATGGCCCTTTTAACGAATTCTTCCGTTAACTCTTTTTTATATTCATCACTCCGAGGAGTTAATAGAGTACCTTTTAATTGAACTCTTTTTAAGAGAAGTTCCATCAAGTTCACCTTCTCGACTACAGTTCCGCCTAGAATGCCTATCAGTACCCATCGTCCATCGGTTTTTATGCTTTTAAGGTTTTTCTCCCAGTAAGAAGCACCGATGAAATCCAGGATAACATCCACTCCTTGATTATTTGTAGCCTTCAGCACTTCTTCATCAAAAGATTGTTCTTTATAGTTGATACAGATATCCGCTCCTAGTGAGTGACAGGTATCCAATTTTTCCTTTGAGCCGGCTGTAGTGATGATCTTCGCTTTTGTCAGTTTTTTTGCCAGTTGTATAGCTGCTGTGCCTACACCGCTTCCGCCAGCATGAATCAATACCGTATCTTGATCCGTCAATTCTCCTAACCAAAACAAGGTTTGGTACGCAGTCAAGAATACCTCAGGAATCGCTGCCGCTTCTTCAAATGACAGGTTATCAGGGATCTTCATTGCTCGATCAGCCGGCATCAAGGCATATTGAGCATAACCGCCGCCGTTTACAAGGCCCATCACCCTTGTCCCTAATTGTATATTTGCCCCTTCCCCTGTATCCACCACTTCCCCAGAAACTTCAATCCCCAATATTGGATTGGCCATATAACCGGATTTCCCTTCTCTTGAAACAATATCCGTTCTATTTATCGCAGAGGCTTTCACCTTAATTAATATTTCCCCTTTTCCGGGCATGGGCTTTAAAAAACCTTTAAAAAGTAATTGTTCTGCACCACCCGGTTCTTTAACCACTACTGCTTTCATTTGTCCACTCCTTACAATTAAATTAGTGACCATCCTCTAAAATGGTTTGTCTTGAAGATGGAAACTATGCTACTCCAAAAAATATTCACAAGCAAATAATTAGGTTTTGGTAAACATGATAGAATAAAAAAAGCCGATGTCCCTTTCGGGTCCATCGATCTTTTTTGAAGAGTTTCAATTACCTTTTATTAAGCGATTGACTTCTATCCAGGTCATGATGCAATTGTGCTGCCGGTACCTTAGGTTTAGGAATCTGCCCTTTTGCAACTGGTTCAGCTACATAAACAAAATCTCCTGTACCATCCGGGGCGCTTCCTGTTGCCCACAGGCCGTCTGCCGATTCATTACCTTCTGATAAGTTCCAGAATTCATACGCTTCCGGTTGGGATTCCATTTCCGCTTCCGGTGGGAATGACGCGGGAACGACAACGCCATTTTTTTCTTCAAGTTCTGCAATGGCCGCCATCCATTGATATTGATGGTAACGATCACGGGCTAACATTTTACGGAAGGTAGCACGTACCCCTTCATCTTTGGTCATATGATATAAACGGGCCACTTGAAGGCGTCCTTGGCTTTCAGCATGCAGATTCGATCGCATGTCCGCTAATAGATTTCCGCTCGCTACAATATAAGATCCGTTCCAAGGCACCCCATTGGAGTTGGTTGGCAGTCCGCCAAGACCGCTTACGAGCAAATGCTGGGGATTAATTCCACCCATGATCGCTGCTGTAGCAGGATCTTTTGCGGCTTCTGCCTGATCTTCCGGAGAAGCGCCATCAAGCAATTGACTAATGAGCGAACAAAGCATCTCTACATGTCCAATTTCCTCTGTTCCAATATCCATCAGCATATCTTTGTATTTTTCTTCTCCACGGCAGTTAAAACCCTGAAAAAGATATTGCATCATGACAGTCATTTCTCCAAACTGTCCACCTAACACTTCCTGAATTTGACGGGCAAGCATCGGATCTGGTCGATCTACCTTAACTTCAAATTGCAATTCTTTTTGATGACGAAACATATTAACTCCTCCTTTTATTATAGGTTGTTTTTATATGATCCACGGTTTTTTATTACCCGCCTGTCCATGCTTGAAACATGAACCCACAATAATTAGAAAAAATTTACATGCGGTTAAAAATGATCAATCAACTTAAAAGCCAAGGATTATCTTAGGGCTATGAATCCCTCTATAAATAAGATTTATAAAAAGGTCCATTTACCTGTCTATAACTTTACAATACAGGGTAAAGTAGAAAGAACCATATATAGGAAAATGACCCATATCAAAGAAACCTAAAAGGAGGATGGAAAATGGATTTCAAGCCCCGAAATCAAAAAGATCAATCCATTTCAGAATTACGTTATACTTATTCCGCTCGTAATCTATGGTCCGGTTTTCTATTCGGGATCGGACTGGTGGCATTCATCGATGAGGCCATCTTTCATCAACTTTTACATTGGCACCATTTCTATGACAAGTCCACATCCAATATTGGGCTTGTCTCGGATGGTTTATTTCATGCACTAAGCTGGTTCGCAACGGTCGGGTCTTTGTTCATGTTCGCTGACCTTCGCCGTCGAAAGGGATTATGGCTGAAAAGGTGGATAGGAGGAGTTTTGCTCGGGGCAGGTTCCTTTCAGTTATATGATGGGATCATCCAGCACAAGCTCATGCGTCTCCATCAAATCCGTTACAATGTCGATATTCTCCCATACGACTTGATTTGGAACATTGCAGCCACAATCATGATTTTGATCGGCATTACCCTCGTCATTCAAACAAGGCGCAGCTTACTTAAAATGAAAGAAGACGGCCGCAATGCACAGTAATGGCCATGGACATATTCATGATAATGGGACTGGTTTTGAACCGATTTTATTGATTTTATTCGCGCTTGTTATAATGATTTATATTGCAGCTGTCGTAATTTCGAGCCGCCGCTATAAAAAATGGCCCTTATACCGTACGTTCTTTTGGATTCTTGGCACCGTCTGTACAGCCTCTGCAATTATTGGCCCCATAGCCAATCGCGCGCATATGGACTTCACGGCGCATATGGTAGGTCATTTACTGCTTGGAATGATTGCACCCATCCTACTCGTTCTTGCTGCGCCTATTACTCTTGCACTGCGAACACTTGATGTGCAATCTGCAAGACGCCTTTCACAGGTGTTGAAAAGTTGGCCGCTGAGCATTTTAAGCAATCCAATCACTGCCTCCGCGCTTAATATTGGGGGGCTTTGGATACTTTATACGACTGGGGTATATGGGGTGATGCATCATAATGCCCTTCTACATGCATTGGTGCATTTTCACGTGTTCTTAGCGGGCTATCTATTCACTGCGTCTATGATTTATATGGACCCTGCGCCCCACAGGTTCAGCTTCATGTTTCGAGCTATCGTATTTACAATTTCACTGGCCGGCCATGATATCCTTTCTAAATATATTTTTGCCCATCCTCCAAGCGGGGTCACCAAGGCACAAGCGGAAAATGGCGGAATGTTAATGTACTATGCCGGTGATGCCATTGACGTTGCACTTATCTGCATCCTTTGCTATCAATGGTTCAAAGCCACCCGGCCTAAGGGATCACTTGCCTTGTAGGGAGGCCGGTTCCATGATTATTTCGGTAAACTCCTATGTTTCTGTTTAATCGACCAACATTTAGCTCATACTAATTTTTGATGAAAAAATTTAGGATGGAGCTGAATGGAAAATGGAATTTGAAGCTAACAATTCTACTGAAAATGCTCTTCGTGATTATAAAGCTGGAATCGGTGCCTTTACACATAAAATGCCTGATCTCGCAGAGAAATTCAATTCGTTTACGGAAGAGTGCTTTAAAGAAGGTCAATTATCCAAGAAAGAAAAACAGCTTATCGCACTAGGAATAAGCTTATATTCACAAGATGAATACTGTATTATCTACCATACAAAAGGATGTCTTGATCAAGGCTGTTCCGAACAAGAAATTCTTGAAGCCATTGGTGTGACCGCAGCATTTGGCGGAGGAGCCACCATGAGTCAGGCTGTAACCCTCGTCCAGGAATCCATTCAGGAAATAAATCAGATGAAACAGTAAGAAAAAAGGGGTAGGACAGTTTGTCCTACCCCTTCTTTCTGTTTTTTACAAAGAAATCCATTTACCTTTTTTCATGGCAAAAAGCATTGTTATTTAATGAATCCTTTTAATGACTCATATTGTTGTTATTTCCTTGTGCGGGTGCATACGAATTCATCATTTGTTGCATATCCTGCTGTGCAAGTTGTGGAACTTGGTAGTAATGATGTTTGTTTTGATATAACGAAATCTCATATGCCATTTCAATGCAGTTCGGAACGGAATCTGCAAATACGCGGCGAACCACCGGATTCGTTATTTCAAGCGCTGACATCGCTTTCATGGATGCTGCAGACTTGACAGCTCCGAGCATCATGGCTGAAATGCATTCATCCGTAATTTCCGAGACGGATTGCAAAGGTTTCTTTGGCTGTGTTGGTGTCAATCCATATATAAAATCGTTACCTTGGTTCATTTTGTAACTCTGGGTCGGTTTAGAAGGATCCTGTCCCGTTTGGAAGCACTCCAATGTAATATTATATTCATCTTGGATGAACTGATATTGACGATCCAGAATGTCCATCAATTCCTGATCCTTTACATGCTGACGCAGAAGAGTATAAGTGTTTAAAGTAACAATCGTTCCAGACAACACTTCATGTACATCGAATACTTCGTGACCACCGTGATTCATTTGTGGGGGAATAGCACCCGTTTGCATGTTCTGGTGCACTTGACCTTGTTGATATTGGTTTTGCATCGTATTTCCTCCTCTTTTTTCAATGATGCGAACAAGTTTAGTATGTTAAACTCCAACAGGATTATTCAATCTAAACTCTTCCATGGGACCAATAAGCTGCATAAATCATGTTTTCTGTATAAAAAAAACCGTGACGTTTTAAACTATAAACACTTTATATGTATGGGAGGATTTCTAATGACACATAAATGCTTCTATTGTACTGATGACACGGAAGAAAAAAAAATCCATGTCGTAACATTTCAAGTTACTGACACGGATAGAAATGAAATGCTCTGTGATGAATGTTATCAAGAATGGCTACAAGGAATAAAAGGTTAAGCATTAAAAGCCCTCTAATATTAAACATTAACGATGCATACATGGATAAATTCAGGGTAACTTACAATGCTTAAATAGTGTATTTCAAGGAGGATGGGGTATGGGAATTTTAAGCGGAAATCCGAAAGAAGAGCCTATGCATTACGGAGAGGTATTTGGAACATGGGCATTTCTAACAACAACAAAAGGCTTGATTGCCTGTCATCAAACTATGCTTAATCATACTGGTGACAAGGATTTGCATAAATTACTTGTAGAAGTAATCAATCAAGGGAAACAGGAACATGACCAAATTGAGTTATTGTTAAAAGAAAATAACGTAGGACTGCCTCCATCACCACCTGAAAGGCCTAAAGCTAATTTAGAGGATATTCCCGTTGGGGCACGTCTTCAAGATCCTGAAATCTCGGCTTCAGTATCAATCGATATTAATGCAGGATTAGTTGCTTGCAGCCAGATCATGGGTCAATGCATCCGCGAAGATATTGCACAGATGTTCGCACAATTCCATACCAAAAAAGCGGCATTGGGTGCTGACTTCCTAAGATTGAATAAGGAAAAAGGATGGCTTGTCCCTCCTCCACTTCATGTTAATAAAACAAGTTTGTAAATAGTAATGAAATATCCCTTAATCATGTTGACTTTGTGATTGAATGTCCAACATGATTAAGGAATTAATTCCGATAATGAAAGGAAGATTAAGGAATCACTACCATTGCAGACTTTCGATTAAGTAGCACTTTGTGCATTGTTGACTATAATCATTTTTCACAAATTCATGATTACAATTCTCCCGAAAAATGTTCAGCTCCCTTTTCAGCTGTTCCAATTGAGTTTCCAACTGTTTCATTTCAACTTTTATCTGGATTACCCGATTCATCGAATTCTCCCTCTCGTCGGAATCATTGATAGATTTCCCCGTCCGTTTTCCTAAATTCATTCGCTTTTTCTTTAAGCCCTTCATCGATCACCGACTCAAAACCCAGACCCTTTTCCTTCGCCAAATCACGGATGTCCTGAGAAATTCTCATACTGCAGAATTTTGGTCCGCACATTGAACAGAAATGGGCTGTTTTGGCACCTTCAGCCGGAAGAGTTTCATCGTGATATTCAACCGCCCTTTCAGGATCAAGGGAAAGATTGAATTGATCTCTCCAACGAAATTCGAATCTAGCCTTCGAAAGCGCATCATCCCGTTTTCTTGCATGCGGATGCCCTTTAGCAAGGTCAGCTGCGTGCGCCGCAATTTTATAAGTGATGACCCCTACTCGAACATCCTCTTTATTCGGAAGTCCCAAATGCTCTTTCGGTGTCACATAACAAAGCATGGCTGTTCCAAACCATCCAATCATGGCAGCACCAATCGCAGAAGTGATATGATCGTATCCAGGAGCTATATCCGTTGTCAATGGTCCCAGCGTATAGAATGGTGCTTCTTGACAGACTTCCAGCTGCTTATCCATATTTTCTTTAATCAAATGCATCGGTACGTGACCGGGTCCCTCCACCATGACTTGGACATCGTGCTTCCAAGCAATCTTCGTCAGTTCCCCAAGTGTTTCCAATTCAGCAAATTGTGCCTCATCGTTTGCATCTGCAATGGATCCAGGACGGAGGCCGTCACCTAATGAGAAAGAGACATCATACGCCTTCATGATTTCACAAATCTCTTCAAAGTGAGTATAGAGAAAACTTTCTTGGTGGTGGGCCAAGCACCATTGTGCCATGATAGAGCCCCCCCGGGAAACAATTCCCGTAACTCGCTTTGCTGTCATGGGGATGTATCGCAAAAGCACACCAGCGTGTATGGTGAAGTAATCGACACCTTGCTCAGCCTGCTCAATTAATGTATCCCGGAAAACTTCCCAATTTAAATCTTCCGCGACTCCATTCACTTTTTCCAATGCTTGATATATCGGAACCGTCCCAACTGGCACAGGTGAATTCCTGATGATCCATTCCCGCGTCGTGTGAATATTCTTTCCGGTGGAAAGATCCATTATGTTGTCTGCACCCCATCGTGTAGCCCAAGTCATTTTCTCCACTTCAGCTTCGATTGATGAACTAACAGCGGAATTTCCAATATTCGCATTTATTTTCACATGAAAATTACGTCCGATGATCATGGGCTCACTTTCAGGATGGTTAATATTTGCCGGAATGATCGCCCGCCCGCTAGCTACTTCTTCTCTTACGAACTCAGGGGATACATTTTCCCTGATCGAAATGAACTCCATTTCTGGAGTAATGATACCTTTACGGGCATAATGGAGCTGGGTTACGTTTTTCCCTTTCACTGCACGCAATGGTTTTCTTTTCAATCCCGGAAAAACTTCGGCGTTGGATTGTGACTCAACTTTTTTATACCCGTTATCTTCGGGCTTTATTTCACGGCCTTCATACTCTTCAACATCTTCCCGTTCCAAAACCCAGCTTCGTCTAATCGGGGCAAGACCTTTATGAATATCAATGGGATATTCTGAATCCGTATAAAAACCGCTTGTGTCATATACTCGTAATGGCGGATTTTCCTCTTCGCCGAATGCCCCTGTAGTCGGACTTAGCTTAATTTCACGCATAGGTACTTTAATATCGGGTCTAGACCCCTCAACATACACTTTTTTACTCCCGGCAAAACTGGACATAATTGAAACGTTCATGTCATTTACTGAATTACTCATAATGATTTCATTTCTCCTTTTTAAGTTCATTTAAAAAGGACAAAATCCAATCCATTTCGCACGAAAAAGCCAGATCTCATATTTAAGACCCGGCTAACGTTAGTATGACTACAAAAATGACCGATTGAAAAGTCATTGTTTAGTAGATTCTAACTTCCCCACGCTGGTATGAACCAGATCAGGTCCTGAGGGTTAAGAAGCTTAAGCGCTTCTCTCTCAGCCCAACTTTTATTGGACACCCCTAGTCTGAATAATTTAATTGATTACAGGGTAACTATATATCACCCTTTTCATTCTGTAAATGCTTTGAAAGACCTAATATTTCCTTTACATTCTCCAAAACTTATTTGGAGGAGTACCGCCAATTAATTCCCCAGGCTCTCAAGGATGGGGAATAGCTCCTCTAAATGCTTGATTTCATAGGTTGGGAGCACTTCATTCCGTTGCTTATCATGGCGATTTATCCAGACCGACTTTATGCCTACCCGTGATGCTCCAAGGATATCAGTCATTAAATTATCGCCGACCATCAATACTTCATCCTTATCAAGCTCCATGATTTCCAAAGCATGCTCAAAAATGGAGGCATCCGGTTTACCTCGTCCAAATGCGCCTGAAATCACGATTTGGTCGAAATAAGGAACCAATTCAGGAGTAATTTCAAGTTTGGTATTTTGAAGTTCAGGAGATCCGTTCGTAAGCAATAGCAATTTGTACTTCCCTTTTAATTCATCCAGAACACGGAATGATTCTTCATAGATAAATGGCTTTTTGCGTCTCTCGGCCGGGAAACGTTCTGCCAGTTCAAGCCCAAATTCCGGGTCATCGATCCCTAATGCCTTCAAACCTCTCGTCCACGCTTCTTTCCGATAAGCCGGTGCAATCCCGGCCATCTTCCGGAATTCCTCATGATCATCCTGAAAATTCCCCCATAGTCCCTCAAATGGGTTGATTCCGATCATTTGAGTGAATGCATATGTATCGTAAGAGGAATAAAGCTCACGCGCTTCCTTTCGCACCGCTTCTTCAAACTCTTCGACATTCAGATCATATTTCTCCTTGGCCACTTGGCATGTGGCCACAAAAGCCTCTTTTACACTTTTCTGATCCCATAATAATGTATCATCTAAATCAAAAAAAACTGCCTTAAGCAAAATGTCCACCCCTCTTTCCCTATTATTGAATTCGTAAAAATTACGCTATTACAATAATAAACCACAACCAATAAAAAAAGAATAACTATTCGGAAAATGTCTTCCTCTTTCTTAAAATCAGCAAAATAACTTACTCTTCCTGGTGGTAAACCCTATATTTTCCCCTCATCATCTTTCAAATACATAAAGCTTTCCATTACTGGCAACCTTGAATTTTGGACCGGTGAACCCCCGTCGGATCAGCTCTTTCCTTATATATACCATGAGGGCGGCATGACTCACGATCAGAACATCCCTTTCCCCCTTTGCAAGGACTTCATCCAATACTTTATTGATCCTTTGCTCTGCAATCTTAATTTCCGCCCTTGTCTGCTTGTTGATCACCGAGCAGCAGCGAATCCAGATGGCCCAAAGGATGAACGGCAGCTTCACCCTTCCTTTTAGAGGGGGGGAAGGTATTTCCCGCAGCTCCTCCAACCGATGAACCGTACCTGGATAGATATGTTCCGCTGTCTTGACAGCCCTCAACATATCACTGCTATAACATTCCTGCCATTCCTCCACGCCAAATAAAGTCGTTCCATAAATAATATCCGCTGCATCATAGTCCTCAAACCATTGCTTCATATCATCTGCCGTTACAGATCTCCCAGTAGGAAATTCATGTGCCACCTTAAAATGCCTTACCAAACCAATTTTCATATATTCTCCTTTTTATCTTTTAAAAATATTCGTTTAGTTTTTCTTGTAAAAGCCCTTATCAATATATTACCCTATGTAAAACTATATAATAAATGCAAGTTGAAACCATTAAAAACCTTACTGAGCTCTCCTTGACATTGTGTATGTTTAAAAAATTTTACAGTTTGTGTCACTGGTAAGCTTTGAATATGATAGCATCGAAAAAAGAGAAAGCATTTCGCCTTCTCCAGTCATGGTTTAATCTATGAATTGAAGTTCTGTTATCGTACATCTTTTCCTGAATTTATATTTCCCGCTCAAATCACTGAATTGATAATCATTGAGGGATTTCCCCAGTTGTTCCTTTAGCTTATCCACCGTGATGGATTCCTCAATTGTCTCTTTCCAATTTTCATTTCCTATTAAATCTTCGAACGGAATGGTATTCAGGACTTCATCATATATCTGGATGCTTTGATCGATGCCGAAGCTGCCATAGATACTGCCATTTTCATCAGCAAAGATATGCTCCGATTCCAATTCTTCCACCAATACTTCTAGATATTCCTTTGACTTAACAGGCTTGATGGCAATCTCTGCTTCTGCCTTTACAGGTCCCAATCTCTTATCGATGATCCCTATCGTCAATTTAACATGAACGGGCGGATACCCAAACCCTTCACAAAGTTCTGCTGCCGAATTATATACCATCTGTACATCCTCCTTTTGTCACTATCATTATATAATATAAATACTCCATTTCATTACCAAAAACCCTTATTCAAGTTAACTTGGCAACGTGTCTTTTTTGAACATCAACTCATTTTTTTCCTTATCATAATAATAGGTTTTGAATGTTTCATCCGCTTATTTTTGTACTTCTGATCTTCTACAAATCTACAATTCATCCACGATTCTACTTCCTTTAGAAGCGCTATGGAAACACCTATCAATCATTCAATATTTTAATATATTGAAAAATAGTTTGATTTCAACAAAGAGTAAAGTTATACTCATCGTGATAATGATTATCAACTTCATCTATTGAAAAGTAAAGGATGAACTAACGAATGTTACATACTCTCTCTCTAAAGGAACTTAAAAATCGTTCAAATGTTTTTCTGTTAATGTGTTTATTCATCCTGGTGATTCTTGGATTGGTTGTGTCCATGTTTTTGGCTGTAACATTTGGGGCAAAAGAGGTTACCTTCAATACCGTGTGGTCAGCGGTTTTTAATTATAATCCCACACTGACACAGCAACAGATTATCCACGAACTACGGCTTCCACGGGTTATTGGCGCAGCATTAGTCGGAGCAGCTTTTGCAGTTGCAGGTGCATTAATGCAAGGAGTAACCCACAATCCCTTAGCTGACGCAGGAATACTTGGAATTAACGCAGGGTCAATGTTTGTGGTAGCCCTTAGTTTTGCTTTCTTTCCAAACATTCCATATTCTCTTTTGATGATTTTTTCATTTATTGGAGCTGTATTGAGTACATTATGCATTTTTGTTATTGGATCATCTGTGCCAGGAGGATTAACACCCATTCGATTAACAATCTCAGGTGCCGTGATAGCAGCGCTCTTGCATTCACTTAGTTCAGGAGTGGCTATTTATTATGATTTGAGTCAGGATTTAGCATTCTGGTATGCGGGAGGTGTTGCGGGGATAAAGTGGAGTCATTTGAAAGTGTTGGTTCCTATTATTCTCATTACGATTATTTGGGCAATATCGTTAGGGCGATCTGTGTCACTCATTTCATTGGGCAATGATATTTCCACCAATCTTGGTGTGAATACGAATCGAATTAGAATACTTGGAATGATAATAGCGGTTATTCTGGCAGGTGTTTCTGTTTCGGCCGCTGGTTCAATAGGGTTTGTTGGACTTGTAATCCCACATATTTCTCGAAAATTGGTTGGAGGATATTATCAGCTCATCATTCCCATGTCAGCATTACTGGGTTCGATACTGTTAGTACTGGCTGATTTGGGAGCCCGTACGTTGAATCCACCTAGAGAGCTGGCTATTGGTATAATGGTAGCCCTTGTCGGTGTTCCTTTTTTTCTCTATATTGCTCGTAAAGTAGGGAGGAACTTATAGGTGAAATACCTTATGAATGCAGACAACAAGAGGGCATATACAGTTACTATGGTATTTATTTTAATGAGTATAGTCGCAGTATTAATAAGCTTGAATACAGGTACATTGCGGATTTCACCTTTAAAAGTAATCCAAACACTTTTTGGCTACGGTGATTTTAAAAGTTCTACTGTGCTGTTTGATTATCGTATGCCACGAATCTTGATTACCATGTTGGCGGGAGTTGGATTAGGAATTTCAGGAGCCATCTTACAAGGTTTATCACGTAACCCTTTGGCAGATCCAGGAATTTTAGGCTTACATGCAGGTGCGTCCTTTGGTCTCATTATCTTTGTTACATATTTTCATTCATTAGATGAAAAAGCATCAATCCTTATACCGTTATTTACCTTTTCGGGCGGAGTCTTAACTGCATTTCTTATTGTTTTACTTGCCTTTGATCGTTACAAAGGCATACTGCCCATTCGACTTATTCTCATTGGAATTGCGATTTCTGCTGGTTTTAGTGCTATTACACTTTTTCTGTCTCTTCGTCTTGATGAAGAAACCTACTCATTTGCTTCAAGATGGTTAGTTGGAAATGTATGGGGAAGAGATTGGATTCATGTTATTGCCCTTTTTCCGTGGATCCTTATTTTAGCACCTTATGCTTGGTTCCAATCCAACACATTAAATGCCTTATCACTTGGTGATGACGTAGCAGCTGGACTTGGTGCTTCCGTTCAAAAACAACGTTTGCTGATGCTAGTAACTGCTGTTGGTCTGTCATGTGCGAGTGTAGCGATGGCTGGCGGTATTGGATTTATTGGTCTAGTCGCCCCTCATCTTGCCCGTCGGCTTGTTGGCCCAATGTACCAACATTTCCTTCCTGTTGCAGGACTTATAGGGCTCATTATTTTGGTGCTTGCGGATACCATTGGTCGATCCATATTTCAGCCAAATGCTATTCCAGCTGGTATAGTAGTCGCTGCTATAGGAGCTCCGTATTTTCTTTATTTGCTCACAAAAACAAAATAAATTTTCAATAAGGAGAAAAAAATGAACAAGAAACTTACTATTTTATTTAGCATTATGTTAATTCTTATTTTGTCGGCTTGCGGACAAACTTCTTCAAATGATAGTAAATCAGCACAAAAAAATAAACCTGGTAGCGAAGAACATAGAATCGCTTCACTTTCCATCCACCTAACAAATGATTTGCTTGCATTAGGTATAACTCCAGTTGGTTCTGTTATTGGTGGAGAATTAAAGGATTTTCTGCCTCATGTGAAGGATCAATTAAAAGATACGGAAAAGCTTGGACCTGTGAAAGATCCAGATATGGAAGCGTTGATTGAACTAAACCCTTCTGTGATTTATCTTGATAAGGAATTTTCAGGACAAGATGTATCAAAATATGAAAAAATCGCACCGACTCATGTATTTAATCTTGATGAAGGAACATGGAGAGATCATTTAAAGTCCGTAGGTAAACTTGTCGATCGTCAACAGCAAGCAGAAAAATTCATTTCAGATTATGAAAAACAAACAAAAGAAGTGAAAGGTTTAATTGAAAATAAACTTGGTGAAGGCAGTAAAGTTATGGCAATGCGTGTTACGGCAAAGGAATTACGAGTATTTAGTACAAAACGACCAATGGGACCTATCTTATTTCAGGATTTAGGTTTTAAACCTGCTAATGGTGTTGAAGACATTGATAAAAATCTACCTTACGAAGTCATATCTCAAGAAGTTCTTCCAGATTTCGATGCAGATGCTATATTTGTCATTGTCAACGGTGACGATGAGTCTCAGACAGCTTTTAAGCAGTTAGAAGATACACCCATTTGGAAAGGGTTGAAAGCAGTTAAAGGAAAACATGTTTACGTAGTTCCGGACCAGCCATGGCTTGACTATTCAGCACTAGGAAATAAAATGGCCATGGACAATGCAAAAGAAATCTTTTCAAAATAATAGATTGAGTTATTATTGTTGGTCTATTTTTATAGTATCTTTTAAGCATATGATAGGTTAACACCGATGGAATTATCTAACCCGGTCTCAATAGATTCAAAAAAGGAAGAATCAGCCTTACTCGAATAGTCAATAGAGTAATTATGCATGGAAAAAGGCTCTTATTAGTTAAGAGCCTTTTTGATGTTTATAGGTATATTAATTCAATCCATTCATTTAATATTTTAGTTATCATCCATTGACGGTTATTGGGGGAAGAGCAAAGAACAAGAAAAAACAAGACAGCTAACTGTGAATATTTTTTATTTCAAACGTGAACTGCCTTATTGTAAGTATGCTATCACATTATGGCTTTAACACCACTTTAATACATTCATCTTCGTGATCATTAAAGATTTGATACGCTTCACTTGCTTTTTCGAGAGGGACTTTATGGGATATGATTTCCGTGGGGTCGAACTCTCCTGCCGTGATTTTATCAAAAAGCTTGGGCATGTAGTGAATGACTGGTGCTTGCCCCATTTTCAGGTTAATGTTCCTTTCAAATAAATTGCCTAATGGGAACATATTATATTTGGATCCGTATACGCCAGTCAGTTGAATCGTGCCGAATTTACGTACGGCATTAAGTGCAATCTCAATCGCACTTAACGTTCCACCCTGAAGTTTCAACTTTTGCTCAATCGCCTCAATCGTTGATTTCTTGCCATCCATTCCCACACAATCTATGACCACATCTGCCCCGCCTGAAGTGATTTCCTTAATGTAGCTGCCCATATCGTTATATTCATCGAAGTTATACGCCTCAACCTTATTCATCTGTTTAGCCCTATTGAGTCTATAAGGAAGATTGTCGATGGCAATGACCCTTTTTGCACCTTTCATCCAAGCAAACTTCTGAGCCATCAAACCAATCGGACCACAGCCCAGTACCGCTACCGTATCATCTTTCTTGACGCCAGCGTTCTCTACACTCCAATATGCGGTTGGCAGCACATCGGACATGAACAAAAGTGCCTCATCTTCAAATTCACATGACTCTGGGATGACAAACGGCATGAAGTTTCCATATGGGACCCTTAAATATTCTGCCTGCCCGCCCGGATAGTTCCCATATCGTTCCGTAAAACCAAAGTACCCGCCTGTATCCACCGCTTCATTGGGGTTGGAATTATCACATTGACTCTCCATATCATGTTCACAATAATAACAGTGCCCACAAGAAATGTTGAAAGGCAGGACAACCCTGTCCCCTTTTTTCACCTTCATCACTTCCGGACCCACTTCTTCAACGATGCCCATCGGTTCATGGCCAATGACATAATCTTTATGCGTCGGCAAAGCACCCTGATATATATGGAGGTCGGACCCGCATATAGCCGTTGAAGTCACTCGGACGATGATATCATCCTTTTGCTGAAGTTTAGGATCTTCAACTTGTTTTACCTGTATATCTTTTGCTCCTTGAAAAGTTACAGCCTTCATAAGCAACCTCCTAAAATATTCTTAATACATTTGATATACCCGTCAAAAAGACTACTAAGCCTATGAACACCTAATTTTCCCAAGAATTAAATGCCCTTCATTTTATGCTGCACCTGGATGGCAAAAAAAAGCCCCGGAAAACCGGGACTCACCCATGAAACCATTTATTTAGTAACTTTATTTATCGCCATTATTATTGTGCTTGTACTCTTCTAGTACCTCATTGAATACATCGGGATAATTCGTAAACAGCCCCGTTGCACCCCATTCAAGAGCCTTTTTCATATCCGCTCTTTCATTTACTGTATATGGATGGAATTGGAGGTCATGGCTGCGAACCATCTTCACATATTGTCCGTCAACCTTACTGAAGTTCGGGCCAACGCCAATTGCATATTCCTTAATGGATTCCAATTCTTCATCGGAAATGGTTGCTTGGCTCTTATAAGAAAAAAGTTGCACAAGCGGTAACTTTGGATTCATGTCATGAACCTTCATAAGGCTTTCTTTACTGAACGATTGTATTAATACATTCTTGGTACGGCCTTTTGAATCCACCATTTTATATTCTTCCAGAACCTGCAAAAGTTCTTCTTCCATTCCTGGATAAACTTCAGGGGACTTTGTTTCGATATAGTAATTGGCCTGCTTTCCGAACTTCTTAAAGACTTCTTCAAGAGTGGGAACCGTTAACCCTTCATATACCTCTTTTGCCAATTGCGGATATTTTTCATTGAACCATGTACCTGCATCCAGTTTCTTGATTTCTGCCAGCGTTAAATCCTTCACCAGGCCAGTACCATTCGTTGTACGATCCACCTTTTCATCATGCATTGCTATCAATCTTCCATCCTTGGTCATTTGAAGATCGATTTCTATGTAGTCGCCTTTCATTTGTTCTCCCAATTGATAAGCGGGAATGGTATGTTCAGGTGCATAACCAGAAGCTCCCCGATGTGCGATATTCACGATTTTCTTCTCATAAATAGATGAATTGGAATGATTTCCATTTGCAGCAAGGGCCCCCATGGAAGTAGCCTGCAATATAAAAGCCGCACTCATCATACAAAAACCGATTTTCTTAATATTCGTTTTCATTTTCCCTCTCTCCCTCCTATTATTACCATCATTTTAGAAGGGCAATGTGAATCCACAGCAAATATAATGTAAAGAAATGATATATTAGTTAAAATGATTAAAATAACCTATCAAATACAGGGCATTCATGTAGTTTGTTATACCCAACCCAAAAGTTGAATGACAGCTTAATTATTGATTAATTATTAGAAACCCACTAAAAGCCTCTTTTTCTAAAATACTCATAAATGAAAAATGTGCTATATATGGATACTGGTAATCCAATAAGAAAAGATAAAAAGTTTCTTGGTATATACATATTGAAATAGTAGAAAAAAACAGTCATCCAAATGAATATAACTAAATATTTCCAGATTATTCTCTTTTCTTACTCCGCTTTTATATAAGTCTTTAACTGTTTCTTTATCGTTCATCCCCATTAGGGTTTGTTCTTCCACACTTGATTCATAATTTTTTCACACTTTAAATTTTCCATATCCATAATAAACCAAACTCAAGGCTGATAAATTCCAAATATTAGATCCGGTGTTCCAATGTTGACAGACCAAGAGGAACTGGACAGAATGGTTACTTAACTCCTTGCCCTCCCCTTTCCAGTACTAAATTCCACCCGAACCTTTCCTGGAGAATAGCCCTTTATATATAGATAGAGAGACTATCGATACAAAATCTATCTTTTTCTGATTTACAAAAAACTAGTATCATATTACTATTAAACAAACAGAATATTAATATTAAGGGGAATTATGCTAAAAAATTATCAATATTATCAAAGCAAACACCGATTTATACTGAAAGCATTCATGGCAATGATATCCTTTTTACTATTAGTTGGGATTTCTGTATCACCTATAAGTTGGAAAGATAATCCTTACGAGATGACATTACAGGTCATTTTAATATCGGGGATGATAATTTCTCTGTTATTTTTCTTAAAAACAGAAGTCAATTTTTATAAAACCCTATTCATTTTCTTAATTACTGTTTATTCATATAGCAAATTCTGGATCTTTCCGGATACTGCAATCATGCTGGCTTTATTTGCTATAGCGCCCTTGATTCCCATTTTTCTCTTTGATAAAATCGGATTTTATATTGTTGCCGCTTTAAATATCATATTTGGTCCCGCTTCAATTTTGATCATTTCAAAGACGGATCTTCAATACACTTATGAATATGTCGCTTCGGATAGTTTCGGCAACACGCTTAATTTCATCGCTATACAAATCATATTGGTATTCGTATTCATAGGAACCAATAATAGGATGGAATCCACTAATGCATTTCATAAGGAGATACAGCAGGCCAAGCAATTGAACTCAGTCGGACAGCTCGCTGCCACCATTGCACACGAGATACGTAATCCGATTACAGTCGTGAAAGGATTTGCCCAGTTATTAGATCAAGAGAAGGAACTGAATGAAACGGAAAAATTTTATGTACAGACCATGCTTACAGAACTTGAATATACTCAAGTGATAATCAATGACTATTTGTCTTTGGCAAAACCGCAAACCGATAACGTACAGGTCATTCCTTTAAATTATGAAATCCAAAAGATTTCCGATCTATTAACCAGTTTCGCCAATAATCGCAACATAGGCTTTCTCCTGGATTTCCGTGACGACCTGTTCATTAACATGAATCCCATCGAGCTTAAACAGATACTGGTCAATATCATGAAAAATGGAATTGAGTCAATGAACAAACCCGGATTCATCAAGGTGGAAACAGAGCAGGAACGGACTATGGCAAAAATACGAATAACGGATACAGGAATAGGCCTCTCAAAAGAACAGCTTGAAATACTAGGTACCCCATTTTATTCACTTAAAGATAGGGGAACCGGTATCGGCCTGACCGTTTGTTATTCCATCGTTCAAAAATACAAAGGGAAAATCGTGGTACAGAGCGAAGTGAACAAAGGAACCTCGTTCACCATTTATTTGCCCTTATATAAAGAAATAGATTAAACATACATTCCAAACAAGAAAAAGGATGACCTCCCATCACCGGGCGGTCATCCTTTTCAATTAGGCTTTAAAACTATCTTGCCATTTGAGCAAATGATTTTCTAAAAAGCGGACAAACGAGTCGGAGATTTTACCAGCCAGGGCAAAAATGATGATGCCTACGAATACGACGTCCGTTTGCATGAATGAACGGGCATCCTGGATCATGAAGCCCACCCCTCTATCCGCACCCAACAATTCAGCGACGACTAGGCACATCCAAGCGGCACTTAAGGCTAAACGGATACCAAGTAATATGTTTGGTAAAGCTGCTGGAATCATGAGCTTCGTTATTTGTTCCCGACGGCTAAACTCTAAGATTAGGGCAACATCGTATAGTTTTTTATCCACATTCCGAAGGCCCAAAAAAGTTTGTAAATATAAAGGGAAAAAAGCACCTAAAGCAATAAGCAGCACTTTAGACAGTTCACCAAATCCGAACCACATAATGAATAAAGGAGTAATCGCAAGTAAAGGAACCGTTCGTAACATTTGAATGCTTGGGTTTAGATATTCTTCGGATTTTTTTTGCATGCCAACGATGACTCCTAGCGATAAGCCTAAAAAACCACCGAATGCAAAGCCAAGAAGCGCCCGCGTTAAACTGATTTGTAAATGCATGCCCATTTCCCCCGACTGTACAAGATCAATGAAAGTCATGACGATCAATAAAGGTGATGAGAATAATTGGGCAGGCAGGATGCCAACCGATCCTAATGTTTGCCATGCAATCAACACGACAACGGGAAGGACCGAACCCCGCAGTGCCGATTTGGCAAGTTGGGATTGTTTTGTCGTTTCTCTTATGACAAGTGGCTTGTTTTGAGCAACGGTCTGTGTAGACATAATTTTCTTCCTTCCTTTTTAAAAAATTTAATTAAATGCTCCAATCTTCCACTTCTACTGGATGATGATCAAGTTGGGTTAATATGACGGACCTGAATTCCTGAAATGCTTTGCTTGTTCGAGTTCTAGGATATGGTAAATCAATTGGAACAATAGCTTTAATCCGCCCAGGCTTTGCATCCATGACGACCACTTTCCTCGATAAAAAGATGGATTCATCAATATCATGGGTGACAAGCACCATCGTGGTCTTATTCCTCTCCCATATTTCTAGTAAAGCCTCTTGAAGATGCGTTCGCGTGAATGCATCCAATGCACCGAATGGTTCATCCAGCAATAAAACTTCAGGATTACGCAATAAGGCCCTGGCAATGGCAACACGCTGCGACATTCCACCGGATAATTGACGTGGATAGGCCTTTTCAAATCCATTTAGTTTAACAAGTGAAATCAAATCATCCACCCTTTTTCGAATGTCCGGTTTTTTTAATGGAAGGTTACCCGCAATATTCTTCTCCACATTTAGCCATGGAAATAAGCGGTGCTCCTGAAAAATGAAACCACGGTCTTTAGAAGGGCCGCTAACCGGGTGATCCCCTGCTATGATCGCACCGTCAAAGTCTGAATCAAGTCCTGCGAGCAACTTTAATAATGTGCTTTTCCCGCAGCCGCTCGGACCAATGATGGTGATGAACTCGCACTTGTTGACGGTCAGATTTAAATTATCCAAAACATGGATACTTTCATTCTCATTCTTAAATGTTTTGCTTACATGATTAATTTCTAATGTCGCAACCAATATCCTCACCCTTTCTCAAATAAAAAAAATAGAGATCCAGCAATAAGGCACATATTGTCCCTTTGCTGAATCTCTAGTTAACTAGTCGATTCAATATTTCATTTTATATTAACTTATCGATTATTTATAATCAACACCTAATACCAATTTATTTTATCGGATTAATAGTGAAAAAATAATTGACAGATAATTCTAACAGCTGTTAAGATGCATTCATACACAAATCCGCTTCACACTTGGAGCCAATTAAATAAAGGTCATGTGAATCAACTGGACTACCGGAGATTCAATGAAGAGTAACCCCGGCATACTCTTCGTTGAATCTCTTTTTTTTGTCATTAATCTGACTATCCAGATGTGGTAAGTGTATTAAAAAAGGAGGGAGTTCATGAAGGAATATCGTAAAAAGTTAACCGCAGTACTACTTGCCATCATTAGCATCGCTGTATTGTCAGGCTGTAATTCCGATGCCGGCAAAGCTTCCGGGAAAAGTGATCCATTGAAAGTTCATATTGCCTTAAATGGCAAGATGGGGCCATTGGTCATTGCAAAGGAAAAGGGATTGTTCAACGAAGAGTTTTCTAAACTTGATGCCCAAATCGAGTGGAGTGAATTCCCGAGTGGTCCCCCGCTCTTGGAATCCCTCGCTTCCAATCGGGTTGACCTGTCTTTTTTAGGGGATGGTGCACTGATTGCCGGCATTGATAAGAATCTGCCATTCGAAGTGATTGCACAAACAGGTCGAGGTGAGTCATCTGTCAGGATCCTGGCTCAAGCAGAAGGTAACATAAAGCAGCTTGAAGACTTAAAGGGAAAAACGGTCGGTGTTGCCTCGGGGACAACGGGTCATGTGTATTTAATCAAGGCATTGAAAGCCCATGGTTTAACGACTGATGATATTAAACTCATTAATTTACAACCGGATGATGCTCAAGCCGCATTTGAAACCAAACAATTGGACGCCTGGGCAATATGGAACCCTTATTACCTTAATAATATTGAAAAAGGAAATGCTGTCGCACTTAAGGTAAAAGGAAAAATATTAGCTCCTGGTGCAATCATTGCACGTAAAGGCTTTGCCGAAGAACATCCTGAAATTGTCGAGGCCTATTTAAAGGTTTATAAAAAAGCGGCCGATTGGCAAATTGAAAATCCAGATGAAGCATCTGAAATTCATTCCAAAGAAACTAAATTGCCTGCGGGAACAGTCAAGGCAATAATAACGGCCGAAAAACCAAATATCTTCTTTACCGAAGATGCCATCAAAGCACAACAAGAATCAATCGATACTTTAGCTGGTGTGGGTTATATCAAGAAATCATTTAATTTCAAAAACCAGATCCACAATGAATACATTGATGAAGCCTTTAAAAAATAAAAAAACAAACCTTACAGGAGGAGATTGATTATGACGGAAACTAAAACACAACAAATAAAAGTGGTACCCGTAGCAGGTAGGATTGGAGCGGAAATTCAAGGAGTCCAATTAAGCGGAGACTTGGATTTAGCTATTTTCAGTAAAATCAAACAAGCGTTAAACGATCATAAAGTCGTATTCTTCAAAGGTCAAAATCATTTGGACGATGCCAGCCAAGAAGCATTTGCCAAGCTATTGGGTGAGCCTTATGCACATCCTACAGTACCGGTCAAAGACAATACTAACTATATTTTTGAACTTGATTCCGATCGGGGTGCTAAAGCAAACCATTGGCATACTGATGTCACTTTCGTTCCAGAAGTTCCAAAATACTCTGTTTTAAGAGGGGTAACCATCCCTAATGTCGGCGGAGATACAGTTTGGGCAAATACGAATGAAGCATATGAGGACCTGCCGGATGGATTGAAGGAATTAGCGGACGGACTATGGGCGATCCATACAAATGAATATGATTATGCTCAATTTAAACCAGCTGAAAACATCGATGATGAGGTTAAAAAGAAATATCGTGATGTATTCGAATCGACAATTTATAAAACGAGGCACCCAGTCGTTCACGTGCACGCAGAAACCGGAAAAAGGCATTTGTTATTAGGCGGCTTTGCTGGAAGAGTGGAAGGATATACAACAAGTGAATCCGAAAGATTATTAAGTATCTTCGATTCATACGTCACGCGCCTAGAAAATACCGTGCGTTGGCAATGGAGTGAAGGGGACGTGGTCATTTGGGATAACCTTGCCACGCAGCATTACGCTATTGCCGATTACGAAGACCAGCACCGCGTCGTTCGCCGGGTCACAGTAGGAAAAGACGTTCCCGTAAACAAGGAGAACGAATCCAGCAGACTAATTATTAAAAAATAAAACTCCTGTATAGAGAGAAAGGTTCGAAGACACTCAAACCTCCTGAGGAACTGGCCTTCTTGCAGGAGGTTTAAGTGTTTTCTTTATTGAAAAGGTCTTGCCAGCTCACCCTTTGGCATTTTCAGTACTTCCATGCAAATGGCCTCATTTAAAATTCACTTCAATGTATTCAATCTCTTCTGCCGCACTTAATGTGCCATGGGCTTTTCCAACGGTGCCTTCTTTGTCTTCCCAAAAGAAGTTATGGTCCTGAACGATCGTGCTAAAATCTAAGTTTCGCCACCGGGTAGCAATGCCGAGCAATCTATCTCTATGCTGAAAATCACTTGAATCCACTATTTTATATACTTCTTCTATAATCTTAGGGGACATCGGTATAGCTCCCCATTTATCTTGCGATCGAACCTTTTGATGAGTCATTTTATGCATGACATCCATGACTTCCGTTTCGGTTGAGTCTACATCAAGTCCCGTTTCAAATTCAATCCCATCATATATCGCCGTTTTCGCTTCAAGTTCCGCCGCTTTAGCTTTCGCTTCCCTTTGGGCTTTGATTTTCACATCCTCTCTTTCTCTTTCAATTTGTTCCTTGGTTTCCCTGGCTTCGATTTCCAGTTGGGCTTTTTCGTACTCATTGGAGTTTTCCATGATTTTAAAGGAAGCAATCCCCAATCCGGATAATGCAACAAATGAGATTCCACTAATAAGTAAAACCTTTTGCGTTTTCTTCATAAAAACTTCCTCCAAGATATTGATAATATTAGATAATATTTATTTTAACATATTAAATGGATGGACTATCCAGAAAAGCAGATATCCAAAATCCTTGTCTCTGCCCTATTCATAGATAATTTCAGTAGTTTCAGAAATTAATAATAACCCTAGGCATCATTCTATTTTTATCACAAGCACTATAAAATATTGTACTATTAAAAAATGATGGGTAAGTTTTTTGGAGGGAGTATTGAATGAAGAAATTCAGTATTGCTGCAATATGCATTATTGCAATTCTAGTCGTTATGTATGGCTTTACCGGGAACTACTTTTACAATATCGCCTTAAATCCGAATAAGGAAAAAGACTTTTTAAGCGATAACCCCCATCTTTCCCAGTCTGAAGCCGTTTCAGGTGAAGTGGCTGAATCCAGTAAATTGGCAGATGTGGAATTTGCCAAAGAGCATCAACCGGATGAGATGAGCATCGTTTCTGCAGATCAATTAAAACTTAGTGCTAAACTTTATGAAAATAAAAACAATGACCATAAATGGGCTATTATCGTTCATGGTTATACCGGCAATAACACACAAATGATTCGGTGGGTACGCAATTTTCATGGGAATGGATATAATGTGCTGGCACCTGATCTTCGCGGACATGGAAAAAGCGAAGGAAATTACATTGGAATGGGCTGGGATGACCGGAAAGATATGCTTTTATGGATCAAGCAAATTACCGATAAAGATCCCCAGGCAGACATTGCATTATTCGGGATATCCATGGGAGGGGCAACCGTCATGATGACCTCTGGGGAAAAGCTGCCTTCCAATGTTAAAGTGATTGTAGAAGATTGCGGTTACTCCTCGGTAATGGACGTATTCACCTATCAACTTGATGATTTGTTCGGATTGCCAAAATTCCCAGTAATGAATGCAGCCAACACGGTAACAAAGCTGCGTGCAGGCTACGATTTAACTGAAGCATCAGCTGTCAAACAAGTGCTCAAAAGTAAAACACCCATGTTATTCATCCATGGGGAAGATGATTCATTCGTCCCTTATTCCATGCTGGATGACGTATACAATGCAGCGAACGTAGACAAAGAAAAATTGATAATACCGGGTGCTGGGCATGGTGAAGCTGAATTAGTGGATCCGGAAAAGTATTGGAACAAGGTATGGGGTTTTGTGGATAAATATATGGAGTAAGTAAGAAGGTAAAAAAGAAACTGCCGGTATAGATATCGACAGTTTCTTTTCGTTTTCATCAAGCTTATTTTTATCCAGGTCTTTTTAATTACCTTTAATGATTATTTCATCGATTATACCGTAATCCATCGCCTCATTTGCGCTTAAGAAGTAATCACGATCTGTGTCCTTCTCCACCTTTTCGATAGGCTGCCCAGTTCTTTCCGAGATGATTTGATTGATATGATCCTTTAGTTTCAAAATCCTTCGGGCAGAAATTTCAATTTCCGTGGCTTGCCCCCTCGCCCCACCAAGCGGTTGATGAAGCATGATTTCACTATTGGGCAAAGCGCACCTTTTTCCTTTCGTACCCGCCAGTAAAAGCATGGCACCGAATGATGCAGCCATCCCCGTACATACAGTCCGGATATCTGGCTTAATATATTGCATTGTATCATAAATGGCGAAACCGGCACTGGTCGATCCCCCCGGACTGTTTATGAAGATGGTAATTTCTTTATCAGGTGCATCTGCTGCCAAGAATAACAATTGGGCAACCACACTATTGGCTAAATGATCGGTGATCTCTTCCCCAATCATGATGATACGGTCTTTTAGAAGTCTGGAATAAATATCGTACGAGCGCTCACCCTTGCCGGATTGCTCAATTACATATGGAATCGTGGTCATATCTCATCTTCCTCCTAACAATAATATTGGCTATGCAGCCATTGAGAGTGTGTTTGAAGGAGTGAAGCTTGATTTGGAAAGAATCGGACGATTCATCAGTTTAGGAATCATCGATTCACTGTTCAGGGATTTGAAAGATGGGATGCTTCTAATGAGGATATCAGGATTTTGGGCTTTTAATGCCTGTGTCATCAGGGACATGAGCCGCTGTTCCTCCTCATCTTGCCAATCTTCCACGCAAGACAACCTACGCTCTTCAACGTCATTGGCAAAACGCTTTTTCACACGGTTCAAGATTGACTTTACAGCCGTTTCCGTGGTGTTCAAATAATCTGAGATTTCTTTTGACCGATAGAGGAATCCTTCCTTTAACATGAACACTACAGCTTGTTTCGGGGTAAGGGATTTTACTATATATTCAACCGTTTCAAAGGCATTTTCCCCAACTGATCCCTGCTGTTCGGTATCCAAAAGATCCTCTAAAGATTCTTTTTTTCTTTTTCTAATCGTATCAATCCAGGAATGGCGGGCTATTGTCTTCAATAAAGCGGTTGTTATCTCCGTTTTCTTCCCATAGCCCTGCATTGCCTTCAATATCGTTTCCTGTGCCAAATCATCCCCATCCCAATTATTTTGGGTCAGGAATCGGCAAAACCGAAGCAATTCAGGATAGACCCCACGCAAAATCGCACCGTTATCCTTTTCTTCAGAAATAATATCTTCCCTCAACTTATTTATCATTTTTCTCACTCCTTCAACACCCTCTATCCTATAAACGTTTCAGAAAGAGAAAAAGATATGGGGGTGAAAAATTTTCCTTCATTCTTCATTATATTCTATTCCATTTTTTCCATTGGATTTCCTTTCATACTAAAAACCTGTTTGGTTATGATCCAAACAGGCAAATGTCAATATTCTGTATGCAAAAAATAGGGCCTCCCCGGCTGTGTACCCGGTTCGTCATCAATCATTTCAGCGAAGCCCTTATTTTCCAAAACAATTAATATTCTCCGAGCATTACACTCGTTCACAACCAAATCTTTGGATGTGACCTCCCGCTTACGTTTTCCCAAATCGCGTTTTGTTCCGATCCTCCATGATGTCCGTGTTGTGAATCCTGAATTTCAAATTTCCGGGTGATCCATAGTAACTCTGCTGCTATTCCAAGTGTTCAATGCATTCAACCGTGTATTCGCTAGGTTCCATTTCGTTTTCTTCAATACCAAACCAACTGGAGGAGCGACTCTCATTAGCGCTATCTTTACAATAGTTCACCAAAGAACCTGCTGGCTTCTCTTCCGATTCTTGATCGCTCATCTCTTCAAAATTCACTGATTGCTCGTTATGATGCTCTCTGTCTGCCTTTTCATTCTCCAGGTCTGCGAACATGAACATACAGTAAAAAACCGCAATCATAATTGCCATAGTAAACAACCTTGACATTAAAGGCAGTAACTTTTTCAATATAGCTAAAACTCTCTTCATGGTGGTTTCCCCAATCCTGATAAAGCATAATAATTATAAAAGACCTATTCGTTGTGAATGAACCTAACCCTTTTCCTTTAGATTGACCTATTAAATATCCATCAATAACACTAGTTTAGAAAAATATTACTATTGATTCATTATATCAAGTTTCAGTATTTTTTATAGCTATCCACACTTAAAATTCAACCTTAATACGAATGGGCAAGGCCGTTCATGACTATATCGAAAACTCTATACCATCTTCATTAAATCTAGGGAATGTACCATGAATAGTGAAGTTTTCACTTACCTAAAAACGCGGCCCTTTCTTTAAGAGGAGGCCGTGTTTTTTTTATCTCAATTCGTCCCGATATCTTAACCTCCCCTGTATACCATGCTATCAATGTACCCAACACATTGACTTCCATCCTTTTTCAGTGTTACTCTTAAATTAATAAAAAGTATACATTCAAAATACCGATTCCACTAGCGTGAAATAAGGGTGATCACATTTGCCAAAAGAACATTTAATTGACGTTCAACCAATCAGATCATTGGAAAAGTTAGATGATATGAAATGGTCATTGAAAAGACATTGCAGCGAGAGAGACTACATATTGTTCTTGTTAGGCATCAATACCGGCATGCGTGTGTCAGATCTATTATCGTTGAAGATAAAGGATATTAAAGGCAAGATGGAGCTCACCATCAAGGAAGGCAAAACAAAGAAGCCAAGGATCATACAGCTTAATACTGTATGCAAGGAATTGGCAGCCTATATAGATACCATTGATGGTGAATGGCTATTCCCTTCACGTAAGGGTGATAAGCCAATAAGCAAGATACAAGCCTACAGACAGCTTAATAAAGCAGCTGACATGGTAGACATCGAGAGCGTCGGAACCCATACCATGCGGAAAACATTCGGGTACTTGTACTATAAACGAAGTAAGGATATTGAAGAGTTACAAATGATCCTTAACCATCCACACCCTGAAATTACACTAAAGTACATCGGGATTACGGATGAAGGAACAGAAGACAGCTTAAATGACTATGCACTATAGGAGGACGGAAGAAATGTCACTGACTGAATACAATGCAAAATACGAATATATCATTCGCAGCAATATTTCCGACAGACAAAAGGCATTGAAATTAGCTGATTTAATGACCGATATGGAAGGCCAGCTAAGAAATGAAATCGGGGAACATCGAAATAAAGAGGTAAATGCTTTATATAAAAAAGTATCTCTTTTCTCCAACTTGTTATAATCAGCTTAAGACCTTGCCCTTATGTGCAGAGGTCTTTTTTTGCCGTGAAAGTAAATGCTTTGTTTCTGTAAGACTTTAGACTGAACCTCATTTAATACTGCCACCGTACCAATCGCATCTGGCAAGCCTTAACCTCGTGGAAGACCACGCCTAACTTTAACGAAAACGCTCTATTCCAAGCTTCATCCTCTCTCTTTAAGGAAACAATCTTTAATTCCAGACAACATTCGAAAAAAAATAACGTGATTAATATCATCGACTCATCGCTAAAGGTGTCAATGTTTACAAATTAAACATACTTAAGGAATACTTTTTCGCCAACATTTCCAAGATTTTTATCCCGGCAACGCTGTTCCCCTTCTCATCCAGTGCTGCACTATAAATTCCAATCCCACATTTTCCGGGGACGGCCCCCAGGATTCCCCCTGACACACCGCTTTTAGCCGGAATGCCAACATTAATGGCAAATTCACCTGATGCGTTATACATGCCGCAAGTAACCATGAATGTCTTGCAAATACGAGCAATGTCCTCGGGGATGATTTGCTTTCCCGTCAACAAATCTTTCCCATTCATGGCCAGCACACAGCCTATCCTCGCCAAATCCTGACTGTCCATTTCAATGGCACATTGCTTCGAATACAATTCGATTAATTCTTCCACATCCTCATTTATTACATTATGCTGCTTTAAAAAATAGCTTAACGACCTATTTAAGTCTGCTGTATTGTATTCTGACCGGGCAACATCTTCATTAAAACCGATAGTAGGATTTTGCGTCAATTCCCGGATAAATTGTAAAATACGCTGAAATCGCTCATTTACACTGTCACCTGCAATCATGTGGGTCACAGTCAATGCTCCTGCATTGATCATCGGGTTTAACGGCTTAGATGGCTTGTTTGTCTCTAACTTGGCAATCGAATTAAAAGGGTCCCCAGTGGGTTCTTTTCCTACATAGGAAAAGACATATTCCTCCCCTTTTTCCATTAATACCAGTGCAAGTGTCAAAACTTTTGATATGCTTTGCAGGGTCATTTTAGCTCTTACATCCCCCGCACAATATCCTTTTCCGTCAGGATAGTATATAGCAACAGACAAATCCCTAGGATTCGCCTTTTCAAGAGCCGGTATATAGTCTGCCACTGTTCCCATATTTGTATATTTTTTTGCTTTATCGACCAGTTGCTGTAATTCTTCATTGGAACTGCATTGACATCCCATATTGTTCACAATTTTCCGCCCCTTAGAAAATTTATTATGTGAAGTATTTTAAGATAGTGATTTTTTATTTATTACCATATTTCATCGATATTATTTACAAAACCAGGAATCTTGATAATAAATAGAAGAAAGGCTAGAGGAACTACTTTCCTGGTTTTAGATTTCTTAAAGTTACAGGTCACTACTTCTTACCATACTTTCCTCCCCTCTAATCTAGAGGTTCTGAATTATTTTCGTCGTGTTAAAGACAAAGAAAAAGAAAAACATATACGGCAATTGTCAAGTAGTAAGACAGGTAAACTAACACCTTGTAAAAAAATAAGGAGCAACTTCACTGTTCTTTAAAGTGAAAAAAGAAGGAATTAGAAGCGCTCAGACGGAAATATATATTATCATAAGCTTTCATATGTATTTCACACTTGATGGAAAGTAGGAAAAGCCATGGGAAAATCGAAGAGTTTACAAGAAATCTATAACGCCAACCGTCCAGAAAATAATGAACTTTTCCGAGCGATACAACAGCATCTACAAATGAAGCATCCAGACAAACGAATGACAGCTACGAGAACATTGCAAATAATTGTGGCTGATAGTGTTTCATCTGGAGAGCTGCGTAATGTGGAAGCCCGCCTTCTTCACAGTTAATAAGGATCTGTTGTTTCATAAGCCCTTTGAAATTTTCGAACACAGAAAGGATCCACCGAATGCCTAAGGTTTCCTGAGGAAGACTCGTCCGCTCAGGGTATCTCATCAATGAAAGAATTTCTAAATTCCTAAAACATTCGGCTTAATCGTGCCACTTGTGACACTGGCTTTTTTATAATTTTAAGCAGCTATTCACTGGATGCCCAACAAGATACAACTTAAATAAAAAGACAACTCGATTATGAGCTGTTTTTTTTTAAGCAGGTAAAATCGGTCCATTTGTTGAATAAAGTAAATGGAATGAAGGTTATGATCGAGCCTGAGGCCTAGCAATCGAGCTTGAATCAACATGTCGCATGTAATTTGGTTCGTTTCGTAAACTCGGTAACATTCCTTCTTTCGCTTACCCCGTGCGCTTCGGTGCAATCACTTTTGCCTTTGGAAAAGTCGTCTGTTTTCTATTTACTCAATTTGAATACAGCTTTACTTTCAACCGGTGAGTAAAAATGCTCAAAAGATAAAGATTGACAACGTTTTTAGAGTGACTCATACTAGTAGTAGTTTAAATGACAGAATATTACGAATAGTGGAGGGGTAATTATGAATAAGATTTTCGTTCCTAACGCAATCGCCACTTTAACGAGACTTTTCTACAGTTCGACTACAATGAATGAGTATTTAGCGATGAGAACCGCTCAATTCTACATTGAAGACCTGAAGTTACTGCAAGACGTGGAAGCTGTTGCCTTGGCAATTGAAAATCAAAATGCTTTCGCTTTAATGTCTAAATTTAAATTATTTGATTATAAGGCTGCTGAAGAAATTGAAATCGCACTATCCTCTTCTGGCTATACGGAAGCAGAACTAAATGCTATGAATATTGAAATCTAAAATCATTGGCCAATCTGTTTACGGAACGAATGGTAGAGTTAATACTCTTTGACCCATTCGTTTTTATATTTAATCGTAAGAACAAACGTGCTCTAAATATTTGTGTTAATATACATTATTTAAAAGGGAATATTTATTATGACTCTCCCCCATATCAGTGGCCAATACCTTCATGTATCATTTCGTATCTTCCATAGACGTATGTCACAGTGTAGATTGAAAGTGAAATGCCACCCACCATTTTAGCGAATAGTCTAGCATGAGTGTGTCTAAGTGTATGGCATGATCTCCTAACACCTTTAATAAGGTTTGATTCGATATTGTATGTTTGTAGTGCATCATAAACACAAAAAAGCTTCACACAATTAAGTGTGAAGCTTGATGTAATAGCGATCCTTCGCTATTGATGATACCGGTGGCCGGGGTCGAACCGGCACTCCAGAGGAACACGATTTTGAGTCGTGCGCGTCTGCCAATTCCGCCACACCGGCATGTATGTTGGAGGCGGCAACCGGAATCGAACCGGTGGTAAAGGTTTTGCAGACCTCTGCCTTACCGCTTGGCTATGCCGCCAACGTTTTTGGAGCGAAAGACGGGATTCGAACCCGCGACCCCAACCTTGGCAAGGTTGTATTCTACCACTGAACTACTTTCGCATATGGCTGGGCTAGAAGGGATCGAACCTTCGCATGACGGAATCAAAATCCGTTGCCTTACCGCTTGGCTATAGCCCATTAACGTTGTATTCATTATACCATGTTTTATTAAATGGGGCGACTGATGGGAATCGAACCCACGAATGCCTGAACCACAATCAGGTGCGTTAACCACTTCGCCACAATCGCCATTATAGGATTGAAATTGGCAGGGGTAGTAGGACTCGAACCCACACTGGAGGTTTTGGAGACCTCTGTTCTACCTTTAAACTATACCCCTGTAAGAAAGATGGTGGAGGGGGGCAGATTCGAACTGCCGAACCCGAAGGAGCGGATTTACAGTCCGCCGCGTTTAGCCACTTCGCTACCCCTCCGCATATGGATGAAACATGGTGCCGGCAAGAGGACTTGAACCCCCAACCTACTGATTACAAGTCAGTTGCTCTACCAGTTGAGCTACACCGGCACTACTATGGTGGCTCAGGACGGAATCGAACCGCCGACACAAGGATTTTCAGTCCTTTGCTCTACCGACTGAGCTACTGAGCCAAGCAATAAAAATGGCGGTCCCGACGGGAATCGAACCCGCGATCTCCTGCGTGACAGGCAGGCATGTTAACCGCTACACCACGGGACCATAGATTGCGGGGACAGGATTTGAACCTGCGACCTTCGGGTTATGAGCCCGACGAGCTACCGGACTGCTCCACCCCGCGACGGTAATAATGTTGCTATTATGCATCAAGTTTTCGTGTTGAGCGTTTCAGCAGAAACAACTTGATTTCGTTAAGAAATGGTGGAGGATGACGGGATCGAACCGCCGACCCTCTGCTTGTAAGGCAGATGCTCTCCCAGCTGAGCTAATCCTCCAATATGTTGTCTAAATGGTGACCCGTACGGGATTCGAACCCGTGTTACCGCCGTGAAAGGGCGGTGTCTTAACCGCTTGACCAACGGGCCAGGTATAAATGGCGGAGAGCAAGGGATTTGAACCCTTGAGACAGGGTTACCCGTCTACACGATTTCCAATCGTGCTCCTTCGGCCACTCGGACAGCTCTCCAATAATGGCTCCGCAGGTAGGACTCGAACCTACGACCGTTCGGTTAACAGCCGAATGCTCTACCACTGAGCTACTGCGGAACAATATAAGCTTGGCGACGTCCTACTCTCACAGGGGGAAACCCCCAACTACCATCGGCGCTGAAGAGCTTAACTGCCGTGTTCGGAATGGGAACGGGTGTGACCTCTTCGCTATCGTCACCAAACAATGTTAACA
>NZ_JAUUTW010000166.1 GCF_030676415.1 Peribacillus frigoritolerans | reverse complement strand
CCTCATCTTATCAAAACGGTCCTATCTCTTTCGTTCATCTAAAGCAACCTATACCATGTGGTTTGAAATCCTGCGAATAAGCGAGTATTCGTGAGCATTATTTATTAAACTGAGGGAGTTCATTAAGGAACATAAAAATGTTCAATCTTTTTTATAAAAGAATAATCCAATTAAATAGTATAAGGGCATGTTTTGATTAATCTTTTTCAAAACATGCCCTTTCTATTTATTCATTTATCAAGGTTGCT
>NZ_JAUUTW010000165.1 GCF_030676415.1 Peribacillus frigoritolerans | reverse complement strand
GAGATTTCCCATGGCGCAAGCTAGTAAGATCCCTGAAAGATGATCAGGTTGATAGGTCAGAGGTGGAAGCGTGGCGACATGTGGAGCTGACTGATACTAATAGATCGAGGACTTAACCAACGCTTTAAAAAAATGAAATACCTTCTTATTATTATCTAGTTTTGAAGGAACAACGTTCCTGATATGTTTGGTGGCGATAGCGAAGAGGTCACACCCGTTCCCATTCCGAACACGGCAGTTAAGCTCTTCA
>NZ_JAUUTW010000164.1 GCF_030676415.1 Peribacillus frigoritolerans | reverse complement strand
AACAAATAAAGAGGGCTATCGCGAGTACACATCGCCAAACCAAATTTGTACAACCTGCTCATTTTTATCTCGGTGTACAGAAAGCAAAGACTGTCAAAAAGTGGTGACACGGCATATCTGGCAAGCACATGTGGAAGAAGCAGATCATCTGCGTCATCATCAAGATGTAAAACCTATATATGCAAAACGTAAAGAAACGATTGAGCGTGTATTCGCAGATGCAAAAGAAAAGCATGGTATGCGTTGGACTAC
>NZ_JAUUTW010000163.1 GCF_030676415.1 Peribacillus frigoritolerans | reverse complement strand
GATAAAAAAGAGCATGTTGCACAAATTTGTTTTGGCGATTTGTACTCGCGATAGCCCTCTTTATTTGTTGTTGAGTACTTTAAAGTTTCGCCCGAAGGGCAAAGGTAACAATCAAAGTGTTCATCATTAACATAGTCATGTTTGCGAAAGAATCCTTCTTTTGTACGAGGACGTGTATAGGGTAAAGCAGGTGTGATTTCTTTGTTAAATAGGTAGCTTGTAATCGCTGGTGTTTTATAAGCTGCATCTGCG
>NZ_JAUUTW010000162.1 GCF_030676415.1 Peribacillus frigoritolerans | reverse complement strand
TAACTTAACCGTTAAAAAAGATCTTACAGATGCTTTGAAAAAAATTAATTGCCTTCTATCTATTATCTAGTTTTCAAGGAACAAAGCAGAAAGAATCCATCACATCGTGATGTTTGTCTTTCCTATTGAATGAATTACTCATTCAAAACTGAACAAAACAAAAGCGCTCTCGTAATTATCCTTAGAAAGGAGGTGATCCAGCCGCACCTTCCGATACGGCTACCTTGTTACGACTTCACCCCAATCATCTGT
>NZ_JAUUTW010000161.1 GCF_030676415.1 Peribacillus frigoritolerans | reverse complement strand
GTCCTTGATACGCTCGTGTTTCTTTACGAACGATTTTCTTTTCAAATTTCCGTTTATTCGCACTGGCTTTCACATGTGTGGAATCCACGAAAACGTGTTCAGCACTTATTAACTTTTTATTAGCAGCAGCAGCTGTTATTAAGATGCGATAGAAAATCTGTTCAAACAGGTCTGTATCTTTAAAGCGTCGCTCATAATTTTTCCCGAACGTTGAGAAATGAGGTACTTTATCATGGAAACCATAGCCTAAGAA
>NZ_JAUUTW010000160.1 GCF_030676415.1 Peribacillus frigoritolerans | reverse complement strand
ACAGATGATTGGGGTGAAGTCGTAACAAGGTAGCCGTATCGGAAGGTGCGGCTGGATCACCTCCTTTCTAAGGATAATTACGAGAGCGCTTTTGTTTTGTTCAGTTTTGAATGAGTAATTCATTCAAATAGGAAAGACAAACATCACGATGTGATGGATTCTTTCTGCTTTGTTCCTTGAAAACTAGATAATAGATAGAAGGCAATTAATTTTTTAAAAGCATCTGTAAGATCTTTTTTAACGGTTAAGTTA
>NZ_JAUUTW010000159.1 GCF_030676415.1 Peribacillus frigoritolerans | reverse complement strand
ATAGTCCTGTTTGCGGAAAAATCCTTCTTTGGTGCGAGGACGTGTATAAGGTAAAGCCGGTATGATTTCTTTGTTAAATAGGTAGCTTGTAATCGCTGGTGTTTTATAAGCTGCATCTGCGGCAACGTGGGCGTCCTACCTCTGAATACATATCTTTCACCAAGTCATAAATGAAAGTGAAGTCAATGGCAGCCTCCATTTTACGAACCAAATGGTTCGGTGGCACCAGTTGATCTAAAGTAATCATTTCAAGT
>NZ_JAUUTW010000158.1 GCF_030676415.1 Peribacillus frigoritolerans | reverse complement strand
AAACATTGCTTGGCGGCGTCCTACTCTCACAGGGGGAAACCCCCAACTACCATCGGCGCTGAAGAGCTTAACTGCCGTGTTCGGAATGGGAACGGGTGTGACCTCTTCGCTATCGCCACCAAACATGAAAGGAACGTTGTTCCTTCAAAACTAGATAATAAGAAGGTATTTCATTTTTTAAAAAGCGTTGGTTAAGTCCTCGATCTATTAGTATCAGTCAGCTCCACATGTCACCATGCTTCCACCTCTGACCT
>NZ_JAUUTW010000157.1 GCF_030676415.1 Peribacillus frigoritolerans | reverse complement strand
GACCGAAAGATGGTACATCCTCCACCGAGTCAGTGCAAACCGAGGAGCTCTCGGAACCTAAAGGCCATAAAGGTTCTCATGAAGGAGGAGACTCAGCGGGAACCGGTGAGGGGAAACAGGGCAAAGGTGCCAAAGGGAAAAAAGGGCCGAAAGATGGTACATCCTCCACCGAGTCAGTGCAAACCGAGGAGATCTCGGAACCTAAAGGCCATAAAGGTTCTCATGAAGGAGGAGACTCAGCGGGAACCGGTGAGG
>NZ_JAUUTW010000016.1 GCF_030676415.1 Peribacillus frigoritolerans | reverse complement strand
CTACGTGCGGACGGGATAAGTGCTGAAAGCATCTAAGCATGAAGCCCCCCTCAAGATGAGATTTCCCATGGCGCAAGCTAGTAAGATCCCTGAAAGATGATCAGGTTGATAGGTCAGAGGTGGAAGCGTGGCGACATGTGGAGCTGACTGATACTAATAGATCGAGGACTTAACCAACGCTTTAAAAAAATGAAATACCTTCTTATTATCTAGTTTTGAAGGAATGAAAATTTCTTCTTGCATTTTCTCGAAAAGACGTTATAATAATATATGTCTTGAAAAAATGTTAACATTGTTTGGTGACGATAGCGAAGAGGTCACACCCGTTCCCATTCCGAACACGGCAGTTAAGCTCTTCAGCGCCGATGGTAGTTGGGGGTTTCCCCCTGTGAGAGTAGGACGTCGCCAAGCAGGTTTCATATGGAGGATTAGCTCAGCTGGGAGAGCATCTGCCTTACAAGCAGAGGGTCGGCGGTTCGATCCCGTCATCCTCCACCATTTTACACCTGCCGGTGTAGCTCAACTGGTAGAGCAACTGACTTGTAATCAGTAGGTTGGGGGTTCAAGTCCTCTTGCCGGCACCATTTTAAGATAGTACAAGCACGAGCCATTAGCTCAGTTGGTAGAGCATCTGACTTTTAATCAGAGGGTCGAAGGTTCGAATCCTTCATGGCTCACCATTTTATATGCGGGTGTGGCGGAATTGGCAGACGCACCAGACTTAGGATCTGGCGCCGCAAGGCGTGGGGGTTCAAGTCCCTTCACCCGCATCTTTCATGCGGAAGTAGTTCAGTGGTAGAATACAACCTTGCCAAGGTTGGGGTCGCGGGTTCGAATCCCGTCTTCCGCTCCACTTTTCGTATGTGCCGGGGTGGCGGAACTGGCAGACGCACAGGACTTAAAATCCTGCGGTAGGTGACTACCGTACCGGTTCGATTCCGGTCCTCGGCACCATCATAATATGCGCCCGTAGCTCAATTGGATAGAGCATCTGACTACGAATCAGAAGGTTGTAGGTTCGACTCCCGCCGGGCGCACCATGTTTTTATTGCGGGAAGTAGCTCAGCTTGGTAGAGCACTTGGTTTGGGACCAAGGGGTCGCAGGTTCGAATCCTGTCTTCCCGACCACGTAATTTTTAATGAATGGGGCCTTAGCTCAGCTGGGAGAGCGCCTGCCTTGCACGCAGGAGGTCAGCGGTTCGATCCCGCTAGGCTCCACCATTTTTTAATCAGATACTTATATTATATTGGCGGTGTAGCTCAGCTGGCTAGAGCGTACGGTTCATACCCGTGAGGTCGGGGGTTCGATCCCCTCCGCCGCTACCAATAAATATAAGGACCTTTAGCTCAGCTGGTTAGAGCAGACGGCTCATAACCGTCCGGTCGTAGGTTCGAGTCCTACAAGGTCCACCATATTCATCTTTAAAAAGCCATGGAGGTATACCCAAGTTCGGCTGAAGGGATCGGTCTTGAAAACCGACAGGGGAGTCAAATCCCGCGGGGGTTCGAATCCCTCTACCTCCTCCATTTTTTCAAAAAGCAGCAAGTTGTTTTGAAACAGCCTTACATAAAGGATGCAGACGAAACGATATACACGAAAACTTGATGCGAATCGTTTCATTATTACCGTCGCGGGGTGGAGCAGTCCGGTAGCTCGTCGGGCTCATAACCCGAAGGTCGCAGGTTCAAATCCTGTCCCCGCAATTATTAGGTCCCGTGGTGTAGCGGTTAACATGCCTGCCTGTCACGCAGGAGATCGCGGGTTCGATTCCCGTCGGGACCGCCATTCTTTAAATTCAAGACATATGTGGCTCAGTAGCTCAGTCGGTAGAGCAAAGGACTGAAAATCCTTGTGTCGGCGGTTCGATTCCGTCCTGAGCCACCATATTTTAAAAAATTACGGCGATTGTGGCGAAGTGGTTAACGCACCTGATTGTGGTTCAGGCATTCGTGGGTTCGATTCCCATCAGTCGCCCCATTTCGCGGGTGTAGTTTAGTGGTAAAACCTCAGCCTTCCAAGCTGATGATGAGGGTTCGATTCCCTTCACCCGCTCCAAATATGGGCCTATAGCTCAGCTGGTTAGAGCGCACGCCTGATAAGCGTGAGGTCGATGGTTCGAGTCCATTTAGGCCCACCATATTTGTATTGTTCCGCAGTAGCTCAGTGGTAGAGCATTCGGCTGTTAACCGAACGGTCGTAGGTTCGAGTCCTACCTGCGGAGCCATGGGGAAGTACTCAAGAGGCTGAAGAGGCGCCCCTGCTAAGGGTGTAGGTCGCGCGAGCGGCGCGAGGGTTCAAATCCCTCCTTCTCCGCCAGTTGGCCCGTTGGTCAAGCGGTTAAGACACCGCCCTTTCACGGCGGTAACACGGGTTCGAATCCCGTACGGGTCATAACAAAAAGGGAAGCATACATTCATGTATGCTTCTTTTTTTCATTTCTTTTCATTGATATAACTATCTTTTAATTTATAGGGGATGTCTCCAATATTGGAATCTATATTTTCTTCTTCCAGTGTATCTTCATATTCCTTTTGCTTTTTGTTCGGTATATCCACTCTATTTTTACCTTCGATATCATTTGCTGCAAATCCTTCATAGTCTTCAGGAAACCCGTTCGTTTCATCCTCGGTTTTATAAAGATCATTAAAATTGTCATGATCGCCTGTATAATCAGATGGCGTTTCGGATGTACCGAATTTGGCAACTTCACCAAAGCTATCTTCTTTATCCACCATTTCGGTTCCATGGCGATTTTCAAAATGATCACCCTTGGATGGAATGAGTATATCCTCTTCCGCTGGCCGGTCTTGTGAAAGTGGCCGTTCTGGGGCATGCTCGACACAGTAGAGGGTGCTTGGGATCGCTACAAGCCTCTCAATGGGGATTTCCATATTGCAGGTTTTACAATGGCCATACGAACCTTCTTCTATGGCTTTCAAAGCTTCATCAATTTTCTCCATTTCGGATTGTGCATGCTCATCGAGTGCTTGATTCCGTTCCATCTCGAATAATTCGGTTCCTAGGTCAGCAGGGTGGTTATCATAAGATGATAATTCCCCTACGGATTCCGTCTGACTTTTATCCAGAACGGATTGTTCATCATGTTGAATTCTATTACTTAGCTCATTTTTTTCTTGAAGCAGTTCTTTTTTGAATTTTTGCGTTTGTTGTTTCGTTGCCATATCCGATTCACTCCTTCTAAAGTCCAAATCTCATTTTATCTTGGTAAGATGGTTGTATTATCTATTACCCGAATCGGAGTATAGGAAAACAATATGGAACGGAAGATAGAAAAAAGGACTGAGCGGATGAGCTCAGTCCTCGGAGATTATATTAGATAGCTTATGAATAATCCAATGGCCATGAGTAAGCCAAAGAAGGTGTTCGTTTGGGCCGTGGCTTTCATTGCTGGCACCATCGTGATCGGCTGCGTTTTACCTACGAAGCCTTTGATTGCGGCCATGGCCTTCGGTATGCTAAGGAAAGCAAGGAGAATCCACGCCGTTACGCTTCCGATAAGAACTAGCCCAACAAGCCATAGATAAGAGAAAGCAAACATGATTGCCATGAATGTCAGGGCGTTTTTCCTGCCCATCACTACTGGCATCGTTTTGCGGCCATGTGCCTTGTCTCCGTCATGGTCACGGAGGTTATTGGATAAGTTGATCAGCCCGACCAAAATCCCACTTGGAATGGCAATTAAGATGGCTGTTGAAGAAACATCACCGGTTTGAATGAAAAAGGCGATCAGGATTATCAAAAAGCCCATGAACAATCCTGAAAAAAGTTCCCCGAATGGTGTATATGAAATGGGCAGGGGACCACCTGTATAAAGATAGCCTACAAGCATGCAAACCAGTCCTACTGCAGCAAGCCACCAAGATGATGCGGCACAGATATAGATTCCAATTAACAAGGCGATGGCATACATGCCAAGGGCCAAGTTCATGATTAGTTTGGGGGTCATCCCATGACGGACGATCCCGCCGCCGATTCCTACGGATTCCTCCGTATCCAAGCCTCTCTTGAAATCATAGTATTCATTGAATAAATTAGTTGCAGCTTGAATCAGGATACTTGCAATCATCATGGCAGCGAATAGTAACGAATTCACTCCATCTTCCAAAAGTGCAATCACAGTTCCAAGTAAGACTGGGACAAAAGCTGCGGTTAGTGTATGTGGACGAATTAACTCCCACCAAATCTTCCAGGTCCGTTTAAGGGGAAGTCCGTCGTATTCTGTTTGCATTATTTCTCTCCTCAAAATCATTATTGGTTCTCTCGAAATTATAACAAATATTGAAATCTTGCACAAAAGGTTATCCTAATAAATGCAGGAAAAGTGGGTAAGGGTGATAATTGGATTCTTGGAAGGTACATTTCCAAAATCAAGGGTATTTCTCTACATTCGCTAAGATTCATATAATAAGGAAAAAAGCAGGAAAGAATCGTTCGGTAAAGGGGCGTTTTATTGACATGAGGTTCAAGGGAGGTGTATCTTTAAATAGGTTAAAAAGCTTTTAAAATGTACATTTGGGGGGATTTTTTTGGCTATCTCAGAGGAAACTGAACAGTTTCAGGGACTGGCTTCAGCTATACAAAAGGCGAAGGACTTGAATGATCAAGTTCTATTCAGTCATATTAAGAAAGTTAATTGCAACAACCCCCTTTCATTTTATCAAGCTGGAAGAGAACGGTACGCGGGTGAACGCTTTTTCTGGGAGGACCCTGCAAAGGAAATAACCATCACCGGTTTAGGCAATGTTAAGAAACTCAAAGCGGCATCGAATGCCGAACGTTATAGAGAAGTCGAAAAGAGCTGGATCAAACTGCAGAATAATGCTGTCAAAACAGGAGTGACCGATGTAGAAGCGACAGGTCCTTTACTGTTTGGGGGCTTTTCTTTTGATTATGAAACTGACAGTACGCTCCTTTGGAATCAGTTCGGGGACAACCTGTTTTATATACCTGCCTTCATGCTGTCAATAGTGGGGAAACAAGCTTACTTAACGACAAACTTACTTTGTTCGCCTGATGATTCAGAAAAACTCTTCATAGATATGATAAATGAACGGGAAGCTTTCCTTTTCGAAAGCTTGAATGGCAATGGATTGGGTGCAAATTCCCTGGTTATGCAGAGGGAAGTCGAACCAGAGGAATGGAAGCGGACGGTCGCAGAGGCTGTACAAGAAATCAAGACGACAGATCTCGACAAAATCGTTTTGGCAAGGGAGCTTCGACTTGTTTTTGAACGTTCCATCGATTCAGGGAAAGTGCTTGAACAATTGATTGCTGAGCAGCCATTAAGCTATATTTTCAGTTTGGAGGCTGGTGGTGACTGTTTTGTAGGTGCCACCCCTGAACGTTTAATTAAGAAACAGGGAAATGAAGTTTTTTCTACCTGTCTTGCTGGATCGATGGGGCGAGGGAAAGATGAGCAAGAAGATGTTTGTCTTGGTGAAGAATTGCTTCATGACCAAAAGAATTTACGAGAGCATCAATATGTCGTGTCGATGATATCCAATGCTTTTGATTCTGTATGCGAAAAGGTGATGGTCCCGGCCGAACCAACACTTATGAAAAATCGTCATATCCAGCATTTGTACACACCGGTTCGGGGTATATCCAAGGAAGGTGTCACGATTTTTGAATTCGTCGAGAACCTCCATCCTACACCTGCTATGGGCGGACTTCCAAAAGAAAAGGCTGTTGTCCGAATTAGGGAAATGGAAGGTCTGGAACGCGGCTTTTATGCAGGTCCTTTAGGCTGGGTGGATACGTATGGAAACGGGGAATTCGCTGTAGGGATACGTTCTGCCCTAATACAGAATAATGAGGCATCGCTCTTTGCCGGATGCGGAGTAGTGGAAGATTCGACTCCCGAAAGTGAATTCCGGGAAACGGGGATTAAATTCAATCCGATGTTAAGTGCTTTAGGAGGAAATCTTAATGAATGACCGAGATGCATTGACAGCGTATGCTGCTTCATTCGTCGATGAGCTGGCACAAAATGAGGTGAAGCATGTGGTGGTGAGCCCTGGTTCACGATCCACGCCCCTAGCTTTGTTGCTAGTGGAACATCCTGATATCGAAATTCATATTAATGTGGATGAGCGTTCGGCTGCTTTTTTTGCCCTTGGTTTGGCTAAGGCCTTAAAAGAACCTGTCGGACTTCTTTGTACGTCCGGCACAGCCGCTGCAAACTATTACCCAGCCGTCATTGAGGCTTTCTATTCAAGAGTGCCGCTTATTGTACTTACCGCTGACCGCCCGCATGAATTACGTGATGTCGGAGCCCCGCAGGCGATCGATCAGATACATCTTTACGGGAGACATATAAAATGGTTTGTCGAAATGGCACTTCCTGAAAGCACGGATGGGATGTTGCGGTATGCCAGAACGGTCGGTGCAAGGGCAGTGGATACAGCGGCAGCTGAACCTGCAGGGCCTGTACATTTGAATTTCCCGCTTCGAGAACCATTGATTCCGGACCTGGAGCAGGCAAAGGAGTACAGGCAAAATAAAATCACGCCTGCAGTGTTGATTGACAGTGGAGAACGGTCACTGTCCGCATCACAAATAGAAGCTGTTACAACTACATTGTCAAAAGCTAAGCAAGGTATGATCGTATGTGGCGAATTACCTCATCCAGAGATGAAGGAAGCCATTGTCGCATTAGCGGAAAAACTTGCTTTTCCGGTACTGGCTGACCCTCTTTCACAGTTAAGGAGCGGAAGTCATGACAAAGCCGTCATAATTGATGCGTACGATACGTTTCTGCGCGATGAAGCGGCAAAAGCGGCTTTCAGGCCGGAAGTGATCTTGCGATTCGGGGCAATGCCTGTTTCTAAACCCTTATTGTTATTCATGAAAAAACAAAAACAGGCAATCACTTTGGTCGTCGATGGCGGAGCAGGCTGGCGCGAACCAGCCGGATTGGCAACGAATATGATTTACAGCGAAGAGACAGATTTTTGTCTGCGAATTGCTGAAAGTATTACTTCTTCCCCTGATGATGAATGGCTTGGCTTATGGCAAACCGTCAACGGAGCGACGAAGGATGCCTTAGCCTCCGTCAGGGATGAATCGGAGTTAAGTGAAGGCAAGCTGTTCGCCCTGCTTGCTGATATGATGCCATTGGAATCGACGTTATTTGTCGGGAATAGTATGCCCATACGTGATTTGGATACTTTCTTTTTGAATAATGGAAAAGGAATCAAAACCATTGCAAATCGCGGGGCGAATGGCATCGATGGTGTCGTTTCCACTGCTCTTGGCGTAAGCACGGTATCGAAAAATACAGTGCTGGCAATCGGGGATTTAAGCTTTTTCCATGATATGAATGGCTTGCTTGCGGCAAAACTTCAAAAACAAAATATTACGATATTGCTGGTTAATAATGATGGCGGCGGCATTTTCTCCTTCTTGCCGCAGGCGAATGAGAGGGAACATTTCGAAACGCTATTCGGCACGCCTCATGGGCTTGATTTTTCCCATACTGCCCAGCTTTATGGCGGTAAATACAACAAGGTGCAAAGTTGGGATGAGTTAGAGAAGGTATTTACTGAGTCATTCGAAATTCAAGGTCTGAAAATCATCGAAGTACCGACAGAAAGAGAGTCCAATTTACAAAAGCATCGAAATTTGTGGAGCTTTGTTTCCCAGGAAATAAAATTGGTGTTAGACAGGGAAATATCATGAAAATTGTCAGCAAGGATGTCAATTATGCTGTTGAAATAACGGGAAATGGAGATCCTCTTGTACTTTTGCATGGATTTACGGGAAAGCGGGATACATGGAAATTCCTCATTCCGCTACTGAGTGACAGGTATACCATGATAATGGTCGACATCATCGGTCATGGCATGTCTGCGTCACCAGCCGAACATCAAAGGTATGAGATGAAGAGTGTGGCTGAGGATATCAAGTATATTTTGGATGTGTTACATTTCCCGAAAGCCCATATCCTTGGATACTCGATGGGCGGAAGGCTGGGATTGGGATTTGCCTGTTTGTATCCTGAGTATGTTGATACATTGATATTAGAGAGCGCTTCACCAGGCCTTTTAACAGAGGAGGAACGGGAAATCCGAAGGGAAAATGATAGGAAGCTTGCCGAACGGATTCTTGAAAATGGCATGGAAGCGTTTGTGAATCAATGGGAAAACATCCCGCTGTTTGAAAGTCAAAAACGGTTGTCGGCCAAAACCAGATCGGCCATTCGGGAGCAGCGGTTGGCAAATGACCCTGTCGGCCTTTCCAATAGCCTTCTGGGTATGGGGACCGGCAGTCAGGCTTCATACTGGGAACAACTGCAAACCCTTGATTTCCCGGTGCTCCTTGTAACCGGTGAACTTGACCGTAAATTTTGTGAAATTGCGGACTCGATGAAAAAAAAGCTGAAGCGGGCCGAATGGAAAATAATTAATGATGCGGGACATGCGATTCATGTGGAAGATGGAGAAAAGTTTGGTAAAATAATAAGTGAGTTTTTAATAAGAAATTAAAGGAGGATTTTAGATGACAATACAATGGGAAACAATACGTGAGTATGATGAAATTTTATATGAAAAATATAATGGGATTGCGAAAGTGTCCATCAACCGACCACATGTACATAATGCATTCACGCCAAAAACGACTGCTGAAATGATTGATGCATTCGCAAGGGCGCGTGATGATTCCAGCATTGGTGTCATTATTTTAACAGGTGTAGGCGGCAAAGCATTCTGTTCAGGCGGAGACCAAAAAGTACGCGGAAATGGCGGATATGTGGGTGAAGATAACATTCCGCGTCTAAATGTTCTTGATTTGCAACGCTTGATTCGCGTAATTCCAAAACCAGTCGTAGCCATGGTTGCAGGATATGCAATTGGTGGCGGTAATGTCTTGAACGTGGTATGTGACTTGACGATTGCTGCTGACAATGCAGTTTTCGGACAAACTGGACCGAATGTGGGAAGCTTTGATGCTGGTTATGGTTCTGGCTACCTGGCACGTATCGTAGGTCATAAAAAGGCGCGTGAAATCTGGTACCTATGCCGTCAATACAACGCACAGGAAGCATTGGATATGGGATTGGTCAACACGGTCGTACCATTGGACCAATTAGAAGCGGAAACGGTTAAATGGTGTGAAGAAATGCTTGAGAAGAGCCCGACTGCACTTCGTTTCTTGAAAGCGGCAATGAACGCTGATACGGATGGCCTTGCAGGTCTTCAACAATTGGCTGGTGACGCAACACTTTTATACTATACAACAGAAGAAGCAAAAGAAGGCCGCGATGCATTCAAAGAAAAACGCACTCCGGACTTTGGGCAATTCCCTCGTTTCCCTTAATGAATCGCGTGAATCGATGAGACTGACAGCTTGGCGGAAAATCGCCGGGCTGTTTTCTATATCAAAATGGAAGAGGGGAAGCAGCAATGGCAGAAGAAAAGTTGCCGAACTGGCTGAAAAATCGGGCGCATCTTTCACCGGATCGCCCGGCAATTGAGTTTGAAGGTCGTACGTATAGCTTTCTTGAACTGCATACACTATCGGAGGAGATGGCTGGTAAGCTGGCAAGCATTGGTCTGGGCGCTGGCGATTCATGCGCGGTTTTGCTCCGTAACCATATTGATGGTGTTGTCGTTATCCATGCACTATTTTATCTCGGTGTGAAGATTGTGATGCTGAATAATAAGCTAACGGCAAAGGAGCTGTCCTGGCAGGTCGAGGATAGTGGAACTGCCTATCTGGTTTCAGAAGGATCCTTCTCTGGCAAACTCTCTGATATTGGTGAGATTCTCCCGGATATAAAGCTTCGTTTAATAGAAGAATTGCCGGATGAAGGCACGGCAGAGATACTTCAAGAGTTTTACCTTGAGGATACCGCTACGATCATGTATACATCTGGTACGACAGGAAATCCAAAAGGGGTGATCCAAACATTCGGCAACCATTGGTGGAGTGCCGTAGGGTCTGTTCTGAACCTTGGATTGCATGAGGAGGATTCTTGGTATTGTGCGGTTCCGATCTTTCATATTAGCGGTTTATCCATCTTGATGAAAAATGTGATTTATGGCATGAAAGTCGTTTTGGCGGAACGTTTCGATGAACGGGAAGCAAACCGGAGCATTCAGGAAAATGGCGTGACGATCATTTCGGTCGTGACGGCGATGCTGAATAGGATGGTGCAGGATATGAAGGGAACAAGCTATCCGGAAACCTTTCGCTGTTTCCTGTTGGGCGGGGGTCCTGCACCCGTCCATTTACTTGAAGTATGTAAGGAGAAAGGGATTCCCGTCTATCAATCATATGGGATGACCGAAACGTCTTCACAGATTGTGACACTGGCACCGGAGTATAGCATGACAAAAATCGGCTCAGCAGGAAAGCCTTTGTTTCCTTCGCAGTTACGGATAGAGAAGGACGGTACTATATGTGAACCGAATGCAGTGGGTGAAATCGTGGTTTCAGGTCCGAATGTGACGAAAGGCTATTTTAATCGGATGGACGCTACACAGCAGGCCATTACCGATGGATGGCTTTATACTGGGGACCTTGGTTATCTCGATGAGGAAGGCTTTTTATATGTGCTTGACCGACGCTCGGATTTAATCATCTCCGGCGGTGAAAATGTCTACCCGGCCGAGATTGAAAATGTCCTTAGTAAGCACCCTGATGTTTTCGAAGCGGGAGTGACGGGGACTGACGATGAAAAATGGGGCCAGGTTCCACTTGCTTTTGTCGTTTTGCATCAAGGTTCAGAGCTTGATGAGAGCGAACTGCTGGAATATTGCAGGGAGTATTTGGCATCCTATAAAATTCCTCGGAACGTGATTTTTTGTAAGGAGCTTCCCCGGAATGGCGCAAGCAAGCTTCTGAGACGGGAACTGAAGAAGGAAATGGGGGAATGGCAATGAAGTTATCCTCCATTTCCCTAAAGCTCATTAAGGCCCCTTTAAAGCGGCCCTTCAAGACGCATCTCGAAACGGTAATCGATCGGGAAGTGATAATTGTCGAAGTCATGGATGAAGACGGATTGGTTGGATACGGGGAAGCTGTCCCTTTTACAAGTCCTTGGTATACCGAGGAAACGATCAAAACATGCTTTCATATGTTGAATGACTTCTTAATCCCGCTGACATTGGCCAGTCAGTTTAGGCATCCTGATGAGCTGCCGAACATATGGAGCGGAATCAGGCGGAATGCGATGGCCAAGTCTGCTATAGAGCAGGCACTCCTCGATTTATATGCGAAGCAGAAAGGAGTCTACCTCGGACGGCTGTTTGGCGGCGAACGAAGTGAAGTGCCAGCTGGTGTAGTCGTTGCATCCAATGATATTGAAGACGCGATGCGCCAGATCGAGGATTTTTCCGGATCTGATTATCAGCGTTATAAAATAAAAATCAATCCTCAAAATGATCTGGAGTTTTTAACGGAAATACGCCGGGCCTATCCCGATATCCCGCTAATGGCAGATGCCAATTCAGCGTACACGCTTGATGACATCCCACATCTTCAGAAACTTGATGTCTTTAAGCTGATGATGATTGAACAGCCGTTGGGACATGACGACATTGTGGAGCATTCATTTTTACAGAAACAGCTGCAGACACCCATTTGCCTTGATGAAAGCATAAATTCATTTCATGATGCCAAAAGTGCGCTGTCGCTCCAGAGCTGTGGGGTGATCAACATTAAAATGGCTAAAGTCGGCGGCTGGATGGAAGCTGTAAGGATCCATGATCTATGCCTGGGAAATGGTGTGCCCGTTTGGTGCGGCGGTATGATTGAATTTGGCATTTCACGTGCACATAATATTGCACTTGCCACATTAAAAGGGTTCACGATTCCCGGGGATATATCATCTTCATCCCGTTATTGGGATGGAGATATAATCGATCCTGAAGTCATTGTCGAAAATGGCATGATCCAAGTTCCCGATAAAGCTGGAATCGGTTTTGCCATCAATGAAAAGCGGCTAAAGGAATTGACTACATATAGTAAATTGTACAAGTGAAAACATCAAAGGAGGTGCATTCCCCACCTCTTTTGATCAAATATTGATAATCCTCTATCTCCTTTTACTCCCCTGGTCCATGTAACTCACCCATTTGGTATTTTTTTGGACGGAACCCCACCCTTTTGGAAAATGATTTTAATAGGATACTAACAAATATCAGTTTGTAGACAAAAGGGAGGTTCGATTGCTATCATCTCGATCGATGATTTTAAAAGAAAACTTGGTTACTCCTGCCGAATAACTGGCTAGCCGAGACCTTGGAGAGGTTGAATAAATTCGTCAACGGCCGAATAAATTGCGGTGAAGTTCGAAAAAATTCGTGTTCGGTCGAATAAGTTCGTGAACGGTCGAATAAAGTGCAGTGTATGTGTCGAATAAGTTCATGAACGGTCGAATAAAGTGCGGACCATAAAATTCAAAACAAGACTTGGTCATCCTTCATGGTTACTTATTATAAAACCTTCATTGGATTGATGAAATTTGCGACACTCCTGCCGAATAACTGGCTTGGCAGCCAGTCGGCGGAAAGGGAGCGGATATCTGAAATCAACCTGGAATTTTTATTAACTTGTCTAAAGTCTGCAAATCTTTTTTATCTCCAGTATTGCTTTATAAAATGGGTTTTTAGAGAAGAAAAATCATTTAAATGGCCGGATAAATCATATTTTTTTCAGAAAATGGGGCTTTGTCTATTTTTTCTTTATTGGATTATTTTGTATAATGAAATTAAAAGAATGGCAACCAAGGGAAAGGGAGGGGAGAGTGTATGAAAAAACCGTACCTTATTGCGGAAATTCTACTAAGAAGAGGAATGCCTGACTATGTCATAAAAGAAGTGACGGCTTTGGAGGAGTGCGAGCTATTTCTTTTGAAGAGAAAGTGGGGCCAATATGACCGGAAGACAGGTGCGTAAAGAATAAAAAAGGGAACCGTTTCAAGCCGGTCCCCATGCGTTTTAAGTTTTTTTAAGCCGATACCTATTGACTGGACGGCCTATGCTGCCATACTGTACGTCAAGCTGAAGGACTTCTTCGCCATGCAAGTATTCAAGATAGCGCCTTGCTGTAACTCTGGCGATTCCAATCCCATCAGCCACTTCTTCCGCAGATAGTGACCCAGGCTGGGTCTGTATGAACTTCGTCACTTGCTCAAGAGTCGCGCCATTCAATCCTTTGGGAACATCATATTTCGGACTCGCTTCAGAATGTGTTTTATTTTGAAAGAGAATTCGGTCGAGCTGATTTTGAGAAATTTGATGGTCAGGTTCAACCTCCATCCGAAAAGCAAAGTATTGTTCCAGCGTATGTTTTAGCCTATCGAATTTAAATGGCTTGATTAAATAGTCAAAAGCCCCGTTCTGTATCATTTTTCTGATCGTTTTCTGATCATTTGCCGCTGAAATGATAATGACATCCACATCAATTTGCTCTTTTCTGATTTGATAAAGTGTATCAACCCCGTTTAATGACGGCATGAAGATGTCCAAAATGACAAGGTCGGGTTTAGAATGCCTGATTTTTTCCAGACCTTCAAGCCCATTTGAAGCTGTATCAACGACTTTAAAGGCAGGCAGGCGCTCGATGAACTGTTTGTTGACCTCTTGGACCATTGGGTCGTCTTCAATTAAAAGTACACGAATTTCGTTAGTCATTTTGGTTCTCCTCTATATCGTGCATCGGAAAAGAAAGAAAAAAGCTTGTTCCTTCGTTAGGGCGTGTCGTGAATTTCATTTCGCCGTTCGCTTTTTTTACAATTTGGTCTATTAGATAAAGACCAATTCCTGATCCTTCCGCACCTTTTGTTGTAAAACCATACTCGAATATATCTTTATGAATGTCCTCGGGAATGCCGGGTCCATTATCCTCAAGCACGATTTGACAATGACGTTCATCCTGGTAGATGGATAGATAAACCTGTTTTGTTTCCTCTGAACAATGCTTTAGCGCTGCGAATGAGTTTTCGATAAGGTTTCCGATTATCAAAACAAAATCGTGATGATCCAAATCAGCGGGGAAGCGGTCCAATTTCGTGTGCTTGTCCATGATGAGCTCGATTCCGAGTTCCCGTCCCAAGGATATCTTACTTAATATCAGCCCCACTAAATTATCATCGTGAATGTGCTTCGTTAAAAACCTGGTCAATTCCTCTTGTTCTTCCGTGATCTGAAAAATGTAATGCAGAGCTTCGTCAAGATTTCCTAGCTGGATCAATCCTGCTATCGTATGAAGTTTGTTCATATGTTCATGGTTTTGGACACGCAGGGCTTCAACGAATGCTTTGACACTAGTCAACTCTTCAGCTAGCTTCGTCACATCGGTGCGATCCTGGAAAATCGCCACGGCACCGATCGTTTTATCCGCAATCTTTATCGGTACCCGGTTGCTTACAATATTCCTGTTTTGAACGGAGATTTCCTGATTGAAGATGGGAGATGTCCGGTCGAGCACTTCCGGGAGACGGGTATCATGTATAATATCATTGATATTCTTGCCTATGACCGCACCGTTGATATTGAATATTTGCTTAGCCTTTTCATTGAAAATCGTGATTGTCTGATTATTATCTATGGCGATGACCCCTTCATGCATGGCATTGAAAGCGGCAGTCCTTTCAACCAACATCCGTGAAATTTCATGTGGTTCAAGTTGGAAGGTCTCTTTTTTTATCCTTCGTGCCATGAGCCATGAGCCGCATACCCCGAATAGGAGTGTAAGGACCAGGATAATCGCGATTTCGCCTTTCAAGTCCTTGATTAATTCCGGTATCGTAGGCAAGATATTTCCAACCAGTACGACGCCGATTTGCTCTCTATCTCTATCAAGGATCGGGACAAATGCGCGGACGGAAATGCCAAGTTCGCCAGCCGCCTTTGAAAGGTATTCGTGTTCAGCGAACGCAGCGCTTTCATCGCTGCTGTCCGAGGGGGTTCCCAATTGGCTGAACACCGGGTGGGAATAGCGTATATGCTGATTGTTGAGTACAACTATATAATCCGCTTGATGGATTTTCCTTAAGTTTTCAATAATCGGATTAAGCTGCGTCCATCCTTCAGGCTCACGGACCAATTTTTGTACTTCAGGGAGTTCGGCAATGGTATGGGCAGTAATCATGGATCGTTTGCCGATTTCATCTTCCCTGACCGAAACGATATTTCCGAATATAAAAATCCCGCCTATTAGTATCGAAAAAGCGACGATTACGAATGATAGAAGGGTGATTTTAAATTGAATGGGCATATGAAAGGATTTATCCATTATTTTTCCTCCATTACTTCTATACTTTATAGTAACAGAATTTCTATCACTTTTCGCTATTTTTCGCGCATTGTATTACGACAGCAAAAAGCTGTGATAGAATAGTGATAATGTGAAGTGAGCGGTGAGGAGTTGTCGGTATGCGTGCATTATGGGGGTACTTCTTATTAATTGGCTTGGGGCTGTTGATAGCCGTGTATATATCCTTTCAATCGTTCTTTACAAGCTTCGGTTTCAATTTGCCGAAGGATGAGGAACAGGTCGGGATGAAGGATCAAATCGTGATTAAGTTCAGTCATGTTGTTGCCGAAAATACACCTAAAGGGCTTGCTGCGAACCGATTTGCCCAACTTGTCGATGAATATACAGATCATCGTGTCATAATTGAAGTTTATCCTAATCAGTCATTATATAGCGATCATGAAGAAATCGAAGCATTACAAGAAAACAAGGTGCAGATGATTGCTCCAACTACATCTAAAATTACGAGCATATCAAAGAAATGGATGCTATTGGACCTCCCTTACGTCTTTCCGACGGACGCTGCCTTGCAGGAAGCGTTGAATGGGGAAGTGGGGGAAGAGCTGCTTAAGCAGCTGAATACCATCGATATCGAGGGACTCGCATTTTGGTCGAATAACTATAAACAGATTACAAGCAGTAAACCGATACGGCATCCAAGTGATTTTGCAGGAAAGAATTTTAGGATCATGCCAAGTGCAGTCCTGGAAAGCCAATTCAAGCATTTTGGGGCGACAACTTCTGAGCTGGAGTTTAATGACACGTTTAAAAGCCTTGAAATCAATGAAACGGACAGCCAGGAAAATACGATTTCGAATATCTATTCCAAGAAATTATATGAGGTGCAAAAATATTTAACGATCAGTGATCATGGCTATTTAGGGTATGTTGTCATGATAAACAAGCCGTTTTGGAACAAACTCCCGTTGGACATTCAGCAGCAAATCCAACGGGCGATGGATGATACAACGAAATGGCTTTGGATCAAATCAAATGAATTGAATCAGGAACAGCTTTGGGAAATCCAGCAAAAATCGAATATCGACATCTATACACTTTCAGATGAAGAAAAGAAAGAATGGATGGATGAGATGAGCGTCATCTATCCGGAATTCGAATCAACGATTGGAACCGAATTGATGATGGAAATGGAAAAGATCCGTGAGAAGCACTTAAAGGAATAACGAAAACATTCATTAAATGATGGGTGACAAAAAAGGAGCGGACCCCAAAGGGCCCGCTTTTTTCCTATTGCAATGCAGTTTGCAGTGTCTTGATATTTTTTTCCATTAAACTGAAGTAATCTTCGCCGGCTTCGATATCTTTATCCGTCAATACGGAAAGGTTATGGAGCTCAAGTGATTTAGCTCCCATTTCCTTTTGGATGATCTCGGTTAGTTTAGAACTGATATTCTGCTCAAAGATGACGTAGTTCAAGTCTTCTTCTTCAGCCATGGTTACGATTTTTCCCAGTTCCTTTTGAGAAGGTTCGTTTGAAGACGTTAGCCCTGTTACGCCAATTTGTTCCAATCCGTAGCGTTCCTCCCAATAACCATATGCAGAATGGGAAACGATGATCTTATTGGTACGGCCCGACTCGATCGTAGTCGCGAATTTTTCATCAAGTGCCTTAAGCTTTTCGGAAAGCTTGTTGAATTGGCTGTTGAAATATTCTTCCTGTTCCGGCATTTTTTTCGTTAATTCGTCCTTGATGGTTTTAGCCATATCAATGGAATAGATGGGATCTAACCACAAATGCGGATTGACGCCCCCATGGTCATGGCTGTCTTCTTCATGAGCATGTTCGTCTTCATTTGGATGTTCCTCTTCGTGTGCATGCTCGTCTTCATTTGCATGTTCATCTTCATCAAGATGAACCGTTTCGCCTACCGCGATTGTTCTGACGCCTTCTTTGCTTAGAATTGGTTCAGCCTTGGTTACAAAGCCTTCAAGATTATAGCCAATATAGAAAAACAGGTCTGACTCAGCCATTTTTACAATATCTTTTTGAGAGGGTTCGAATGAGTGTTCATCCGTACCGGGAGGATAAACCGACTCGACATTTACATACTCCCCGCCAATGGCTTCCGTGAAGTATTGTAAAGGGTAAACCGTTGTATATATATCTAAGGCATCCTTGGTTTCTTCTTTACTCGATTCTCCCTTTGAGTTGCCGCAGGCTGACAGAAATAGCGCAGTGACAAGGAAAAGTGAGAGCAATGCTCGAATTTTCATATGAAATGCTCCTTTATAATTCGTATTGATTACGATTTGAATTTTATGTGATAAAAACGAAATGATTACGATTTGACTTCTGTATGATACAAAAAATTGCAAAAGAAAGCAAGGTTTTTTTCTATTAGTCCTCACTTTTTTCTTTTTTTTCAGGAACAAGGTCAATGCCTCCTGGATGAAACGGATGACATTTAAGAATCCGGATGAGTGCTAACCAGCTTCCTTTTATAGGTCCGAAACGATTGATCGCTTCCAAACCATAATGGGAACAAGTTGGGTAAAAACGGCAGGTAGGCGGTTTTAATGGAGAAAGAGCAACTTGGTAAAAACGGATGATTCCCATTAATATTTTTTTTAACACAATGCTTTCATCTCTTTTCGAGTAAATTGACTACCCTCAATTATAGCATATCTTCTACATTTCCAATAAGGGTAAAAAAGGAATAAGCATATTGGTAATCCGATTGATATAATGAGAATTAATTTTAAAGGATGAAATATATTGATATTCAAGGTAAAATAGAGATGACATACAATTAAGGAGTGAATTAAATGCCTTCAGTTGAAAGCTTTGAATTAGATCATAATGCTGTTAAAGCCCCATATGTTAGACATTGCGGTGTCCATAAGGTAGGAACAGACGGTGTTGTTAATAAATTTGATATCCGTTTTTGCCAGCCGAATAAACAAGCGATGAAGCCGGATACGATCCATACCCTGGAACACTTGCTTGCATTCAATATCCGTAAGCATTCCGAGCGCTACGATCACTTTGATATAATCGATATTTCGCCAATGGGCTGTCAAACAGGATATTACCTTGTGGTCAGCGGCGAGCCGACAGTTACGGAAATCATCGATGTTCTTGAAGATACATTCAAGGATGCTGTTACAATTACCGAAATTCCTGCTGCAAATGAAAAACAATGCGGCCAAGCAAAATTGCATGATCTTGAAGGAGCAAAGAAATTAATGAATTTCTGGCTTGCACAAGATAAAGAAGAACTTCATAAAGTTTTCGGATAATGAAAAAGGTTCCCGTCATTTTTTGACAGGAACCTTTTTTATTTTTCGGATTCTTCCTTTTTCCCCTCATCCTCTGGCAAAGGGTCAATGGGATCCACTGTATGCTTGTAGCTGTAACCTTTTCCGATAGTTAGGACGGATAGTGCCAATACAATCAGAATCACAATAATGGAGATAACTAAAACCGTAATCATACTTTACAGCTCCTAACGTTCACAATTTAGATTCATTTTAGCATAAGAACCGAGTCAGATAATGTTTCAATTTTCGAATAGAGGGAATTATAAAGGTATAACCAACTTACGGAGGTAGATATTTATGGCTCAGAACAAATTAGGAACTTTAGTGAATAAGGAAATTGCAAACTTCAGTGTTCTTTATACAAAAATTCATAATTACCACTGGTTCGTAAATGGACCGCACTTCTTTGAACTTCACCAAAAATTGGAAGAGTTATATAAAGAAGTGACAACCAACTATGACGAATTGGCTGAAAGGTTATTGGCCATTGGTGAAAAGCCCGTTGCTACTCTTAAAGAATACCTGGAATTAACGACGATCGAAGAAGCGACAGGTAATGAAAATACAGAAGATATGGTTCAAAGCGTCATCAGTGATTTTGAGAAGCTTTCCGAAGAGTTCTTGGAAATTATCGAAGTTGCGGAACAAGAAGATCCGGTTACGGCTGATATGCTGACAGGCATGAAGAAAAGCTTAAACAAACATGCTTGGATGCTGCGTGCGTATTTAGGACATTAAGATATAGGAAAAGCCCAACTTCGGTAGGGCTTTTTTTATGGACAAAATCAAAACAATAAAAAAGGCATCCATCAAAAGAGGGACACCTGACAAGGTATGTATTAGTGAATATTCCTAGGCGGAAAATGTGTAGGTTTCGTGTCGTTCATACTATTTTGAGCGAACTTCCCTTTTAACGTTTCAATAATGTAAAGGCCCATTAAATTGGTTAGTTCTTGATCATCCATCTCTTGAAGCAATTCGAAAATTTCCTTGCGGTCAAGCTGTTCCAGAACCGCAAAAGTAAGCATATCAATATCTTCTTCATCACCAGTCATCTTATCACGGTACATATTGTATAATTCTTCAATTAACTTCAAAACTCTCACCTCACATTTATTAGAAATCCGTTATCTCTTTATATGTAGGTTATCAAAAAAACCTCTGGGTGCATATAAAAATCTTAAGGGATGCTTGGGCTTATTATATGTTTTACCCTTTGAAAGATACTTTAATCTATTATTTAACATCTTTGTTCTCCTTTAAACAAAATTTTCCATTGTATGAAGTAGGGAAATACGTGAAAAATAAGCGTAGGATATATGGAAAGGGTGGATGAATGTGTCTGAAAACAGGAAAAAATATTACATTTGGCTTCCGAATGGGCAGATAACACAAGATAGGGAAAGTTCTCCATGGAATTTTGAGATTGAGGCGTCGGATAATGAAATAATCAAATTACGTGAATTATTTGATTCTAATTATTCAGCAGGGGAAGAAAATTTTTACCGGGCACATGTCCCATACCTTCAATATCATTTTGACCGTGAAAATGATAAACAGGATATCACTCTCCAAAAAATCTACGAGATGATTTATGCTCTGGGTACTGAAGAAGGAAGACGGCATATAGAAAGCATGGGGATTTTACAGGCAAAACCAACTGACGATGGCCTCGAGTATTGAGGGTCCATCGTTTTTTTGATGTGATGCAGATTCTGGCTGGATAGTGGTTTTTTTTACCCATATAATGAAAGAAGGGACATAGCATTATTTCTTATACGGAGAGAAGGGGAAAAATGAAACGTTTTCTTGATAAGAACGGATATAAGGTGGAATTCTCCGAGAGTCCTGTCTTTGGAGAGTCTTGGCATGTTTTTGTGCTTAGCAGATATAAGGGCAGGTGGGTATTGACCAAACACAGAGAACGGGGATTGGAGTTCCCTGGAGGAAAGCGGGAAGCAGGGGAATCGATTGAAGAAACGGCCATACGGGAGGTGTATGAAGAAACAGGAGGCTTGGTGGGCCAGCTGCAATTTTTGGGACAATATAAAGTACATGATCCAGTGAAGCCATTCGTTAAATCAATATACTATGCTGCATTGCGTGAAATAGAGAAGAAACAGAATTACCTGGAAACGGAAGGCCCGATCTTTTTGGAAGCATTGCCGGATGTACTCGGTGAGGAGTTTAGCTTCATCATGAAAGATGAGATTGTACCGTTGAGCTTATCAAGGCTGGATGATGGCATTTTGCTAAGAAACGAGTAAATGGCTGGAACTCACGAGTAAAACGCCGAAACTCACGAGTAAATGGCTGGAACTCACGAGTAAAACGCCGAAACTCACGAGAAAACCCTGAAACTCAACTAAATTCATGTTTTATCTCAGCATGAATGAAAAACTGCCGAGGGTTATCGGCAGTTTGGTTAGTCTTTGATTAATTTTCGCTCGAGCAGTTCGACCAGTTGATACATGATTGTGGCAAAGACGGCAATGATCATCAAGGCAAGCATTACGAGGGTGAAGTTGAAGACTTGAAAGCCATAAATGATTAGGTAGCCGAGTCCTTTCGCCGAAACAAGGAATTCCCCGACGATGACGCCGACCCAGGAGAGGCCGACATTTACTTTCAATGTCGAGATGATCGTTGGGAAGGAGGCGGGTAATATGGCTTCCCGAAAAGCTTGTGTTCTTGTGGCGCCAAAAGTTTGGAGTACTTTCAGGTAGTTCGGGTCCACTTCGCGAAATGCGGTGTAGACGACGATGGTGGTGATGATGATGGAGATGATCGCCCCCATCGAGATGATGGATGGAAAGCCGGGGCCGAATGCTACGATGATGATGGGGCCGAGTGCCACTTTCGGCATGGCATTTAAAATGACGAGATAGGGGTCAAGTGTTTTGGATAATCTTGGTGACCACCAAAGCAGGGATGCCAGGATCGTTCCAAGCAGTGTACCTATGATAAAGCCGAGAACGGTCTCGAATAGCGTCACTCCGGAATGGGATAGCAGGGTTCCATCACCCAATTTCTGTATGAAAAGATGCCATACTTTAGTTGGGGAGCTGAAGATGAGCGGATCGATCAATTCCATCCTGGATAAAAGTTCCCAACTGCTGAAAAAAACGATGAAAATCAGGATCTGATAAAAGCGGATGAGCCTGTTTTCTTTTTTTAATGAGGTTTTATATTGGTTATGAAGCTGTTCAATATTCAAGGCTCTCAAGCTCCTTCCAGATCGTTTGGAATAGTATCTGATACTGTGGATGGTTGCGTGCATGGAAAGGCGTGAGTTCACGCAGTTCATCGGGCACCTTGAATGTTTTGTGCACGCTTCCTGGGTTTGCGGAAAACAGATAAATGCGGTCACTCATTGCAATGGCTTCACCGATATCATGGGTGACGAGCACGGCTGTCTTTCCGAAGGATTTCAGGGTTTCAAAAACAAGGTCTTCCAGCTTCAACTTCGTTTGGTAATCAAGTGCAGAGAAGGGTTCATCAAGCAATAGGATTTTTGGGTCGACCGCCAGTGTCCGTGCCAGTGCAGCCCTTTGCCTCATTCCTCCAGAGAGTTCGCGCGGATATAATTTTCCGGTGCCTCCCAATCCAACATCACTTAAAAGCTTCAGCGTTTTTATTCTCTCAAGCCCTTCATCCTTTTTAATCAGTTTCAATCCTAATAAAATATTTTCTTCTATCGTCTTCCATGGAAATAGATAATCCTGCTGCAGCATATAGCCGATTGAAAGGTCACTGTTGGCTTTCAGCGGTTTGTTTTCGAGTAGGATCTTTCCCGCAGTGGGCGGAAATAGCCCGGCGATGATGGAAAGCAGGGTGGTTTTTCCGCAGCCGCTCGGACCTAGAAAAGAGACGAATTCACCTTTTTCAATGTCGAGGGAAATGTCCGCTAGTGCGGTCGCTGCCGTCAGATTTGAAAAATAAGTATGGTGAATGTCTTGAATTTTTAAAAAGCTCATCGGACATACTCCTTACCTTTATCTATGCTATTTTGTGACTTCTTCAGCAAAATCGGTATTGACCAGCTCTTCATGGCTTATACGTGAAGGCAGCTCGCCTGCTTCATCCATGATGTTTTGCAGATTGTTCCATTCTTCTTCATCTAGAATGGGGTCGGTGGCAAAGGATCCTTGTTCTTTGTAGCGGTTGATAACTGTTTCCATCGTATCGATATTGGTATCTTCAAAATACGGCTGAATGACTTCGGCAATTTCGGCAGCATCATTTTCCTGAACCCAATCCTGTGCTTTTTTCAATGCCCTCGTGAATTTTTCGACAGTCTCTTTGTCTTCTTTCAAATAGCTTTCCTTAGCCATATAAACCGTATAGGGAAGATGCCCGGACTCGGTGCCGAAAGAAGCGACGATATAGCCTTTTCCTTCTTTTTCAAACACGCTGGCCGTTGGTTCAAACAGTTGAACAAAATCGCCGGTCCCGGAAGCGAAGGCAGTTGCGACATTCGCAAAATCAATATTCTGGATGAGGTTCAAATCTTTTTTCGGGTCGATATTATGTTTTTTCAATACGAACTCGCCGGCCATTTGCGGCATTCCGCCTTTTCGCTGGCCTAGGAATGTAGAGTTTTTCAGCATATCCCAATTGAAGTTGTCAATTTTTTCACGTGAAACAAGAAACGTTCCATCCGTCTGTGTTAATTGAGCGAAGTTGATGACGGGGTCGTTCGAACCTTGTGCCTGAACGTAAATCGATGTTTCAGAGCCGACTAGAGCAATATCCGCACCATCTGAAAGAAGTGAGGTCATCGTCTTGTCGCCGCCTGCCGTCGTTTTCAAATCAATGCTTAGACCCTCGTCTTTAAAAAATCCTTTTTCAATCGCTACATATTGCGGTGTATAGAAAAGGGAGCGGGTTACTTCGGCAACCCTGACCTTCGTTGTTTCCTGTTCCTTGTTGCCGCATGCTCCAAGCGGGATTACCAGCATGCACAGAAGTAAAAATACGACACCTGCTTTACACCATTTTTTCAAAATTCCTTCCTCCTTGATATCTAGGTATTTTGCCTACATTATCGTATGAACGGAAGAAAAAAATGTGAATGCCTCTCAGGGGATAAAAACAAGCGGATGTTTTACAATAAGAATAAAGAGAAAGGAGAGTGGAAATTGGAGAACGGAACGATTATTTCAAAACGGCGATTTCCATCACCGCATCCACAAATCCATCTTTATTCAGTTACGTACATATCACAAGGCCTGAAGGTAAAGGGGTTGCTAGCTGAACCGGTTGATGGCGAAATACATGATGCCTTCTTATATTTACGCGGCGGGATTAAAAATGTCGGCAAGGTAAGGCCCGCAAGGATCGTTCAGTATGCCGTAGAAGGTTTCATCGTTTTTGCCCCTTTTTACCGTGGAAATCAAGGCGGAGAGGGAGATGAGGATTTTGGAGGCGAAGACAGATTCGATGCGATATCAGGATTCAATCTTCTTGAGCAGCACCCCCGAGTGAACAAGGATCACATTCATATCCTCGGATTTTCCCGTGGCGGAATCATGGCACTTTGGACTGGTATATACTGCAGGAATGCAGCTTCGATCGTCACATGGGGAGGAGTGTCGGATATGTTTTTAACATATGTCGAACGTGTCGATATGCGTCGGATGATGAAGAGGGTCATAGGCGGAACACCTAAAAAATGCCCCGATCAATATGAGTTCCGTACTCCATTGTTTGCGATTGAAGATTTGAATGTACCCGTCCTGATCATTCATGGTGAAAAAGATGACAATGTCGCCATTGAACACGCGTACCGGTTGGAAAAAAGGTTGAAAATGCATGACAAAGAGGTAGAAAGCTGGTATTTCCCTCAATTCACGCATTACTTCCCACCGGCCGTGAACAGAAAAGTAGTCGAAGATTTAACATCTTGGATGAAAAGTAAAACCGAATAATGATAGAATGAAGTATATTCTAAGTATATTGGTAAGAGGAGGAGATACACATGGGCATGCCTATGGAGCTAAATACCATGATTGTTACAAAAGGGAACGAAACCCGTGAAGAAGAAAACATTTTTCGGCTGTCGAAAGCCGGTTACAGGTTATACCCTATCGATATTCCAATCGATGTCCGCAAAACGATTCAATCTGACTCAAGCGGAACAGCCATAATCCAAAAAATTGAATGGACCAGTGAAAAGACCATCATTACGTACCAACTGCTATCACTGAACTCTACTAATTAAATAGACAAGCGCTTGCCGGGAATAGTCTTCGCTGCAAGCGCTTTTTTTTGAATGTGTTGCATAATTCGACCAAACGCTCGAAAAATTCGGCCTGTGCGCCCATAATTCGACCTGCGCACCAACTAACTCGCCCACACAAATCAATAATCCAATAACCGACACCATATCACCGCAAAATCCCAGTTGGATATTCAACCTTCGAAATAATCGTCACTAAAAGAGTGGTAAAATGGTGTAAAGCGCATGAGGTGGGTGATTTGGTGATTTTGGTGAGTTCTTGTTTAGCGGGTCTTGAGGTAAGATACAATGGTACACACAGCTTGGATGATGGAGTTATGGAATTATTGAGGGAGAAAAAGGCTATAGCGGTTTGTCCTGAGTTGCTTGGCGGTTTTTCGACACCGAGGGAACCTGCTGAGATAGTTGGCGGTGAAGGTGGGGATGTCCTTGATGGAAAAGCGAAGATCATCGAAAAGTCGGGCAGGGATGTAACGGAATTGTACATAAAGGGAGCGAATCTTACGTTATTGAAAGCCCAGGAGGTAGGGGCGACGTTAGTCGTTTTAAAAGAAAATAGTCCATCCTGTGGGAGTGCCACGATTTATAATGGGGAGTTCAAAGGGGAGAAGAAGGTCGGGAATGGAGTGACCGCTGCTTTGCTTAAGCGGCATGGATTCACGGTCATTTCAGAGGAAAGGTTATTCGATTATCTGGATGAAATATGAGTAATGGCAATTTAGATAGTGCTTTTGAAAGAAGGGGAAAACAGGGAGGAAATCAATCTCTATACTTTGCTATTTTTAGTACTTGCGGGTTTTATTGCCGCATTCATCGATTCAGTTGTGGGCGGGGGCGGTTTAATTTCCATTCCGGCTTTATTGTTCACGGGGATTTCGCCTTCAGCGGCACTTGCCACCAACAATCTGGCGGGTACAATGGGATCTTTAACGAGTACGATTTCATTCATTCGGGCTGGAAAAGTGGATTTCAAATTCGTCATCAAGCTGTTTCCGATTACTGTAATTGGAGCGGCGTTAGGAGCATACGTTGTACATTTCGTTTCCGCAGAGATACTTAAGCCCCTCATTTTGATTTTGCTGGTCATTGTTGCGATTTATACGTTGGTAAAAAAGGATTGGGGTAAAGATGCAAAGTATCAAGGGCTGAAAAGGAAGAAAATGATTCTTTTGATAGTCATAATATTTGCAATCGGTTTTTATGATGGTTTTCTTGGACCAGGCACAGGTTCCTTTTTATTATTTCATTTCTGATCATTGGGTTTGATTTTGTCCAGGCTGCCGGGAATGCAAGAATATTGAATTTTGGAAGCAATATTGCCGCACTTATTATTTTTTTATCTATGGTGACCGTCAATTTTGCCTATGGAATTCCGATGGGTCTGGTAATGGTTGCAGGAGCATTGGTAGGAACGAACTTCGCCATTAAGAAAGGTGCTTCCTATGTACGTATATTATTCATTTGCGTCACGATTTTATTAATGGGAAAAATGTCCTTAATTATTTTCGTGTGTTTTGATGGCTGGTTTCCGCGAATGATCCCTAGTAAAAATGGCCGGGGATACAAATCGCATTTTCGCCATTTTTAGATTCATTTTGTGAAATTCAAGTCCCAGTGAATGCCAAATTGATCCTTGACCTTACCATACTTAGCTCCCCAAAAGGTATCTTGCAGTTTCATTAAGGATAATCCTTTTTCACACATAACATCATATAAATGCTGGATTTCCGATTCGCTTTCACATTCGAGGACCAACGCAACATTATTCCCGACTTCAAAGGGATTGCCTGGAAACGTATCAGATACCATGATCAGCATATCGCCATTTTTGATTTTGGCATGCAAAACAAGGTCATTCGCTTCTTCAGGTGTTGGGAAATCAGCTTCCCCGTAGGTTTGCAGTTCGGTAATCTCTGCATGAAATACCTTCGCATAAAAGGCTAATGCGTCCTTTGCTTGTCCATCGAAGATTAAATAGGGGGTAACTTGATTTTTCATACTAATCCTCCTGTTTCGTGTCATGATTATCAATTCGACAGCGAGATCTTATCCTCCTTTATATTCACTGGGAAAAGCATGCAGGCACCGATGGCTTAGCTGCATTTTAGATTGTGAATCATGTTCAGTTCCCCATCAGAAAAATTAAAATCATATTTCCTTATCAAAACAAGCTTCGCAGATGAAACTTCCTTCATTTTTTAAATAGGCCTTTATTTCAGTCATCCCTTTACGCTTCGGATGACGCATTTTCACAAGAATGACTTCATCCCCCTTGATTTCTTTACCGCATTTAACAAATTTAGGATCTTCCCCGAACACTTAAGCACCTCCAGCAATTTAAAAATTTTCAATCTAATTTGATTGACTTCAATGAGCCTTGATCTACCCAAACTATCACATAGGTATCTAACATATTCAAATTCAATTTAGTATTAGTTATGTACTCTTTGCTTTAAATCTGGCGCTAATGAAAGAGCAAATGAAAATATGAAGTAGCCGTTTCAAAAACTGACTGAATAGAAAAAGCCTGCCGCTTACGTGACAGGCTTTTTCTCATTATCTTATTTTTCTTGAGCTTTTTTCATAATGGAAGGGGGGATTTCATTCCGCAATGCGTTAATAGGATTTCAACTATCCGTTTTGAAGCGAATCCATCTCCATATGGGTTGGAAGCTGTCGCCATTTTTCTATAGGCCTCTTCACTTGTAAGCAGATTATTGGTCAATTGGAAAATTCGATCTTCATCAATCCCTGCCAATAAAAGAGTACCAGCGTCGATTCCTTCCGGACGTTCTGTTGTATCGCGCAGCACGAGAACGGGAACACCCAGTGATGGGGCTTCTTCCTGCACCCCTCCGGAATCTGTCAGGATAAGATGTGATCGCGCCGCAAAATTATGGAAATCAATCACCTCTAAAGGTTCTATTATATGCAGCCTATCCGTATCGTTGAAAATCTCATGAGCGATTTCGCGAACGACTGGGTTTTTATGAATGGGGAAAACAACTTGGATATCCCCGTGTTCATCCAGAAGCCGTTTCACGGAACGGAATATTCCTTCCATGGGTTTTCCGATATTTTCACGGCGGTGTACGGTCATTAATAGCATTTTATCACCATTCAACCCGGAGATGATCGGATGCATGTAGTCTTTTTGTATCGTTGTTTTCAAGGCATCGATGACAGTGTTGCCGGTAATATGGATATAATCATTGTTTTTATTTTCCGATAGGAGATTTTCAGCAGCCCTCTTGGTAGGCGCAAAGTGCAAGTCAGCCAAGACTCCGGTCAACTGTCGATTCATTTCTTCAGGGAACGGTGAATGCTTATTCCAGGTTCGAAGACCAGCCTCAACGTGTCCAATCTGTATCTTATTATAGAAAGCGGCCAAGCTTGCGATGAAGGTTGTCGTTGTATCCCCATGTACGAGGACGATATCCGGTTTTATATCTTTCATGAGCGAACTCAATTTTTCAAGCCCTCGAGTTGTAATCTCTTCTAATGTTTGTCTATCCTTCATCATATCCAAATCGTGATCTGGCTTTATTTGAAAACATTGCAAGACTTGGTCGAGCATTTCCCTATGCTGGGCGGTGACCACCACGATGGTTTCTATTTCTTCTTGATGCTTTTTCAGTTCCAAAACGACTGGTGCCATTTTGATAGCCTCTGGTCTTGTACCAAATACGGTCATGACCTTTATACGTTGTTTAGGCATGCTCATTTCCTCCCCTTCTGAATGTCTCCCTCATTATAACGGGAAGTTCATGGGAAATATAAAAACGAAACAATAATTAACGGAATTTTTACAATATTAATGAGGACTTTATATTTCTTTAACCTTCAGTTAATATTTGGCATTTACAATATAAAGCAGGAAGCATAGCTAAGCAGAATAGAGGTGATAGGCGAATATGAAAAGCGTCCTGATGATCGTGCAAAACTTTTATCCGGAAATCGGAAGTGCGGGAAATAGAATGAAAAATATATATCTCCATTTGAAAAGAAACGGATTTGAGGTAACGGTCATCACATTGAAGCCGAGTTATCCTAATCAAAGTTTATATCAAGATACAAAGTTTTGGGATGAAGAAAGCATTGAAGAAGATGTCATCAGGATTAAACCGGACAAAGTGAAGAGGTATACAAGCAATATGGGGAAGCGGTTGCTTCATTATCTTGAAGCGATGTGGCTTTTCATTTATACAATCATCCGTCTCGAAAAAAAATATGATTATGTGTTTGCCACGACCCCGCCGATCTTTCCGACATTGGCGGCGTTGATCGCCAAGAAAAAGATGAAGGCGAAACTCATTACCGATGTCAGGGATTTATGGCCGGAATCGTTGATAGGAGTTGGCGTATTTACTAATAAGTGGGTTTTGAAAATAGCTTTCTTTCTGGAAAGGAAGCTATATCGGCATTCAGATTTTATTATCATCAATAGTCCTGGTTTCAGGGATTATATCGTTGCAAAGGGAGTCAAGGAAGAAGCCATCCAATACATCCCTAATTCGCTTACTGCGGATGAGCTGACGTTAAAGAATATGCTTACACCCGTATCGGAAAAAGTAATCAAGGTCGTTTATGCGGGGAATATCGGACTGGCTCAGGACTTGAAAAAACTGATAGCCGTAGCTGAAAAGCTAAGGGAACATAAACAAATCGAGTTCTCGATGATTGGATATGGATATCGGATATCTGAAGTGGAGAAGGAGATAAGCTCTAGAGGGCTGACTAATATTAAGATGATTAATGCGATGAATCGAAGAGTGACTCTTCATGAAGTTTCAACGTCCCATATTGCCTATGTGAGCTTGGTTGAAAAAGAAGTCTTCAATAAGGTGCTGCCTGGTAAAATCATCGATTATATGTGTGTCGGAAAACCCATTGTCGGTGATGTGGACGGCAGGGCCAAGAAGATGCTCTCAGAGGCGAAATGCGGGTTGGTGGCAGAGAGCAGAAATGTTGATGAAATCTGTCAGCATATCTTGACCATGGCCTCGGACCCAGCCCTTCGTGAAGAACTGGGGGAAAACGGTCATCGGTATGCTAAACAACATTTTCAATGGTCTAAAAATATTAAAGGTCTCATCAATGTGATGGAAGCGTCAGGCTGAAAAATCCGGAAGTGGAGGACAACATGGCGAAGAAAGTATGTATGTTCGTGTGGAATCACTTTACGAACGATGCGAGGGTTCTAAGAGAATGCACAGCACTTACTGAAGCGGGTTATGAAGTCGATCTAATTGCCATTCATAACTGGAAAATCAAGGATTTGCCCAAAAAGGAGAAACACCAAAATGGTTTCTCTGTCACTAGGGTGAATAACCGCTGGGAGGGGCTTCATAGGATTCTCAGGATCGTAGGAAAATTGAAGAAAAAGAAGTTTGAAATCGTTCTATTGGCCTTATTGGTCTGGAATACGTTGTGGAACTTGAACTTGATCAACGGCTGGGTGGGATCGGGAATACTGTTCGGTTCCCTTGCACTCCTTGCGATGGGCACCCTGATCATCACTAAAACGAAGCTGCCGACACTATTAACAAGGAGCTACATTTTTGGTCAAATGATCTATCATGGCCGGAAAAGGAAATATGATTTTTATCATTCAAATGACTTGAATACGCTCATGCAGGGAGCGATCAGCAGTAAATGGTTGAGAAGAAAAAAGCTGATTTATGACTCGCATGAGGTACAAACGAGCAGAACGGGATATAATAGCCGAATTTACGGGATGATGGAGAAATTCCTATTAATGTTCGTCGATGAAATGATTGCCGAAAACCATACGAGAGCTAAGTATAACGAAGACTTATATGGTCTGTATCCCAATGTGGTCCATAACTACCCGATTCCAACCAATCCCGAGGAAAGTACGGCCGTGAATTTGCATGAGCTGCTCGATTTGCCAGAGAATGAACCGATATTGTTATACCAAGGCGGCGTTCAAATGGGAAGAGGGTTAGAGCAATTGGTTGATGCTGTACCGATGATCGAGGGCGGGACGGTAGTTTTTATCGGGGATGGAAGGATCAAGGATGAATTAATGAAAAAAGTAAGCGACATGAATCTGGAGCATCGTGTGAAGTTCCTGCCGAAGGTTCCGGTCGACGAGCTGCTCCATTATACAAAAAATGCGTATTTAGGTTTTCAGATATTGAATAATGTCTGCTTTAATCACTACTCCGCATCTTCAAATAAATTGTTTGAATACATGATGAGCGGTGTGCCTGTGGTTGCCTGCAGCTTTCCTGAAATTCAAAAGGTTGTCGATACGGAAAAAATCGGTGTATGTGTCGATTCACATGATCCAAAATCAATTGCCGAAGGCGTCAATTACTTATTGAAACATCCTGAAAAAAGGGCGGAAATGAGCAATAACTGCCTGAACGCGCGACAAAAATACAATTGGAAACAAGAGAAGGAAATCTTTATCGAAATCTATCAAACAGCCTAACAAATTTGAGTGTAGCAGAAAAATAGATAGGAGTGGTTTTTATGAAACTTTGTACAATCGGACTTGGTTATATAGGACTTCCGACTTCTTTAATGTTTGCGAAACACGGTGTCGATGTTGTCGGCGTGGATATCCATCCTGAGATTATTTCCAATTTGAATAGCGGCAGGCTCCATATCGAAGAACCTGGATTGGAGGAGGTATTGCAAGAAGTGCTCACTTCCAATAAGTTCCGAGCTGAGTTAAGCCCGGAACATGCGGATGTTTACATTATCGCGGTGCCTACTCCAAATAAAAAGGACATGCATCAATCCTGTGATTTAACTCATGTCATGGATGCTACCTCAAACATTCTTCCTTTTATCAAAAAAGGGAATGTCATCATTATCGAATCGACAATAGCGCCAAGAAGCATGGATGATCATATTAGACCGATGATCGAGAGGACGGGCCTTACCATTGGAAAAGACATTTTCCTCGTTCATTGTCCGGAACGCGTTTTACCTGGAAGGATTCTTGAAGAGTTGGTTCATAATAACCGTATCGTCGGGGGCATCACGGAAACATGCTCATATAAAGGAAGTCTTGTTTATAAAACCTTCGTTCAAGGGGAGATCATTCAGACGGATGCGAAAACGGCTGAAATGTCCAAACTGATGGAAAACACCTTCAGGGATGTCAATATCGCCCTTGCGAATGAGCTGACGAAAATCTGTTTCGAGCTGGATATCAATGTTTTGGATGTCATATCGATGGCAAACAAACACCCTCGTGTCAATATTCACCAACCAGGACCTGGAGTTGGCGGCCATTGTTTAGCGGTCGATCCATATTTCGTCGTTGCAAAGGCACCAGAGCAAGCGAGAATCATTAAATTGGCCCGTGATACCAACGTATCGATGCCTTATTACATCGTTAATTCCGTAAGGATGATGCTAGAGGGGATCCGGAAGCCCAAAGTAGCTGTTTTCGGTCTTGCATACAAAGGAAATGTAGATGATATTCGTGAAAGTCCCGCCATTGATGTCGTCAATATCTTGATGGGGATGGAAAACATGGATGTAGCCTTGCATGACCCCCATGTCCAATCCGGAAAGATGCCAGTCGTATCAGTGGAAGACGCTGTAAATGATGCCGACTTGATACTTGTCCTGACTGACCATGATGAATTTAAACAGATGGATTATAACAAGCTATCGAATCTCATGAGCAATAAATTGATTTTGGATACACGCAATTGCATTGATGCAACTAAAACAGATGTCCCGGTGGCCAACCTGGGCAATATATATCAATACAAAACGATGTCCATGAAAAAAGCCAGAAATAAAGCGATCATCTAAAAACTTGGACAAACATCGATAATGGAATAAGGATTAAGGGGGGCGCTGACTATGACAGTGCCCTTTTCCAATGAAGAAAAGGACCATGCAAAGCTGTTCCTTTCAAACTGTAGAAACATTCCAGTTGGTTTTAGAAATCCGCTCATTGGATTGAAGATATTTGCGACACTTCTGCCGAATAACTGGCTAGCCGAAACCCCGCTAGATGCTTGCGGCGAGGAGGCTTGGCGGAAAGGAAGCGTTCCATCCATAAAAAAATAAACCATGAAGGTTACCTAGTCTTTTTTTGAATTTTGGTCCGCACTTAATTTCGACCGTTGGCGTTTTCGACCTACATGGCATTTTATTCGACCGTTGACGCCTTTTTCGCCCTACCCGGAACTTTATTGGATCGTTCACGCCGTTTTTCGACCTACCCGGCACTAAAAAGGTCAACCATGAAGGATAACCTAGTCTTGTTTTAAAATCATGGTTCGGGAAGAGACAGTACTTGTCGACAAACTGAAAGGACCAAGCAAGAGCTTGGTCCTTTTGTGTACAATTTATTAAGCTGTCGGTCCGCCAAGTTCTTCGATTTCACTTGGAACGCTTTTGAATTTCTTGAAGTTTGCACGGAATTGTGCGGCTAGGTCTGTTGCTGCTTCTTTATAAGCGGCAGGATCTGCCCAAGTTTTGATTGGTTGAAGCACTTCATCTGGAACACCAGGAACATGAAGCGGGATATCCAAACCGAAGATATCATCTTTTGTCGTTTCGATGTTCGCTAATTCACCTTCAAGTGCCGCTTGTACCATTGCACGAGTGTAAGCAAGTTTCATACGGCTTCCAGTTCCGTATGCTCCGCCAGTCCATCCGGTGTTGACAAGGTATACCTTTGCATTGTGCTCGTCAATTTTATCACCAAGCATCTCAGCATAACGTGTAGCTGGAAGCGGTAAGAATGGTGAACCGAAGCAAGTGGAGAATGTAGCTTCCGGTGAAGTTACGCCTCTTTCAGTACCAGCTAATTTACTAGTGTATCCACTTAGGAAGTGGAACATTGCCTGTTCTTTGGAAAGCTTGCTGATTGGAGGCAGAACGCCTGAAGCATCAGCTGTTAAGAAAATGATTGTATTTGGGTGTCCTGCAATACTTGGGTTCACGATGTTATCGATCGCTTGCATTTGGTAAGCAGCACGAGTGTTTTCAGTCAATGAACTGTCATCATAGTTCGCTTCACGTGTATCCGGGTCAACAACAACATTTTCCAGTACGGCACCGAAACGGATCGCATCGAAAATTTGTGGTTCTTTTTCACGTGAAAGGTTGATCGTTTTCGCATAGCAGCCGCCTTCGATGTTGAATACACCGTTAGAAGACCAGCCGTGCTCGTCATCGCCAATCAGTTTACGGCTAGTGTCTGCTGATAAAGTTGTTTTGCCTGTACCGGACAGTCCGAAGAATAAAGCGACGTCCCCTTCACGTCCTACGTTAGCAGAGCAATGCATTGGAAGGATTCCAGCCTCTGGAAGTAAGTAGTTCATGATCGAGAAGATCGATTTTTTCATTTCTCCTGCATATTCCGTACCGCCGATCAGGATGGTACGGCGTTCAAATGAAACGATGATGAAAGTTTCGGATGTAGTTCCGTCCACTTCTGGGTCTGCTTTGAAGTTAGGTGCAGAAAGGATCGTGAATTCAGCTTCGTGACCTCTCAGTTCCTCTTCGTTCGGACGGATGAACAAAGTATGGGCGAAAAGGTTATGCCAAGCATATTCATTAACAACACGGATGGGAAGACGTGATGTTTCGTCTGCACCAGCGAAACCTTTAAAAACAAAAATCTCTTCTTTTGCTTTTAGGTAGTCAACTACTTTATTATATAGTTTATTGAAGACATCTTCGGAAATTGGCTGGTTCACTGAACCCCAATCGATTTTATCTTTAACTGATGCTTCTTCCACGATATATTTATCTTTAGGTGAACGACCAGTATATTTGCCAGTTTCAGCTTTTACTGCGCCGGTGGATGTTAAAACTCCTTCATTTCTGCTTAATACTTTTTCGACCAATTGAGGAACTGATAGTTGAGTTTGCACGTTGTTTCCTGTTAATAATTGGTGTAACTCATTAGAAACATCTACAGAATTCATATATGAGGTACCTTCCTTTGTTTAAGTTTTTAGATTACAATTAGTATAACACATTCATTTAATTAGTCTATACTATTTCTTTTAATTTGTGATTATTTTCAGCTGGTCGCGTTAATCATTTTAATCCGTCTGGAACCGAGTCAGGATTATCGCATATACTTTCATGAAGAAAATTTTATTTTAATAGGAAGTAAGTAAGCAATATATGTCTATTGGGAAAGTCAGGATGTCGTTCCTTTTCGTATGCTCAATACTTTATTATTAATGGCAATTTACCGCATTTCTATTCGTATTTTTCATAGTAAACCCTTCTAGGACGTTGTATCAGCATGTTTTTTCAAATGAACGCCATTCTGGGTGGAAATGTTATTTTAAGAAAAGCATTGACAAATTCCAGCCAGATACGATAATATCTTAAATTGTACGGATTCTCTTATCCCGAGTTGGTGGAGGGACAGGCCCTTTGAAACCCAGCAACCTGCCATATTGAACTTGACTCCAAGATCGATCGCCGAAAATAAAGCGAAGGTCTTCAAGGAATAGTGGTGATGGTGCTAACCTGAGCAAGGTAAAAAACCCTTGAACGATAAGAGTGAAAGGATAGAAGACAGAATTTTAAACCTTTCCTCATTTGCCAGGGAAGGTTTTTGCGTTTTTTATAAGTAATTCTGTGTCTATAGTTGAAACTAATGAGGGAAACGAGTTCCGTAAAAATCAGGCTTATGCCTACAACATACTAACTTCCAAGGAGGAAATATGATGTCAAAGAAACGTCTATTTACTTCTGAATCTGTTACAGAGGGCCATCCGGACAAAATTTGTGATCAGATTTCAGATTCCATTTTAGATGCTATCCTTGCTAAGGATGCAAATGCACGTGTTGCGTGTGAAACTAGTGTAACAACAGGTCTTGTACTTGTTGCCGGTGAAATTACAACGTCCGCTTACGTGGACATTCCGCGTATCGTTCGTGATACGATTAAAGGAATTGGCTACACACGTGCGAAATACGGTTTCGATGCTGAAACTTGTGCCGTGTTGAGTTCCATTGATGAGCAGTCTGCCGATATCGCAGCTGGCGTCGATAAAGCATTGGAAGCTCGTGAAGGGAACATGTCAGAGGAAGAAATCGATGCAATCGGTGCAGGGGACCAAGGTCTTATGTTCGGATTTGCTTGTAATGAAACAGAAGAGCTTATGCCGCTTCCGATTTCATTGGCGCATAAACTTTCATTCCGATTGGCTCAAGTTCGTAAAGATGAAACTCTTGCTTACTTACGCCCTGATGGTAAAACACAGGTAACTGTGGAATATGATGAGAATAACCTTCCTGTACGTGTAGATACGATCGTTATCTCTACACAGCATGATGCAGAAATTACGCTTGAACAAATTCAAGCCGATTTGAAAGAACATGTGATCAAAGCAGTCGTTCCAGCTGAATTGATCGATGCTGAAACTAAGTACTTCATCAACCCGACTGGCCGTTTCGTAATTGGCGGACCTCAAGGGGATGCTGGTCTTACTGGACGTAAAATCATCGTTGATACTTACGGCGGATACGCTCGTCACGGCGGCGGTGCATTCTCTGGTAAGGATGCTACTAAAGTTGACCGTTCGGCTGCATACGCTGCTCGTTACGTTGCGAAAAACATCGTGGCAGCCGGCCTTGCCGACAAAGCGGAAGTTCAATTGGCATACGCCATTGGTGTGGCAGAGCCCGTATCGATCTCTATTGATACTTTCGGAACTGGTACAGTTAGCGAAGAAGTCCTTGTTGACCTAGTTCGCGCTAACTTCGACCTTCGTCCAGCTGGTATCATCAAAATGCTTGACCTTCGTCGCCCAATCTACAAACAAACAGCTGCCTACGGACACTTCGGCCGTACAGATGTCGATCTTCCATGGGAACGCACGGACAAAGCAGAAACATTAAAAGCACAAGCGTAATCACATAAAAAAGGTGTCCCGCAATTAGCGGGGCACCTTTTTTATGGATTAATTTTGCCGTCTGCGGGAATAATTCAAGAAATCCCAAAGAAATTGTAAAATTACGTGCAATACTCGTGAGTTAGGGTCGTATACTCGTGAATTTGAAGCAATTACTCGTAAGTTTGTAGCACTTACTCGTGAGTTAGAGCAGTTTACTCGTGAGTTTGGAACAATTACTCGTAAGTTGGTGCAATACTCGTGAATTTAGAGCGTTTACTCGTGAATTAGAGCAGTTTACTCGTTTTACTCGTGAGTTTGGAGCAATGACCCGTGAGTTAGAGCAGTTTACTCGTGAGTTTGGAACAATTACTCGTGAGTTTGGAACAATTACTCGTAAGTTGGTGCAATACTCGTGAATTTAGAGCGTTTACTCGTGAGTTAGAGCAGTTTACTCGTGAGTTAGGGCAGTTTACTCGTGAGTTTGGAGCAATGACCCGTGAGTTAGAGCAGTTTACTCGTGAATTTGAAGCAATTACTCGTAAGTTTGTAGCGCTTACTCGTGAGTTAGAGCAGTTTACTCGTGAGTTAGGGCAGTTTACTCGTGAGTTAGAGCAGTTTACTCGTGAGTTAGAGCAGTTTACTCGTGAGTTTGGAACAATTACTCGTGAGTTTGGAACAATTACTCGTAAGTTGGTGCAATACTCGTGAGTTAGGGTCGTATACTCGTGAATTTGAAGCAATTACTCGTAAGTTTGTAGCGCTTACTCGTGAGTTAGAGCAGTTTACTCGTGAGTTAGAGCAGTTTACTCGTGAGTTAGGGCAGTTTACTCGTGAGTTTGGAACAATTACTCGTAAGTTGGTGCAATACTCGTGAATTTAGAGCGTTTACTCGTGAGTTAGAGCAGTTTACTCGTGAGTTAGGGCAGTTTACTCGTGAGTTTGGAACAATTACTCGTGAGTTTGAGTAAAATACTCGTAACTTTCAGTCAATTACTCGAGTGTTACTTTATTCGTTCAGCCGTTTTATAGTATTGTCCTTTTTCGGTGTATTCGCGTACGATGCGTTCCATATCCTGACGATCTTCTTCGTTGATTTCACGAATGACTTTAGCTGGACGTCCGAATGCCAACATGTTCGGTGGAATGACTTTACCTTGGGGAACGAGGCTGCCGGCACCGATGAAGGCCCCTTCGCCGATTTCGGCTTCATCAAGTACAATCGATCCCATGCCGATCAAAGCTCCTTTGCGGATTTTACAGCTATGTAAAATGACTTGATGGCCAATGGTTACTTCATCCTCGATGATCAATGGATTATTTGGGCTTTGATGCAGGACGCTGTTATCCTGTATACTGACTTTTTTCCCAATGATGGTTGGGGATACATCACCGCGAATGACGGAATTGAACCAAATTGATGTTTCGTCGCCAATTTTGACATCACCTGTCACGACAGCATTTTCAGCAATATAAGCGCTTTCAGCAATTTCAGGTTCTTTGTCTTTATACGGATAAATAATCATTTTCAATCATTTCCTTTCCGAAGTGAATGTTTTTATGTATTATTTTAATATACCGTATGCAAATACACTTGGCTATTTATAATAGCAATGTACAACTTGTTAGATTTCTTTTTTGTCGAAAATCACGAATATGGTTATAATTTATATATATTATTTTAACTATCATGGATCGTACACAACAAGTGAAAAGTGAAAGGGGGATTTCGAATGTGGAAATGGGAGACAGAAGGAGACGCAAAGGGCGTCATTGTCATCATTCATGGGGCAATGGAACATCACGGACGTTATAAGTGGGTAACACAAATGTGGCTTTCAGCTGGATACCATGTCGTCATGGGCGACCTTCCTGGGCAGGGTATGACAACTCGCGCCTACCGGGGACATATCGATTCCTTTGATGAGTATTTGGACGAAGTGAAAAGCTGGATAGAAGAGGCTTACGAATATTCGTTGCCGGTCTTTTTACTTGGACACAGCATGGGCGGTTTGATATCGATACGCCTTCTTCAGGAAGAGGAATGGGACATTGCAGGGGTGATTCTTTCTTCTCCATGCTTGGGCCTCGTGACGAAGCCGCGGAAGATCCTGACAACCATCTCGCATGGTTTGAACATCGTGATGCCTAAGTTCAGGGTGGATTCCGGATTGACACCTGAAATGGCGACGAGAAGTGCGGAAATTCGTGAATCCGATAGAAACGATACATTATATATCACAAAGGTTTCGATTCGCTGGTATCGCGAGCTTGCACAGGCTATGAAGGATGCTTTTGAAGAGATTCCTGAATTTCAGGATGTGCCGCTTTTGGTCATGCAGGGCGGAGATGACCGAATCGTGAATAAGAAGGCGGTTCGAGAGTGGTTTAATTATAACTTGGCCAGTGAAAAGCAATATAAGGAATGGCCGAAGCTTTATCATGAAATCTTCAATGAACCAGAGCGTGATGATGTATTTCAATATGCGCTGAGTTTTGTTGAAAACCGTTTAAAGATATTAGGGTATGTGGTTTGATCCGTACATACTTCAGGATAAATAAAAAACTGCCGAAGTTAGACCTTCGGCAGTTTTTTTATTTAAATGGGCCTGAGAAAAACCCCTGTTTCATAATTTAGAGATTTTATTCATTGTAAGTTAGTGTACCTGTATTTAAGCAACCTCAGACTCCTTCGCGTGAACTTTTTGCATAAACTTATTGACATCACTAGGAACCTTACCGTCTAATTTAGAAACGACATATACGCTAAGGAAGCCAATCGGAACGGTAATTAGCCCTGGAACATTGAATTGTAGGAAGTTAGGTAGTGTGTCTTTTAAGAAAATCATATACATCGATGAAGCAAGTCCAAGAAGAAGTCCGGCAATTGCCCCTTTTTCTGTCATGCCTCGCCACCATATTCCCAAGATGAAAATGGGGGTGAATGTACTTGCGGCAACAGTGAATGCAAGGGCAACAAGATGACCAATTGAAGCCTCTTTAACAAGTAATCCAAGTACCCCGTATAAAATACCAAGAATGAGAATAGCTACTTTACCTGCAATAACACGTTGCTTTTGAGTAATGTCTTTCTTGAAAAACGTAGCATATACATCATGAGCAAGTGCTCCAGAGCTTGCGATGAACAGACCTGACAAATTTGAAAAGATGGCGGCAAAGGCACCAGCGATAACAAGACCTAGCATCCATTCGCCACCTAGTGCTTGAGCTGTAGATGGAACAACCATGTTGTTCCCACCCGTAATAAGGTCACTCATAACTTGTGAAGAAGCCTCACCTTTGATGAAGATTGCGCGGCCAACTACTCCAAGATAAACAGCGAATAAGAAGAATACGCTGGCAATACCGATCGCCATTAATGCAGAACGTCTAGCTGCTTTTGCACTGGGGTTTGTATAGAAACGTAATAATAGATGAGGGAGACCAATTGTACCAAGGGAAAGACCGATCGTCATCGAAATTGTTTGCCAGAATGTGGGGAAGTAGTTACCTGTACCGGACCAAGATTCACCATCGACAACAAAATCTTTGCCATCAATTGTGTATTGAGCGGTGTTCATAATTGAACCAGTAAAATCATTTATATTCGCTAAAATGGTATGGTAATGAAATCCGGCATAAACAGCAGCGATAGTCATTGCGATAAATGCAGCAAGGCGGATCCATAGTTCAAGGGCTTGATTCACCGTGGTTCCTTTCATGCCACCGACTCCAACATAGAACACCATAATGGTACAAGTGAAAATAATTCCAAATTCATAACTTGTTCCAAAGAACATACTTAATATTGTGCTGCACCAAGTAACTGAGGTGCTGCATAAAATCCTGAAATTGCTAAGACGACAACAACAGCTGTCAGTCGGGCACGTTGACTATGGAAGCGATAGGCGAGGAAGTCTGCCACTGTAAAAGCACCGAATCGGCGTAGTGGACCAGCCACAAAAATAGCAAGCAAAGTTAAACCGATGGAGAAACAAAACGCATAATAGGCTCCGTCATATCCTAATTGGAAAGTTAGGCCGGCGATTCCAAGGAAGGTGGCTGCACTTAAATAGTCGCCGCCTATTGCTGACCCGTTCGTAAACCAACCGAAGCTACGTCCTCCAACAAAGAAATCACTTGCGTTTGAATTTCGTTTTGTTAAATATGTTATATAGACAATTGTTCCCATCAATATAATTGTTAGTAACATTTTTGGCTCCAGCAATGTTTTAATCAATTAATGTTCCTCCTCTCGGTACTGCCAGCATTCTTATCTTCGTACTCTTTAAGTCGCTTCTCATAAAGTGAGGTGTGAACATAAGCAATAATGAAAGCTAATGCCATCGCAATGACACTAGTGAAAAACCATGAATACGTCATGCCTCCAAAAAATTTAGAAAAGAAAAATTCAGGCATATACCAATTTAAAATTGGAATGGAAAAGATAAAGATGTAGTAAAAAATCGTTAGTTTAAAACCTGTTCCAAATTCTTGTTTCATGACTCTGCTTGTTTCGGCATCAAGTGGAGCTAAATCTTTAATGTCCACTTTTTCTGCTGCTACGTATTCGTAATCTTCATTGAACTCACCAGCCATTTTCTTACAACTCCTTTCGTTTAATGAAAGGGCTTTCATTTAGTGCGTGTAAAACCTTTCATTATTTTTTATTGTACTTGAAAATCAAACGAGGTACCTTTCAAAATTTTGTTTGATTTTTACATAATTATGCTCAGTATCCAGGGGGAAATAGTATAATGGTTAATAAAAAGAATTTTCTGTCAAAATAGGGGGGAACATGGCGTATTGTGTAAAAATATTAGTGAACGACTTAATGGAAAAAGAAAAAATTGAAACTTGGCTAGCTCATCCTTTTTTTGAAAAACTAATGCTCCGAGATGACTTAGAGACATTCTGTAACGATGAAATTATTATAATAATAATGGAAATCAATACGCCATTTGATTGGTTAAAGGTGAGAAGATTGCTCAAAAAGCATTCAAATTTACTTTTGTTTCCATTGATTGACGCCTCGATGTTACAAACGGCCCCTATTGCGATTGAACTTCAGCTACCATCGTTATTCATCAAACCGATTAGTAAGCATTTATTTTATCGGAATATAAAAAAAGTACTGGATTCATCTATTAGAAACATGGTTACATTTGAACAGGAAGAAGATTATCCAATCGATGAACTGTTTTTACAAAGTATTCTTAGAGAAGAAGTAGCTCTTGAGCAAATGAAAACCCTTTTAATAAAAGGGATGATCCCGAATGTGGTGTACTTCATTCAAGGTTTGGTGCTTTCGCCAAAGAGGGAGGAGAACGAGGGGTGGCAGGCTTCGAGCGTAATTCAAAGAAAGTTAATGAAAGCGTTCGCCACTATTGAACATGATGTCTACTTTCTTCCCTTTAGGAAGCATTTAGTGTTTACCCTGAAAATTCCTAAAGGTATTTCTGCTCCGTGTTATTGGGAGGAAGGAGAAAAGACAATTGTTGAACTGTTAGATCACTTGAAGCATCAATATGGCATTCAATTATATATAGGTGTGGGCTCTATCCATCGAGAGTTATCAGGTTTAAAAAAGTCTTATCAAGAAGCAAGAACGGCTAGGAGGAGTCCGCCAAGACATCCGATTATCCCTACGCCATTTCGATGAAATTCCAACGAATCTATCTGTACAAACGAGCATAGATTATATTACTGAACACTTCGCGGAAAACTTGACGATTCAACAAGCGGCAAATGAAGTTAATTTTAGTCCTACATATTTTAGTAGGATATTTAAAAAAGAAACTGGTCATAGTTTCATTTCCTATTTAACATTTGTTCGTATCCAAAAGGCAGTCTGGCTCTTGCGACACACCGATCAAACGATAGAAAAAATTGCTTTTGAACAAGGTTTTAATACGCCCAACTATTTCAGTACAATTTTTAAAAAGGTAGTGGGGCTTTCACCAAGTGAGTATCGAGCAACGAAAGAGATTATTTTCATATGAAGCAAGTTAATATAGTTGGTAAAAACTATAAAAATGGATTGCACAAGCGATTCAAGAAAGCTAATGATATCTACTTGGTGAAAAAGCAACAGAGACTTCCTAATGAAGGGAGTCTCTGTTGCTTTTGTTTTCTAATGTGCTGCTGGTGATTTTGAGCAGCTTTGTTTGAATAAATCAGCCTGCTTTTTTAAGCAATTCGTTCGACTTGATGACCGGTGCCCAAAAAGTAACCGGGTACATAAATTGGTTCAAGTGTGTAAGTTCTTTTTTATTGGATAATGCGGTGGATAGAAGATAAATGGATTTGAAGGTCAAGTCATTGGCGAATAGATCCAAAAGCGTCGCTTTCATATTCATGATCGCTTCATGGTTTTGAGTGGGAATCATTAAATCGAGCTGTGGCAGGAACTTATCTAAATGATGATCGAATTGTTTGAGGTCCTCCATGGTTTTTTGTTTTGCTGTCAACGAGTTAAGCGAGCTGACAAAATCCCCGTATTGTTCACTTGAATCCCTTTTGATTTTTTCAGTCAATATATCCGTCAGTAATGAAGTAGGCAAATGTTCCATTTTCTGCACCCTCTTATCTATTTTCTATCATTATAATCATTATAGACGGAAAATTCAAAAAGTTATGATTGGTAATTCTGCTGCCTGTGAGTTTGTCTGCAGCCTGTTAAGGGCTTGTACAATTTGAACGTTTGCCTCCAGGCATCTGCTTTCCGAGGGCGGTCCGCCCGCGGCACCTATGCGCCTGCGGGGTCTCCCCTGAACATCTCCGCAGGAGTCTCGCACACCTGTTCCAATCAACTTTGTGAAATTTAGATAGAACCCCCTTTGTCTACAAACTGACACCGTTCGTATAGAACGGTGTCAGTTTTATCATCTCTTTTCAATCGCGACAATGAATGGCGGATTGTTTGCTTGGTTGATGAACCCGTATTTCAGGATATGGGCTTCCTGTTGAGGGAAGTTCTGTACATAATCCATCAATGCATCCCGTTCTGCCGATCCCCCTGGATGACCATGGTAAATGACGAGGATGATGATGCCTTCAGGCGCCAGCATTTCGAACAGCTGTTCAATGGATGATATCGTCGTATCGGCTTGGGTGATGATCGATTTGTCTCCGCCAGGAAGGTAGCCTAGGTTGAATATGGCACCTGTGATCTTTCCGGAATGTTCTTTCCTGATGTATTTGCTTAAATGTTCATGCCCATCATGAATGAGGGTGCAGCGCTCTTGTAAATTCTCGGCGTTCAGTTTCGCCGTTGTGGTTTGGATCGCTTCTTTCTGAATATCAAAACTATAGACATGTCCGTTTACACCTGTAAGTCCTGCAAGAAAGACTGTATCAAAGCCGTTACCCATCGTGCCATCTATGGTTATATCCCCGGGGTGGACCGCTTTTTCCAGCAGAATCCTGGCGAATGGCAAAATTCGATCTAGCTTCATGATTGTACCTCCGTTTGATGATTTTTCCCCTGCCAGCTGTTGCGGCGTTTCAATTCGGCATCAATGGCATTCAAGACATCCCATTTATTGACGCTCCACATTGGACCGATCATCAAATCGATCGGACCGTCACCCGTAATGCGGTGAACGATCATTTCTGGAGGGATTATTTCCAGCTGGTCACATACCAGGCTGACATAACCGTCACGGTCAAGAAACTCGAGCAGGCCTTTTTCATATTGTTTGACCATCGGTGTCCCTTTTAATAGATGAAGTAAATGGATCTTTATCCCCTGGACATCTAGTTTGGCGACTTCACGGGCTGTTTCCATCATCATGCCGTAATCTTCCTGAGGAAGGCCATTGATGATATGGGAGCATACGCGGATGCCGTGTTTGCGCAGTTTATCGACGCCTTCTTTGTAGCAATCGAAGTCATGGGCACGATTGATCATCGTCGCGGTCTTTTCATGAACCGTCTGGAGACCCAGCTCCACCCAAAGGTAAGTGCGTTCGTTCAATTCCGCTAAATACTCGACTACATCATCTGGAAGGCAATCAGGGCGTGTCGCGATCGAGAGTCCGACGACACCTTCCTGGGTCAATACACTTTCATATTTCTCGCGAAGCTCTGCCAAGGGTGCATGCGTATTCGTGAACGCTTGGAAATAGGCCATATATTTTCCATCTTTCCATTTATGATGCATCCGTTCGCTGATCTTCTTAAACTGGACGTCGAGGGGTTCAACCCTGTTGCCCGCAAAGTCACCAGAGCCTGAGGCACTGCAGAAGGTACAGCCGCCATGTGCGACGGTGCCATCACGGTTCGGACAGTCAAAACCGCCATCCAGGGCAACTTTAAAGACCTTATGTCCAAAATGTTCTCTCAGGTGGTAATTCCATGTATGATATCGTTTGTTATCCGTTGCATATATAAACGGGTTTGCTTGATTCAAATCAGCAACCTCCTAAATAAAATAAAGCGCAACATATATTATACAACATTCTCACAGCTAGGTCTTTTTTTGAAAAATAAGCGTATACTGTATACTTGAAGGCTAAACATTTTGCTGCTATTTCCAGTATATCTTTGAATGACTATATCCAATCGGGAGCTGATGGACATGACCGGTCAAGTTGAAGAAGCGATTAATCAAATGAAAAAGAAATTAGCCGAAAATAATCAGGTGATCGAAGTAAATGAAGATGGGTTCACATACAAAGCCACTTGCACCTTCAATTCACCTGCTTCGGATGAACAAATTCATTCCTTTGAAAAGAAAACCGGACTGCTTCTGCCCGAGGATTATAAGGAGTTTTTAAAAATAACCAATGGATGCCGTCTGTTCGACAATGTGGAATCGGGCGGGGAAAATGATTTATACAGCTTGGATGATATTATTAATTACACATATGAAAATTCCTATGAGGGATGTTATAAAGTTGCCTGCATTTATCAAGATAATATCGTCATCGATGGGGAAGCCGTCGCTAAAGGCGATAAGGAGTATTTAATGGTAAAAGGCCATATCGATGATTTTGAAGAAGGCGAGAAGCTCCATATGGACTTTGCCGAATGGATCGAGCGGTTCATTTCCCATCAAGGTGAGAAGTTTTGGGATAAGGGTTGATTGCTCAAAAAAAATGATAATCTACCCGTTATTTGCTCAAACTAGAAAAGATGATTCCGAATCATCCAAATGAGACGCGAAGGAGAGGGTTTGAAATGGCAACCAGACAATCCGTCGATCATTTTTTAGAGCAATGTGAAGGGGCTCTCCATTTTGCAGAGTTTGAATTTAACGAGGCCTCACGGCAGGAGCATTATGATGATGAGCAATTTCAAAATTCGCAAAGGTATATCGAAGAGGCTTTGACGGATATGGAACGATTGTATGCCAGTTCGAATGATCAGCAACGGGAAATGCTTTCGCGGATGAAGCAGCAGTTGAATCAATTGAGGAATGAAATGATTTTACTGCGACATTAAATGGAAGCAAGGGAGCTATGAATGAATAGCTCCCTTTTTTGCACGATTTTTCTTGAATTCGCATATATAATGAAAAACCTGTCGATAATGTTTATGTACGGCTATTGCAATTATCGGTGAAATTGACTAGAATGTAATAAAATCCAATATTCTTATAAAGACTATGATAAGGAATAGTAGCGGTTTAAACCAGTAAAGAGAGTTGACGGGTGGTGCAAGTCAACCTGGGATGGTCGTGAACTCGCCTTGGAGTCCCGGGTGTGAAGGTGAAAGTAATGCCTGGCGTTTTAATCCATGTTACGGATGTTTTAAGCTGGGCGGATTTTAGCTATCGCCAATGTGGGTGGTACCGCGGGAAGATATACATAATCCTCTCGTCCCTATTTTGGGATGAGGGGTTTTTTATTGTTTTTTATACGGAAATTAGGAGGAAATCGTATGAGTTTTGACCATAGAAGCATAGAAACGAAATGGCAAAAGTATTGGGAAGGCAATAAGACATTCAAAACGGGTGAAGAAAGCGGCAAACGCAAATTCTACGCGCTGGATATGTTCCCATATCCTTCAGGGGCCGGTCTTCATGTAGGGCACCCGGAAGGTTATACGGCAAGCGATATCCTAGCAAGGATGAAACGGGCGCAGGGGTATAATGTATTGCATCCGATCGGCTGGGACGCTTTTGGACTTCCGGCAGAGCAATATGCAATCGATACCGGAAATGATCCAGCTGAATTCACGGAGCACAACATCAACACGTTCCGCCGCCAAATCAAAGCCCTTGGTTTTTCTTATGACTGGGATCGCGAAATAAACACGACAGACCCCGACTATTACAAATGGACGCAATGGATCTTCTTGAAATTATATGAAAAGGGCCTTGCATATATTGATGAAGTGGCCGTTAACTGGTGTCCGGCACTTGGCACGGTATTGGCTAATGAAGAAGTCATCGATGGGAAAAGTGAGCGTGGGGGCCATCCGGTTGAGCGCCGCCCGATGAAACAGTGGATGCTTCGTATCACGGCGTATGCAGACCGCTTAATCGACGACCTGAATGATGTGGATTGGCCGGAAAACATCAAGGATATGCAGCGTAATTGGATTGGCCGTTCCGAGGGAGCGGAAGTTACATTCAATATCGATGGCTTTGATGATACATTCACGGTGTTCACGACTCGTCCGGATACGTTATTCGGTGCAACATATGCCGTATTGGCACCTGAACATCAGTTTGTCGATAAAATTACGACGGCTGATCAAAGGGCGGCAGTTGAAGCCTATTTAGATGAAGTGAAACATAAAAGCGACTTGGAAAGAACAGACTTGGCAAAGGATAAATCAGGCGTGTTCACGGGGGCTTATGCCATTAATCCGGTTAACGGCGAAAAAATGCCGATTTGGATTGCCGATTACGTGTTGATCAGCTACGGAACAGGTGCGATCATGGCCGTTCCTGCCCATGATGAGCGTGATTATGAATTTGCAGTCAAGTTCGACTTGCCGATCAAGGAAGTCGTAGCTGGCGGAGACGTGACAAGTGAAGCATATACAGGCGATGGACTTCATGTGAATTCGGAATTCCTTGATGGGTTGAATAAGGAAGAAGCCATTTCGACGATGATCAAATGGCTGGAAGAAAAAGAAATCGGCACGAAGAAAATAACATACCGCCTTCGCGACTGGTTATTCAGCCGTCAGCGTTACTGGGGTGAACCGATTCCAATCATCCATTGGGAAGATGGCACGATGTCTGCAGTGAAGGAAGAAGATCTTCCATTGATTTTACCGAAAGCTACGGACATCAAGCCTTCAGGTACAGGCGAATCACCACTTGCGAACATATCGGAATGGGTGAATGTGACGGATGAAAACGGACGAAAAGGGCGCCGTGAGACAAATACGATGCCACAGTGGGCAGGCAGCAGCTGGTACTTCCTTCGTTATATCGATCCTGACAACAAGGAAGCACTTGCAGATCCTGAAAAATTAAAAGAATGGATGCCAGTCGACATTTATATTGGCGGCGCTGAGCATGCGGTGCTTCACTTGCTTTATGCTCGTTTCTGGCATAAATTCCTGTACGATATCGGTGTCGTGCCAACGAAGGAACCATTCCAAAACCTATTTAACCAAGGAATGATCCTTGGCGAGAATAATGAAAAAATGAGTAAATCCAAAGGGAATGTCGTGAACCCGGATGATATCGTTGAAAGCCATGGTGCCGATACGCTTCGCATGTACGAAATGTTCATGGGGCCATTGGATGCTTCGATTGCCTGGTCTACAAACGGATTGGACGGTTCTCGCAGATTCCTTGACCGTATCTGGCGTTTATTAGTCAGCGATGACGGTACGATCACAGATAAGATGACAGAGACGGATGACACGGGCAAGCTCGAAAAAGTCTATCATCAAACTGTTAAAAAAGTGACCGAGAACTATGAGGAATTGAAATTCAATACGGCGATTTCACAATTGATGGTATTCATTAATGATGCTTATAAAGCGGATTCGCTTCCTAAAGTGTATATCGAAGGCTTCGTAAAGCTGCTTGCACCAGTTGCACCGCACATTGCCGAGGAACTTTGGTCTAAACTGGGCCATTCCGAGAGCATCACGTACGGAACGTGGCCGGCTTTCGACGAAGCGAAGTTAGTGGATAACGAAGTCGAAATCGTCATCCAAATCAACGGAAAAGTCAAAGCGAAATTAATGGTGCCGACGGACACAACAAAAGAAAAACTGGAAGAAATCGCGATGGGTGATGATTCCATCAAAGAACAAATCGATGGGAAAACCATTCGTAAAGTGATTGCCGTACCAGGCAAATTAGTCAATATCGTCGCAAACTAAATAAAAATGATTGGAAGCTGTCCCGCATATTTTTACTGCTGGGGCAGCTTTTTTTTTGTGTGGCATTGGCTGACCATAGGAAATAGGTCATGTTAGGATTTTAACCGATTTAAATCTATTAACATGAATCTACCGAATGTTGGCATTGGCTATCGTCATGAGATGACCATCGGAACTCAAAAATATAGCTTAATTGGTACATGAGAATCATTTTTCGGCTCGGTGGCCAAATAAATCAAGCATTTGACATAAAAAAGGGAAAAAATTGGTTGATAAAATTTTACAGTGTGATAGTTTGGTATAGTACTGTTATTTTTTAACCAATTATTGGAGGGAAAACCGTGAAATTTAAGAATGTAAGTCGAATTACGGCGTGTGTACTAATTTTTGCACTGATTTTCAGCTTGATGGTTCCGCTAAATTCTCAAGCTGCAGCAGCAACACCCATTGAAAATGTAAAAACGATTAAAAATGGGGACACTCTGGACGGGAAGTTTGAAAAACCGGATGTTCAATGGTACCAAATCAGCCCATCAACAGAAGAAATACAAAAGTTCTCCCATATTGAGTTCGAAGTCAATTCGGACAAAATCTTGAATATCTCCGTATATCAAGATAAAGAAAAAGCAGAAAAAGATGAGAGCAATTATTTTGTCTCTTCTTATCCTGATGAAAAGGCAGTAGTCGATTTCCCATATGCTTGGGAAGGCACGTATTATGTTAAAGTTGAATATTTCGGCGATACGGATGATGAGGGAAATCCCATCCCGGATGCGGAAAATGTAGCTGAATACTCCATCAATGCGCATTCAGTGACATTGCCGCCATCTTCTGGGGACGAAGGGGAGGACCTCGAATCATGCCCGGTTGAACTAAGTGTCAACGATAAGAAAACGGGAGAATCGATGTTGAAAACACTCCGTGTGTTTAGGGATGAAGTTCTCACGAAGTCATCCGAGGGACGCACCCTTTCTTCTTTATACTATAAGGCTTCGCCATTCCTTGCCCTTCATCTTGCTGGTAATAAAACGGCAAGGGAAGCTGTCTATAATCACTTAGTCGAGATTAAGCCGCTTATTGAGGATCTTAATGAAAATGGAGCAAGCAGTACGGCGGTCATTAGTAACAAGCAGCAAGAAGCGATTAAAGCTTTATTCAACAAGGCGGCAGGCGTCGCTCCAGCTGGATTGAAAAAGGATATGAACGGCATTGCAAAGAAAATCGATCTTGAAAAGCTTGCTGGCGAGAGAATCGTCGATATCGCAAGCAAAGCGGGAATCGAACTTCCAACTTCGAAAAATATAAAGAACAAATATATCGTCAAACTTAAACCTGGGAAGTCATTAAGCTCTGTCCAATCCAAGGTAAGTGGAAAGGGATATGGAACATTATCGGCACCTAAGCAACAAGAGGTTCTGTATGATGGTATGTATGTTGTAGAGTTAAAGAATCAAGCAGAAATGAGCACAGCAGCTCTATCCAGTATCGAGAAACTTCCAGAAGTGGAATATATCGAAGCGGTAAAAACGTACAAAGCACTTTCAGCCGATATTCAATCACCGTATCAATGGTCTTTAGATAACGCTGGTGGAGAAGAGGGCATAAAGGGAGCGGATATCGATAACGAAAAACTGCAGAACCTTATTAAGAAACGTAATTTAAAAGATACATTGGTAGCGGTTATCGACACAGGTGTCGATGATTCACTGGCGGATTTGAAAGATACGGTCCGCATGGACTTAGGCAAGAATTTCATTGATAAGAAAGTAGATGCAGTGGATGACAATGGCCATGGTACACATGTATCCGGAATCATCGCTGCCAAAGCCGATAATGGATATTCCATGCAAGGAATCAATCCAGTAGCTAAAATCATGCCTGTAAAGGTCTTGGATTCTTCAGGATCTGGAGACATGGAGAAAGTTGCACTAGGCATTAAATATGCCGTGGACCATGGTGCCAAGGTCATAAACCTTAGCCTGGGCGGAGGATATAGCAGGACGATTGAATATGCCTTGAAACATGCCGCTGCCAAGAATGTAATGGTTGTCGTAGCAAGCGGTAATGATGGGATGGAAGGTCTTTCTTATCCTGCATCATCTAAATACGCCATTTCCGTCGGTGCAACCAATGCCCTTGATTTAGTTTCCGATTATTCCAATTATGGATCGGAATTGGACATGGTCGCTCCAGGGACAGGCATCCCGAGTCTTGTACCTAATGGGAATGTTACCTACATGGATGGTACATCAATGGCAGCTCCGCATGTTGCGGCAGCTACAGCCTTGTTATTATCCGGAAACCCTGGGTTGAAAGTGAATGAAGTAAGGGAAATCCTTCATGGGACATCGGAATATGTCGCTTTTGAAGAAGAAGATAATGCAGTTCCTGATGAGGACTATCTACCAGAAGATGGAGAAATCATAATCCCGGAAGAAGAACTGCCTGTCGGAAAAGATTTAGTCTCTGGATATGGAAGGCTGAATGCGTACAGTGCACTTAGTGCAGTGGATTTACAAGCTAAAGTCAATATTGTGATGGATACGCAAACAAAACTGACTGGTTCAGCTAAAAAAGGTTCAGTAATCGAAGTGAAAAGCGGAAACAAAACGCTCGGTAAAGGAACGGCGGCAGCTAACGGAACGTTCACTGTTACTATTCCGGTCCAAAAAGCTCAGCAGCAGCTTACTGTGAATATCTCTGATTCTTCCAAACTAGCAGTTTCTTCAATCAAAGTATTCGTGAATAAGGGTGCAACCCCTAACAAGCCTACTGTTAAAGCTTTAAGTGACAAAGATACGTATGTATCGGGTCAATCACAAGCGGACATGAAAATCACGATCAAAAATAACGCAAAAAAAGTGATTGGTTCAGGTAACACGGACAGCAAAGGGAATTTCAAAGTGAAAATCAGCAAGCAAAAGGCTGGCACTAAACTTTCAGTCACAGCTACGGACTTAGCAAAACGTGAAAGCAAGGCGGCAACTGTGACTGTTCTGGATAAAACAGCCCCAGATGCACCGAAAGTGAATGAAGTAAGCGATAAAGCTACCTCAGTAACAGGTAAAACGGAAATTGGTTCAACCGTTACCTTGAAGTACAACAATAAAAATATCGGAACGGCAACAGCTGATAAAAAGGGGAACTTCTCCATTAAGATCAGCAAGAAAAAAGCAGGATCCGCATTATATGCCACTGCAAAAGACAAAGCGGGCAATACAGGAAAAGCAGCCAAAGTAACGGTTAAAGATAAAACCGCTCCAGGTGCACCGAAAGTGAATGAAGTAAACGACAAAACAACAAAAGTAACTGGTAAAGCGGAAATCGGTTCAACCGTTACCGTGAAATACAACAATAAAAACATCGGAACAGCAAAAGCTGATAGTAAGGGGAATTTCTCCATCAAAATCAGCAAGAAAAAAGCAGGATCCGCATTATATGTCTCAGCAAAAGACAAAGCGGGCAATACAGGAAAAGCAGCCAAAGTAACGGTTAAAAAGTCTAAATAGTAACAGGTGAAGGCCGTTTAACTCTCATGTTAAACGGCTTTTTTTTGTGCGACTATTTTTGACTTGCCAATGGTCCTTTTTTCGTAACATAAGTCTTGTTTTATAAAATAACTACTTTAAGTATATACAGGATAATTGAGGATATAATAATAAATTTATCCAAAATAGTACTTTTTTATCAAAAATATCATTGGAAAAATAGGTATAAAGTGGTATTGTTAACCTGGAAAATAAATATTCAGGGGGAATAAAATGAAAAAAGTAAGAGTAATAGCATTGGGTACTATTTTAGCTTGCTCAATTGGGTTAGGAACGCTTTCAGTTGAGGCTGGAAATGACAAATCGGGATATTCATTTACGATTAAGAAAGAGCAAGCTAACTCGTACACAGGTACAGAGTATCGCCAAACGACTACGGAACGGAATACATGGAAAGTGAGAATGTATAAATCAACAGAAGGAACTAATACTTTAACTACTTATTGGTTAGAAAAAAGTAATGGTACAAATGTATCCCCTGCAGTGAAAGTTAAAGCTGGTAGCGGCGGTGAAAATAGTGGGCGCAACCATTATATTAAAGGCAATTCAGGTGCCAATGCCACTGAAGTAAGATTAACAGCAGAAAATAATAATTATAGTTCTAACAGCTATTCGGTAAAAGGGTACTGGGATGAGGAGACGGGGAGAATATTACCTTCACAATATAATACTTATTACACCACTGAGTATAATAAATAAAAAAAGGATGATCATTGTGAAGCCATCTTGGATGGCTCTTTATTCAAGATGGTTTTATAAAGGGAGAAAAAATGAATAGTTATTATTATAGATTAACAAAATATAGAAAAACAAAGTTCATAGTGTTATGTATATTGGCAATTGTAATTATTGATATATTTATTCTGATGGGGAATTTTTCATCAACACTGTATTCATCAGAATCGTTAGCACCCCATTTAGCCACTTTTTTAGCGGGAAGTTCATTAGGCCATATGATGCAAATAATCCTAATATGGTTTTTGCCCATTTTTCTATTAATTATGTGTGCTGATAGTTATATCCAAGACTACAGAACAGGATACCGATATATCGTGGCGACAAAAAAAGGGCGATGTGCTTATTATAAGACCATGTTATTCGGAAATATGTCATTTTCCTTTTTAGTCATTGTTTGTTGCTTGTTATTCAACATGTTTATTACATATTTGGTGTTTATGAATGGTGAATTTGACCAGGGTTTGTCACCAGACCTGTTCCCTGAAAATCCTTTATATACACTTGCCCATGCAATGCCTACTATTAGTAATATGATTTATATCATCCTTTTTGGTTTTTTTACTAGTTTATGCGCAGGGATGGCTACCGTCCTTAGTTGGTGTTTCCCTGATTTAAAGTATACCTATCCATTAAGCTTTGTTATCTGGTTCTCACAAGTTTTAGGATTACATCATTCATTAGTATTGATTATCCAACCTTTTAACGAAGTGAACTTAGAAGATTTCATTTTTATTTTCTTTAAATCTACAATCCTTTTTTTAGCGATAATCACGGTCGGGTTCATTTATAAGGTGAAAAGTGATGAAGTCTAATCAAAAAAAAGTATATTTATCAATGCTGCTTTTACTTTTATTTGGATGTTTATGGATGATCTATAATATTCATTATCTAAAAATAAAGCAAATAGACCCATCGTATCCATTGATCATTGATGTAAGTGCGAGTGTAGATGGCTATCTCTCGATTAAAAATTTACTGATGACTTATATTATTCCTTTATTATTATTTTATCGCTTTTTTATTGAAGATGAGCATCCACAAACAATTGTCAGATTAAAATCAAGAATGCATTTATACCGGAGAAGGACAATCCAAGTTTTTAAAAGTTCATTTATATATGCATTCAGCATTTTATCGGTTAATTTCGCAGGTGTTTTCATTTTCGATAGATATCATTTTATATCCTCAAATTATTGGGTCATATGCCTTCTTAATCTAGCATTATTAACGTGTATTTATTTCTCGATTGGAATGCTTTATTATTTCATTTTTGATATTTCCCATTTAATCATTGCGATGGCAGGGACCTTTTGTATATGTTTTCTCTTATATATGTTGAATAGTTATCTGAATATTTCTTGGACACCAGCTAGTGCATTAAATGTTATAGATCCTTTTTTAAGCAGCGGAATATCAGGGCATCAATCGTTGATCATGATTGGAAAAGAATTATTGCTATCTATTGTAATGATATTACTTGGGCAATTTGCCATCGAGAAAAAAGATTTCATTATTGAGGTTTCAAATGACTAAACGAATCTTCTTAACCATGTTGTTGGTAATCACTTTGCAAATTTTGTTATTTAATTACTTTGATGGCTCTAAAGCCGATCTTACGGGATTCATGATCGTTAGTGGAGTCCTTTTTAATAGCAAATTAGTCATATTCGGAACATGGTATATTTTCTTTTCCATGTTGAGTTTTTTGTCGTTAGGTTATTTGAGGCAATATATTTCCGGTTATGGAATTTACCTGATGATCAGGGAAAAAAGCAGGGTGAAACTAGGGATTAGCAGAATCATGAAATTAATGATCCTTATATCTGGGTTATCTTTAATCCAACTACTTTTCTCAATCGTATTCGCTTATATAAATAATGTGGATCAGGCCTTTTTTTATCATGATTTCCAATCATTCATTTGTATAGCAGGACTTTATATTATGTCCAATTTTGTCCTTATTTTTATTCAAATGGCACTCGAACTTCATTTTACGGAGGAAGTATCTTTATTGGTGATAAATATTTATGTGCTTTTTTCAGTCACTTTAGGGGGAGTTCTTTTATCAGTACAAAAGCTGATGTGGATTTTATATTTTTTGATTCCCAATTTCGGAATGTATGTAAGGGTGGATCTACCTGAATCAGGTGGATTATCGCCGGTAATTGCTTATATTGTTTTAACCATAATAACAATCATTTTAAGTGTTTTATCATTTATACGATTAAAGAAAATGGATTTAACTTAATGAGGTGCACAATGACAAAAATAAGAATTAGCTCTTTAAATAAACGGATGAAGAAGAAGACTCTCTTACATGATATTAATTATGAGTTTTGCGGCGGGAAAATTTATGGTTTGTATGGAAGAAATGGCTCTGGTAAAACGATGCTGCTTAGAGCGATTGCAGGGTTAATCATGCCAAGCTCAGGAGAAATTTCGATAGATGGAAAAATACTTCATCAGGATATGTCATTTCCTTCTAATATTAGTGTCATTATTGAAAACACTTCCCTGTTGCATCAATATGATGCCTACACAAATCTAAAAATATTATCAAAAATCAAGAACATCACCACTGATGAGGATATTAAATTGGCGTTAAAAAGAGTCGGTCTTGATCTCGATTCAAAAATGAAGGTAGGAAAGTTTTCGTTAGGAATGAAACAGCGTTTAAGTGTCGCCCAAGCTATATTTGAAAAACCGGATATTTTATTATTGGATGAACCAACAAATGCAATCGATGAAGAAGGTGTCATTCAAGTTTATCAAATCTTGAAAGAAGAAAAAGAGCGAGGGGCACTCATCATTTTGACAAGTCATCATAAACATGATTTAGAAGCATTAGCGGATGAATATATGAAGATGGATAATGGAGGAATCGTTCTTGACTCTAAATAAAAGAATAGCAGCGTTTAGCTTACTAGTATTAGTAGGCGGATTCCTTATATATAAAGTGTTCTTTGTTTCTTCATCGGATAGTGAAGATACCAGAAATACTGAAAATAATACAGCCTCCTATAAGGTTGTAGAGTCACAAAAAATCATTGTCGGTAAAGATATCGATCCAGGCTATTATGATATCAAAGCTCTCGATAATGAAGCAGAATTTTTTGGTGACAAAATGCACGATAATGCAGTTTTACATGCAGTGCCCATTCATATGAATGGGAATTTGTCTATTAAAGGGAGAGTAGAATTCAAGCCTTCAGAATTTGAAAAAAAAGAGAAAAAGGGTCAAAAATACATCATTAAAGATCCCGGTTATTATGAAGTTGGTACAGAAATACAAGAAGGGAATTATGTACTATCCAAGACATCTCATACAATCCGAGTGTTTGTCGATATAAAGGATAAAACGGAAACCGAAAGTTTGCAAACCATTCAATGGGAAATTGATGAAAAAGTAAAAAAGCCAATCGAAATTGAACTGAAAAATGGATATAACGTGTATATCGATAAAACGGGAAAAGATGGCTTTATATCAAATGAGGGTGATCTGATATTGGAGAGAAATAATGAGGATAGTGAGTCATTTAAGGGGATTTAATACTAGCTTATTTGAGTGATAAGTTTGATATCCTATCAACCAATATTGTCTTTATGCATAGATTCAGATCCCATGATCGTTTCTTAAAATGTTAACGTTACCTGTTTTATGCATTATAAGGAATCAATCTTATATAACGGATTCCTTATTTTAAATGTATATGCCTAGGGCGGGATTTTCGAGGGTCATTATATCCGCCGTTTATTTGATGTCCGAGAGAGCTCGCAATGACTACTGCTGCAAAGAGGATGATGATTTTCTTCAATTTAATATCTTCTTTCCGTTTTTTATTTTTAAAGATTACACCCAAATACCTCTTCCTTCAACCCCTTTTTAAAATGCAAAAAATTCACTTCATTTAAACTTTTCCATACCCATAATTTGGACTTGCTCATATATCGCATGAGCAAAATCAGCATTTGCTTGGACTTTTTCACTTCACTAATTTGATGGGAACCCCCCTTTTTTGAATCTACAAATGCCTCATTTATTTCCTATCATAGAGTTTTGCAGTATTATCGTGCTAAAACAAAATAGGCAGGGGCAAGTCCGGTTCAACTTGCCCCTGCACTTGACAGCTCATTTAGTGAATTCAATTCTCAGGAGATAGACAACATCGAATTCCTTCAACTCGTCCATATGGCTATCCATATCACCATAAAAGTCAGTGGAAAGTGAACGTATGCCTCCATTTCCGCTTGAGTAACAAATACTCGCCAATGCAAGCTTTTTTGTGCTGTTTATTTTGAGTTTCCCAGCATTGCCCCATACGCTGGAATCCATTTTATCAATGGTTTCAGGATAAGTAACTGTATCCGTACCATCATCGTTTTGAATGCTGATGTTGAACATCGATAGTTTTTGGTCAGCAACCGTTTTGGAAGTCGTAAAGATGATCGTCCCATTATCTTTGACGGCAGTTGTCATGCGTCCCATTTCAGGTTCGACAAGTTTGCCAAATTCATATTTTTCGACCCAGACGGACATCTCCTTGTATGTATCATCAACATTGATATCGATAAGAAAGGAATGTTCAGCTGTATTCTCCAAGATGGCCTTTTCCCTTGCTGTCAGCTCAGGAACTGAAAGGTTATTCTCGGATTTTGGATCATCAGCCTTACAGGCGACTAAAGAAAGTGAGAGCAGGGATAGGGAGATGGATAAAAAGATCTTTTTCATGATTTTCATCTCCTTAAACTTTCAAACCAATTAAAACCAATTCTTATATATTATAACATTATAATAAAAAACGGAATCGGAACGCGGAAAAAAGGCAAGCAATCGTATGCTTGCCTTTTTTGCATTTAGAATGGTTGGGAAAGAGCCTTATTGGCAACATCGACGTCATTTTGAAGCAATTGGTTCAAGTCGTAAGCAGGATAGAGGTTTCTTTCATAAAGGTAGTTGAAAATCTTGGCATGGGTATCGATGGCTCCATTTAAATGTTTCTTAAATACTTTTCGAAGAGAAGGGGTGGCTGTTTCAGTAATGGCAAGTGCATAACTTTTGATAGATGATTTGGCAAAGCCCAGCAATTCCCCAGCAGCGGCGGCCGATGCGTCATCCCTTAATTCATCGTCATCCCGGCCCGTCTTAGGCGTCAATGGATAAAATTGCAGCAGCTCCATGATGTTTTGGGTAAGGGTATCGATCGTTTGCCTATATATCGTTTTTAAAATGGGGTCTTTTATTTTTGGGTAAGCTTTTTTAAATTTCATAAGGGCATTGGACTGGGCGGCGACCAATTCATGAAGCTCGAGTGTTTCATGCCAAGCAAGATGTGAATGGGTGGGTTTCATTTAAATTCCTCCTGAACGAATAATCTTGATACGTTATTCGAACAGTGGGCTATTTGTAAGTTGTCTAGTGAAATCATTTATGGGAAGAGCTGTCCCGTCTTAATTTTCACATTCACAGTTTAGAAATAGCCATGTTTTATTGATATTGCTCGAGAACAGAGAAGAACTTTTTGGCAAATTGGTAAAAAAGTTTTTCTGATGGAGCCAAGTCCCTGTTTTTGGGAGTGATGATGCCGACAGTCCGTTTGACTTCGGGTGTATCGATCGGGATCTTGACAGTCAGTCTTGGAATGACTTCATAAAAGGTACTGTCAGGGAGCAGACTGACTCCGATTCCGGCAGATACGAGGCCCTTTATGGAATCCATGTCTTCACCTTCCGATGCGATGTTCGGTGCGAAACCGGCTGCTTTGCACGCTTCGAGAGCGATAGTGTGAAAGATGTATCCTTTTGGAAACAAGACGAAGGGATCATTTCGTAAGTCACTTAGACGCAGACTCTTCCTTTCAGCTAATGGGTGAGTTATGGGCAGTAAAGCGGAAATGTTTTCCGTGAACAGGATATGACCTTCGATATCTGGATCGTTTGTCGGAATCGGTCCAAGGAAGGCTAACCCGATTTCGCGATTTTTGACAGCTTCCTTTAAAGAGGAATAAGATCCCTGTCTTAAGTGGAAGCCGATATTCGGCTGCTCATCTTTAAAAGCGGAAATGACGGTAGGCAGTAAATGGGTGGAAAGGCTGGTCGGGAACCCGATTTTAATGCTTCCGTGTTCAGGGTCCAAAAACTCCTCAATTTGATATTTGGCATATTCTATCGCTTGTATCGCCGTTTTGGCATGGATCAAGAAAATTTTACCAATTGGAGTTAACTGGATATTCCGGCCGATTTTCTCGAATAAAAGAACGCCAAGCTCATCTTCCAGTCTGGAGATTTGCCGGCTGATTGCTGATTGTGCGATATGCAGGTGCTCTGCGGCTTCAGAGACGTGTTCTCTCTCGGCGACTTCAACAAAATAACGTAATTGTCGTAGTTCCATTTATTCATCCTCCTGCCATTCATCTCAAATTGAGATAGATTCTATTAGAATTATATATTGTTTATATCGATTTGAAAACCTAGAATAAATGTAAGTGACATACCGGTGTAAGAATACGATGGGGGCGATTAATATGACATACAATCAAATACCAAAAGCACAAGGGCTCTACCATCCTGAATTTGAACATGATGCATGTGGGATCGGTTTATACGCTCATTTAAAAGGGCTTGCTACACATGACATCGTCAAACAAGGACTGAATATGCTGTGCCAATTAGATCATCGCGGCGGACAAGGCAGCGATCCCCTTACAGGAGATGGCGCAGGGTTAATGGTGCAGATTCCTGATGAATACTTCAGGCTGGCATGCCCGGAAATGAACTTGCCGGCAAAAGGACGCTATGGTGTAGGCATGCTCTTTTTCTCTAACAATGATGATGAACGGAATGAAATCGAAGCTCGTTTGAATGCATTTATCGAACAAGAGGGCCAAACGTTATTAGGCTGGAGAACGGTTCCTGTTGATGCAACGAAAATCGGGGAGGTCGGCAAGGAGACATGTCCGACGATCCGCCAAGTATTCATCGGGGCCAGCGATGGGATGACCGATGATTTAGCTTTTGAGCGTAAATTGTTCATTATCAGAAAACAAGCTGAAAACTGGGCTCGTGAACGCGGCAATCGTTTTTATTTTGCCAGCCTTTCAAGTGCTACGATCGTATACAAAGGATTGTTGACGCCAGAGCAGGTGGATGCTTTTTATCTTGACCTTCAACAGGAGTCTTTTGTTTCTGCATTCGCTTTAGTGCATTCCCGCTTCAGCACGAATACTTTTCCTAGTTGGGAACGGGCACATCCAAACCGTTACCTGATCCATAATGGAGAAATCAATACGCTTAGAGGTAATGTGAATTGGATGAAAGCTCGTGAGCAGCAGTTTGTTTCGGAAGCATTCGGGGATGACCTGCAAAAGGTCCTGCCTATTCTGGATATAGACGGCAGTGATTCCTCGATTCTAGATAATGCACTTGAATTCTTCGTGCTTGCAGGGCGTAAACCGGCACATGCGGCGATGATGCTCATTCCTGAACCGTGGACGGAAAATCCGCATATGACGAAGGAAAAGAAGGCATTTTACGAATATCACAGCATGCTCATGGAGCCATGGGATGGTCCGACGGCCATATCATTTACGAATGGGAAGCAAATCGGTGCCATCCTGGATCGAAATGGTTTAAGGCCAGCAAGGTATTATGTGACAAAAGATGATTACATCATTTTCTCCTCTGAAGTCGGCGTGATCGATGTGGATCCGGAGAATGTATTATATAAAGATCGTTTAAGCCCAGGCAGAATGCTTTTAATAGATTTAGAGGAAGGCCGTATTGTTTCCGATGAAGAGATCAAGACGGAAATGGCTCAGGAAAATCCATACCAGCAATGGCTGGACGAACAGCTTGTTCAATTAAGTGACGAAGAACCTGTGCTCGAAGGGGAGCCATTGAGTGATTTGTTATTCAGGCAAAAAGCGTTCGGATACACGTATGAAGATGTCCAAAAATATTTACTGCCGGTCATTAACGAAGGCAAAGATCCACTGGGCAGCATGGGGAATGACATTCCGTTAGCGGTCTTATCAGATCGCCCGCAATCGCTTTTCAACTATTTCAAACAATCCTTTGCACAGGTAACCAACCCACCGATCGATTCGCTTCGCGAACAGATCGTCACGTCAACGATGACATTTCTGGGTGCAGAAGGAGATTTGCTGAAACCGGATGAAACGAACAGCCGCCGCATTCAATTGGATTCACCTGTTTTGACGCCAGGTCAAATGCAGCAGTTGAAAGAAAATGCCTATCCTGAATTCAGGAGCAAAGTCATTCACACTTTATTTTCAGAAGATTTAGAGAGTGGACTCCACCGCATCTGCCGTGAAGCGGAACAAGCGATCGCTGATGGTGTCAGCCTTTTGATATTATCTGACAAGGATATGAGCAAAGAAAGAGCTGCGATTCCTTCCCTGCTGGCTGCCAGCGCCCTTCATCAAGAGCTGATCCGTCATGGGAACCGTACGAAAGTGAGCATTATCGTTGAATCAGGGGAAGCAAGGGAAGTCCATCATTATGCGTCCCTAATCGGGTATGGAGTGGATGCGATTTACCCGTACCTTGCTTATGAAACATATAAGCAGGCGGTATTGGAAGGCAGTTTGGCCAACAGCTACGAAGAAACGGTAAGGAAATATGTACGCTCGGTGACAGAAGGCATCGTAAAAGTGATGTCTAAAATGGGGATTTCAACGGTTCAAAGTTATCGAGGCGCACAAATTTTCGAAGCGGTCGGAATCGGTGCTGATGTGATCGAACGCTATTTCAGCGGTACGGCATCACAGCTTAGTGGGATCGATTTGGAAACGATCGCAGATGAAGCGTTGATTCGCCATAGGAAAGCTGCAGCAGATTCCCTTGACCAAACTCTTGAAAGCGGAAGTGATTTTCAATGGCGAAAAACAGGGGAACATCATGCTTTCAATCCTAAAACGATCCATACACTGCAATGGGCCTGCCGGAAAGGCGATTATAATTTATTTAAGCAATATTCAAACTTGGCGAATGAAGAGAGACTCGGGTTTTTACGGAATTTATTCTCGTTCGATCAAAAACGTCAAAGCATTTCAATAGACGAAGTGGAATCCGTGGAATCCATCGTCAGCCGATTCAAAACGGGCGCGATGTCATTCGGTTCATTGAGTCAGGAAGCACATGAAACATTAGCGATTGCGATGAACCGTTTAGGCGGAAAAAGCAATAGCGGTGAAGGCGGGGAGCACCCTAGCCGTTACCAACTGGATGAAAACGGCGATGACCGCCGCAGCGGAATTAAACAAATTGCGTCCGGTCGTTTTGGAGTGAAAAGCCATTACCTCGTTAATGCCGATGAACTTCAAATCAAAATGGCGCAAGGTGCAAAGCCGGGTGAAGGCGGCCAGCTGCCCGGAAACAAAGTATATCCTTGGGTCGCAGAGGTCCGTGGTTCGACACCAGGTGTCGGCCTGATTTCACCGCCACCGCATCATGATATCTATTCGATTGAAGATCTGGCACAGCTGATCCATGATTTGAAAAATGCGAACCGTGATGCCAGGATCAGCGTCAAGCTTGTGTCAAAAGCAGGCGTAGGCACGATTGCAGCCGGTGTGGCCAAAGGAGCCGCGGATGTCATCGTTATCAGCGGGTATGATGGCGGTACGGGTGCATCACCAAAAACGAGTATCAAACATACAGGTCTTCCTTGGGAGCTGGGCCTTGCCGAAGCACACCAAACATTGATGCTTAATGGCCTGCGCAGCCGTGTAGTCCTTGAAACGGATGGAAAGTTAATGACGGGACGCGATGTGGTCATGGCAGCTATCCTTGGAGCGGAAGAATTCGGCTTTGCTACAGCACCGCTTGTGGTCCTTGGCTGTGTCATGATGCGTGCTTGCCATTTGGATACATGTCCAGTCGGGGTAGCTACTCAAAACCCTGAGCTTCGCAGCAAATTCACTGGAGATCCAGATCATGTCGTGAATTTCATGCGCTTCATCGCTGAGGAAGTGCGGGAAACGATGGCTGAGCTTGGTTTTAGAACACTGGAAGAAATGGTCGGCCGCACTGATGTTTTACAAGTGAGCGAGCGGGCACAAAACCATTGGAAAGCGAAGCATCTGGACTTGACGACACTTCTTTTCCAACCGGAGGGGATACGTACGTATCAACTTCCTCAAAACCATAAAATTGAAGAATCCTTGGATATCCGTGAGATTTTACCAGTTGTGGAACCTGCTTTAAATAATCAAACCCAGGTGGATGTCAGCTTCCCGATTACAAACGTGAATCGTGTGGTCGGAACGATTGTCGGCAGTGAAGTATCCAAACGCTATGGGGAAGAAGGGTTGCCTGAAGATACGATCACACTTCGTTTTACGGGATCGGCGGGCCAGAGCTTCGGTGCGTTCATTCCAAAAGGGATGTCGATGTATTTGACAGGTGATGTCAATGACTATGTTGGGAAAGGCTTATCTGGCGGAAAGATCATTGTCACGGCACCTGCTGGCAATCAGATTGAGGCTGGGGACAATGTAATTGCTGGAAACATCGCTTTATACGGTGCAACAAGCGGCGAGGCCTACATTAATGGCCGTGCTGGAGAACGATTTGCAGTACGGAACAGTGGAGTCAATGTCGTCGTTGAAGGAATTGGAGACCATGGCTGTGAGTATATGACAGGCGGACGCGTGGTCATCCTGGGCGACGTCGGTAAAAACTTTGCGGCAGGCATGTCAGGCGGCATCGCTTATGTACTTGCCGATGATGCGGAAGAATTCAAGGCATTATGCAATGGTGAAATGATAGAATTCGAGACGCTTGATGATCTGGATGATGCAAACGAGGTAAAAGAAATGCTTTACAGCCACCTTCATTATACAGAAAGTGCCAAAGCATCGTATGTACTGGAGAACTGGGAGGATTTTGCTAAGAAATTCGTAAAAGTCATTCCGAAAGATTACAAGCGGATGATCAAAAGCATCAATGAGCAGAAGCGTGCAGGGCTAACGGATGAAGAAGCGATCATGAGTGCATTTCAAGCAAATGCCGTTCAAGATAAAAAAATCACTAAACAAGCTGTGATGCAGTAAGGAAGGGGAGAGAAAGATGGGAAAAGCAACAGGATTTATGGATTATCCGCGAGAAAAACCAAAAGACCGGAATCCTCTCACTCGTTTAAGCGACTGGAGAGAATATACAGCTCCTTTCTCTGATGAAAAGTTAAGTACACAGGGAGCGCGGTGTATGGACTGCGCCACCCCTTTCTGCCATATGGGCATGGAATTGAACCGGGTCACGACGGGCTGTCCGATTCATAATCTGATTCCGGAGTGGAATGATTTGGTGTACCGCGGCAGATGGAAAGAAGCATTGGACCGTTTATCGAAAACGAATAATTTCCCTGAATTCACCGGGCGCGTCTGCCCGGCCCCTTGTGAAGGGTCTTGTACGGTAGCGATAAGCGATCCTGCCGTTACTATCAAGAACATTGAACGGACCATCATCGATAAAGGATTTGAAAATGGCTGGATCACGCCTCGCATCCCTGAAAGCAGGACCGGCAAGAAAATTGCCATCATCGGTTCAGGCCCGGCAGGATTGGCGAGTGCCGACCAGTTGAATCAAGCAGGTCATTCGGTCACGGTTTATGAGCGCGCAGACCGTGCAGGCGGGCTGTTGACATACGGCATCCCGAACATGAAACTTGAAAAAGATGTCGTTGCACGCCGAATCAAATTATTGACCCAGGAAGGCATCGACTTCATTACCAATACGGAAGTAGGCAAAGATATTTCTGCCGAAGAACTGCAAGATCAATATGATGCAGTCATCCTTTGCACAGGTGCCCAAAAGCAGCGTGACCTGAAAATTGAAGGACGTGATGCAACTGGCATTCACCTTGCAATGGATTACTTGACCACTTCGACTAAAAGCCTGTTGGACTCCAATTTTGAAGACGGCAAGTTTATAGATACAAAGGGGAAGGACGTCATCGTCATCGGCGGCGGGGATACAGGAGCTGACTGTGTCGCAACTGCCCTTCGCCAGGAATGTAAGAGCGTCGTACAATTCGGGAAGCACCCAATCCTTCCGACGGCCCGTACATCTGATAATATGTGGCCAGCCTACCCGAATGTTTTTTCCCTTGATTATGCGTATGAAGAAGCGGAAGCGAAATTCGGTGCAGATCCGCGTCAATATTCAATTCAAACAAAGAAAATCGTAGCCGATGAAAATGGCAACGTTAAAGAACTGCACACAATCTCAATGGAAAAAATCAAAGGCGATGACGGAATGTACATTTTCAGGGAAGTTCCCGGAACTGAAAAAGTATGGCCTGCCCAATTCGTTTTCATCGCAATCGGATTTGAAGGAACGGAAATGCCGTTATTAACTCAATTTGGCGTAGAAACAGTCAATCAAAAAATTGATGCCGTTTATGGCGAATACAGAACGAATGTCGAAGGAGTTTTCGCTGCCGGAGATGCAAGGAGAGGGCAAAGCCTCATCGTTTGGGCAATCAATGAAGGCCGTGAAGTAGCGCGAGAAGTGGACCGTTACTTGATGGGCGCAACGGTATTGCCTTAATTGCAAAAAAAGGAAGTGCTATTATGGCGCTTCTTTTTTTTGGTGGGAAATGTGGTACTCACGAGTAAATGGTCGGAATTCACGAGTAAATGCTTAAAACTCACGAGTAAATGCACCGAATTCACGAGTAAAGCGCCAAAACTCACGAGTAAATGCACCGAATTCACGAGTAAAGCGCCAAAACTCACGAGTAAATGCACCGAATTCACGAGTAAAGCGCCAAAACTCACGAGTAAATGCACCGAATTCACGAGTAAAGCGCCCGAAACTCACGAGTAAATGCACCGAATTCATGAGTAAAGCACCCGAAACTCATAAGTAAAGAGCAAAACTCAGAAGTAACTAACTAAAAATTCACAATAAAGTTCTTCCAGTGATCAAATAGTTTACAAGAGGAGGTGCTAGCATCAAAACCTATCCAATGAATGGTTCGGATCATAAAAGTGGTTGGACCGTGTGGGATGTGTCGGGAATTAATCTCGGATTATGCATAAGACTGCTTTGTCCTACTGACTGTTAATGGGGAAACGGTCAAGGTGAAAACCGGTTAATTAATGCCGTATAAATACACGAGGGATTCATGATGATCATTCAATAATGCAACGGCGAAAACAACACGCTTAGGAGAATTCCTAAGCGTGTTGTTCATTATTTCAAACTAGATGGCAAGTATTGTTCCGAGATGATGATATCATCGTCTTTTAGAACATAAGGATGTGTTTCCGACAATATGGTTTTGAGGTATTCTGGCATCCTCTCACCTTTGTAGGCACAAATTAATGGAAACGACAGCAGATTTACAGCTTCATCTACTGTTCTCTCAAAATCCTCTATGATATGCAGCGGTTCTTCCATGGTTGCCCATTCCACATGTGCCCATGATCGGAAAGAGATTTTATTTTCCACATAGGGCTGTACCGTTTTATTAAAGTATTCTTCGATTGCAGGAGGATGATAACTGCCGCTTGAGCAATAGAAATCGAAGTTGTTCACAAAGTGAATGAACTCCATTGGATCTTTCGTTAACCGAGTGCTCAGTTCTTTATGAATAATGGGGTAAATACGGTCATTTTCAATAAGAATGATATAATCTCCTGCCGCGATGCCATCTTGGATAAAATTCAAAACTTGTTTAATGTAATTTTCCATTTCATTATAGGAATACAGCACATGAACGCTCTTTTGGTCTTTGAACAACTGTTTCATTTTGCTTTTCAATATATCATTCCTTCTTTCATGTATCTCTTTAATTATACTGGAATTCTATAAGCAGGACAAAATGAGAGTTTTTTAACTGACGGCTTCGGTGCTTAACAAACAAAAAGCAATCCTTCGCCATTGAAGGATTGCTTTTCCGTATTATTTCAGCCGCTCGATTAGGTCGGTCATTTTATCCAAAGTGGTTATGTTCTGGTTGCATTTCATACTGTCCAGACAAATATAATTCCCTTTTTTAATGAATGTCCCTTGGACGGTTCCTTTTGTTTCAGACATAAACATCCCTACTTCTTCAAAGCGGCTGCATATGGCACAGATCCCTTTTTTGTTGGCAGGTTTAATGGTTCCATGCAATCCGGTGAGTTTATTATGATGGGGTGCGATGATGAATTTCTTTCCAGATCCGACATCATCCCATCCCAAGTATGAAATCTCTCTCAAATCGATGTTTTCCAACAAAGGAGTTTTTAATTTCTTTGCTTTAGGAAATAGTTTTTTTATCGTTTTTTCGGTTACTTCTTTAAATGGGATCACAAATGGCTTTACTTGTAAGAGAAAGACTTCGGCTTGTGCGGAATCTTTAATGGTATCGACTGGATCCAGCAGTTGTTTTTGCTCTTCGTTCAAGTCACTGAATAAGCTTAATACTCGTTCTTTGGCGACTGTTTTCAGGGTGTTGATCACATCCTTATCGTTGGCAGTCGCGTGTCCATTTATGAGAATCTGTGTTTGGGATTTTATGAAGTTATACTGCTCGCTCCTGATAAAAGGTTCCATTTTCTTCACTCCTGTTTCTGTTACTCGATACTTGTCACATGATACCGTTTCTTTTTACTTTACAGAAATCGAACCTGCTTTAAAAGGGGGAAAACAATTATGAAACATACTCGGCATACGAATAGCACTGATATTATTATCAGTGCTAACCATGCAGTATTTTATTTAGAATAAACGATTTTCTTGATGGTTTCCGCGGAGAGAAAATGCTCCTCGGCTAATTGATGGATGGTATGCCCTTCTTTGAATGCATATTTTATAGAGGCATTTCGGTCATCGATCATTTCCCTTGATCCCGAACGTGTTCCCCATTTGTGATGGGCCTTTTCAGGTTTAGGGATATATATGGTTTCACCTTGCACATACTTTTGGATTTCAACGATCAGCTTTTCAGGCAAAACGGCCGTCGCTTTTACATATTTCATTTCTGCCAGCCCCTTATTCTTTTTTAAGAATGAAATAAGGTGCAAAGCCGAATATTAGAAATGATAAGGCGGGCGATTAAGTTTAGCTTAATTCAACCCCATGCAAAGTATCGCCTCCAATACTGGGCTTTGCATGAGACGCTGCAGAAGGTGGCATTAACATTCTTATTGCCATCTTTACACCTCCCCTTGGTGTCCCTGAAGAACACGTATTGTTCTTATTATAAAATATATAAGTTTGGTTGCCAAACTTTTTCCAATGTTAAAGATGAATCGACGGGCTGATTGTTTGATAATGTTCTGAGTCCATGAAATAATTTGAATGAAAACCAAACTAACCATTATGGGAGCTGACCTTTATGAAAGTATTCGTAGTTGGGGCAAATGGGCAGATCGGTAAACAGCTTATAGATTTATTAAAAGATAGCCGGGATCATAGTGTACGGGCGATGGTTCGCAGAGAAGAGCAAAGTATGCATTTGAAGAAAAATGGCATTGAATCTGCGGTCGTCAGTTTAACCGGATCAGTGGATGAGATTGCGAATGCGGCAAAAGGCTGTGATGCCATCGTGTTTACAGCAGGATCCGGAGGAAGCACGGGTGCTGATCAAACGCTGTTGATTGATCTGGATGGTGCTGTTAAAACGATTGAAGCGGCAGAAAGCTTGGGAATCGACCGTTTCATCATGGTGAGTGCTTTCCAGGCCAATAATCGCGAAAACTGGAATGAAGCCATCAAACCGTATTATGTGGCCAAGCACTACGCGGATAGGGCATTGTTACAAAGCGATTTAAATTATACCATCATTCGGCCTGGGGGGTTGGTTAATGAACCGGGAACGGGCAAGGTGACCGCCGCTGAAGAATTGGAAAGAGGTTCGATTGCCCGTGAAGATGTGGCTCGAACGATTCTTGCTTCTTTAACTGAAGAAAATACCTACAAGCGTTCATTTGATTTAATCTCTGGTGATACTGCAATCGCGGAAGCATTAAGGGAAATTTAACGAAAAAAGGAGGCAGGGCCACTCGCGGGGAGTGAGCTCTGCCTTATTTAATTCCTTCAATATGCTTGATGACCTTCGCTGGGTTTCCACCGACAACAACGCCTTCAGGAACATCCTTTGTTACGACGGCCCCTGAAGCTACGACGGAATGACTTCCTATTGTTACGCCAGGATTGATGATGGCCCCTCCGCCAATCCAGACATGATCCCCTATCGCAACCGGTTTTCCGTATTCCACTCCAGAACTGCGTTCAAAGGGATCCAGCGGATGTGTGGCTGTATAGATATGCACTCCAGGAGCCAACATGCAGTCCCTGCCAATCTTCACTTCACAAACGTCCAAAATGACACAATCGAAATTAGCATAAAAGTTTTCCCCGAGAGAAATGTTGTATCCATAGTCACAACGGAAAGTTGGTTCAATATATACATTTAGTCCAGTGGAACCTAAAAGCTGTTTCAGCAGTGCAGTTCGTTCATCCCGTTCGCTTTCCGTTGTCTGATTGTATAACCGGGTCAACTTTCTGGCATTTTCCCTATCTTTTATTAATTCCGGATCAGCGGCCATGTAAAGTTCCCCGCTCACCATCTTTTCTCTTTCAGTATTCATGATGACTCCTCCAATTTCTTGTTTTTTTAAATAGTTTTAATAAATCTCAGAATATTAAAATATTTTTCCTGCAAAATAAATTGCAGTACTTTTTACTCAACTTTTCTGTTGAATCTAAATGCCTCTTTCAGTTTCTTGAAAAGAAGTAAGAAAAGAAAGATTTTTCCGAATAATGAATGAAATAGCTTTGACAAACGTTCCGCAGGATTTTATAGTTAGGAGAGTCATGGATGATTCATAGTTTCATGAAGGTGCATTTTAACAGATAGGTAGAATAGTTCGAAGTACATGTCACTTTTTTTACCGGTTGATGGACAACTCTTTTCTTCGTTAAGATAATCAAATCAATGGAGGGCTATTATATGTCACAGAAAGCACCGCTATCTTTTATCATTGTAACAGGATTAATGCTTTTTGCTTTATTTTTTGGTGCAGGAAACTTAATTTTCCCCGCCATGCTCGGTCAATCCGCGGGGACCAATTTATGGTCGGCCAGTTTAGGTTTCATCATTACTGGGGTTGGATTGCCATTCATTACAATATTGGCATTTGGTTTTTCAGGAAAAAATGATGTCCAATCGCTTGCAAGCAGGGCGCACCCGTTATTCGGCATCATTTTCACTGTCGTTCTTTATTTATCTTTGGGACCGCTTTTTGCGCTTCCCAGAACGGGGAGTGTATCTTACGAAATAGGGATTAAACCTTTCCTTTCTAATGATGTCGGTTTTTTACCATTGCTGGTATTCACAATCATATACTTTGGAATTGCCTGTTTATTATCCCTCAATCCATCAAAAATGCTGGATATCGTCGGAAAAATATTAACACCGTTATTATTGATTTTCATCGGGATTCTCATTGTGGTCGCAATTATTAACCCAATGGGTGAAATCCAGTCACCATCGGCAGATTATTCAGATAATTCTTTCTTCAAAGGATTTAAAGAAGGATATTTGACCATGGATACGCTGGCCGCATTTGCATTTGGGATCATTGTCATCAATGCGATCAAAGATAAGGGGATAACATCAAGAAAAGAAGTGTTAGGCTTCTGTTTGAAAGCCGGCTTAATTGCTGCCACTTTGTTGGTGATCGTTTATGCGTCCATAACTTATGTCGGGGCAACAAGTGTGGAAAAACTCGGTCAACTGGGTAATGGCGGAGACGTTTTGGCTCAAGCCTCGAATCATTTTTTCGGACCGGCTGGTGCCGTTTTGTTAGGATTGATTGTGATCGCTGCATGCCTGACGACAAGCATCGGTTTGATAACGGCTTGTGCTACGTATTTCAACAAAATACTGCCTGCTGTATCGTATAAATCATATGTCGTCATCTTCTCTGTTTTTAGTGCGGCTGTTGCCAATGTAGGTTTGACCAAGCTCATTTCCATTACAGTGCCTGTGTTAACGGCGCTTTATCCCGTGGCGATCGTTTTGATCATTCTTACGTTCTTCCATTCCCTTTTCAAAGGGAAATCGGAGGTATATTTAGGAAGCTTATTATTAACGGCCATCATCAGCATTATGGATGGAATAGTGGCATCAGGCATTAAAATGGAAGCTGTTTCGGATCTATTAACTCAATATCTTCCACTATATAGTGTAGGGGTAGGATGGGTGATTCCTGCCATCATCGGCGGTGTATTGGGGTATATGATATACCTATTGAAAGGCGACCCTAAGGAAGCTTATTAAGGGTCATCAGAAACTTCCGTTGATTTCCATCCAGGCACTCGCTTTACGAGGGCCTGTGGGGTCTCCCTTGTACGCGCTTTTTCCGCAGGAGTCTCGTACCTCCGTTCCAATCAACTGGATTGTTTTTTAAGAAAAAACTGTAGTCTGGTTTCATCACGAACCTTGATTAAGACAAGGTTACACTTTGGTTTTTTAATTATTTTATAACCCTCACTGGATTGAGAAAATTTGCGATACTCCTGTCGAATAACTGGCTAGCCGAGACCCCATAGGCGCTTGCTTTGATGAGGCTTGGCAGACAGTCGGCAGAAAGGGAGCGGATTTCTGAAATGAAAAATTGCAGGGCAAACTCGCTTTACTTCGAGTTTATCTAAAGTCTGGGAGCTGTCTTGATGACAGCTCCTTTTCTTAGTGTTTGTTTTTAATGGGAAAGAGCTTTAAAATGTTCAGAAAGGGGTGTAGGGACACAATGATCAATCGATTACCAATAGAAATCGCAAATATATTACAAGCAAGCAAAAAGAATCCTGCTCAATTTGAGGAATTGATAAGGAGCGGCGGATATCTGCCTCCCGAGATGGAGTTGATGGTGGATGCCATCACGGCCTTAAGCATGGGGAAGAATATCCTTTTGAAGGGTCCGACAGGGGCTGGGAAGACAAAGTTTGCCGAGACATTATCGAATTTATTCAACCAGCCGATGTTCAGTGTCAATTGCTCAGTCGACTTGGATGCCGAAAGCTTATTGGGCTTCAAGACGTTGGCTTACAAAGAGGAAAAACAAGTGATAGAATTCGTACCTGGACCAGTGACAAATTCGATGAATCACGGTCACTTCCTATATATAGATGAAATCAACATGGCAAAACCGGAAACTCTGCCGCTTATCAATGGTGTGCTTGATTACAGAAGGACGATAACGAATCCGTTCACGAATGAAGTCATAACGGCAAAAGAGGGCTTTAATGTGATTGCTGCAATCAACGAAGGGTATGTAGGTACAGTGCCGCTGAATGAAGCGCTAAAAAATAGGTTTGTCGTAATTGAAGTTCCTTATATCGAAGGGGAGCAGTTAAAGCAATTGATAGAAACCAATACAAAGTTGAAGGACCCAAGAAGTATTGAATTGTTCGTTAAACTGTCGAGTGATTTGATAAATGCCGTGAATCAAGGGAAGGTGGCTGAAGATGCGGCATCGATCAGGGCTTTGCTTGATGCTTGCGATCTGAGTGTGTTGATCCCGCCGAAACGGGCGATTCTTCGTTCCATTGTGGATAAGTTGGACGAGGAACGGGAGCGTGAGTTTGTAAAGAACTTGGCTGACACATTATTCTAACTAGGAGAATGCCTCATGAAGTATATCCGGTTCAATGATTCAATAATAGATACGGCTCTTTTTTTACAGCTTCAGGATCTGTCGACTGTGTTATCCGGCATTCCTGAGCTGGAATTCGAATACAATTATGGCTCCTTCATTGATCTGATCGAGAATAAGGTCACAGCCAGCCATTTTTGGGAAAATGGAAATAAGGAAGTGAAGGAAGCGGGACTGAAAACGGATGTGCTCCTTAGGACGATAGGTACGCTGCATCATTCAACAATCCAGAGCATGAAGGAGTACCAGGACATCATCTGGGAAAGTACGCTTCCGAAGTTTGCAGCCCAATTATTCGCTTTACTGGAAGACTTGCGATTGGAAGAGTTGGTGAAGAAAGAAAGGCCAGGCACAAAAAAATGGTTTTCGGTAAGGGGGGCTTACCTTAAACAATATTTCGAAAGCCAATTGGCGACGAATGTCACAAGAAGTTTTGCACTGGATGAATTATACTGCCTCATATATTTACTGCTTCAATCTGACAGGCCGGATCCGATTTTTCCAAGAGCCAATGTAAGGCAGCTGGAAGAACTGGAGAAACTCAAACCATTCATCCATTCTGTCTTTGAAGCCACTAAAACCAGTGATATCACGAGGATTTGCGAGCAAATCGTTTTCCGTGTGAACGATGGATACGAGGATACGATGAATGAATATTTCATCTTCCCCATTGCAAATGTGGAAAAGTATAAGGGAAATACCTTATTTGATGAACTGACTAGAAATGATGAACTGTTGAACGATGATACGGAAGATGCAGACGAAGAAAAAAGTGAGTTCATTGATGAAAAATTCTCGACTTGGCACCGGGAGAATAAGAACGGCGAGAGTAATTCAACTTTTCTTCAATTTGAATTGGAGCAGGGAACGAAAACAAGTCTGATGGGCGGAGGTGCACGGGAAGCGGAAGATGCCGACCAAGCACTGGCTTCGATCCAGGGTTCATCAGGGGAAAGTCAACAAAAGGAATACAATCAGCAGGAAACACTGGAGAAGAAACAAACCAATATGGGCAAAAGTGGTGAACATCCATTTGGTGAAGAAAACAAAGACGTCGTCCAAGTAATCAAGGAAGCGAAAATACCAACACTTACAGAAGAGAAACGCTACCGTGAGTTTGTTGCGGATATCGAACCGTTCAAGAGAAAACTCTCCAGTACAATTGAAAAGACGCTGGAAAATAAAAAGAACGCACCAAGAAAAGATTTGGCTTTTGGCCGTTTATCGAAGAAATTACTTCCGCTTGTATTTGAAGAAAATCCAAGGGTTTTTTATAAAAAGAACCAGGATTCAAAAGAAATGGATGCCGTATTCACATTGCTTATCGATTGCTCGGCTTCCATGCATAACAAAATGGATGAAACGAAACGAGGGGTCGTCCTGTTTCATGAAGTACTGAAAAAATTAAGGATCCCCCACTCGATCATTGGATTTTGGGAAGATGCAAATGAAGTGAGAGAAGGATATCAGCCGAACTACTTCCATGTAATCCAGTCTCATTCCGATTCTCTTTATCTAAACTCAGGAGCTAAAATCATGCAGCTTGAACCAGAGGAAGACAACCGGGACGGATATAGTATCAGGGTTGCCGCAATAGAATTGGAAAAAAGACGGGAAAAGAACCGTTTCTTGCTCGTGTTTTCCGATGGTGAGCCGGCAGCAAGCGATTATGATCAAAATGGCATTGTCGATACACACCTTGCTGTTTCGGAAGCCAGAAAAAAAGGCATCGAAGTCATCGGCTTGTTTTTAGCGGATGGAGGCATCGATGAAAGTGAAGAGATGACGATGAAAAACATCTATGGCAAAGAACGCCTAATGATTCCGAGTGTAGCTGAATTGCCAGAGCAATTTACACCGCTGTTAAAAAAATTGCTGCTGAAGACCATTTAAGAAATATATAGATAAAAACGCAGTAGGATTCAAGTTTTGGATCTTACTGTTTTTTTGTTTGCTTTGTCAGCTATTGATGGAAACTTAAAATGAACGTCGAATGAGATTTCTTTTGTCAGGATTGGGGTAAACCATAGATGAGGAAGTGATCATTTTGATGAATTTACTTTTTATGTTGCTTTATTTTATAATCATTGTTCTTGTTATTGAAATATCGGTAACCTTGATGAAATTGACTGGATTAAAAAGCACAGTGGCAAGATTTCAGGTTATCTCCATGCTGACGGGTACTGGTTTTACAACTGACGAGTCAAAATCCATTATCGATCACCCCGTTCGAAGGAAAATAAGCATGTTCTTAATTTTATTTGGTGCATTCTCGCTTGCTGTCATCATTTCATCGATCAGTACATTGCTTACAGATGATCTGCGCTTGATGGAGTTAAGCATCATTATTGGAATACTGCTGGTTTTAACCGTTTTAGTGAAAGTTCCATTCCTAAATAATAGATTATCGAATAAGATGAAAAGTGAAATGTACAATCATTATGAATTATGGGAACACCCGATAGAAGAGGTCCTATTTTTAGAAGATGAAGACGTGGTCATGGAGATCGATATTTATGAGGGCTCGGAGTTCATCGATGTCAAAGCCTTTGATGTCATATCACATGGAGCCGACATCAATATTTTATTTATTGAAAGCGGAGAAGTGAAAATCAGGAAAGAGTTATATGAGTATAAAATCAAATTAGGGGATAACCTCTTTTTATATGGAAATAAAAAAGAGATAGAAGACACATTTTCAAAAGAAATCGAAGAGATGAAGAAGAAAAAAAGTACTTCAAGGTGAAAAGAATCCCTGCATGAAATAAGGCAGGGATTTTTTAAATTGCTGTTTTCATTAATGTTTTTTATTCGGTAATTTCTGAGCGGGATTCCCATTGCCTTGACGGCGCATATTGCCTTCTTCCTTTTTCTGCTGCTCTTGAATGCTTTCCACAAATTCCTTTGAACTTTTCATGGAATGAACCTCCTCCGTTATTTTCTTCTTTACTATAACCAGAAGAGGTGAAATTCATGAGTATGGAAGTGATGCTGACTACCTTATAAAGAGGAAAAGGTGGTAATATATGGACTGTGGGGATTCTTTTAACGATCAATGCAATTGCTCCAGGGCCGGTTAACACAGAGTTGTTTAATGTAGGGAAATCGGAGCAGCAAATCGAAGGGATGAAAAAAATGAATGCCTTCGGACGTTTAGGAGAAATGGATGACATTGCTAATGTGGTTTCATTTTTGGCTAGTGAACAAGCTCAATGGGTTACGGGTCAGACAATCAGGGTGAATGGTGGATTCATTTAAATTCAAAAAAATTCATTCGGATGATCGATACACTGTTTGATGCCCACCCTCACTTTCCATTAATAATTTTGAGGGATACTATTGTAAGATTATGTGACATTAGAATATTTGGAATATTGACAAAAATAAGGGTGATATCTATAATAATCAATAATAATATCCATGAATAAACGTTTATTGGGGTTTTGCCTATGGAACGGACAATGACTGTCCGAGAATTATGTGAGATGTATACTCATTTACTGGACAAGGATATTCAAATTCTTGAAAACCTATCAACGAATTTATCGTTGATAGCCAATTTGAATAAAGCGAATGTGTTTATTGATTGTCCGGTGCGTGAAGGGAAGCATGCCATTGTCGTGGCAGAGGCATGCGGACATTCCGTAAAATCGGTTTACGATCATCCGGTTGTCGGGAAATTTGCCTATGAGGCTTTTGAACCGGCAGTATTTTATGTATTGCGCACCGGAAAGGACATGTTCGTGAATCGGGCATTGACTCAAGAGGGGGCAATGGTCCAACAAAGTGTCGTTCCAGTCAAGGGGGAATGCAATCGGGTCATCGCCGTTCTGATCATGGAAAAGGTGATTCATGAAGAACCTGAAACTTCAAAACAGTTTGATAGGCAAGATCAACAAAATTCCTTAGTTCCTGAATTTATCGAGGAGTCCATTTTCCTGATTAATAACCAAAACCGACTTGTCTATACGAATCCTGCTGCCATTAATTTAGTATCGGAAATATGTTTGACGGACTGTGTCTTAGGTGAATCGGTTTTCGATTATTTTCCGGGCTTTGCCGATGTACTTGCTTCAAAAGAGGATATTTTAGTGAAGGAAATGAACATTGGTAAAAAGATTTTCCAAATAAAGAAATTCCATTTGGGCAACAAGAATTCCAATGAAACGTTCATCATCATCCGGGACTTGACTGAACTGCGGGATAAAGAAAGAGAGCTGATTAGCAAGTCAGTAGCCATTCGTGAAATTCATCATAGGGTGAAGAATAATTTGCAGACAGTCGCGAGTTTACTTCGTCTGCAAATGAGGATAGGAGCCCCTGAAGAAAGCAAGCCCCATTTATTGGTCAGTTTGAACCGGGTGTTAAGCATATCGTCGGTTTATGAAATCATTTTGGCAAGCAGTCAGGTCGATCATGTGGATCTGCTGGAGCTTATTAGGAAAATAGGCGATATGATTGTTCATACGGAGGAACATGCCCGTCAAAGCCTAAGCATTGAATATAGTGGTGATGAGCTTCATTCCATTGATTCCGACATTGGCATTTCTGTTGCGCTGGTGGTGAATGAGCTCATTCATAATTGTGTGAAGCATGCTTTCGAGGAAGGAACGGAAGGGAAGATCACCGTATGCTTTCAAAAGGATGGTCCTGAATTGGAAATTCAAGTAAGAGATGATGGCATCGGTTATTCTCAGGCTTTGAAACCTTCTTTGGGGCTGGATATCATCCGCATGACGGTGGAAAATGATTTGGATGGGGAGTTTTCGATTCATCGGATTAAAGAAGGTACCCTGGCTTCTGTAAGATTTCCATACAAGAGGTAGGTGGGAGAAGTGGTCAAGAGGATTTTGGTCGTGGAGGATGAATCGATTGTTCTGCTTGATATAACGATTATGCTCAAGGATGCAGGTTTCGATGTAGTTGGACATGCCCGTAACGGAGAGAAGGCGATTGAATTGGCACATGCACTACAGCCGGATCTCGTTTTGATGGATATCAAAATGCCTAAAATGAATGGGCTTAAGGCTAGCGATGTGATATCCAATACCTTTCAGATTCCGGTCCTGCTTTTAACGGCATTCAGCCAGCGTGAATATATCGACGAGGCGAAGCGGGCGAATATCGTCGGATATCTCGTAAAGCCAATTACGGAGGCGAATTTGATTCCGGCAGTGGAGATAGCTTTGCTGCAAGCAGCCAATACAAAGAAGTATCAGGAACGAAATGCTCAATTGGATGAAACGCTCGCAAATCGTAAAGTCATTGAAAAGGCAAAAGGCATTATCATGAAAAGGAAGAATGTAACAGAAGAAATCGCTTACAATAAGCTGAGAAGGCTAAGTATGGATAAGCAGCTTTCCATGGAGACGGTGGCACGCCTAATCATTTCAAATGATCAAAAACAAGTAAATAGATGAAGCAATGGCGCTTTGATGGACCAAATTTGGTTGTAGGCAGGCATTTCTGCCGAACAACCTAAGTTTGGGCTCTAAGAGGCGTCTTTTTTATACCCTTTTTTTAAAGCCGTTAGGCCAAATCAAATTGGAATTCAGGGGGAATATGTATGGAGATGGTAGGTAAATTCGTTATTTATATCATTATGGTGTGTGCCGTTGTCGGTGCTATTGCATCGATTAAAGACAGTGAGAAAGGCTTGGGGAAACAGTTCATGGAAGGTTTGCATACCGTTGGCCATATATTTATCCCGGCAGCTGGAATCATGGCCTCGATCCCTTATTTATCATGGTTCATCGATACAGTATGCGGCCCGATTTTTGCTGCGATCGGTGCAGATCCCGCCCTCGCCGCAACAACGATTCTGGCAACGGATATGGGGGGTTACCAATTAGCGGCCGAGCTGCAGGAATCATATGAAGGCTGGATCATGGCGATGATTGTCGGCTTTATGTCTGGGGCAACGATTGTATTCTCGATTCCAATGGGGCTTGCGATGCTGGAGAAGCGTGATCATAAATACATGGCACTTGGTGTCATGTCAGGAATCCTGACGATTCCGATTGGCGCTTTTATCTCAAGCGTGCTGGTGGTGGCAACGAATTCGAAAATCCGCGAAGTGATTTCCACGAATGCGGATTCTACATACGAATTCGCGTTAAGCTATTTGGAAATTGCCCTGAATCTTTCCCCCCTTCTTATTTTTGTGGTATTGCTCGCGTTAGGTCTTTATTTCCTTCCGGATTTGATGATCAAAGGTTTCATGTGGTTTGGAAAAATATTGGATGCCGCGATTAAACTTGTACTCGTGTTTTCAATCGTGGAAATTTTCACCGGACTGTTTTCCCATGTATTTGGTGCTTGGGGGTTCCATCCCATCATGGCCGATAAGGCAGACCAGTTCCGTGCCCTGGAAACGGCGGGGTATATCGGGATAATGCTGGCGGGTGCTTTTCCAATGATTTACCTGATTCAAAAATATGCTGGCAAGCCGCTTGAAGCGATGGGCGGGAAAATCGGATTGAGCAAAGCGGGAAGTGCCGGGATATTAGCCACGGTTGCCAATATATTAGCGATGTTCAAACTTGTTAAGGATATGCCGCCGAAGGATAAGGTCATAAACATTTCCTTCGCTGTGTGTGCGGCCTTCCTATTAGGCGATCATTTATCATTCACAGCCAACTTTCAGCCCTCCTTGATATTGCCGATCATTGTCGGCAAGCTATCTGCCGGAGCGATTGGAATCGGTCTTGCTTACTGGCTGTCCGTTCCGAAAGCTTTGGAATTGGAGGAAAAGGATCGTGCAGAAGGAGTTATCGGCGTAAATGAATATAAAACGAAAAACGAGGAAGAAAACAGCAATGAAATCCAAGTGGTATAAAACTGGGGTGTGATTTTTAATGAATGAACAGGTGGAACGAATCATCAGTGCAGGAATTGATATTGGCACCAGTACGACGAAACTTGTTATTAGCAAGCTTTCGCTTAGGAATGTGGCAGGTGGCGGACAGGTGCCAAAAATCGAAATTACCGAAAAAGAAATTCTGTATCGAAGTCCCATTTTCAGGACCCCGCTTTTATCCGAGACGGTAATTGATATTCCTTCAGTTCAAAGAATGGTGGAAAGTGAATACCAAAAAGCCGGAATCACGATCGATAACATACAAACAGGGGCTGTCATCATCACGGGGGAAACGGCAACCAAACAAAATGCAGAAGAAATGGTTTACCGGTTATCTAAAGCGGCGGGGGAATTCCTTGTAGCGGCAGCCGGTCCGGATTTGGAGGGTATCATTGCCGCCAAAGGATCCGGCGCCTATCAACATTCAATTGAGACAAGAAAGACTGTAGCGAACATAGACATTGGCGGGGGAACGGCGAATATTGCCGTATACCGTTCTGGGATGCTTTGCGGAACATGCACACTGCATATAGGAGGCCGTTTGGTGGAGTGGGAGGGAGCGAAGGTGAAGGTTGCTCCTTCAATAGGGAAATGGCTGAAATCAAAGGGGCACTCTCCTTTGAATGGTGATGGGGCAATCATCGCAAATGAAATGGCGAAGGTGCTTTCGAGGTTTTTGGCTGGTTCATTCACAAAAGAAGATGAACTTCTTTTAGTGGGGAAGGAGCCATCTTGGACAGGACGAATTGATGTGTTGATGTTCTCGGGAGGTGTCAGTGATTGCATCTATCATGAAGAACGGGAGGATAAAAGCTTCCTGGATATCGGCATGATGCTTGCCGCCTCTATTAAGGAAAATGAAGAATTGGCTGCATGGGCGTGGGAACAGCCCGTTGAAACGGTTCGGGCGACTGTCCTTGGAGCAGGCGCACATACGACTGAAATAAGCGGTGCTACCATCGAGGTGAATGATTCTCATCTGCCCGTTCGTAATATCCCGGTCTATCGGGTCGATTTTCATGGCGTGCTTGATGATGTAACCGCGAGAATGGCACAAGCTGTCCAGGATGCGATCACGATTTACGATCCCCAGCAGGAGGGGGTGAATTTTGCCTTTTATTTAACGAATTTACCTTATCAATCATTTCGGGACATTCACCAGCTCGCAGTCGCTTTTACCGAGGCGCTGAAGCAAAAACCGAATCGGCAGCAGCCTCTGATCATTGTCATGGATAGTGATTATGGGAAGTCACTTGGTCAAACAATTTTAGCGAACCAACCGGATCTGCCGGTCATTTGCATTGATCAGACAGAAGTGGAGCATGGTGATTATTTAGATATAGGAAGGCTGCTGCGGACAGGGGTCGTTCCGGTTGTAGTAAAAACGCTAACCTTTCACAGTTAGAGGAAAAGGAGGATTATACGATGAAATTATCCACTCAATACTTTGGGGAGACCCATCAATTCAAATCGTTGAAAGAGGTCTTGGCCAAGGCGAATGAAGAGAAATCAGGAGATAGACTTGCGGGAATTGCAGCAGATTCGGTCCAAGAACGGATTGCGGCGAAAGCGGTGCTTAGCGAATTGACTTTGGCGGACATTAGGAACTATCCCCTGCTCTCCCCGGAAGAGGATGAAGTGTCGCGGATCATAGATGGTCTCATCAATGGAACCATCTATCAATCTGTGAAGAATTGGAGCGTTGCCGAGCTGCGTGAATATATTTTGAGTGACGAAACGACCGGCGAGGATTTAAAGCGAATAAGCAGGGGATTGAATAGTGAAATGATTGCTGCGGCAGCCAAGATAATGTCGAACCTCGATCTTATCCATGCAGCCAATAAAATCGAAGTGCTCACCAAGAATAATAGCACGATCGGATACAAAGGAACGCTTGCTTCGCGCCTTCAGCCTAACCACCCGACTGACAATGTGGATGGCATGCTGGCTTCTTTAAAAGAAGGACTCTCCTATGGAATCGGGGATGCACTCATTGGAATCAACCCTGTCGATGATTCAGTAGAAAGCGTAAAGCGGCTGCTTCATGCGACACAGGATGTCATCCAGAAGTGGAACATCCCGACCCAAAATTGTGTGCTTGCGCATGTGACCACGCAAATGAAGGCCGTACAGCAGGGTGCGCCTGCTGATATGATCTTTCAAAGCATAGCCGGAACGGAAACGGCCAATCGCTCTTTTGGAATTAACGTACAATTGCTCGAAGAAGCTAATGAGGTCGCGAAGGCCTATGGGACCGGCACAGGCCCGCAGCATCTTTATTTTGAAACGGGGCAAGGCTCCGAGTTATCGGCTGAAGCGCATTTCGGAATCGATCAGGTGACGCTTGAAGCCAGGAACTATGGATTTGCCCGCTATTTTGATCCGTACATTGTCAATACGGTCGTCGGATTCATCGGACCTGAATATCTATATAACAGCAAGCAGGTCATCCGCGCAGGGTTAGAAGATCATTTCATGGGGAAGATGCATGTACTGCCGATGGGAGTGGATATTTGCTATACGAATCATATGAAGGCGGATCAAAATGATATCGAGGACTTGGGTGTACTTTTAACGGCGGCTGGTGTGAATTTCATCATCGCAACTCCGATGGGGGATGACTGCATGTTAAACTATCAGTCTTTGAGTTACCACGATATAGCGACTTTGAGGCAAACGATGGATAAGCGGCCTGCCCCATTATATGAAGCTTGGCTGGAGAGGATGGGGATTATGGAGAATGGAAAATTAACGAAGCGTGCCGGCGATCCAACTATATTTAACCATTAGGAGTGATGATATGGGAATGAATAATAAGGAAGATTTGGATGATTTGGTGGCCAAAACCCCTGCACGTATAGGGGTAGGCAGGTCAGGGACCCGGCCGAAGACGGATTCTTGGCTGAAATTCCGTTTTGACCATGCGGCGGCCGTCGATGCTGTATATGGTGAAGTCAGTGATATTCTTTTGAAACGCTTGGATTTATTCAAGGTGAAAACGAAGGCCGATGATAAGGAAGTCTATTTACGGCGTCCCGATTATGGCAGGAAGCTTTCGGATGAAGCAAAGCGGGTGATAGAAGCCAAATGCATAAAGGCCCCAACGGTTCAAATCATCATTTCGGATGGCTTAAGTGCCAAGGCGATCGAAGAAAATGCGGAGGACGTCTATTTATCTTTCAAACAATCTTTGGCAGTGGCAGGTCTGAATACAGGTACACCTTTTTATATTGAAAAGGGCCGGGTTGCCGTAATGGATGATATCGGTGAAATCCTTGGACCTGAGGTCATTGTCCTGTTGATCGGTGAACGGCCTGGTCTAGTCAGTGCGGAATCATTGAGCGCTTATATTTGCTATAAACCACGTTTGGGCACCATTGAAGCAGAGAGGATGGTCATTTCCAACATCCATAAAGGAGGGATCCCCCCGGTTGAAGCTGGAGCGCATCTTGGCACGGTCATTCAAAAGATCCTCAAATACCAAGCGAGCGGCATGACCCTCGTGAAGAAAGAATATGAAGAAGAAAAGCGTGAAAAACTCGGTTGAAAAAATAAAAATGGAGGAGCGAATTACTCCACTCAGTTTGTCGGCAAAAGGAGAGGAGGGATGGTCTCATCCCGAACCATGATTAAGACAAGGTTATACATTATGGTTTTTGAACGTTGATTTCCACTTCAGGCACTCGCTTTCCGCGGGCGGTCCGGGAGCCCCCTCGGCGCTCTTTGCGCCTGTGGGTCTCCCTTGGACGCGCTTTTCCCACAGGAGTCTCGTACCTTCCGTTTCAATCAACTGGATTGTTTTTTTAAGAAAAAACTGTAGTCTGGTCTCACCCCGAACCATGATTAAGACAAGGTTACACTTTGGGTTTTTTACTGTTTTATAAACCTCTAACTAAATTGAAGAAATTTGCGACACTCCTGCGGAATAACTGGATAGCCGAGAACCCACAGGCGCTTGCGTTGATGAGGCTTGGCAGACAGTCGGCGGAAAGGGAGCGGATTTCTGAAACAACTGGAACGTTTTTAATAAAAAAACTGCAGGCAAACTCGATTTATTCGAATTTGTCTACAGTCTGGGGGAGCGAATTGCTCCTCTATTTACTTGTCCCTAAATTCCATAATCCAAACGGGTTGTAGAAGGGATGGTCTTCTTCATATCTAAAGTCCTGAAGGCCAGTCAATATAAAGTCGGGTGCATCTTGTTGAATGCTAAAGGTTTCGCCATTCTTAAAGAGAGGCCGTTCACCTAAATGGTAATAATTAAATGTGTTAAGCAGAGCAGCCGCCTCTTTCGGACTCATTGTGTTAAGTGTCACCGCATCGGGAAGACCAAAAGCTTTCATTCCGAATGAACAATAATAATCTTCCTCTCCGATGATCGTGACAAAATGGGCATATACCGAGAGAATATCCGAGCTATGATGAAGTTGCTGCCAATCTTCCTTTGGATGGGCAATTCCAGCCGTTTCTATTTTCACTGCCATTCCGCCTGCCCGGAGGATCGCTGCCCCGGCATCGATCAAATCGATAACAGTTCCGGTATCGGATACATCGGCTATTATATAAACGGTAAAGGTATGGTCATTGATTTCCTCTAATTCACTCTCTGAAAAGGCGTCTTTACTGGCGTAAGAAAAGCTCTCTTTTAAAGTGGGTTCATAATCATGGATCTCCGCCTGAAAAGTAATGTTCTTATCCTTGTTATGAAAAACATTCCCGGCTAACAGATACCCTTCGCTTCGAGAAGCGACCGATTGAATCAATTCTGTCCGGTCCTTCCATTTACCGGGTATCCCGATGATGATTTGGTTGTCCTTCATGGATCATCTCTCCTTTCCGCTCACTTCATACTATACCACTACTGATCTTTTCCATAGTATTTCATAAAAAATTGCGCCAAGCTCCGATAAATGCCAGTGAGGGATGTGCAGGACTTTTTCAAAATTATACAATTGATGTATAATATAATCTAGTAAACGTATAGCCTATCTTCAACGGAATTCCCCTGGTGGGTTTTCTAATAGGGCCGTATCTTAAAAAATCTATTCGTATATATCAATGATGAAAGAGAGTGGAATATAATGGGTCGTAAGTGGAATAACATTAAAGAAAAAAAAGCGTCAAAAGATGCTAATACTAGTCGGATTTATGCTAAGTTCGGACGGGAAATATATGTAGTGGCAAAACAAGGTGAACCAGATCCAGAATCCAATCAGGCATTAAGGGTCGTACTTGAGCGTGCGAAAACGTACAATGTTCCAAGAGCGATCATTGACCGTGCGATTGAAAAAGCCAAAGGCGGTTCGGAAGAAAACTATGACGAACTTCGTTATGAAGGATTCGGTCCAAATGGTTCAATGGTCATCGTGGATGCATTGACAAACAACGTGAACCGGACGGCATCTGATGTACGTGCCGCATTTGGGAAAAATGGCGGGAATATGGGTGTCAGCGGATCTGTTGCTTATATGTTCGATGCAACGGCTGTAATCGGGATTGAAGGTAAAACGGCTGATGATGTTCTTGAACTTTTAATGGAAGCGGATGTTGATGTACGTGACATCATTGAAGAAGAAGAAAGTGTCATCGTTTATGCTGAACCTGAACAATTCCATGCTGTACAACAAGCATTCAAGGATGCAGGAATCAGCGATTTTACTGTGGCAGAGCTGACGATGCTTGCACAAAATGACCTAACCCTACCAGAAGATGCACAAGCACATTTCGAGAAAATGATTGATGCATTGGAAGATTTGGAAGATGTTCAACAAGTTTATCATAATGTAGATCTTGGTGAATGAAAAAAAACGAGCAGACCTTTGCTATATGATCAAAGGCCTGCTTATTTTATTTGAATGCAAAGAGCCTGTTCCGAATCACGAAACAGGCTTTTACCTTTGATTATTCATTTATGGTGATTCCGGAAAGTTCACGGTCTTTCTTTACCTTCTCCAATTCCGAAATGGTGACCAGTTGATAATCTTGGTCATGCAGTTGTTTGATGATTTTTCCTGCAGCCTGGGCGCTAGTTTGATAGATATCATGCATTAATATGATTCTGCCATCTTTGGCTTTGCTCATCACTTTGTTTACGATTTTCTTTTCATTGCGTTCTTTCCAATCCTCGGGATCGACATCCCAAAGCGTGACTTTCTTATCCTCCATGTATTCACGCACATTATTGTTAATCGCTCCATATGGGGGACGGACGAGAGTTGGCTCAGCACCTGTAGCTTTTTCTACAGCGTCCTGGGTTTTTTTGATTTGATCTTCGATTTTGTTCTTGCTTAAGCGCGTCAGCTGCGGATGATCCCATGAATGGTTGCCGATCTCATTTCCTTGCTGTAGCATCTTTTGCAGAACTTCTGGATAGTGCTGAACGCGGCTTCCAAGCACGAAAAATGTCGCGTGTCCATCATACTTGTTCAGGTCTTCAAGAATGGACATGGTATGACTTGGATGTGGACCGTCATCGAACGTCAAGGCAATGACCTTTTTGGAAGGGTCGATCCATTCATTTTGCACGGGCAGTTTGGCGACGATATGTTTCGGCTGCCATTCCTTTACAAGATCCTCATTCAAATCTTCACTTTGATATGAATCTAGCAAACTATCTTTAAAGAGTTCCTTATTGATGGCTATTGTATGGGTCTTAGTTGAATCATCAGTCTTAACGTAGAATACAAGCGTATTTTTCAAGACTGAAAAAGAATTGAAGCTGGCTGCCTTCAGTTTGTTTTCCTTTTTAATGAGACTGTTTGAAATGCCTTCTTCTTCCTTCTCCGTCAACTCTTCAAAAACAATATCGGATAAAACGGATAAATAATCAGTATCCGTGGCAAAGATGTCTTCTATAGAGAGCTTTTGCTGAGATGGAATATCATAAGTGAAGATCTGGGATCCAGACTGCTTCTTTCCTTCCACTTGCTCATATTTATCGAAGGAAATCGTAATCGTCTGTTTGCTGAAATGGAGGATCGTATAGGTGAGGTTAAGCTCGGAAGCTTTTCCGTCGGATGCTTTCCATTTCTTTTCATAATGTTTAATTTCTTTCTTTATGTAGGCTTCTAGCTGCTTGTCGATATTTTCCAAATGCAGAACGGGCCTGCTGGCTGAATATCCGCCTTTCGTATTATCTTTCACATACGTTTGTATGTCGGCTTCAGGGTAATTTTTATCGGTTGTATAGGCCGAAACGGTTCTTTTCTTATCAAAAGCAAGGCTTTTGATGGCTAACCCCAATGTTCCCACAGCAGCTGTTAGACAAAATAGAAAAATAATTACTTTTTTATAATTTAATTTTCTCATGATGCACTCCACCTCGATAATCATTCTACTATATAGACGCGCCAAAAGTCTTGAAAGTTTGTAAAAATTTTCATTTTTTTATATTTATATATTTCCTCGTTCATTTTCAAACTTTTATGGCTGCATTAACGTCTATTCTATGTACCTAGGATATGTAATTTAAATGTAAGGAGCTCTATCATGCAATGAAAAATCTAGATATGAATCAATTAATCGAGGCCCGGATAACCAAACGGCAAGATAATTTGTACAGACTTGCTTTTTACTATGTCAAAAATCAAGAGGATGCCCTTGATATCGTGCAGGAATCGATCAGGAAAGCGCTAGCCTCCAGCAGCAAAATCAAAGACGCTGCTTCTATAGATAGTTGGTTATATAAGATCATCGTCCGAACGGCACTGGATGTTTTGCGGAAGAAAAAGAAACTGACCGTCGCCGATGACGAAACAATAGAATACTTACGCAGCGGTGAGGAAGATCCCTATCCTGACCTGGATTTGCAAAAGTCCCTGGAAGGACTTTCGGTCAAGTACAAAACGGTAGTCGTTCTCCGTTTCTTTGAGGACCTGAAGTTGGAAGAGATAGCGGAAGTGCTGGAAGAGAACGTAAGCACGATTAAAACGAGATTATATAAAGCGCTGAAACTATTGCGGATCAACATGACTGAACGGGAGGAAACGAAAAAATGGAAAAAAAATTAAAAGATCTGCGGGAAGAATATCTTAAAACACCGATACCAAAGGAATTGAATGATGTCGTTCAAGCAGCCTTGAATGAAAAGCCCAGGAAGAAGCCAAGGGTTGGCAGGAATATCCTCGTTTCAGCGGCTGCGGCGCTTCTGATTGTAACAGCTTCCGTAAACATCAGTCCGGCAGCGGCAAAAGCCATGAGTGATATTCCGATAGTCGATAAGGTCATCAAAGTGATTACCTTCGTAGAATGGAACGAAGAAGCGAATGATTCCTCGGCAGTAATCAAAACACCTGCTATATCCGGTCTGGAGAATAAACAGCTCGAAGATAGCTTGAATGATAAATACTTATCGGAAAGCAAGCAGCTTTATAAGGAATTCACGGACTCCATGTCAAAACTGAAGGAAGGCGAAAAGGGCAATATCTCGGTGGAAAGCGGATATGTGATATTGACGGATAATGAAACGATATTATCCGTACAGCGTTATACGGATACGATTCAGGCTTCCAGTTCTACAGAAAGTCAATTCGATACAGTCGACAAGAAAAACGAAGGGCTATTAACGCTAAATAGCTTATTTAAAGATGATCGTTATCTTCAGGTGATCAGCGAGAACATCAAGGAACAGATGAAGCGGCAGATGGCTGAAGATCCGGAAAAGATATATTGGGTCGAAGATGATGATCTAACTGCATTTAAAGGCATCGATGAAAACCATAACTTTTATATAAACGAAGATGGCAAGCTAGTCATCGCCTTTAACAGCTATGAAGCTGCGCCTGGATATATGGGGGCCGTCGAGTTCATCATCCCGACAAAGGTGCTGTCAGACCTTCTTGTGGGCGATCAATATATCCATTAAAACGACCCTATTTGTCATTCTTATGAGGGGCGGGAGGTTTTTAAAACGCCACAATACCCATTAAAAAGACGAACCGACGTTACTTGATTACAGTAACCTTGGCTCGTCTCTTTTTTGTTCTAATTTCATCTGATCCAGTTCCAGCCTCATTTTTTCCGTCTCCATAAGGAAGTTTTCATGTTTGAGTTTTTCAAGTTCCAATTCAACTTGTAGCATATTGTGTTTGGTTTTTGACTGTTTTTCGAAATGGGTTGTCAGTATTCCGAGTATAGGGATGGAAAAAATCATCACGACGGTTATGATCCCGAACATTATGGTGCCTCCTCGTTTTTATATCTATTATTTGGTGAATATAACGGTTGTGGTGGGGTTTTGCAAAATTCGCCATTTCCGATTCTCATTAATATGTGCATGGCAACCAAAGTGATATGAAACGTAATACCATTGGTGAAGTTAGGGCAATATATCATTGATGAACGCTCCCTATTAGACTATATAGAATGTTTTTTACTGGGGAATGCGAACTTTTGCTTGTATGGTGGAAAGCCACTTCTGTTTACTTTGAAATCAATTATTTAAATATAATAAATATTTATTTACATCAAAGAAAATAAAAGTTATTATACAATAATAAAAGGAGGGCTAGGTATGGCAACGATAAATAAACAGAAAATTGTGGATAGTGTACCTCAAAAAGGTTTTTTTGGAAACCCAAAAGGACTATTCACCCTTTTCTTTACTGAGTTCTGGGAGCGTTTCTCCTATTATGGCATGAGGGCCATTCTTGTTTACTATATGTATTATGAAGTTTCTAAAGGGGGACTAGGTCTTGAAGAAACCACAGCCCTTGCCCTTGTATCCATTTATGGATCTTTAGTATATATGTCAGGTATTATTGGCGGATGGCTTGCCGATAGGATTTTCGGGACCTCAAAAGCCGTATTATACGGTGGTATCTTGATCATGCTCGGGCATATTGTCCTTGCTGTACCAGGCAATCTCTCCATGTTCTTTGTTTCCATGGTACTCATTGTTCTGGGTACTGGTTTATTAAAACCGAATGTTTCCAGCATTGTCGGTGAAATTTACGTGGAAAATGACGAACGCCGGGATTCCGGTTTCAGTATATTCTATATGGGTATCAACATGGGTGCATTCCTTTCACCACTCATTGTTGGTTCAGTCATGAACTACAGCTTTCACCTTGGGTTTGGCATAGCCGCAATTGGTATGTTGATTGGACTCATCGTATTTGTTGCAACAAAGAAAAAGAACCTGGGTCTGGCTGGAACTTTTCCTGCTAACCCATTATCACAGAATGAAAAGAAAAAAGTATTCACTAAATTGGGGATAGCTGCACTTATCATAGCTGCCATCATCGGCATCACTGCCTCAGCAGGCATCTTAACGATTGAAACATTCATTAATCTTGTAGGTATCCTAGGGATCGTTATTCCGACCCTTTATTTCATTTTCATGTATCGCAGCCCGAAAACGACTTCTGTTGAACGTTCACGCTTGCTTGCCTATATTCCCTTGTTTATAGCAGCTGTCATGTTCTGGGCGATTCAAGAGCAAGGTGCAACAATATTGGCAAACTATGCAGACAAACGGACACAATTGAATTTTGCTGGTATAGAAATAAACCCGGCATGGTTCCAATCTTTGAACCCTTTGTTCATCATTACCCTTGCACCAGTATTCGCCTGGTTATGGATTAAACTAGGAAAGCGTCAGCCGACCATTCCTCAAAAATTCTCAATAGGTCTACTGTTCGCCGGCTTATCATTCCTGGTGATCCTGCTTCCTGTTTATTTCGGCGGATCGGACGCATTAGTCAATCCGCTATGGCTTGTCCTTAGCTATTTCCTTGTAGTACTTGGAGAACTTTGTTTATCTCCTGTTGGACTTTCAGCAACTACAAAATTGGCTCCGGCCGCATTCTCGGCACAAACGATGAGCCTGTGGTTCCTGGCAAGTGCAGCAGCACAAGCACTGAACGCACAAATCGTAAGATTCTACACACCTCAAACCGAAATGGCTTATTTTGGAGTGATCGGTGTTGCTTCAATAGTCCTTGGACTGGCCCTGATGGCCTTATCACCAAGGATACAAGGTTACATGAAAGGCATTCGCTAAACACTTAGCAAGCAGTAAAAGAAAGATGACCTCCGAATTAGACGAGGTCATCTTTTTTTCATTTTCTGTGCCCCTTGAATGGGGGCTCTATAGGTTCCAAAAGTGATCCGTGGAATTTCAGAAAGGATATGGTTGCCAGGAAGAAATAAGCGAAATATGAAAAAAAAGAGCATCCTTTATAGAATTGCTCTTTTTTCCGGTTGTAAGAACCTTTTCCTTTTTTGACGGGTGGAGGGGTCAAACGCCCAACGCATTCGGCTATTTGTCATTTCACCAATGGTTTTCTTTTTGGTTTTATTCGTTTTAGCCATTGTATATATTCATACTTTCATAGTGATTGAACAAAATTCTAGCTTTGTACACCTTTGTTTTTACTCGCAATAATTGAAGCCACAATTGCAAAGGGAAGTAAAAAGAAAGCCAGTATTCCATATCCAGCTCCTTCAAACCCTTTAATGTTCACAAAACCCATATAAAACAAAATAAACGAAGCTATAACGGTTAATATGCTTGGTAAAAGCTTTACAAATAAAGATAAATGTAATTTCCTAAACGACCACGCTAAAATATTACTAACATTCCAGGGACACAAGCGACCAGGAGGGGAACTCCAAGTAAATTTATTCTTATTTATTTAAAGAATGAAAAGGACAGCCGGTGGTGGTCATCTTCTTGGAAGATGTGAGGGAGGAAAACAAAAAATTCGAACGTAAAGGTGAAAATAGGTTTAAGAAGTTGGATTCAGGGGAGGTGTGAAGGTAAAATTTGTGACGTAACTTAGATTCTTAATAAAACCTTTTGAATAAAAGGCGCAACAGTTAAGTTACAGTCTTTTTATATGGATTATTTAGTTGGAGTCTTAGACAATTATTCGGCAGGGGAGACTAACTGCAAGCGACATAGATAGCTGTAAATAAGGCTAATGGTCAGTAAGATCACTTATATTAGTGATCGCAGTTTGTCGGAAAAAGGGGTTCTATCTGAAAATTATACAAAGTTGAATGGAACGGAAGGTGTGAGACTCCTGCGGGAAAAGCGCGTCTAAGGGAGACACCGCAGGCGCTTGCGTCGAGGAGGCTCCCGGACCGCCCGCGGAAAGCGAGTGCCCTACGTTCCAATCAACGTTCGAATTTTCCCTCAAAAGACTGTAGGCAAAATCTATTATTATCGAGTTTGTGTACAGACAAAGTTCACTTATATTAGTGATCAGCCTTTTTCTTATCGAAATCTCCAAATAGCCAACTGAAAAATACAATAAATGCTACGAAATAGAATGCATATCCTAAATTCCCTGACCACTTTATCGGTTGGCCACTAAAGTATTGCTGACCAGAGCGGGCAAGATACGTGAGTATGATACCTACTATACAACTAATGAAAAATCTTTTCTTTGTTATCGCCAAATTGCAACTCTACTCCTTTGCTAATCCAGTTTACAATAAATATCCAATCATTTACATAAAAATTATTAAAACAGTTTTTTTAAAATGTAGTCCAGTAATGGTGCGTAATGAAAAAGCGGATAGGGATGAATATTATATTTATATCGAACTCGATTTTCAAAAAACAGGAGGTGAAAATGAAACTTTTACTTGGAATATGCATATCCCTGCAAATGACTTTCGTGCTGCTTTTCATCCCGGGGATTACTCCAACGCTATATTCATATGTTGGAGCAAGCATTTATTTGATCATTGGATTTGCAAGTCTGGTGATCAGCTTATATTTAGCAGGCAAGACTTCTTGGGCATTTCGTTTATTGCAATCATCTTTTCCTTGCTTATCATTTGTTCACCATTTTCATTTAATTCTTGCCTGAAGCCGGGATGCCGGTAATCCCTTTGTTTGAATAGGTGACATCATCCAAAATTCAATCAAAAAAAAGGGCATCCCATCGAGGGTGCCCGTTCTGATTCCATCCAATCATTGATGGAGATGATCAATAGCTGCGCTTAAAAAAGGTTGTTTAAACATAAGTATATAAAACTTCCTCAGATTCAAGATCTGCTTCTTCTTGGATAGCCAAAGATGTTTGATCTCTTCGGTATATGGACAACATCTGTGATCTTTCTTCATGAAGTCCCTTGCAAAGATATAGAAGGAAGCGGAATGAGCCTTGCTTTTCCGGTTCTTTGTGAATCAGTTTGCTGCTGGGATCAATCCTTTATGAATGGAGACTTCCTGAATGGCACGGTAGACGGTTTCGACCATGAAATCGAGTTCCTTTTCTGACATGGAAAGGATCGGCATCATCGTGATGACTGGACCAAGTTCCCGGATGATCAGGCCATTTTCCCGTGCTGTATGGATGATTCCAGAAACGACGTTCTCTTGGAGGGTGAACGTTTCTTTTGTTTGGCGGTCTTTAACGATTTCCACTCCAATCATGAAGCCGCGCTGGCGGATATCGCCGACTATCGGAAGTTCGTATAGCGCTTGCAGTCTTTGTGATAGGTATTTTGATTTTTTCTGGATGTCTTTAATGAGATTGCGGCTTTCCATTAGCTCGATATTCTTCAGGGCCAGTGCACAGGCAAGCTGATTTCCTGTATAGGTGTGGCCGTGATAGAAGGTTTTATGTTCTTCCCGTTCTCCCAAGAAGGATTGAAAGATCTGCTCGTTCATGATGGTGGCTGCGAGTGGCATATATCCCCCAGTGATCCCTTTGCCCATACACATGATATCGGGGACGACATCTTCCTGTTCGCAGGCAAACATTGTACCGGTGCGACCGAATCCTACGGCCACCTCGTCACAAATTAAGAGGATATTGAACTTTTTGCATAATTGTTCGACCTGTTTCAAAAAGCCCTGGGGATGGGTTATGATGCCTGCTGCTCCCTGCACCAGCGGTTCGATGATCAATCCTGCAATTTCGTCTGATTGTTCTTGCAGTAACTTCTCCAGTTCCTTCAAGCAATGGTTTTTCACGGCTTCTTGATCTCCATACTCAGCCATGTGATAGGCATATGGTGAAGGGGCGGAAATCCGTTGAAATAAGAGGGGCTTAAAGATTCTATGGAATAGATCCATACCGCCCACACTCACAGCTCCGACAGTATCGCCGTGGTATGCTTCGTCAAGTGAGACGAATTTGTTTTTATTCTGATGCTTGACGGGATCGATATTCTGCCAATATTGATAAGCGACTTTAAGGGCGATTTCCACAGCGGCAGATCCCGTGTCAGAGTAGAAGACTTTCGATAAAGAACCAGGAGTGATCTCTGCCAGTTTTTTTGCCAGTAAGATCGATGGTACATTCGCAGATCCCAGCAGCGTGGAGTGCGCGACTTTATTCACTTGTTCAATAAGGGCGCCGTTTAATTCCGGCTCGTTATGCCCGTGCACGTTCACCCATAATGAAGCATAGCCGTCGAGGTAGCGTTTGCCATCCACATCAATCAGGTAGCTGCCTTCGCCGCGTTCGATGATCAGCGGTTTACTTTCCCGATACGTTTTCATTTGTGTGAACGGATGCCATACATATTCCTTATCCCATTGTTCTAAATCCTGACTGTTCATGCTTTGAACACCTCTTTCAGTTGTTGGGTATAATCTTGATCACCAAGTAAATCAAGGATGCAGATCCTCAAGTCTTTTCTAACATCGGCCAGTGTTGGGATGCAGGCGAGGCCATTCAGCCCAGTCAGCTTTTCAATGGTTTCGATATTGTCTTGATGAATCCGATCTTCTGGCCGGTAATGATTATACAAAATGGTTTTCACGTTTATATCATGGACTTGGGCATAAGAATGGGTCGTCACGACATCATGAATCGCCCCTAAACCGCTTGTGGATACGAAGAGGACAGGCATGCCGCAATCCCTTATGAAATCCGCCGTCATATAGAAACCTTCCGTTCGTTCAATAAGCGGCACAGCCAATCCGCCAGCGCCCTCGACTAATACGATGTCATACATTTCCTCAAGTTCATGAACCCTTTCCACGACTTTCTTCTCATCAATTAGACTACCGGTTAATTTAATCGCCAAATGTGGGGAGGTTTCGGGTTCCAGTGTGTAAAACCCTGATTCCTTTACACCGAGTTCCTGCTCAAACCAAGATATATCGGGGTATGTATTATTTTCCTCATTGATTCCAGTTTGAAATGGCTTGAATATCGTGACGCTTTTCCCCAATGTTTGAAGAGACAGATAGAGTGCACTCGTGACGATGGTCTTTCCAATATCCGTGCCAGTTCCGGTTATAAAGTAGGCTTGGCCCATGGATGATTCAGCTCCTTTACATTTATATATCTTGCAATGCGCGGACGTACTTGTTGAATGATGACAGCACATAGAATGCATAGCATTAAATCACCGGGTACAGGTAATAAGAAACCGTAAAGAATCGTTTGGTTGATTGAAAGCGGCGTTTCCACAATCCACTTCATCGCACCATACAGCCAGATGCAGCCGAAAAAGTAAACGGTCAGCAGAGAGGCGGCATTTGCAAAGAATATGGAACGAATCGTGGACAGGGAAAACCGGTTGATCAGCCATCCATTTACATAGGCTCCCAGTATATATCCGAGCAAATAGCCGAAAGTGGGTTTGAATATATAGCCGAATCCCCCGCCTTCAGCAAACACGGGCACCCCGATAAGCCCGATCAAGACGTAGCATAACTGACTGAGCATCCCAAGCCGGGGCCCCAATAATGCGCCTGCCAAATAGACTGCCAGAATTTGCAGTGTGAATGGTATGTAAGGGATAGGTATCTTAATAAAGGCGCCAATTGCAGTTAACGCGGCAAAAAGGGCAACATAAGAAATCGTCCTTGCTTTCAAGTTTTTACCCTCCTTTTTAGAAATGGCAGGCAGAATGCCCACTATTAGTTTGCCTGATTCCCATTTTATATGTCAACTAATTTATCATTTGGTTAACATATAAAATGCCAGCTTTCTTAGGATTTAAAGAACAGACTAGGAAAATATTGAAAAAAGACCATTGAATAATATTTTGTTTGTATGTTATTATTCTATCAATATGTTAACTTAAAGTATTTTAGGTTAACAAATCTTATGGCTTCATTGCCAGGCATTGTTGATACTGCTAAATGTTAAAGGTTGCCCATTGTGGTTGATGGTACATGCGACCGGTTGGTTGGAAGGGAAAGTGGATTAGAGATGGGGACACTCGCAACTGGAGCTGTAGGTTGCCGGAAGTAGGTCTATTTACCAGATATCATCCGTTTTATGTGCGGAGAACCGGAACGGGTTAAATTCTTTTTCAAGAATTACATAGTCACGGAATCCATGCACCAGCGATTTGGCACACTTAAATGGCAGCACATCGGGAACAACAGATGTGATTAGCGTGTGCAAAATTATCCAATCCATCCCGGGTTCTGGTAATTAATCGCGGAAGATTCACGGGAAGGAATATACAACATTAAAAGAAAAGAGGGATTAGGTTTGGAAACATTGGTAAGGGATTGGAAGATGTTAGCGGAGAACGTTATCAAAGGATATAAAGTGACGGAGGAAGAGGCATTATCCATCGTACAAGCCCCAGACGAAGAGGTTTTGGAAATTTTGAATGCAGCCTATCTCATACGTAAGCATCATTACGGGAAAAAAGTTAAATTGAATATGATCATCAATACGAAATCAGGATTATGTCCTGAAGATTGCGGCTACTGCTCACAGTCGATCGTGTCGGAGGCCCCAATCGATAAATATGCTTGGCTGACTAAAGAAAAGATTGTCGAGGGAGCGCAAGAATCAATTCGTCGTAAAGCGGGTACTTATTGCATCGTTGCGTCTGGCCGTCGTCCGACCAACAGGGAAATCGATCATGTCATTGAAGCGGTAAAAGAAATCCGCGAAACGACTGATCTTAAAATCTGCTGCTGTTTAGGTTTCCTGAATGAGGAACATGCCGGTAAACTGGCGGAAGCAGGCGTTCATCGCTACAACCACAACTTGAATACATCACAGGAAAACTACAGCAAAATTACATCGACACATACATATGAAGACCGGGTAGATACAGTCGAAGCTGTGAAAGAAGCCGGAATGTCTCCATGTTCTGGTGCCATTTTCGGTATGGGGGAATCTGAGGCGGAAGCGGTGGAAGTAGCTCTATCCTTACGCAGCCTTGATGCAGATTCCATTCCTTGTAATTTTCTCAATGCAATTGACGGAACGCCGCTTGAGGGAACTTCCGAGTTGACCCCCACTAAATGCCTGAAATTGATTTCGATGATGAGATTCGTTAATCCGAGTAAAGAAATCCGTCTGGCCGGCGGTCGTGAAGTCAATCTCCGTTCCATACAGCCCATGGCACTTTATGCAGCCAATTCCATCTTCGTCGGCGACTATTTAACGACAGCTGGTCAAGAACCCACAGCTGATTGGGGAATCATCGAAGACCTGGGATTTGAAATTGAAGAATGTGCCCTTTAATTGATAAAGAAGATTATTGAGACAAACTAAAAAAACACCCTTAGGGTGTTTTTTTTTCAGTTTGTCGAATAAAGGGGTGGTAATCATAAACATAACTAGTTTATCCTTGATGTTTTTACAGTCCCCCTTAAAGGATGGAAGAAATTTGCGAGACTCCTGCCGAATAACTGGCTAGCCAAGACTTCACAGCCGCTTACGGTGAAGAGGCTTGGCACAGTCGGCGGAAGGGGAGCTGATTTCCGGAAGTGGGTATGTGTAATGATTTCCACTCCAGGCACTCGCTTTCCGCGGGCGGTCCGGGGAGCCTCCTCGGCGTTCGCCTGCGGGGTCTCCCTTGGCCACGCTTTTCCCGCAGGAGTCTCGTACCTTACGTTCCAATCAGCTGGAACTTCTTTTTTAAGAGAGATTGTAGGGAAACTGGCTCTTCTTCTCCAATTCGTCTACAGTCTGGCGGTTCCATCAATTTTCCGGCAAAAGGAGTTTCGAATTGTTCCCACCCCGAACCATAATCTTAAACAAGACTAGTTTATCCTTCATGTTTTTTTACAGTCCCCCTTAAAGGATGGAAGAAATTTGAAAGACTCCTGCCGAATAACTGGCTAGCCGAGACCCCACAGGCGCTTGCGCCGAGAAGGCTCGTCAGGCAGTCGGCGGAAAGGGAGCGGATTTTTGAAATCAACAGGAATGTAATTTCAAGAAAAAACTGAAGGCTCGGACATATCCCGAAGCAAGCTTAAGATAGGGGACCTTCATAGTTTTTTACAGTCCCCCTTAAAGGATGGAAGAAATTTGCGAGACTCCTGCCGAATAACTGGCTAGCTGAGACCCCACAGGCGCTTGCGCCGAGGAGGCTCGGCAGGCAGTCGGCGGAAAGGGAGCGGATTTCTGAAATCAACAGGAATGTAATTTCAAGAAAAAACTGAAGGCTCGGACACATCCCGAAGCAAGCTTAAGATAGGGGACCTTCATAGTTTTTTACAGTCCCCCTTAAAGGATGGAAGAAATTTGCGAGACTCCTGCCGAATAACTGGCTAGCCGAGACCCCACAGGCGCTTGCGCCGAGGAGGCTCGGCAGACGCAGACAGTCGGCGGAAAGGGAGCGGATTTCTGGAATCAACTGGAATGTAATTTCAAGAAAAAACTGAAGGCTCGGACATATCCCGAAGCAAGTTTAAGATAGGGGATCCTTCATAGTTTTTTACAGTAATCCTAAAAGGGTGGAATCAACTGGAACGGTTTTCAAAGAAAAAAACTGCAGACATTGCTGTAATAGAACTAATGTCCTTCAACCTTTACAAAAATAAAAAAATAATGATAAGTGAAAATAATGAAAAAAAAATGCTAAATTGTAAGGAGAGGTTTTATAATGAATTACCTGAATACAATAACATTTGCTGCATGGTAGTAAACGATTATGATATAGGGAAAGGATCAGTATTGGTAATATCAATAATGAGAGGATAGTTTTGTGTGATGCATATATGGCTGATTAGTTTTATTATTTTATTATTGCTATTAATATTTTATACTATTATCCCAACGGTGCTTATTCGTGTATGCAGTCTGGGAATAACAAAAAAAATCAATTCGAATAATGGGATTGCGCTAACTTTCGATGATGGTCCAAACCCTGAATACACGATAAAATTACTTGATCTTTTAAAAGAATATGAGATAAAGGCCACATTTTTTGTTGTTGGCAGTAAAGTGAAAAGAAATCCTGAGATTATTAAAAGAATGCATGAAGAGGGACATACTATAGGTATCCATCATTTTCATCATGTTTCAAGTTGGATCCTATCACCAATCCATCTACGGAAACAGTTGGAAATGACTGAAAAGGCGATAAATGAATGTACGAATGAAAAGGTTGTTTTTTATAGACCGCCATGGGGTCATTTTAATATGTTCACCCCACTTTTCAGTAAGAAATATAGAATGATAATGTGGTCCGGCATCTTCGGGGATTGGAAAGTCGAAAAATGCAAAAATACTCTGCTTGATCAACTGCGAAGCACTTCGACAGAAGGTTCCATCCTGTTGCTTCATGACTGTGGTGAAACCTTGGGAGCGGATAAAGAAGCACCGGGCTATATGATTGAAATGTTAAAAATTTACCTGCAGGAGAGTAAGGAAAAGGGAACACACTTTATTACTTTAAAAGACTTATAAATTATTCTGGGGGTATTATGAATATAGATACGCTTTTACATTTTATTGATTCATATGGATACCTAATCATTTTTCTTTTTTTATTCTTCGGCATTGTGGGAGTGCCTGCACCAGAAGAATCACTTCTATTTCTAATTGGGGTGTTGGTTGTCCAAGGTAAGCTCTCTATTGGTTTAGCCATGCTATGTGCAATTCTCGGCGCCTTTATCGGAATGCTTGCGGCTTATGCATGCGGAAAATATGTGGGGTATCCATTTATAAATAAATATGGAAGATTCATTGGAATTACGAGTGAACGCTGGGAGAAAGCAAAGAAAAACTATACGGATAATGCACAAAAAACCTTAGTATTGGGATTTTATATTCCGGGAATAAGGCAAATCAGTCCATATTTTGCAGGAATCTCTTCTATACCCTTTCGGAAATACTTCCTATTTTCCCTATTAGGCACCATACTCTGGACCGTCCCTTTTATAGTGGCCGGTTATTATGTGGGGGATGCTTTTAATGTTAATCCTAAATATGTTCCATATTTAGGTGTTGTATTTTTAGTTATTTTTGTACTATATGTTACTATCAAATACGTGAAAAAGAGAAAACAAATGTCCAAAAGTTGAGTCGACTCCTTATTATAAAGCGTTAGAAATGAGATCCATTTAAGGGATTTGTTCAACGATATTGTAAGAGGAAGATATCATGAACTATATATAATTTCGTATTTTCAGAATGATTTCTTAGGAGATGACACATATGAAGAAGATTTTGTTTTTACCTCTCTTTCGAATGCAGTCGGGACATCATCAAGTTGCAGAGGCATTAATGGATATGTTAAAAAAGCATTCAAATGGGATTACTTATAAAAAAATCGATCTAATCAGTTATACCAATACCTCTCTAGAAAAAATCATTGTAAATAGTTATCTTACATGGATCCGTTATGCGCCGGAAACCTATAATCTTGCCTATAAGAATCTGTTTTATGTGCACTCGCCAAAGGAACGGATATTTAAGTGGTATCAGCAACTATTCATGAATAAATTGGAACAATTGATAGAAGAAGAAAAGCCTGATTTAATTGTGTGTACACACGGTTTCCCTTCCTATCTTTTGAGTCAGTTAAAGATGAAAGGGAAGTGCAGCACACCGGTTATAAACGTGTACACCGACTTTTTTATTAATAATGTGTGGGGAAGCGAAGGGATAGATGCCCATTTTCTTCCTAGTCAAGAAGTAAAAGAAAAGCTGATGAGTAAGCGTCAAATACCAAAACAAACGATGATGGTCACTGGTATTCCCGTGCACGAGGAAATCACTAAAAATGCCCGTGTACAAAGAAACACAGAACGGCCAAGAATTTTGATATCCGGAGGAAATAGCGGTCTGGGAGGGATTTTGAACTTAGGTGATGAGTTAAAGAATTCAACTGACTTTGATTATTTAGTTCTTTGCGGAAATAACAACAAGCTTTATGAAGAAATCGAAACATGGAACTTACCTCATATCAAACCATTGCCTTATATCTCATCAAGGTCTGAAATGAATAAGCTTTACGAAGAAGTTGACGCAATCGTTACGAAACCGGGCGGTGTCACGATCAGCGAAGCATTGCGAAAAAGGCTTCCCATTTTTGTTCATTCCAGGCTTCCGGGGCAGGAGGAAATTAATCTGCAATATTTAAAACAACAAGGACTTGTATTTAAACTTAATCAGAAAACGCCTTTTGAAAAACAATTGCTGAGTATATTGAAGGATCAGAAAAAAATGAAAAAATGGAACACATCCATAGAATCTTATCATAGGGAAATAGAGTTGGAGAAACCTGAGGGAATAGTGGAGGTCATGAAATTGATCCTTAATCTTAATCAAAATGGTACGCCTTCCTATCTAGCCCGACAGCCCAAACTTCTTTATAGCTGAGATGCAGTCTGTGTCATACTGAACCGGAAGGCTGCGATCCTAAAATGAAAGGTCGGAAGGAAGAGTGATTTTGAAAAAAATATACCTTATGATTTTTTCGATTATGCTGCTTGCGGCAGTGGGCGCAGGTTGTTCAAATGATGAAGCGGAAAAAACGGAAATGAAGGCGCAAGCCGGAGAAAAAGTGGAATTGACGGTTTCCGCAGCTGTAAGTTTGCAAGATGCCTTAAATGATATAAAAGGGTCTTTTGAAAAAGAGAATGCAAATGTGGAAGTTCATTATAACTTTGGAGCCTCTGGAGCACTTCAGCAACAGATATCCCAAGGCGCACCTGTTGACCTGTTTTTCTCAGCTGCAGAAGATAAATTTGATAAATTAGTAGAGGAAGATCTAATTGAAGAGAAAAACGGAATCGATTTAGTCGGCAATGACCTGGTGCTGGTGGTGCAAAAGGATTCCAAAAAGGAAATCGAATCGCTGGAAGACCTCACAAAAGCCGCTAAAATTTCGATTGGCACTCCAGAGTCTGTACCGGCAGGGCAATATGCGAAACAAACTTTGGAAAACATGAACCTTTTTAAAGAGGTTGAAGATCGATTGGTATATGCCAAGGATGTCCGGCAAGTGCTTACATATGTGGAAACGGGAAACGTGGACGCAGGCCTCGTATATAAAACGGATGCACTCAACTCATCAAAAGTTGAAATCATTGCAGCAGCCCAGGCAGATTTACACGATCCGATCATATATCCCGTCGGAATGATCAATGACCTGGATCATGCCAATGAAGCCAAGCTATTCCATGACTATCTCCAAACGGAAGCCTCCATGAAAGTCTTTGAAAAATACGGATTTAAAAATTTGAAATAACCACCAAGCTGGTGGTCTTTTTTTATGAAGGTTTATCGAACGTCGATTTCCACTCCAGGCACTCGCTTTCCGCGGGCGGTCGGGGAGCCTCCTTGGCTTTCGCCTGTGGGGTCTCCCCTAGACGCGCTTTTCCCGCAGGAGTCTCGTACCTTCCGTTCCAATCAACTTTGTTTTAAAATTTTGATAGAACCCCTTTTGTCTACAAAATGTAACCACCAAGCTGGTGGTCTTTTTTTATGAAGGTTTATCGAACGTCGATTTCCACTCCAGGCACTCGCTTTCCGCGGGCGGTCCGGGAGCCTCCTCGGCGCCTTGCGCCTGCGGGGTCTCCCCTCGACGCGCTTTTCCCGCAGGAGTCTCGCACCTTCCGTTCCAATCAACTTTGTTTTAAAATTTTGATAGAACCCCTTTTGTCTACAAAATGTAACCACCAAGCTGGTGGTCTTTTTTTTATGCATCTACAGTAATATTAGGTATATTTTCCTTTATATTGAAACCTCATCTCACTTTAAACGTAAGAATAAGAACATTGAATTCATCTATCAACAAAAGCGGATAAATCGACCCACACGCGATTAATTCGTACGCTGCGGAAAAAGGACCTTGTCACAAAACAAAGACAGTAAATTACTGTCCTTGGGCTTGACTGCGATTGGTTCCATTTTTTTTGAAAACTGTGTAAAAACAGCTTAATCGGCAGGTATCCTATAATCCCACCGAGAGTATACAGGATCAAATCATCGGTATCAAAACTTCCTAATTCAAATAAAAGCTGAAGAATCTCGTATGTGAAGCTAAAACAGAATGTTGCAATCAAAATCGATTTGAATTGGGAAAACCTTTTTGATAGTAATGGAAGCATTAAGCCAAATGGTACAAAACCGATGATATTCCCTACTATGTTCTCAATCCGGATGGATGTATTTACATCCGCTAAGAAGAGGTAATGGAAAATGGTTTTAAAAGGGATGAAGTTATGGGATCCCCAATAGCGGGCATTGAAGGAAAAACTAATATGATTATTTATTTCGGTTATCGAGAAGGTTTTAAATAAAATGAGTATTGTAAGAATAATAAATAAAGAATCATACATAGCGATAAAAGGACTTTTACAAAAATTTTCATGATACAAATCCAATATTAAAGTAGGAAATATTTATCATTTTATCGTAAATGGTATATGATGAGTTTAATGTAATATTTTACAAGTTTTTTGATTAGAGCAAATGACCAAGGAGGAGTAAAAGTGGAGGAAGCAATAATTGATTTTCTCATTGCAGTCATGTTAATTATTGGTTTCACATACGGTCTCATTAGGCAATTTAGACATTGTGTCAGTATCAGGAATGGAATTAAATCGGAGTATGCACATTAAAAGAGGATATTGATTGGAAACTACCTGATTTGCCTATCCTATTCGGGTTTTCTTTTTTCTTATATTTTGAATTCATTGCTGGCATCTCGTATTATACCGGCTTCATTTATTACAAGTGATAATACTAGTTTTTGCTGTTTCAGTTTTCTTGCCATTCTATTAATCGCTAAATTTGGAATTATTCCCAAGGGAAATGAACAAGTTGAATTACAAGAATACATAGTTGAGAAAGAGTAAATATGAAGAAAATTTCGCTTATCTTATTAATCGTATGTATATCGATCACTTTTCTATTGAATTTTACCATGCCTGAATTTGCTGGAAAAATGAAAGACAATATTAGTTCCATGAACATCCTTTATTCATACAGTGTCACAAAGTCTTTCTCGGAACAAAACCAAGATACGGTCGAAATGGCATCCGTGCCTTCAGGGAAAACCGAGACCAGGAGTGTCGATTTCCGAAATGGTGTTAAGCTTGAGGCCACTCCGCTGAATATTAAAAGTGTCGTGAAAGAGAGCTTGAACAAGCCGCAGAATTATAAATCTAAAGAAAAATTAACCGGTCCCGAAAAAGGGTTTTCATACCGGAAATATTATCTTACCAAAAATTATGATAAAGGAAGATATACAGTCATCCGAACGAATAAAATAACGGGAAAAGAAAAGGTGTATGCCGGAACTTATTATGAGCCGAGCTCGCAAGATCCTATCGTCAAATGGTCACGTGATGAAAAATGATGGCTGACAATACTATTTCATGAAAAGTTGAGTGAGTACATGGGGAATACAGTTAAGATCGAGGATTATAACCCTGATTGGATTAGTGAATTTCAACAGGAAAAAGCGAGGATCATGGAAGTTTTAAAGAACTATTCCCTTTGTGTTGAGCATATTGGAAGTACATCTGTCGAAGGGTTGGAGGCAAAACCGATTTTGGACATCATGGCGGGCGTCCAACATTTAGATGAAGTTGACACGTTCATTGAACCATTGAAATCGATTGGGTATGAATTTGTCCCGCATAAGGAGTTTCCCGAAAGGCGTTTTTTTAGAAAAGGCCGATGGAGGGCAGGGACACACCATTTGCATATCTATAGATTCGGAAGTGAACAGTGGAAGAATCAACTTTCATTTAGGGATTATCTAAGAAGCCATCCTGACGTACGGAAACAATATCAGCAATTAAAATTAACCTTAGCTCAAAAGCATCCTGCTGATATAGTGGGGTACACCAAAGCGAAAGCGCCATTTATCCTGAATGTCATAGAATCAGCTAAAAATGAGGTGAATGGCGGGTGGTTTCAAAGGTGAAAGATTTAGCCATGTTTCTGTAAATTACCTGAAAGATGGTAACGGCAGTGAATGCGAACTGCCGTTTTTTTTTGAGCAATTAGCATGAACTTCGAACAATCAGTTCGGGGGCAAACCGGTAAGTAATGTACGGGGTCTGATCCGAATTAGTTATCCGGTTCAATAATAACTCTGCTGTTTTAATTCCCATTTGCTGTATGGGTTGTCCGATTGTTGTGATGGATGGTTCATAAAACTCCGTATAAGCTCATCAATGCTGACAATGGCCACTTCCCCAGGAATCGAGATTTTTTGCTTTTTTAAATAGCTAAGGATTTCACGTAACACTAATCCAAAGTGGGCGGTCATTTAGAATCAAACATTATCAATCTAGCAATTGGGCTAATCAATGGCGTCTTGGATTGTAGTCTTAATGGAATGTAAGAAGGACACATATGCGCTCTAAATATATTCTACAGAAGGTGATTACAAATGAAACTGGATTATGATTCACAGTATATCAGGGGCATCTACCTGAATAGAGACCGAATATCTTCGTATGACCATTTCCCTCTTGATCTGCCGGTTATCAAGCACCTTCAGGAAGTGGCTTTTCATCCCAGTGTTACTTATGTTATCGGGGAAAATGGAATGGGAAAGTCCACCTTGCTTGAAGGTATTGCGATTGCGTATGGCTTCAATCCGGAAGGCGGAACGCTGAATTTCAATTTTTCCAATTATGATTCACATTCCAATTTGGACGAATACCTCCGTTTGAAAAAAGGCGTGTACAAACCGAAGGATCATTTTTTCTTTAGGGCGGAAACCTTTTATAATTTAGCTACGAATATAGAGGAATTGGACAGGGAGGCATCATTTGGGTCGAAAATCATCGATTCCTTCGGTGGCAAGTCACTTCACCAGCAATCTCATGGGGAATCGTTTTTTTCAGCCTTTGTAGAACGATTTCAAGGTAATGGATTGTATATCCTCGATGAGCCTGAAGCTGCTTTGTCACCATTGAGACAAATATCGATGCTGGCCAGGATAAATGAGCTTGCCGAACAAGGTTCCCAATTCATCATTTCCACCCATTCCCCGATCATCATGGCCTACCCGGATGCTAAAATCCTTCAAATTTCAGATGAGGGAATGAGTGAGGTGGCTTTAGAGGAGTCCAATCATTATTTGTTAATGAAACAGTTTTTTGAAGATAAAGATCGTCTGCTTCATCATCTGTTCGAATGAGATTTTACGATCTCCTTCTAAAGTAAATTATCGAAAACCCCGACTGTACCAAGCATTCGGGGGTTTTCATTTTGTTTAAATTCTTTATTGACAGCTTAGGTGTACTACGGGTATAGTACATCTATAAGGTGTATGAACCACTTAGTACATACACGCATATCAGATTTTTTAAAATAAATAGGGGGTGGTTTTAATGAACGTAAATACCCGGGAACCGGTATATCTGCAAGTCGTTAGGCATTTTAAAGAACAAATAGCCATAGGCAAATTCGTGGCTGGACAGGAAATTCCCTCCCGAAGAGAACTGGCGGCTTCACTGAATATAAATCCCAATACCGCTCAAAAAGCGTATAAAGAAATGGAGGAACAGGGCTTGATTCACACTGAACGAAATTTTCCCAGTCAAATCACGACGAATGAAACGATTCTACAAGCTGTGAGGCAGGAATTGATTTTGGCAGCCGTCGATTCGTTTGTCGATGCGATTCGTCCGATTAATGTACCAGTTGATGAACTGCTTCGTGTGGTTAAAGAAAAATATTCGGAAGAAATAAGGGAGGAGGAAGAAAAATGATAGAAGTAAAAAAGATTTCCAAGAAATACGGCCGGAAAAAAATCTTGGATGGTGTTTCTTTTACAGCTAATAAAGGGGAAGTCACGTGTCTGATTGGGATAAATGGTGTCGGGAAAACGACTACACTCAAAGCCATTATGGGTTTGACGCCATATAAAGGTGAAATCCTGATCGATGATCAAAAGATGACGAAGGACAGTTATGAAAAAATCACCTTCATTCCCGACGCACCGATCATGCTTCCGCAAATGACCATTAAACAGGCTATGGTTTTCATGGCGGATTTCTATACTTCATGGAATTCCAGAAGAGCTAACCAATTAATGGGTTTCTTCAAGCTTAAAGAGGAGACCCCCATTTCGGAATTGTCAAAAGGGAATACAGCTAAGCTCAACCTGATGCTTGGATTGTCCCTTGACGTGGATTATGTACTGATGGACGAACCATTTTCGGGAATCGATATGTTTAGCCGCGAGCAAATTGCCGATGTCTTTGCGAGCCACCTTATTGAAGATAGAGGAGTCATCATCACGACCCATGAAATCGGTGATATTGAACATTTAATCGACAAGGTCATTTTATTGGATAATGGTACAGTGTTAAGAGAGTTCAATACAGAAGAAATGCGGGAAGAGGAAGGAAAATCGGTAGTCGATGTAATGAGAGAGGTGTATCAAGCATGATGCGATATTTAAAGCTAGTGAATTTTGAAATCAATCGATTCAGTAAAATCTATATTAGCTTATTGTTGATCACCTTGGTTTCGCAATTTGTTGGAGTGATCATTGGAACGAAGAATTTTCTTAATGGAGCCAGGGATACCATGTCGGAAGAAAGACTATCCGAAGCCGCCTTTGTAACCAATAATGGTGGCATTGATTTTACCTATATCGCCAATTCCCTCTGGTTTCAAGGACCGATTGCGTTAAGTGCCGTTGCTCTTATTTTTTACATTTTCCTTATTTGGTACCGTGATTGGTTTGGAAAGAATACGTTCATTTATCGCCTTTTGATGTTACCGACATCCAGATTAACAATCTATTTTTCCAAAGCCACGGCCATCTTTTTGATGGTGTTAGGATTGATTGCTTTGCAGATTATCATTTTACCAATGGAAAATGCCCTATTTAATTCAACCGTGCCTGAAGTGTTCTTGAATATGGAAATGTCTTCTTCTTCCATCATGAGTGTCAATGTTGTTTTGTCCTTTATCATTCCAAGTACATTCACGCAATTCCTGCTTTCCTATGGAGCCGGTCTTATGGTTATGTCGATATTATTCACAGCCATCATGTTTGAAAGGAGTTTCCGCATAAAAGGTATCATTTTTGGCTTGGTGTATTGCGGAATCACTGCTGCGTTGTTTTTAGCTCCTGTTTTCGTAATGGGGCTTGGTAATTTCTATTTTTATCCTAATGAATTATTTGGTTTGCTGCTCGCATTAGGAATCATTGTGACAGGACTATCGATTTGGCTTGGTTCCTGGTTATTGAAAAATCGCGTTACCGTATAACAACTATTAAAGGAGAGTGAACAAGGTGAAACGTTATATATGCAGCATCATTATTGGAATGGTTGTCATCTTAAGCATCGGGACCTATTATGTCAAAGTAGCATCCTCCGCTTCCGGCCTTCCAAAGTATACGTTCAAGACACTGGAAGGCAATGATAAAGAGCTTGATCCGGTGATCATAAATGCTTCGTTTGAAAATAGTTCATTTTATCAATCATTAACATTTGAATCCAATCAAACCACGTATGACAGTGAAAAGTCTTACTGGGAAAAACTATCTGGAAGACAAGATTATCAAAGTGAGAGATTAATAAAAGAACATCGTTCATTTATGCGTGGTAAGGATTCCATTGATTCTTTATATGAAGACGATGACTTTCTGGCTTACGCCTGGGTGAATAGCGAATTTACAAAGAGCGGGAAAATGGAAGCGGAATTTGATATCGGTTTACTGGAGAAGAAAGACGAAGAAGAAACTTCCTTCCAAATCGAGCTTCCGAATCAAGAGAGAATCATGAATACTTATGTCAGGGATGTGCAGTTGGTCCATTCAAAACTACAGGTTTTAACGATGAATGATGTGAATTCAAACGATGACAAGCAAATGAAAGAGGTTCATCTGTATACGATCGATTTAGCTAATAAGAAAGTTTTGAGAGATAAAACCCTTTTATCTGAAACCTTTACTTACCCCAATCAAGTTGATTTAGAGATGCCAATTGATATTGCTCCCTCCCAGCCAAACAACATGGTTTTATTTTCTTTAATGAAAGGGGTAAATCATGAGGATGGTCCCTATGAGGAAAAACCAAATGAAAGTAAACTGTTATCCTATCATTATGAAACGGAAAAAATAGAAACGGTTAAATTGCCCAAAAAGGAATCGCTTAGCCTGGACATGGCAAGATCAGGCTATGTGGATGGGAAAAACCTTTACCTAATTGATCTGAAATCCGATAATTATCATATTAAAACCTTTGACCTAAGCAGTCAAACGTTAACGAATGACCAGGAGCTAGGTTTACCTGTTAATAAAAAGAAACAGCACTTCGCTGCCTTTAAGAATGGGCGTGTGTACTTCCTATTAGGCAACGAATTTGATCAAGAGGGCTCTTTAACATACAAGCCTGCCCAACTTCTAATCGCTGATTTCAAGACTGGAAAGACTTTATATAAAGGTGAAACAGTCATGCAAGCAACAAATAAAAAGAACGGCAAAAAAATTGGATTTTTTACCCATGGCTTGGAAGTCAAATAAGTACCATTATCGCTAGAAGCTGTCTCAAAAGTATAAACATTTTTGGCGGCTTCTTTTGGTGAATGTCGAATTATCGGTCGTTAAAGTCGAATTCCGGTGGGTAATTAATCGGCATACTGCTTTAAATGAAAAAGGGATATCCTTCAATAGGATATCCCTTTTTCATTTAAATGGAAGCTAAGTTCGCTCTAGCTGAACGTTCCTTCTTGCCGTGCAAGAAGTAGTAAAGGACGGAGGTTGCGATGACCACAACACCCAGGATGACATAAAGTGTGCTGTACCCTGTTACTGAAATGATGAATCCGAGAATATAAGGGCCGAAACCAAGTCCTGCATCAAGCATGATAAAGAAGGTGGACGTTGCCATCCCCATTCGGTGAGGCGGTGTCAGTTTAACGGCAATCGCCTGCGAGCTTGATTGCATATTACCGAACCCAAGGCCAATGAGGAAACCAGCTGCCAGTAAAGTGAAACTATTGGTTGTTATACTTAGAAGCAGCAAACCGATTCCGAAAATCATGAAAGCCGGATACATGATGAAGTTCGATCCTTTCCGGTCCATTAACGGTCCGGAGAAAGGACGTGATAACAATACGGCTACTGCGTAAACGACAAAAAAGAAGCTTGCCGTATTGACCAGGTCGATTTCCATGGCATAGAAACTGATGAAAGAAAGGACGCTGGAATAACAGAATGCCAATAACAGAGTGATGATCGAGATGGGCAGAGCCTTAGGTTCAATGAAATTGGAAAGCTTGAATCCTTTGCTTTCCGAAACTTTGGCCGTCACTTTCAATGCTGGGACATAAAGGAAGAATGCTGTAATCAGGGAGATCACCCCTAAAGCCAGGCAGAAACTGAAAATCACTTGGAAGCTTGTATGTTGAGCCATATACAGACCGATGAAAGGACCTATTGCCGTCGCAAGTGTTGCGCTCATGCTGTAATAGCCGATGCCTTCTCCCTTTCGTGTTGCCGGGATGATCTGGGCAACGATCGTTCCTGTCGCAGTACTCGCCATCCCCATCGCCATCCCATGGATCAGGCGGTTAACAAGCAGGAAGCCAATTCCAAGATCCACAAAATATAGAAGTGTTGTCAAAGTGAAAAAGATCAAACCTATGAATAATGTTTTCTTACGGCCGATTGAATCAATGAAACGGCCAATGAACAGACGTCCGATTAACGTCCCGATAATAAAAATACCCGATATGAGTCCGGCTTCGCTTGTAGAAGCATCCAATTCATTAACAGCATAGATGGCAAGTGTCACCATCAGTAAATAAAAGATTAATGTTATGAAAAAATTAATGGAAGAAACGATGACAAAATCCTTCGTCCACAGTCTAGTTCTGGATTGTTCCATGTTATTATCTCCTTACTTAATTATGTTATTTCTTATTTCGCCCATGATGCGGATGGCTGCGAGTTGTTCCTCTTCCGTGATCCCTTTCAAGATTTCCTGTTCGTATTGATCGATTGTCACGCGGACTTCACTGTAGATCTTAGAGCCTAGCTCCGTAAGCCGCATTCTTTTCTCGCGTCGATCTTTGCTTGGTACATGCTCGACATACCCCAGCTCTTCCAAGCGGGCAATGGTTCTCGTAATCGTGGGTTTCTCCACACTTTGGTAATTGGCAAGCTCTACAAGCGTCGCCGAACCATAATTGGTTAAGTAATATAAAATGGACCATTGCGCCCTGTGTAAATCATGCTTGTTCAGCTGGATATTAAGATTATTTTCAAATGGACGGTACAGAAGCAATAATTGCTGAAAGAATTTTTGATAAGTCTTTATCAGAAACACCCCTTAAATTAATATATAGTTACTGTGAGTAATCGTTACCCTGAGTAACTATAATATCAAAACAAATCCATTCTGTCCACTCGGATTTGTATTAAGTAAAAGCCCCAAACTCACGAGTAAGGCGGAAATTCACGAGTAAAAGGCGGAAACTCACGAGTAAAAGCACCAAATTCACGAGTGAAAGGCGGAAACTCACGAGTAAAACTCCCAAACTCACGAGTAAAGGGCCAAAAAAGTGATCAGAAGGAGTAGATGAAAGGTGTCAAAGGGATTTCTTTATCATATTGAGCTGTATGTATCAAATTTAAATAGGTCGATTGATTTTTGGGGCTGGTTTTTGGACGAGATGGGCTATGAGCCATTTCAGGGTGGGAAAGCGGGAGGAGTTGGAGATTGGGGGAGATGTACATTGTTTTTGTACAAGCCGAAACAGGTTTCTTGACGTTCCATCATAGGGGACGAGTGGGTCTTAACCATCTAGCCTTTCATGCCACTTCCAGCTATCAGGTTGATGTGATCACCAGAAAGTTAAGGGGCAAAGGAGTTACCATCCTATATGCCGACAAGCATCCATTCGCAGGCGGGAAGGATCATTATGCGGTATATTTCAAAGATCACAATCGGATGAAGATCGAACTCGCGGCCCCTTAATCAAAGGCAATGGTTGGCATAGCTATAATGGCTGTTATGTCCATCTTTACCTTTCTCAGGCTGTTCGGGTTCTGGGTCAAGTGAAAAGGCATCGATCAATATAAATGCACCGAAAACCTGGGTCCAGCTGCCTAGTAAAAGAATTTGTTCTCCCATCCGTCGCTTTTTATTTAAAATGAAAATATTTCCGATCGATTCCAAAAAAGAACCGGCTGCAATGAGGCCATTTCCCGTGATCTCATGAGAGCGTGAAAGGGACTCCTCAGTCAATGATGCCCCGAATGCTTCAAATGCGGCTCCTAATCCTTGGATTCCACTGCCGAGTGCATCGGTTCTGGTTCCCTCTTCCTCTGAACCACTCAACTGCATATCTATTCCAACTGCATTTGTGATATTGCCAACAGCCTCAAGCCAAGCACCGAAAATGAAATAGGTTTCCGAACGTTCATTTTCCGGGTTCAGCATTTTCGAACGGCCGATTGCTTGCAGCGAATTTCCAACGGCTTCGATGCCATTCCCTTTGAGGACCAGGTCTTTTCCGAGGTTAGTGCCCGTTAAAGTTTGCCGGGTTTGCCCGATTGCGCCTACAAGTGTGCCGATGCCCAGTAGCCATGCTCCTGAAATAAGGAGGTCATCTCCATGAGTGATCATATCTCAAACGCTCCTTAAAAGTGGTTACATTATATTATTCAGGAAACAGTGTTTGTTTACATATAGCTTTAACACCGGGAGCCCTGGTTGAAAATTACCCATTTATTGGTATAATGACAGCTGGAGGAGATGAAATTGACTTTCAACAATTATTTACAAATGACTATCGTTGCACTTTTCTTTATGGTTTTTACATTTTGCACCTGGTACGAAGGCAGTGAAATTCTGGATAGACCTTGGGAATGGAAGTATTCCACGCATTTCACACCAGTTAATGATGATCAGGCGATGGATGCAGATGATATTTCGAGTTTCGACCATTTCGTGTATGCCGCAAAATTCAAACCGTTATTTCCATTTCTTATGGTCATCACAGCATTTTACTTAATCATACTTACGGGATTTATCCTATTCAAAAGAAGTATTAAAAAAATGGCTCTATTCTTATTGGGATTGGGTATCCTTTTTCTGCTTTCAAGTGGTTTTGTATCCAATTCCCCGACTGTTGGAGGAAATATCTTTCAAGCATTTTTTCTTATAGGCGGAATGATAGCCATAATAGGTGCAGCTCTATATTATTTCCGGGTGCCAACAGGATTCGATACTGAAATTTAAAGTCACAAGGCTGTCGATGAGGCAGCTTTTTTTTGATGGAAGATGACACAAAATAACGAAAAATAATAGTGATTTTCATGAAATTCTTAGATTGAACTTCACTGAAATATAGTTTATATTTAAGTCGAAATTGAGTAGACCAGTTGCTATATAACCAGCGGTGGGCCCTTATCGCTTCAACGCTAAAGGGATATGCAGTTAAAAGCAAGACGTACTTTTTCCGGTATAGAAGCGTGATGCAGCTGGGGAAATGTTATCCAGTGACTGAAGAATAAGGTGAAAAGGTGATAATATGTCAGGCAAAATCAAAATTGAACAGCCAAAGATCCCTCAAGACTTAACTCAAGCGAACTTTCAGGAAATATATTATCATGATGAGCCTTATCTTGATTCCTGTATCATAACCAATTGCACGATCGATAGAGAAAAGATGGACAAAGTCGTATTATCACAGGTTGTTTTTAAAAATGTGACATTCAGCGATGTATCATTCCGGAATATCGAGTTGACGGATGTCATTTTTGATCATTGCGATTTGACGAATGCCGATTTCATGGGTGGCTCAATTCATCGGGTGGAATTCAAAGAGTCCAAACTTTTAGGGATTAACCTGTCTGACGCAAGTTTAGGAAATGTCTCCTTTGAGAATTGCAACTTGAATTTAAGTGCCTTTGGTTATTCCAATTTAAAGCAAGTGAAGTTCGATCATTGCTCATTGGAAAGTGCTGATTATTATGAGTGTAAATTCGTCAAAGTGAAGTTCGAAACATGTAGATTAAATGAAGTGAACTTTTCCCGGACACCGCTCAAAGGGATTGATATTAGCAGTTCTACATTTCAAAGGCTTACCGTTTCCCCGGAGGATTTAAAGGGATGCGAAGTTTCCCCGGACCAAGCGATAGTCTTTGCAGCCATGCTTGGACTGAAAATTAAAGAGTGAACCTTTTTAAGGTGAAAAATGGCTAATGGAGAGTAAACTGCGCTGGGGAAGAGATCTTTCAATAAAGCTATAAGAAATCGAGGGACCACCGATTTGGCGGCCCTTTTTGATTTGGCTTTCATAGTTAAGAGATAATTCATTAGTTATTTGTGGTAAAAATAGGTAGCGTGAATAGAAACATATAGATTTTAAAGAGTACGGAATGTTTGCACAAATTCAGGATTACTTTACAATATTTGTTAGGTGTATCGGGATAAGGGGGATTGAACGTTGATTATCAATAAAGTCACTTTGTATAGTCATGCATGGAATGAAATGCGGAGTTTTTATGTTGATGTGTTAGGATTTGAGGTACTATCGCAAACTGATGATGGTTTTGAAATGAAGGCTGGGGAAAGTGTGCTTGAAATTAAAAAATATCATCACAAAAAAAAGCCTTTTTACCATTTTGCCATAAACATACCGACCAATTTATTTACTTCGGCAAAAGCATGGGCCAAATCAAAAGTGGAATTGACTAGAGAAGATGATGATGACGAAGTTTATTTCAGCTTTTCAGACGCACATTCTTTTTATTTTTTAGACCCTTCAGGCAACATTGTCGAGTTCATATCGAGATATTCCGTATCACCCGAATCCGAGGCTGAGTCTTTTTCAGCTCAAAACGTCCTGTGCATTAGTGAAATAAACATTACGACAGATGAAGTCACCGTTTTGGGAAATCAATTGATCAATAATGGTGTACCTGTAAGGAAGGGTGAAGCGATAAGGGAAGATGGATTGAATTTCATGGGGGAACATGAAGCAGGTTCGTTTTTACTTTTAGGTCCAAGGAAACGGCGTTGGATTTTCTCGGATAAAGAGTCGGAAATCTTTCCCCTTTCGCTAGTCATAAATCAGCAACTAGCTATTTCATTGGATGGCGAAGGGTTAATGGAATTGAAAAAAGTGGAATGATGTAGTTATAATTTTGGTAATAAACTTCATTCGACCGATTCTATCATGAAAGCTAACGTAGAAGCAGGGCTGCCTGCCATTAATGTATCTCCTATGATGTCGGGATTGTAAAAGAATGAATAAAAGAATCGTAGGATTCTCAATAATTCCAAGAAGAAGGTAATTTATGCTGAACATGATAATTCTCCTATCAAGCTATTTAATAGGATCCATCCCATTTGCATGGGTCATCGGGAAATCGTTTTACAGTACCGATATCCGCGGATATGGGAGTGGGAATCTTGGGGCAACTAATAGCTTTAGAATATTGGGCAAAACAGCAGGAACGATGGTAGCATTTGCAGATTTATTGAAAGGTTTCATAGCCTGCGTACTCCCGATGGCGCTGCATACGAACGTTTCCCCTGCACTATGCGGCTTACTTGCAATAATTGGGCATGCCTTTCCTGTTTTCGCGGGATTTAAAGGGGGAAAGGCCGTGGCAACATCGGCGGGAGTGTTTTTATTTTTAGCTCCATTAGGTATATTCATTGCTTGCATGGTATTTCTCATTAGTTTGCTATTTTCAAAATATGTATCCCTCAGTTCGATTCTGGGGAGCATTTCCATATTGATTTACAGCTTTTTATTTGAAGGCAGGCTTATCCTTGCACTCTCATCATTCATTTGCTTATTCGTCATCATTTTGCATCGGGAAAATATAAAGAGAATATGGAAGGGAATGGAAGCAAAAGTGGGCAGGACCTTTTGATCTTGCTATTGAATCATTGAAGATCAGGAAAATAATTACATACAAATATTTATGGTTCGCTCAATATTCGAAGTGAATACTGCACCATAACCCAAGGAGCCAGCCATGAAAAAAAGAAGTTTATTGATAGCGATGGGCGTGATCGTTTTCGGGATCATTGCCTCGATGGCATTGGTTTCCCAAACCAAAAAGAAAGAGCTCACCGGTAAAAGGGCGTTTCCTCAGCATACAGTCTATCAGGCGGGTACGATAAAACCGGACAATCTGTCACAGGAGGAAATGGATGCTGCCGTAGCGAATTTTTATGAAACCTGGAAAAATGAATATCTTAAGCAGCCTGCCGATAAAAATGATCAATATTATATTTTTTACAATGATAAAGGATATGCAGAGCCAAAGAACGCAGTGACCGTTTCTGAAGCGCATGGTTATGGGATGATGATAACGGCAATCATGGCAGGCAGCCAGGACAAGCAGTACTTCGATGGGCTTTATCGTTTTTATAAAGCGCATCGAAGTGATAATGACCCTTCCTTAATGGCGTGGCAGCAAGTAAAGGATAAATCGGGTAAAATCATCAATACGCCAGGGGATGCCGATTCAGCAACTGATGGCGATATGGATATCGCTTATTCGCTATTATTGGCCGATCGCCAGTGGGGAAGTGAAGGGGAAATCGACTATCTTGCCGGTGCAAAGGACATCTTGGATGCGATCATGTCGAATGAGATAAATCGGTCGCAGTCCCTGGTTAAACTAGGGGACTGGGCGGAAGATCAAGATGAAGTATACGGACAATCGACTCGTTCATCTGACCTTCTTCTCAATCATTTTAAGTCATTTGGGGCGGTAACTGGGAATGATGAATGGAAAGATGTAACGGATAAAGCCTATGCGGTCATTCATTCAATTTATGAGGAGGAAAGCAACAATACAGGTCTAATGCCGGACTTCATTATACAATCAAAGGGAGAATATCTGCCGGCAGAAGCTGATTTTTTAGAAGGGGAAAATGACGGCAATTATAGCTGGAACAGCAGCAGGACCCCTTGGCGCTTTACGCTCGATTACTTACTGACTGGTGATGAAAGAGCGCTTCCGCAATTAAAGCGGATGAATGATTGGATTAAAGCGGAAACGGATGGCAAACCTGAAAATATCCAATCCGGTTATACGCTAAGCGGAAAAGTAGTGGAAGAAGGGAATAGTACAAGTTTTGTTGCTCCATTCATGGTAAGTGCCATGGTTGATTCCACCAATCAGCAATGGATGAACCGCTTATGGAATCGGACGATACAGGAACAAGACGATGATGACTATTTTTCCAACACGGTAAAATTACAGACAATGATCGTGGTTTCAGGTAACTGGTGGGCGCCATGATACAATGCAAGAAACTATTTAAAGAAGAAAAGGAGCTGGATGAGAATGATGAAGGTCACACCTTTCTTGATGTTCGAAGGAAATGCGGAAGAAGCAATGAATTATTACACATCTTTAATCGAAGGATCGAAAATAACCAGCATGATCCGGTATGGTGCAAATGAAACAGGTACAGAGGGAAGTGTCATGCAGGCTACCTTTACCTTGAAGGATCAGGAATTTATGTGCATCGATAGCAATGTTAAGCATCAATTTACGTTTACACCTTCTTTTTCAATATTCCTTACATGTGATAGTGAAGAGGAAATTGACGGGCTTTATTCGAGCTTAACTGATGGCGGACAAGTGCTGATGCCATTGGGTGATTATTCCTTTAGTAAGAAGTTCGGATGGGTATCTGATAAATTTGGTGTTTCCTGGCAGCTTACTCTCCCAATATGAATGAAGTGAAAAGGCCACTGGATAGTGGCTTATTTCAGTTTGTTGGCCAAAGGGGGTTCGTAAGTGACACCCCGAACCATGAGGCACGGACAGATTGAAAAAAGTGCGTTAACGAATGAAAAAACATAAACAAGACCTGGTTGTACTATATGATTTCCACTCCAGGCACTCGCTTTCCGCGGGCGGTCCGGGAGCCTCCTCGGCGCTCTTTGCGCCTGCGGGGTCTCCCTTGGACACGTTTTTCCCGCAGGAGTCTCGCACCTTCCGTTACAATCAACGGAATGTTTTTTTTTAGAAAAAACTGTAGCTTTTTCGGGCATTGCCGCAAGCCATTAAAGACTTGAACATTGGTCTTGTCGCTCTCCTCATAAATGTGATTGTAATGATTGGAGTCAGCCTTATTGCGAGGAAATTTTCCAAGGACCATAAAGAAGAATTGGAGGCTGCTTGATTATTTTGGATTTTAATAAAAAGACGATCTAAAAGGGGGGGGGAAACCGGGCAAGAGTTAGATAGATCCAGGATAAACCGTTTGTACTGTGAAGGAATTAATTATATATTAATCCTTGAGTACATTAATTCATGGATTAAAGTATAAAAGCCCGGAGGAGACAATCATGAAAAATATCAATACTGAACAAGAATACCGTGAACAAATCAACCAAGAGGGACTGACGGTCGGGATTTTTACGACGACATGGTGTCCAGACTGCAAACGTTTAGACATGTTCATCGATGAGATCACTCAAGAACATCAAGACAAACAGTGGTTTACAATCGATCGTGACGAGTTCCCTGAGATTTCTGAAGAGCAAACGGTAATGGGTATTCCATCACTATTAGTATTTAAAAATGGCGAAAAGGTTGCACACCTGCACAGTGCAAATGCTAAAACTCCAGAAGCGGTCAATGAATTTCTAAATGACCTATAAAAGACCTTGAAAAGGTGAACCCCGCATGGTGCTGTAATAAGGGGTTCACTTTTTTTTTAGAAATTTTTACTAGAAATAACTTGATTTTTAAGATGAAACGAGATTTAATTATAGATACCCAATGTCCATTATGGATATTGAACATCTATATACATACTAGAAGAGGTGAACAGATTTGCAATTAACAAAAGGGGTTGAGCAAGCTATATGCATCATTGTTATACTCTCTACCCAGGATAAAAATGTACCGCTTTCATCTAATGAGATCAGTAGGCGATTAGAGGTGTCTCCTTCTTATTTGAAAAAAATCATAAGGAAATTGGTCGTTAAGCAGATAATCACTTCCGTTCCTGGTAATAACGGCGGCCTTTCTCTTGCCAAAAGCGTAGATAAGATTAAAAACCTTGAAATTATTGAAGCGATGGAAGGACCCATTTCGATGTTTCCGGATACAGGTCTTATAGAAAAAGCGTTTAAAGATGGAGAGTATGCAGAGAAGGGGATGGACGTCCTTCGGCGGATGTTTTCTCAGGCGGATGAACTATTAATGGAGTTCTTTTCCAGACAAACAGTGGCAGATTTACTAAAAGAAAGCTTTGGCACCACGGATATACCGACTCTTAATTGGAATTCGGCGTCATTGAGTGAAGTACTGCGGAAAAAGAAAGGTGAAAAAGAGTGAACATGCTTAAACAAGAATGGAAGCTTTTCCTTACAAATCGAAAACTGCTCGGTGTCGCAATCGTTTTACTGTTCGTCCCGATTATTTATGGGGGGTTATTCCTTAGTTCTGCTTGGAATCCATACGGGAATACAGGAAAATTGCCTGTTGCAGTCGTGAATAAGGATGTGAAGGCGGAATATGAGGGGAAAACCTTAAAAGTCGGTAATGAGCTAATCGAGCAATTAAAGGACAATGATGATTTGGAATGGCATTTCGTAACGGAAAAGGCGGCGAAAAAAGGATTCGATGATGGTACATATTATATGGTCATTACCATTCCGGAGGACTTTTCAAAAAATGCTTCTACCGTCATGGATGATAAGCCCCAAAAAATGAATTTAACGTATGATGTGAATCCTGGACGCAGTTTCGTTTCTGAAACGGTCGGGAAACAGGCAACGAATAATTTGAAAACGGAAATTGCCGAAAGTGTCACAAAAGAATATGCGGAAGCGATCTTCTCCCAACTGGATGAAATCGGAGAAGGATTTGGCGATGCGGCAGATGGGGCATCAAAACTGGATGACGGTGCTGAAAAACTGCATGATGGAAACAAAGAAGTGACAGAAAATCTGAATAAGTTAGCTTCGAGCACATTAACTTTTAAAGATGGAGCGAATAAACTTCAAATTGGCGTCGGCGAGTTTTTGGAAGGAGCCAATGAACTTGAAAGTGGCGCGTCTGAATTAAATAAGGGAATTTCACAATACACTACCGGTGTAGGCCAGTTGCAAAAGGGTGCGGACGAACTCGCATCAGGTACAGGGGAATTGACTAATAATAGTGAAGCACTTATACAAGGTTCTTCCCAACTATCCACTGGGCTGGCCAAAGTGGTTCCGGGAGCGCAAACTTTAAATACTGGATTGGCACAAGCGCAAACAGGCAGTGCGAATTTGAATGATGGGTTGAATCAATTATCACAAAATGCAAGCCAGCTGGCGGACCCATCGACAGGAATTCCAAAATTGGCATCAGGTCAGCAGAGTTTAAATGAGGGAATCAATAAACTGGGAGAAGGAAGCCAGGCGTTAAATGACGGCCTGAAAAAAATGGATGGTCAATTGCCCGCAGAAGAACAGCTGAATCAGCTTAAGCAAGGACTGACAAGCATTCAAAGCGGTGTAAATCAATTGCAAGAAGCTGTTCCCGCAGGAAGCAGCACGTCCGGTACCGTATCCGGCATTACTGAAGACCTCAATAACAGTCAAGCGGCCTTAACGGAACTTCAATCAACAATTGCGAATAATGGTCAGAGCACGATCAGTGCCGTTCAAAACACGGAAGCATTCAAAAGCGTGACCAGTGAACAACAATCCGAATTAATCGGAGCCATTCAAAATGAACTTCAAAACCAAGCGGAAGCACAAAAACAAATCGCATCGACTCTTGCTGCAAGTGTATCCGACTTATCAACGCAATTAACGGATAAAGTAATGCCTGTATTGAATGGATTAGGCCAGCTTCCAGAACAAGTGGCCAATTTAAATAATGCGGTGAATAAAGTAAATCCAAACGCTGTTTCAGCGTTAAACGGGTATACAGCAATAAGGAATGCACTGGAAGAACAATTGATTCCTGGTTCAACCCGATTATATGGCGGTTTGAATGAAGCTGTTGAAGGCAGCAATCAATTAACGGCGGCAACACAAAGTTTAAATGAAAAGACACCTGAATTAGTGAAGGGGATCAACCAGTTAGCACAAGGCGGTTCCTCGTTAAATAATGGCCTTTCAAAACTAACTGAGGGATCTGGTCAGTTGGTTGATGGAGTTTCACAACTTCAAGCAGGGTCATCCTCCTTTGGGAATGGTCTTGAGAAGTACACATTTGGGGTTAGCCAAGTTGGCGAAGGGGCAAGCAAACTTGCTAATGGGGCCAATCAACTGAATGCCAACTCAGCGGCCTTGAACGAGGGCTCATCAGCACTTGTTAAAGGCACTGAACAATTGGCAAGCAATCTGCCTACTTTGAGCAATGGAGTCATCCAGCTTGCTGATGGCGCAGATAAGGTCAATGAAGGTTCATCAGCACTTGCTGAAGGTTCCGATAAATTGGGTGATGGAATCTCCTCACTTAAAGATGGAACGGTCGAGCTATCGGAAAAACTCAGTGATGGTGCAGAAGAAATAAGTGAAAATAAAACAACCGATGATAATTACAGCATGATTGCTGAACCGACACAGGTTAAAGAACAAAAAAGCAGTGACGTGCCGAATTATGGTCATGCCCTGGCTCCTTATGTATTGTCTCTTGGTTTATTTGTAGGAGCTATTGCCTTCAATATGGGATTCCCGACAGGCTTGCCTTCTACAAGGCCTACATCAGGAGTGGCATGGTGGTTCAGTAAATTTACGGTCCTATTTATCCAAGCGACGCTTTCAGCATTAGTGTTGGATGCGATCATGATTTGGGGAATGGATTTACAGGTCGAGAACTTGGGGCAATTCATTGGGGTTTCCATACTGACTTCCCTTACCTTCATGTTCATCGTTACCTTCCTGACCGTAGGATTTGGTAATCCAGGTCGTTTATTAGCGATGATATTCCTTGTATTACAGCTAGGTGCAAGCGGAGGAATGTTTCCTGTGGAACTGACGAATAACTTCTTCAGTCATGTTCACCCGTTCATACCCATGACATACTCTGTCATGGGCTTCCGTCAGGCGATGAGTACGAGCCTTGGAACGGATGCATTGACAACGAGTATAGTGTTCCTTACTGGATGCATCATTGTCTTTAATCTACTACTATTGCTAACGATGGTCATCAGGAAGCGAAAAGAACATAATATTGAGATGGATGCATAAACTAATGAAAAAGCCCCCGGTGCAATGCGCCGAGGGTTTTCTTCATTATGATGGTTCATCCGTTTCCTTTTCTTTTTCGATGACTTTCAATCCATTTTCCCCTGAATTTTCAATCACATGTTTAAGGATGGATAATTTGTTATCCCAAAATTGATCGTAAAAAGAAAGCCACTGTTTCAATTCCGCTAAAGGTTCTGGCTGAAGCCGAAAGCGTTTCTCTCTCCCTACCTTCCGGCCACTGACCAATTCAGCTTCAGACAGGATATGAAGATGCTTGGCAATCGCTGTACGGCTCATGGAAAAATGAGAAGTGATTTCTGAAATGGGTAAATCCCCTTCAGCAAGCAATTGCAGGACCTTTCTGCGGGTTGGGTCGGCGATAGCCTGAAATACATCGTGCTTTTCTGCTGCGGACACTTAGCCTTCAACAGCCTTTTTAAGTTTTTCATTAACGATCTGTTCCCAGCCATGATCCATTCTATCGCGAATCACTGAGCTTTTTTCGTTCGGTTTCGGAAGAATCGTTTCAGGCTCTTTCCAACCACCATGAATAAGGGTGAACTCCGTTTTGCCATCCAGTTCTTTTAAAATGAAGGAAATGATCCAACCGTCCGTATCCCAACTGAATGAAAGCCGATGAGGAGCATCTAACTCCATTACCTTACAAGGAGATGGACCAAAAGGTGATTGAACATGGAACTCATGTCCCACTTTCGGTTGAAAATCATTTGGCATGAACCATGAAGCTATGCCCTCTGCAGTCGAAACTGTATCCCAAACTTTTTGGATAGGTGCTTCAAGAATAACCGTCTTCTTGATATCCTGTAATGTATGTTGATTTTCCATACTGATTCTCCTTTTTAAATGAAAATATGAAACCAATTGGTTTTGCTTTGTTGATTATATAAAACCTTTTGGTTTCATGTCAATAATTTGTTTCAAGCGATTCCTTTTTATTCATTGCAGGCTGCTTAATTACCCAACTCTTCAATTTGTTTTGCCAATCCTGTTATATTATCGATTGATTTCATTATCTCTGAATCTTCCAATGCCTTAGGGTCAATTTGGCCATTTTCAATATTATTCAGATATAATTCAATTCCCTCTGAAAGCTGTTGATTTGAGCTGACCATCTTCTCGTGGATGCCTTCAGCGATTTGGGGTGGTTCAATTGCATTGAATTCTTCAATCTCCGTTTTCATCAATTCCAGTTCTTTTTCAAGATTTGCTCTTGCTTCGGCATTCGTGACGGCGTCCTGTGACAATGCGGGCACCTCATTGGCAAATTCCTTAACGGTACTCACATACTCCGTCGCATTATCTGCATACTCCAATGATGAATTGACTTCTCCCAAAAGCGAGCATCCGCTTAATGTAAGGATGGACAGTAAAGCAATGGTCATTATTTTTTTCATATGTGCCTCCAATGTGATTTTTTATAGGAAGGATCAGATGGGCAGAAATCTCTTTTTATAAATCGCTGCAATGGAATTCAGTATGAAGCTGGGAATCTTCTTCGGAAAAAATGACTTCGAATAGAAAAGGTGAAATGCACTTTTCAAGTCGTGCCACTGATTGCAGGATTTTACTTGCTTAAACCTTGCAACGTCAATGATCTTCACCTTTTTTTCGGAAGTGATGAAGATGTTTCGTAAATGGATATCCGAAGGATTCAATCCCTTTTTCCTTGCCAATTGCAGGGCATGGTCTATCTCCGCAATGTTTTCTTCCGTTATAGGGATTCCCAATGTTAAACATTCAAAAAGAGTGTGTCCTTCAATGTGATCTATAACCAGGTAATTTATCCCCGCATCATATAGAGTTGGATAGTATTCGATGGATTGGACGGTTTTGTATATTTCAGCTTCAACTTTAGCTGTGTGAGTATGATCCGGGAAAAACACTTTTAGTGCCTTATTGGTGGAATGTATTCGGAATACATATGCGCTGCGGCCTTTTCCAATCAGTGATAAAGATGGGTCGGCATCAAGCAATATATGCTTTTTATCATCGGAAATCTTAACGCTTTGAGCTAATTCATTATAGTTCTGCATGCTTTTCACCTCTATTGTGCAATTTTTCGAATCAAAAAAGACGGAATAACCGATTATTGGTTATTCCGTCTTTTCAAAATTAAAAGACCTCACCAAATAATCGGCAAGGTCTTGCTAACAACTAAAATCAGTTGCCAATAAAGCCGAGGATTCAATCCTGTACTGACGACTTTATTGTATAGCTACTCCCCTTAACAGAAGGATTCTTATAAGTTATATACAGTTATTATATAGGTTATTGCCTCGATCCGTCAAATATAAAGATCGTGTGCTTACCCTTTATATATATTCGGTAAATGCAGAAAGATGCTCGTCTCATAAGCATTAATTTGAGCGAAAGTAAGTATATCAATATACTTTATATTCATCATTTGCTTGTCGCATAAGCTTCATTGCGAATAGTTCTACTTAATTACTCAAATGTCTATTAGTTTACTTTTATCTCCCTCTAAATCTAAAGGAATATGATATATTTTAAGTGGATGAGTATAAATACCTATGTTGTTATACTTATTTTAACCGATATTTAAATAAATGTTAAAAATATAATTCTTTAGTAGGGAGGATGAGATGAAGAAATTAATTATACCAACTTTCTGTTTTGCAGTGTTGTCTACAGTTGCTTTCGAAGAAAAAATATCTGCAGCTCCACTACATGATGAACAGGCCAATATTGAAGACGTCATGTTTGTACATGTAAATTCCGGTTCGCTCAATATGAGAAAAACCGGGGCTGAAGGTGCAAGCATAGTCACGAAGCTGACAAGAGGTACACAGGTAACGGTGTATTCGGAATCCAATGGCTGGGCGAAAGTCAAAGCCAATGGAAAAGAAGGATATGTCAGTATCAAGTATTTATCGTCAACGAAGCCCGGAGCGGTAAAAAAAGCTGCGGCAACGGTTAAAACGACAACAAAATATGTAAATGTGAGCACAGGTTCACTAAATATGCGGAGAAGCGGAAGTGGTAGTGCCAGCATAGTCACGAAGCTGACAAGAGGTACACAGGTAACGGTGTATTCGGAATCCAATGGCTGGGCGAAAGTCAAAGCCAATGGAAAAGAAGGATATGTCAGTACCAAGTATTTATCGTCAACGAAGCCAGGATCGGGATCAACGGCAGCCACACCTGCAAAAACGACGACGAAATATGTGAATGTGAGCACGGGTTCACTGAATATGCGAAAAAGTGGGAAAGCTACCGCAAGCATAGTCGCAATACTTTCAAAAGGAACGAAAGTGACGGTGTA
>NZ_JAUUTW010000156.1 GCF_030676415.1 Peribacillus frigoritolerans | reverse complement strand
ACTTTAGATCAACTGGTGCCGGCGAACCATTTGGTTCGTAAAATGGAGGCTTCCATTGACTTCACTTTCATTTACGACTTGGTGAAAGATATGTATTCAGAGGTAGGACGCCCAAGTATTGATCCAGTTATTTTAGTTAAACTGACATTCATTCAGTATACCTTCGGTATTCGTTCCATGCGTAAAACGATTGAAGAAGCTGAAACAAATATGGCTTACCGTTGGTTCTTAGGCTATGGTTTCCATGATAAAGTA
>NZ_JAUUTW010000155.1 GCF_030676415.1 Peribacillus frigoritolerans | reverse complement strand
AAGGGTGTCCACGGTGACGTGGAATCTGAAGGAAGCAAGCGGCAAACCTCCGGTCTGAGGAACACGAACTTCATATAAGGCTAGGTATCATTGGATGAGTTTGCGAAACAAAACAAAGTCCTTACTGTCAAAGGTGGTACAGAGTAAATGAAGCAGATAGATGGAGGGAAAGATTGCACTCTTACCCGGGGAGGTCTGATGACAGCCAAGTACACTTGGTAACCTGTCCAGTGATGGACAGCAGAATCATCAGAA
>NZ_JAUUTW010000154.1 GCF_030676415.1 Peribacillus frigoritolerans | reverse complement strand
CCCAACTACCATCGGCGCTGAAGAGCTTAACTGCCGTGTTCGGAATGGGAACGGGTGTGACCTCTTCGCTATCGTCACCAAACAATGTTAACATTTTTTCAAGACATATATTATTATAACGTCTTTTCGAGAAAATGCAAGAAGAAATTTTCATTCCTTCAAAACTAGATAATAAGAAGGTATTTCATTTTTTTAAAGCGTTGGTTAAGTCCTCGATCTATTAGTATCAGTCAGCTCCACATGTCGCCACGCTTC
>NZ_JAUUTW010000153.1 GCF_030676415.1 Peribacillus frigoritolerans | reverse complement strand
GCTCTTCAGCGCCGATGGTAGTTGGGGGTTTCCCCCTGTGAGAGTAGGACGCCGCCAAGCCATTTAAAAAGACCAGCCCATCCGGCTGGTCTTTTGTGTTTCATAAGGTCATGAAAAAAGATAAAAACTTTTAAGGGTTTTTCAGGATATCTTCATATTTGTTCAACTAATGAGTGTATTTTCCTTTAGTAAAACGGACCTTGAAACCATTCTTGATCTAACTTTGAGAAAAAGAATTATTTATTGTGAAATGTG
>NZ_JAUUTW010000152.1 GCF_030676415.1 Peribacillus frigoritolerans | reverse complement strand
AATCCAGAAAAAATCACAACAAAATAGACCCAGTAAAAATGCTTTTTAAAAAAAGGCTGAGCCTTATGAGTGATCTGATTGAGTTTGGTCAATCGTTAAACAAAAACCTCCAATTATAGCAAATTAAATAGAGGCTAGCGCGACGACCAAAAAAGGATTAATCTCCCATGAGTGCTACCCATAAAGGGCGCGACAGTCGGTGGTACACCGTGGACGTCGGAGTCAGACTAACGGATGGGCTCAAAGGCACCATAG
>NZ_JAUUTW010000151.1 GCF_030676415.1 Peribacillus frigoritolerans | reverse complement strand
TGTACGGAATCGATTTAAGCGTGTATGAGCAAATTACGCTAATGCTAGTGTTAATGATCACGTCCAAGGGGATTGCGGGTGTACCGGGTGTATCTTTCGTAGTTCTTTTAGCGACATTGGGAACTGTCGGTATTCCTATTGAAGGTCTAGCATTTATTGCCGGTATCGACCGTATTCTTGATATGGGACGTACAGTAGTAAACGTTATCGGTAATTCACTTGCAGCAATCGTCATCTCTAAATGGGAAGGTCAAT
>NZ_JAUUTW010000150.1 GCF_030676415.1 Peribacillus frigoritolerans | reverse complement strand
CTGCACGTAAGTATTCTAATTCGGCAAGAAGTGCTTCTTGAGAGCCATTAGCTGGCGATTTTTTCTTAGTTTCTTTTTTCATGGATAGACGCCCCTTTTTCTTTGGTTTAAGGGCGTCTATACCTCCATCCTTAAACTGATTTGCCCAATTCAAAAGTGTAGAATCGGAAGGAAGGTTATAGTGTACAGCGGTCTCGTTGATCGATGCCCCATATTCGTTCATATATTTAAGTACTTCTAGTTTAAAGTGCAAAG
>NZ_JAUUTW010000149.1 GCF_030676415.1 Peribacillus frigoritolerans | reverse complement strand
AAGTCGTAACAAGGTAGCCGTATCGGAAGGTGCGGCTGGATCACCTCCTTTCTAAGGATAATTACGAGAGCGCTTTTGTTTTGTTCAGTTTTGAATGAGTGATTCATTCAATTAAATAGCAATCCCGCGATAAGCTTGGGAAGCAGAAGCTTATTATTTATGTGAATGGGCCTATAGCTCAGCTGGTTAGAGCGCACGCCTGATAAGCGTGAGGTCGATGGTTCGAGTCCATTTAGGCCCACCATTCCATTTCCC
>NZ_JAUUTW010000148.1 GCF_030676415.1 Peribacillus frigoritolerans | reverse complement strand
CCAATGTCGCTAAAAGAACTACGAAAGATACACCCGGTACACCCGCAATCCCCTTGGACGTGATCATTAACACTAGCATTAGCGTAATTTGCTCATACACGCTTAAATCGATTCCGTACATTTGAGCGATGAAGATAGCTGCTAACGCTTGGTATAATGTAGAGCCATCAAGGTTAAACGAGTATCCAGTCGGAATAACAAATGTAGCAATATGTTTCGGACATCCCGCTTTCTCCATTTTTTCCATGATTTTCG
>NZ_JAUUTW010000147.1 GCF_030676415.1 Peribacillus frigoritolerans | reverse complement strand
GCTCTTCAGCGCCGATGGTAGTTGGGGGTTTCCCCCTGTGAGAGTAGGACGCCGCCAAGCCATTTAAAAAGACCAGCCCATCCGGCTGGTCTTTTGTGTTTCATAAGGTCATGAAAAAAGATAAAAAATTTTAAGGGTTTTTCAGGATATCTTCATATTTGTTCAACTAATGAGTGTATTTTCCTTTAGTAAAACGGACCTTGAAACCATTCTTGATCTAACTTTGAGAAAAAGAATTATTTATTGTGAAATGTG